>NZ_JAIPUT010000116.1 GCF_020055635.1 Marivita sp. | reverse complement strand
ATCTGGCCCTCTTCAACCTGGCCATCGACAGCAAGCTGCGTGGCTGCGATCTGGTCAGGATGAAGGTCGTCGATGTCATGGCGTCCGGCCAGATCAAGGAACGCGCGTCGGTTCTGCAAAGCAAGACGCAGAAGCCTGTCCGCTTTGAAATCTCCGAAGGCACTCGGGCCTCTCTCGATCGATGGATGCAGGACCCGTTGATGGTCGGGTCCGAATACCTTTGGCCTGGCCGGTTTCATGAACGGCTCCACATCTCGACCCGCCAGTATGCGCGAATTGTCCGGGAGTGGGTTGCCTCGATCGGCTTGGAGGCCAGCGCCTATGGCACACATTCGATGCGGCGGACCAAGGTCACACAGATTTACAAGAAGACAGGCAACCTCCGTGCGGTCCAGCTCCTGTTGGGGCACACGAAGATGGACAGCACCGTAAGATACCTCGGCGTCGAGCTTGAGGATGCTCTTGCGATCGCAGAGGCCATTGAAATTTGACGAACCGGGCCGTCTTCACTGACGGCCCAGAGCTGACCTTGTGCTCAACGTTCTGCGCTGATGTGTGCCTCCCCGCAGCTGACGTTCGCAATGACCCCCGGCGAGTTCAGGCGGAAGCAGATGCGTCCGCTTCCGAAGCTGAGCGATAGCGGGGGATTCCGTACAGTCGTGAAAGCTGGTAGCGTCGTCAACAAAATCGAGGCGACCATGGCACAGAGATCTGAGATCGAATGGACAGACGCGACGTGGAATCCTGTCACTGGATGCACGAAGGTCGGTCCTGGCTGCGACCACTGTTACGCGGAGAGGTTTGCGGAACGCTGGCGCGGCATTGAAGGGCATCCTTACGAACAGGGCTTCGACTTGCGGCTTTGGCCTGCGCGGCTGGCACAGCCAGCCCAGTGGAAGAAGCCGCGCATGATCTTCGTCAACTCGATGAGCGACCTTTTCAACAAGGACATTCCGCGCGAGTTCATCGACCGCGTGTTCGATGCGATGGAAGCTGCGGACTGGCACGTGTATCAGGTGCTTACCAAACGGTCGTCGCTGATGCGCAACTATGTGCGCCGCCGCTATAACGATGGGCGAGTGCCGTCGCATATCTGGCTGGGCGTGTCTGTCGAGGATGCCGCCCACAAAGGGCGGATCGAACACCTTCGGCAGATTAACTCTGACGCGCGCTTCATCTCATTCGAACCTCTGCTCGGTCCGATTGGCCAGGTTGACTTGACCGGCGTGGCTTGGGCGATTGTCGGCGGCGAAAGCGGTCCCGGCGCGCGTCCGATGGAAGCGGCGTGGGCGACCGAATTGCGTGTCGCCTGCGAGCAATACGACGTGGCGTTCTTCTTCAAACAGTGGGGCGGTGCGCGTCCGAAATCCGGCGGTCGCCTGCTCGAAGGCGAAGAATGGAACGGGTTCCCGTGGGAGATCGTGCCGAAGGCGATCATGGCGGAATTGCAATAGTGAAAAATCCAGATGACAGCAGATTTAGATCTTTACCGCGACCGCGAACAGTCGTTCATCAAGCACCAGTTCCTAACGAAGTACCTCCAAGCGGCGGCCTACAAGACGCTGCAAGGCCATTCTCCGACATTCAATTTCGTAGATGCCTTCGCCGGACCTTGGCGCGTATCGGATGACGCCAAATATTCAGACGCCTCGTTCGATCAGGCAATCAACACACTGGAAGCCGTTCGCGCCGATCTCGGAAAGCGCGGTGTAGGTGGATTGAAAATACGCTTCTGCTTCTGCGAACAGCGCCCAGAGGCGGTCGCACGCCTTCGGGAGTACGCAGCTTTGAAAGGGCGGTTCGAGATACATGTTTTCGAAGGCGCATTCGAAGACAACCTCGACGCCATCGCCGCCAAGCTGACCGATGGCTTCACGTTCACCTTCATCGACCCGACCGGATGGAATATCCGCCACGAGGAAGTGTTTCGCTTTCTGCGCGAACAGAACGGCGAGTTCATGTTGAATTTCATGTCGGACCACATCAACCGACATGCCGAGTATCAGGAGGTGGCGGCATCGTTCGGTCGGTTCCTCGCCGATGCCCAATGGGCTGACGAGTTTGCGCGCCTGCCAGCCGAGTGGAGCAACGAGCGGAAGATGCTGCACTTGATGAAAGCTGCGATGCGCACAAACAAGGTGGCGTCATACTTGCCAGATTTCTCGATCATGGTGCCAAGGCGCGAGCGGGTAAAGATGCGCCTAATACTCGGTACGCACAGCCCGTCCGGGTTGGAAGTCTTCCGCGACGTTCAGGAGAAGGTCGAGAAGCAGGAATTGGAGATGCGGCACAACCTTCGCGAAGGGGCCAGCCCGCAGGTCAGTCTGTTCTCGCCGGCGGACATCGCGGCGTTTCAGCAGGAACAGAAAGGCGTCGGCTGCAAAGCGAACAGGGCGCGGGCCGAGGAGATCATCGTCGGCTTTCTGCAAGGCAGAACGCGGGCGTTTCCCGGGCCGATGTTCAATCTGGCGATGGAGCAAGTTCCGATCCGTCGCCCGCATCTGAACAAGGTCCTCGTAGACATGCGGGACCGGGGCGTTGTTCGTTTCGATGTTCCGGCCCCTAAGCGAGTCCCCCAGCCCGATACTGCAATTTCCTTGGTTTGAGCGACCCACAGCAGCGCATGTCTCACTCCGCCCGCGGGGCCGATCATCCCGGAGCCGACCGCATAAGCCTGACTGAGTGTCCGCTTCTGCCGTAAGCCGGGAGTGCGTTCGCTAATGCAGCGAACTTCCGCCCTCCGCCCTCCTCCCGACTGCCTTCGCGAGTGCAGCGCGGATCTCGCCCCCACGGAGAAGGTCCGGAAGGTTCCGCAAAGCGCGAGTTCACCCCGCCGGGTATCTTGCAGGTGTAGCGAACGGCAGGCCCGGCCCGGCCACGCCGCAGCGTCCAAGGTCAATGCAGGGCGGCTTTGGCCGGATCGCGCTCATGAATTTGCCCCAGCACCGATCTCTTTCGCCTGCCGCGCAGTCACCAGTCTTAAACGCTTGAGCATCAGGTCTTCTCCGCCTCGGTCGTCGGCGATCCTGCGCAACTGGTCCAGCGCCCACGACAGGTGGTCGATCTGTCTGGCGGCTGTCATGAGATGGGCGACCGCATCGTCCATGTCGAGAGGCGAGACTTCGAAGCCTCGGTCGGAGAGCAGATGCACGATGGCATGCAGCGCCACCTGTGCCGCGAAGGCAGGGTCCTTCTGCGCGAAGTCCCGAGCCGCGCGAATCAGGGTGTCCGGTGATGCCTCGTCGTCGGCGGCGCAGTCGATGGCGATATCGAGATATCCGGCGGTCTTCGCTGTGGCGAACCATTTTCCGTTCCGTCCGTGGTGCGCCATGAGGTCTTCGAGGACAGCGCGCGGATCTCTGTCCGGGTAGCGCTTCACGAGGTCGCGCCACATCGCCAGCCATGTATTGCCAGACGTCATCGGCACGCCGTAACGCGTATAGGCGTCATCTGCCTTGCCTTGGCGGATCAGGAGGCTTTCGCAAAAGCGTGCAATGTCGCGAGACCCCGGTGGCACGCGCTGACCTTCGAGCAGCACCGCAGCGTGCGACAGGGCTTCGGCTTCGCGGCCCTGGCGGACAAGCGCCTCGGCTGCGTATTTCTCATAGAACCACAGACGCGTTCTGGCGCTGTCCACAAGGGCGAGCAGCTCGTCGTGGCGGCCTGCCTTAAGCAGGCAGGACAGGGTCAGCGTGGCGGTCGGCACATGTGAGAAGTGGTCATGATTTTCCCATGCGGCCGAGATCAGGTCGAGATCGCGATCCGCGTGATCGTTGATCACCGACGGGACCTGCGCGATCTCTCCGAAACGGTCGGCGAGCGGGGCGAGGTAATCCACGCCGTCATCGACGATCGCCGTGCGCAACCGCTCCGCCCAAGCCGCACGGGTGGTCTCGTCCGCCGGTGCGTCGATCAGGATAGGAACGAGGTCTTCGAGAGTGCGCGCAACGGCAGTGCCCAGCGAGCCGGAGGAGGTGTCGATGTGTTCGAAAGCCGGCCAGATGCGTTCTGCGAGCGCGATGACGCCCTCGCCGGCCGCGACTGGATCGATCTTCCGCACGGTCTTGATCTCGCGAACGGCGGCCTTCAGTCGCGCGGCGGCCTTCGCCGTGCTGCGCCAGCCGAACGCGCCTGCCCGCATGCCGGACTTGAACGCCCATCTGTGGGTGCTGCTTCGGGCCATGTCGCCCCCCCTCCTGTGCTGTCGATACTGACACAGAGCGGTTGCAGGATGAAGATCCGGACGCCCATGGCCGGAACACACGGAATGGCGTCCGATCGGGTTGACCTTCCACCGATGATACGGCCATCAGACGTTCGCGGCCGGGGAGCGATCACATGACCAGCGACAGGGATATCCGGGAGAAACTTGCCAAGCTCGAGCGGCTGTTCGCCCAAGGTGCGACCCATGGTGAACGGGCCGCGGCCGGTGCGGCGCGTGACCGGCTTCAGGCCAGACTGGATCTCGGAGCCGCGGACAGCGCGGAGCCGGAGATCGAGCTTCAGTATTCCCTGCCGGATGTCTGGTCGGTGCGCATCTTCGTGGCGCTCTGCCGCAAGCACGGCGTGCGACCCTATCGCTATCCTCGGCAGCGGCGCACCACGGTCATGGTCAGGGTGCGGCAAGCCAGCTTCGAACGTACGGTCGCCTCGGAGTTCCGCACCCTCTATCGCGAGGTGACGGCTTATTTCGACGAGACGGTGAACCACCTGATCGCCGACGCCATGAAATCCGATGGCGACGACGAGACGCTCGAGCAACGGCAACTTCCGAAGTAGCACGCCGGGCCGCCTGCCTCGGCACGGGCATCGATCTCAGTACCGCTTCGGTACCCTCTCGCGCCTCCGCCACCATCCCCTCCACCTTGCGCGACTCCTGCGGTGGCAGACGAGTGAGCAGGCGGACGAACCCGGACGGATCGACGTGGCATGACGGGTCTCCTCGGCGGCCTTGGGCCACGGTTTGCTGACAACGCCGAGGGCTTCCTGTGAAGCACGCGAAAGCCGTTGAAGGCGCTGTTGAGACCTCTACTTTCGCCGACATGAGGAAACGGGATCACATGCTCGCATTCTTACGGCGCGCCACGGCGCTTGCAGCCTTCGTCGCGCTGCTCTGGGCGGTCCAGGTCGTCAACTGGATCATCGGCTACGGCTTCAACCCGACCTTCGGCCTGATCCCCCGGCACGTCAGCGGGCTGGACGGCGTCATCGCGATGCCCCTCCTGCACGGAAGCTTCGCGCACCTGATGGCCAATACGCCGCCGCTACTGGTGATGGGTGGGCTGCTGGTGGCCACGACCACACGGGCCTTGCTGGCTGTGAACGCCGTGGTGATAGGCCTCAGCGGCGGCCTCGTCTGGCTGTTCGGAAGCTCCGCCATTCATATCGGTGCGTCAGGGCTGGTCTTCGGGTGGTTCGGCTTCCTCGTGGCGCGCGGCCTGGTGGATCGCTCGCCGGTCACGCTGGGCGCGGCACTACTCGTCGGCGTTCTGTATGGCTCCATCCTCTGGGGCATTCTGCCGGGTCAACCTGGGGTCTCTTGGGAGGCCCATCTGTTCGGCGCTATCGCGGGCGCAGCTGCTGCATTCTTTGTACGAACACACGTCCATGCTCCGCGCCTCGCCGGCGTCAATCTGGAATGAAGCAGCACATCCGGCCCAGACCCACCATTGAGCTACAGCCCTATCGCTGCGGTGCGGCTTCACCAAACCTGCCATTCGTGCACCGCGCAGCATTTGAGACAGGTGAGTAGGGACTGTGCGGCCGAATCGGACTTTGGGGTTTATTTATGCTACGCTGCG
>NZ_JAIPUT010000049.1 GCF_020055635.1 Marivita sp. | reverse complement strand
GGTGTCGGGGTCGGTGTCGGCCAAGACCGATCTGCTGGTCGCCGGGCCCGGGGCGGGATCGAAAGAGACCAAGGCGCGCGATCTGGGGGTCGAGATCATCGACGAAGACGGCTGGTTCGACCTGATCGAGGGCGCATGAGCGGCAGGCCGGAAATCCTGTTCCCGCTATTCGGTGATTTGGGCGGGCTCAAGGGGGTCGGCCCGACAACCGCCGAAACGCTTGGCCACATGGGCATCGAGGTGCCGCGCGACCTTCTGTATACCCTGCCGCATTCGGTGGTGGATCGCCGTTTGCGGGAGACGGTCAACGGTGCGGATTTGCCCGCGACCCTGACGGTTGAGGTTCAGATCGGTCAGCACCGCCCGCCGCGCTCCAAGGGCGGCGCCTACCGTGTGCAGGTCGAGGACGCGAAGACCGCCTTTCAGATCGTGTTCTTCCACGCCCGCGGCGATTACGTGGCGCGCATCCTGCCCTTCGGTGCGCGGCGCATCGTGTCGGGCAAGGTCGAATTTTTCGACGGCATGGCCCAGATGGTGCATCCCGATCACGTGCTGATGCCCGACGAGGCGGACACGCTGCCAGAGTTCGAGCCGGTCTATCCGCTCACTGCCGGGGTCACGCAGAAGACCATGGTCAAGGCCGCCACCGATGCGCTGTCCCGCGCGCCGGACCTGGTGGAATGGATCGACCCCAGGTTAATGGCGCGGGAAAACTGGCCAAGCTGGCACGACGCGATGCACATCGCACATGCGCCGCAAGGCACGGGCGCGCTGTCTCTCGACAGCCCGGCGCGGCGGCGGTTGGCCTATGACGAGTTGATGGCGCACCAGTTGACGCTGGCGCTGGCGCGTGCACAGAAGCGCGCCAAGCCGGGGATCGCGACATCGGGCAACGGCCAATTGCGCCACAAGGTATTGACCGCGCTGCCCTATCGCCCCACCGGCGCGCAGATGCGGGCGGTGGACGAGATCACCGACGACATGGCCAGCCCGCACCGCATGAACCGGTTGCTTCAGGGGGATGTCGGTTCGGGCAAGACACTGGTCGCCTTCATGGCGCTGCTCACCGCGGTCGAGGCGGGCGGGCAGGGCGTGATGATGGCGCCTACGGAAATCCTTGCGCGGCAGCACCTTGAGGGGTTGCAGCCGCTTGCCGAGGATGCGGGCGTCGTGCTCGAACTGCTTACGGGGCGCGACAAGGGGGCAGAGCGCGCGGCCAAGCTGGCAGCGCTCAAACGCGGCGATATCCGGATTCTCGTGGGCACCCATGCGGTGTTTCAGAAGGACGTGGAATTTTCCGACCTGAGGCTGGCGATCATCGACGAACAGCACCGGTTCGGCGTGCGTCAGCGCCTCGAACTGGGGCGCAAGGGCATGGCCGTGGACGTGCTGGTCATGACGGCGACACCGATCCCGCGGTCTCTGGCGCTTGCGCAATACGGCGACATGGATGTGTCCGTGCTGGATGAAAAACCGCCCGGGCGCACGCCGGTGAAAACCGCGCTGCTGTCCAATGAACAGATGGACGGTGTGGTTGACCGGTTGCGACAGGCCGTGGCCGAGGGGCGTCAGGCCTATTGGGTCTGCCCCTTGGTGGATGAAAGCGAAGTCTCGGATCTGACGGCGGCGGAAGACCGGTTCAAACGTCTGCGCGCGGCCTTGGGCGAAGGGGTGGTCGGGCTGGTTCATGGCCAGATGCCACCTGCCGACAAGGACGCCGCGATGGCGCGGTTCGTGTCGGGACAGACAGGCGTTCTGGTGGCGACCACGGTGATCGAAGTGGGGGTGAACGTGCCCAACGCGTCGATCATGGTGGTCGAACGGGCGGAAACCTTCGGGCTGGCGCAGTTGCACCAGTTGCGGGGGCGTGTCGGGCGCGGGGCTGCGGCCTCTACCTGTCTGTTGCTCTACCAGCCGCCGCTGTCGGAAACAGGAATGAAACGCCTGACCACCCTGCGCGAGACCGAGGACGGGTTCCGCATTTCCGAAGTGGATCTCGAAATGCGCGGGGCAGGCGATGTTCTTGGCACCGCGCAATCAGGCCTGCCGCGCTTTCGCATCGCCGATCTTGAGCGTCAGGCCGGGCTGATGGCGATGGCGCAGGACGATGCGCGCAAGCTGTTGCTGGACGATCCGACGCTGACATCGGAGAGGGGAACTGCGGCGCGGGCGCTGTTGTACCTGATGAAACAGGACCAGGCGATTCAGCTGATTTCGGTGGGGTGACCCCTTTTGTTCTCAAATGTTCTCAAAAAGTTCTTTACACTAGGTAAAGAACATGAGAACAAAGGGGCAACAAGGAGGACATCACCATGATGCAGCGGATCAAGACCACGCTTCATACGGCCAAGGCCCAGACAAATACGGCGCTTCTTCAGGACGCGCTCGGGGCCATGTCGCTGGTTGTCATGCTGGTTGCGGCCCTGCATCTGCCGGTGCTTGTCTGACTTTGTTTTCTGCCTGCGTGTTTCGCCGTAACGCTCATCTGCATCCTGTCCCAACTGATGCACCTGTCCCAGAAGGTTGCCTGCCTTCGGAGCGATGACGGCCCCCAACGAACACGTCACTGTACCGCCGCCTTCATCCCCTGAAGCGCGGCGGTTTTTTTACGTCAGGTTTCGTCAGGTTTCATGGTGGATCAGGCGGATTGGGTTTCCACCAGTTGCGTCACCGCATCCGAGGCTGCATCCAGCGTCAGCAGGATCGACGCGTGACGGTTCTTGAACGCCACCGCCGGTCGCAACACCTCGAGCCCGTCGAACGGAGCCGAGGGCGTGGGCCCGTCTTCCTTGAGCATGACGCGCAATTCATCGCGGGCGCGGGTGATCTGATCGGGCGTGGTGCCGATGATCGCGCCGCCGACAACCGATGCTGCCGCCTGACCCAGCGCGCAGGCTTTGACGTCCTGCCCGAAGGCGGTGACTTTTCCATTCTCCAGCGTCAGATCCACCGTCACGGTCGAGCCGCACAAGGGTGAGCGTTTCTTGACCGTGGCCCCCGGGGCATCGAGCCGCGCGAGATGTGGAATATCCGCCGCCAGTTCAAGGATGCGACCGGAATAAAGCTTGATAAGATCGGTGTCGCCGGACATGGCTTTCCCTTTCGCCGTTCCCCCCATAGATAGGAGACCGATCGGCGGATGCAAAAAGGTTTTTCCCCATGAGCTTTGATCCTGCGACTTTGGTCTATAACGAGGCGGGCCTGATCCCGGCAATTGCGCAGGATGCTGCGTCGGGTGAGGTGCTGATGATGGCCTGGATGAATGCCGAAGCCGTCGCGAAGACGCTCGAGACCGGGCGCGTCACCTACTGGTCACGGTCGCGCGGGGCGTTCTGGGTCAAGGGCGAAAGCTCGGGCCATGTGCAGGAACTGGTTGCGCTGCGGGTGGATTGCGACCGGGATTGTCTGCTGGTGGCGGTGAACCAGACGGGACCGGCCTGTCACACCAACCGCCGGTCCTGTTTCTACACCGAAGTGCAGGACGGCGCGGAAGTGGAGATCATGGCGCCGGTGCAGAGGTAGTTCTTGCATATTTGGAAAGAGAAGAAGCAGGGGGGCTAGAGCCCGACCATGCGCCGGATGTCCTTCGGGGTCGCCCCTTCGGCGCGGTAGAGCGCGATGGCGCGGGAATCGTCGCGTTTGGCAAGACGTTTGCCGTCATCGTCCCGGATCAGCCTGTGGTGATGATAGGTCGGGGTCGGAAGGCCGAGAAGGGCTTGCAGCAGCACATGAATCGGCGTCGCGCTGGCGAGATCCGCGCCGCGGATCACATGGGTGATGGCCTGCGCGGCGTCATCGACCACGACGCTCAGGTGATAGGCGGCGGTTCCGGTGTCGCGGCGGGCAAGGACGACGTCGCCGATCTCCTGGATCAGGGGGCCGCGCGTTAACCTTGACGCGGGGTGAATGCCGGTATCGACGTAGTGTGGCAAAGCGCGCAGACTGTCGACCGCGCGGGCCATGTCCAGACGCACGGCGTCGGTGTCGGTGCGATCCTCCCAGGCGCGATGGCGGCAGGTGCCGGGATAGATCAGCCCGTCGGGGCCAAGCAAATGTGCGCCTTCCTGCGGGGCGGATGCGGCGCGGCGGATGTCACCGCGGGTGCAGGAACAGGGGTAGAGCAGGCCCATATTGCCCAGCCGTGTGATCGCCGCGTCATAGGCGGCCTTGTTGTCGGATTGGCGCAGGACCGGTGTTTCCCAGCTCAGGCCAAGCCACGCGAGATCGTCAAGGATCTGCGTTTCGAATTCCGGAGTGCAACGGGCGGTGTCGGTGTCTTCGATCCTCAGGAGGAACCGGCCACCGTCGGCCTGTGCCATGTCGTGAGCCAGCAGCGCCGAGTAGGCGTGGCCGAGATGCAACTGGCCTGTCGGGCTGGGGGCGAAGCGTGTGACAAAGCCCATGGCGCGGCGTCAGTCCTCGTCCCGCCGTCCGTAACGGCGCGCGCGGCGGTCTTCAGCGCTTTGATAGATCAGCACCCATGCCAACAGGATGAACATCGGGTGTGTCAGGCCGCCGGAAAAGACCAGCGCCGGGATCCAGATCAGGAACACGAGGATCGCCGTGAAAAGGCGCCCGGTCAGAAGGATCGACACGGGCGGCAGGAAGAGGGCAAGCACGTAATTCATGCGTATTCGCGTTGCAGGGCCAACCACTCGGACCAGGCCGCCTTGGCGCGGTCGGTATAGGCCTTGTAGCGGTCCTTGCGGCCGCGCCGTCCACCCTTGAGGCCATCGACCGGGCGGAAGAGGCCGAAATTGACATTCATCGGCTGAAAGGTTTTCGCCTCCGCGCCGCCGGTGATGTGGTGGATCAGCGCGCCATGGGCGCTGTCCTGCGGCACGGCGGGGAGCGGTGCGCCGGTGATCTCGGCGGCGGCCATGCGGCCCGCCAGAAGCCCCATGGCCGAGGATTCGACATAGCCTTCGACACCCGTGACCTGACCGGCGAAGCGGATATTGGGCTTCGAGCGCAGGCGCATCTGGTCGTCCAGCAGCGTCGGGCTGTTCAGGAACGTGTTGCGATGGATGCCGCCCAGGCGGGCGAAGCTGGCATTCTCCAGCCCGGGAATCATCCTGAAAACATCGGCTTGCGCGCCGTACTTCATCTTGGTCTGGAAGCCGACGATGTTGTAGAGCGTGCCGAGCGCATTGTCGCGGCGCAGCTGCACCACGGCCCAGGGTTTGACATCGGGTGCATGCGGGTTGGTTAGGCCGACAGGCTTCATCGGCCCGTGGCGCAGGGTTTCGCGGCCGCGTTCGGACATCACCTCGATCGGCAGGCAGCCGTCGAAATAGCCCGCGGTTTCGCCCTCGTGGAACTCGGTCTTGTCGGCGGCGAGAAGCGCGTCGATGAAGGCGTCGTACTGGGCCTTGTCCATCGGGCAGTTGATATAGGCGCGCTGTTCTTCCTCGGTTTCGCCCTTGTCGTAGCGCGATTGCAGCCACGCCTTGGACATGTCGATGCTGTCGAAATAGACGATGGGTGCGATGGCGTCGAAAAAGGCCAGCCGGTCGGTGCCGGTTTCGCGCTGGATCGCCTGACCCAGCGCGGCGCTGGTAAGCGGGCCGGTGGCGAAAATCCACTGACCCTCACTTGGCAATTCCGTTATTTCCTCGCTGCTTACGCGGATGTTTGAATGTGCATGCAGACGGCGTGTGATGTCGACGCTGAAGGCGTCGCGGTCAACGGCCAATGCGCCTCCGGCGGGCAGACGATGCTGATGCGCGGTGTCGATGATCAGGCCACCGGCCTCGCGCATTTCCCAATGCAGCAGGCCCACGGCGTTCTGTTCGTGGTCGTCCGACCGGAAGGAGTTGGAGCACACCATCTCGCCCAGATCGCCGGTCTTGTGGGCGAAGGTTTCGACCTTGGGGCGCATCTCGTGGATGACGACGGGCACGCCGCGATTTGCGGCCTGCCATGCGGCCTCGGATCCGGCCATTCCGCCGCCGACGATGTGGAGTTCCTGTGTCATGGGGCGCATGTAATCCCTTGTCTGGCGTTTGTCACGTCACTGATCGGGTCTGATCAGGCCAAGCCCGCGCAGGTAGACGCCGATGCCGGTTTCCAGCAGCTCCTCGGGAGGAAAGGGCGACGTGGTGCCGGGCGAATTTCGGGCGAAAAGTTCCACGACTCCGTGGCTCAACGCCCAGACATGGGCCGAGAACATCGAGGCCGGCGGGCGCTTGTCGGGCGGAATGTGCTGCGACAGGTCTTCGGCGGCGCGTTCCAGCACGGCGCGGGCGCGGGCCGACACGGCAGCAAGCTCGGGCGTGCGGTTCACCGAAATGCCACTTTCAAACATTGCAATATAATGCCCGGGGTATTTTCGCGCAAAAGCCAAATATGCGCGGCCCGTCGCCTCGAACGCGGCCAGCGCCGACGGCTGGCCGCTGTCATAGGCGTATTGCATCACGTCAGAGAAGATTTCGTAGCCCTGAAGGGCCGCTTCGGCGATCAGGTCTTCGCGGCCTTCGAAATGGCGGTACACGGCGGCAGGCGTCACACCCGCCTGTTTCGCGGCTTCCGAAAGGGTAAAGCCCGTCGGGCCCTTTTCGGTGATCAACTCGAGCGCTGCATCAACGAGGGCTTGCCGCAGATTGCCGTGATGGTAGCCGCGTTTAGCCATCCCAGATGTCCGGGCCGCCACAGACCTTCGGGTCGATCCTGCCGACGCCACGGTCGCTTTTGTGGGTGTAATCAAGCTGGCTCAGCACGCTGCGGATGGCATTGATCCGCGCGCGGCGTTTGTCGTCCGAGCGGACGATGGTCCACGGCGCGTGCTCGGTATGGGAGCGGGCGAAGGTTTCCCTGATCGCGTCGCTGTAGGCATCCCAGCGTTTCAGCCCCTCGACGTCGATCCAGCTGAGTTTCCACTGTTTGAGCGGATCGCTTTCGCGGGCCAGAAAGCGGCGCAATTGTTCGGCGCGACCGACATTCAGCCAGATCTTGAACAAGTGGATGCCGTCGCCCACCAGCATGCGTTCGAAATCCGGTACCTGGCTGAAGAAATGTTCGCGTTGCTCGGGTGTGCAGAAATCGAAGACATGCTCGACCACGGCGCGGTTGTACCAGCTGCGGTCATAGAACACGATTTCACCGGCGGCGGGCAGGTGGTCGATATAGCGCTGGAAATACCATTGCGTCGATTCGGTCTCGGTGGGCTTGGGCAACGCCACGACACGCGCTCCCCGCGGATTGAGATGCTCACGGAAGCGCTTGATCGTGCCGCCTTTTCCGGCAGCGTCCCGGCCCTCGAACACGATGGCGACGCGGGCGCCCGTTGCGCGCGCCCAGGCTTTCATCTTGACCAGTTCGATCTGGAGCGCCTCGAGATCCTTCTTGTAGTGCTTGCGCGGCAATCGTTCGGAATACGGATAGTGTGGGCTGATCAGGTCGCCCTTGTCGGCGCGATTGATCGCGTTGCGGATGTCGTCCGGTGCGTCGTTCTGAAAGAATGCGCTGATCGCACCATCGAAGGGAAGGTCCATTCCGGGCCCTTTCTGTCGTCTGCTCCGACTCGAATATGGGATGTTAATGCGATTAACGCAAACCCGCACGCCGGGCGGCGCGGTCGATCGCGTCGATGACCTCGGGTTCGGCGGCGTGGTGCGGCATGTGCCCGATGCCGTCGAGCAC
Source organism: Marivita sp. (assembly GCF_020055635.1). Taxonomy (GTDB): domain Bacteria; phylum Pseudomonadota; class Alphaproteobacteria; order Rhodobacterales; family Rhodobacteraceae; genus Marivita. The sequence goes on along the minus strand of NZ_JAIPUT010000049.1, from coordinate 23,741 downwards.
TGTCAGGTTCGCGCCATCGATCTGTTTGGACAGCGGGATCGAGTGGATCGACAGGCCGACGGTGGTGTCGGCATCGCCGTGGACGATCTCGGTGGGCACGTCGATCGCGTCGTAGCGGGTGTGCAGCGCTTCGATCTCGCCAAGAAGATTCGCGCGCTGCGCCGCGTTTGCGCGCATGGATTTGCGCCGAAGCGTCAGCGGGGCACCGATATGGTCGTGATACCCCTCGGGGGGTTCTTGTGGCGCGAAGATCCCGTCGATCACGTCGTGCACGACGCTGGAGGGCGTGAAGGCGGTGATGGCGGGAACGGCCAGAGCGCTTCCAAGGTCGCTGGACGTGACCTTGTAATAGGTGCTGAGGTCGCTGTTCCAGGGGTTGGACGCGGCGGCCAGCAAGATCAGCGCCGACAGGCTGTCGGGGCGTTCGACCGCCCAGGCAAGCGCCACCGCGCCGCCATAGGAGTGGCCCAGCACCATCGGTCTGTCGAGGCCAAGCTGGTTCGAGGCATCCGCCAGCAGGAGGGCCTGTTCGATGATCGTCGTGCCGTGTTCGGGATCGACCCGGTCCGTATAGCCCATGCCGGGTCGGTCGAAGGCGGTCACGCGGTAGCGCTCGGAAAGCTTGTCGATCAGAGAGAAGGTGAAATCCCGCAGGTTGCCGCTGGCGCCATGGATCAGGACAAGGTCGGTTCCCTCACCCTTGGTGACGTAATGGACGCGGGTGCCGTTCACCGACAGAAAGTCTCCGACGGGCGGATAGGCCTGTTCGGCCCGGGTTTCGCGATACTCGGCCGTGCAGGCGGTCGTCACGACCAATGCTGCGGCACATCCCAGAAGGACTCCGATTCCCTTTAGTGCCAAAACGACCTCCTAGCGGTTGCGCAGATCCGTGCTGGATGCACCGATCGCTTCAATATCGAACGGAGTTGTCAGGTAGATCTCGGACACCCAGTTGCCATAGAGAAGATGCGCATGGCTGCGCCAGCGGTTCTGCGGCGGCAGGCTTGGGTCGTTGTCCGGATAGTAGTTCGCCGGCACGTTGATCGGTGTGCCATTGGCGATGTCGCGGTCATACTCGTCTTTCAGCGTGTTGCTGTCATATTCGAAATGGTTGAACACGTAGAGCGCGCGGTGCTCGGGATCCTCGACAAGGCACGGCCCGGTTTCCTCGCTGTCGATCAGGATCGGCAGGCCGGCGTTCTGCACGTCCTCGCGGCGGATCTCGGTCCAGCGGCTGACGGGAATCACCATGTCATCGGAAAAGCCGCGCAGATAGGGCGAGGCCGGAACCAGGTTGCGGTGCCGGATGCAGCCGAAGGATTTCTTCGGCAGGTCGATCTTTGGCACGCCGTGGAAATGGTTGATCATCGCCATGCCGCCCCAGCACACCCCGAAGGTGGAATGCACATGGGTCTGGGTCCAGTTCATCACCTGGATCAACTCGTCCCAGTAAGTCACTTCCTCGAAAGGCAAATGTTCGATCGGCGCTCCGGTGATGATCAGCCCGTCGAACTTTTCGCCGCTGTCCGCCACCTCGGCAAAGGGCCGGTAAAAGCTTTCCATGTGTTCGGCGGCGGTGTTCTTTGTCTGGTGTTCCGACATGCGGATCAGGTTGAATTCGATCTGCAGTGGCGTGGCGCCGATCAGCCGGGCGAACTGGTTTTCCGTCTGGATTTTCTTCGGCATCAGGTTCAGAAGCGCGATCCGCAGCGGGCGGATGTCCTGCTGGCTGGCCAGCTCGTCGGGGATGACCATCACGCCTTCGCGCTTGAGCACATTGTAGGCGGGCAGGTTGTTGGGCAGTTTGATCGGCATGTCTTACGGTCTTTTCTCGTCAAGTGCGCGGGCGATCAGCGCGTCGAAGTTCTGCGGCGTGGGATCGGCGATCAGGTCATTCGCTTCGATGGTCACGCCCCAGCGATCCGCCATCTTCCGGTAACGCGGCTGGCGATGGGCCAGCGCCTGCGCATAGGTCCAGCGGATAAAGGCATCGGGATCAACGTCGTCCTGTTGAACATTGTTTTCGCTCAGATATCGTGACCATGTGCGATCAAGGAATTCCGGTTGATACGCCATCGGTTTCGGCGCCTTGTCAAAGCGGCGGATCAGGTCTTGGGTGTGAGCCTCATCGCCCTTGATCCAGACCAACAGCGCGTGTTTCGACAGCTCGTTCAGGATCGGGTCCTTCGGATCATCCGGATCGACCCATTCGCAGATCGATCCGCCGGTGTCGCAGACGAAATGCGGATAGCCATAGAGGTCGATTGCGCGGTCGATGAAATAGCCGGTGTCGAGCAGGGCCGCCATCTCGGCGCGGCGGAACTGGTCCTGGCGCTTGCGATACGTGTCGATCGGCATACCCCCGCGCGCCGGATCGCCCGGTTTGCCCAGATAGGCCGAGACCGGAGCAAGATTGTCGAAGGTGATGTTCGATCCGATATAGATCGAATCCGACATCAGCAGGTCCCGCAGGAACGGCACTTTCATCGCCTCGCGCTTGGCGTTGTCGGCGATGTATTCGCCCATGTAGCGGGTGCCGATGCGGTAATCGATCGAATAGTGAAACCAGGTGCCGCTGTCGCGCAGGATGTTCGACATGTGGGTCTTGCCAAGGCCCGACATCGCGAACAGCACGACGCGCTTGTGCGCCGCTGTCTGCCAATCCTGTCCCGATGCGTATTTCATGTGACCGTCCCCGTGCCCCAGATGCCCCGTCGTTCGGGATTAGCGGTGCCGCAGCAGGGCGTCAAACGGTTGATGGCATGAAAAACCCCGCCGGAGACATATCCGGCGGGGCGATGGTCAGGGAGGGGTTTCAGAACTGGCAGCGGCCGATCAGAAATCGACGGTCAGCGAAAGGCCCACACCCAAGGCGGTGTTGTCTTCGAACTTCACGCCCGACGCGTCCTCGGCATCGCCGATCCACGCATATTCGAGACCGCCGCGCAGGGTCATGTTGTCCATCGTATACTGACCGCCGACGCCAAGGCTGACCAGACCGTCCCGCGGCGCAAGGCGCGAGGTGACGTCGCCGTTGGGGGCCTCGTAGGTCACTTGGGCAAAGCCCGACAGATCGTCCGTGAAGGCGCGGCCGACACCCAGCCGCCATGTCGTGCGGTCATTGTCAAAGCCGGTCACCGCGCCGCCGGTCACGTCCTCGTATTGCGGCGTGCGGACCTCCCATTTCGACCATTCGGTCCATTTGACCTGACCGAAGACCAGCGTGCCGGGGGCAACGCCCGTCTGGAAGTCGAGCGCGAAGACCTGCGGCATCTTCACATCCGTGTCGCCGCCATCCGTGTCGATCCCGAGACCGGCGAGGGATTCGCTGGTGTCGAAGCTGTGGGTGATCTCGCTTTGCCACGACAGCGCCACGCGCAGCGCGATGTCGGGGATTTCGTAGGCGACGCCAAGAATTGCGCCCCAGTCGCCGACCCGGCTGCCGCTGGCGTCGTATTTCATCGAGGTGCCGAAATCCTGCGCGGCGGCGCCAAGCGTCTGGGCGCGGGCGCCCAGTGTCTGCGCCTGCGCGCCAAGCGCCTGTGCCTGCGCGCTCAGTTCCTGGGCAAGGGCAACATCACCGGCCTGGGCCGCGGCTTGCGCTTCGGCGCCAAGTGTCTGCGCCTGCGCGCCAAGCGCCTGCGCCTCGGCGCCAATGCTCTGGGCATTGCGGCCGACCGCGCTGCGCACCAGCAGGTCCGGGATGGCGATGTCCGCCTGGCTTTCGACATAGCGCGCGCCGGCAAAGACCGACACCCGGTCGGTGAGGCGGTACTTGCCCACCACGGCGACCTGATCGCTGTCCCATTCCGCGGTCAGACCGGCATAGACACCTTGGGTGTATTCCGCGCCCGCGCCATAGGGATTGTTGACGAACAGGCCGAAGGTCAGCTTTTCGGTGAAGTCGTTTTTGTAGGCCAGCCCGTAATTCGTGTAATCCGTCAGCATGTTGCCGGTGTCGCTTTCGCCGCCGCCGGCGGCCGTGAGCTCGGGGGTGTATTTGCCCGACAGCTCCGGCTTCACGTGCGAAAAGCTCAGCTGAAGCTGATCGTTCGGCGTGAACAGAAATCCGTAATCAATCGTGGAGCGTTCGATTCCGTCCGCCTGTGCCGCACCTGCGGTCACGGCAAGCGCAAACACGCTTGTCATCATTCGTGTCATTGGACCCTCATCCCTGGTATTTTGTGTTCCCTCACACGCAGAGCTAGCTAACTGCGCGGGAAACGGTCAATTTTGACCGTACGTAAGCTAGCCACGAATTCCGCAGCGTCACATAGTTGTGACTCATATGTTACGAACGGGTGCTTGACCAGATGTTGTAATAATTCGCGCCGAAAATGAGCGCCGCACCAAGCAGCACGAACGGGTCCAGCGGTTCGGCATAGAGGACGACTCCGACGATGGCGATCACCGGCAGACGGGTGAAATCGATCGGCATCACGATGGTGGCGGGGGCCAGCGACAGGGCGGTGGTCAGACAGAAATGCGCCACCAGACCGGCCACGGCGATCACCACGACCCAGGGCAGGTTGGCGGCGGTGGGCAAGGCGATGTCACCGTCGAAACCGGCAAAGGCCAATCCCAGGAACGCTTGCATCACGGTCAGGTAGAACAGGATGCAGGTGATGGTCTCGGTCCGGGTCAGCTTGCGGGTGAACACGGCCGACCCGGCAAAGCCGATCGCGGCAAGCGCTGCGGTCACAAGTCCGACATGATAGGTCTCGGGGCTGGGGCGCGTCACGACCAGGATGCCGATGAAGCCGATCACGGCGGCGATGGCCTGCGACCGGGTCAGCTTTTCCCCCAGCACAAGCGGCGCCAGCACGATCACCCAGAGCGGCGAGGTGAATTCCAGCGCGAAAACCTGCGCCAGCGGGATCACGGTGATCGAGTAGAACCACAGGTTCTGACCTGCGAAGTGACTGATGTTGCGGATGAAATGCAGGCCCATCTTGCGCGTGCGCACTTCGGGCAAGGTGCCGGCCAGGCCGGCGATCGTGACCACGATCACCACGCCGATCAGGCTGCGATACATCATGATCTCGAACGTATCCAGATCGAGGCTCACCGCCCGGCCGGCAATGGCCATCGAGGTGAAGGACACGATGGCGCCCAGCATCCACAGGCAGGCCTGCACCGTCGGAGACAGGCTCACAGGCGGATCGGGAGGAACATTCACGCTGCGCGACATCGGCCTGGTCACTTGCGCGGCAGGTGGCAGCAGCCGGTCACGAAGCGGTCTGCATCCGGTCCGGTGATCCGCGCGTTGATCGTCCAGCCATAGCTCCGGTCGCTCATGCCGTCGGAGCACATGGTGCCGGAAACGATCGCGGCCGCGCTGTAATCATCACCTGACAGGCGCAGGTACAGCGGGCTGCCCGAACGGCCTTCGGCGACGCGGCTTTGGGTTACCGCCATGCTGGCGTCAGGTTCCGCGGGTTGGGAATAGGTGCCCGCGTCAGCCGACAGAGACAGACCCCAGAACGGCTCGGTGCCGGTGCAGGACAGGCCCACCGGAATGGCGCTGTCCCCGATGGTCACAACGCTGTCCGGCGCGAGGAACCGCGCCGCCACCCAGCCATCGCGTTCGGCAAGGCTGATCCGCGCCCAATCGCGGTTGGCATCGAATCCCAGCACCTCGACCATTTGCGCGTCATGTGCCAGATCGCCGATGTCTTCGCTGTCCGCAGAGGGCGCGGCCCGCACGTTCAGCGTGTCCTGCGCGGCAACGCCGGTCACGCGATGATAGCTCGGGTCCGCCTGCACGAGGGAGGGCAGCCCAAGCGCCACCGCAACAAGGCTGGCGCGGATCATTCCCATTCGATCGTTCCCGGCGGTTTGCTGGTGATGTCATAGGTCACGCGGTTGATGCCCTTGACCTCGTTGATGATCCGCGTGGCGGTTTCGCCAAGGAAATCGTGGCTGAACGGGTAATAATCCGCGGTCATGCCATCGACGGACGTGACGGCGCGCAAAGCGCAGGCAAAATCATAGGTACGCCCGTCGCCCATCACACCCACGGTGCGCACGGGCAGGATCGCCACGAAGGCCTGCCAGATCTCGTCGTAAAGGCCATGTTTGCGGATCTGGTCGATATAGACCGCGTCCGCCTTGCGCAGGATGTCCAGCTTTTCGCGGGTGATCTCGCCGGGGCAGCGAATGGCAAGGCCGGGGCCGGGGAACGGGTGACGCCCGATGAAGCTGTCGGGCAGGCCCAGCTCGCGCCCCAGTTCGCGCACCTCGTCCTTGAACAGTTCGCGCAGCGGCTCGACCAGCTTGAGCCCCATCTTTTCCGGCAACCCGCCGACATTGTGGTGGCTCTTGATCGTGACCGAGGGCCCGCCGCTGAAGCTGACGCTCTCGATCACGTCCGGGTAAAGCGTGCCCTGGGCCAGGAATTCCGCGCCTTCGATCTCGTTGGCGTATTTCTGGAACACGTCGATGAAGAGGCGGCCAATGATCTTTCTCTTTGTCTCCGGGTCACTTACGCCATCAAGCTCACCCAGAAACAGCTCCTGTTCCTGGGCATGAATGACCTGCAAATTCATGTGGTCGCGGAACATCGCGACGACCTCTTCCGCCTCGTTCAGGCGCAAGAGACCGTGATCGACAAAGACGCAGGTCAGCTGGTCGCCGATCGCCTCGTGCAGAAGCGCCGCCGCAACCGAACTGTCGACCCCGCCGGACAGCGCGCAGATCACGCGTCTGTCGCCGACCTGGTCCTTGATCTTGCGGATCGCCTCTTCGCGGTAGGCGTCCATGGTCCAGTCGCCCTTGAACCCGGCCAGTTGCACGAAGTTCTGATACAGCGTCTTGCCATTGGGGGTGTGATGCACCTCGGGGTGGAACTGCACGGCGTAGAAATGCCGCGACCGGTCGGCGGTGATCGCGAAAGGCGCACCCGGAGATGTGCCCAGAACCTCGAAATTCGGTGCGATTTCAGAGACATGGTCGCCGTGGCTCATCCAGACCTGTTCGCGGCCCGATCCGTCCATGAACCAACCGTGAAGCAGGTCATCGCGTTTGTCCGAGGGCTTGACCCAGGCGCGCCCGAATTCCGCCGTCGCGTGCTCACCGGCTTCGACCTTGCCGCCCAAATCCTGCATCATGACCTGTTGGCCGTAACAGATGCCAAGGATCGGCACACCCAGATCATAGGCCTTTTGCGGCGGGCGCGGAGACCCGTCGCGCATCACGCTGTCCGGACCCCCGGAAAAGATGATCGCCCTGGGCGCGAAGTCGGTCAGGAAATCCTCCGTCACGTTCTGGAACGGGTGGATTTCGCAATAGACATTCAACTCGCGCAGGCGGCGCGCAATCAGCTGCGTCACCTGGCTGCCGAAGTCGATGATGAGAAGGCGGTCGTGATCAAAGGTGCTCATGGCTCCTGATAGGCAGAGCCTTGGTAAATGGCAATATTGCCCGGACGCTTTCGCTGTGTTGGCAGGTCACTCCATGCGGTTGCGCGTGATGACGGCATTGGCCAGCCGCGCACCGAAGATCCAGACCAGGAAACACAACACGATGGTGATGCCGAATGGCACGGTCGGGCTGGCGAATCCGATCCAGGCGACGACGATGCCGGCCAGGAGGACGGCGAACATCGCGGCGGTTCTGACGGGGGCAAAGCGCATGGGATTTCTCCTTATGTCTCGCGGTGACAACCCGCGCCGCGCGGGCTGGTTCCGAAAAGGCGCCAAAGCCCGACGCCATGTCGCATCGCACGGGCCGGAATGTCGCTTTCGCAACCAACTAGCCGCAATCTGTCCCTGACGCGCTCCGGGCTCATACTAAGGAAGGTGCACCGGAGAATGTGCCGGGGGATCAATCGGACCCGAATGGAGGGCAGGCATGGCAGAAGCAGAAGCACGCAGACGGTCACGCGGTGGTGGCGGTGCGGCGCGACGGGCAGAGCGCACGGCTGTCTCTGTCGAAACGGCCGGGTACATTCAGCGCAATATCCCGAATTTCGAGATCCTCAACGACGAGGCGCTCGATATCATCGAGACGAACGCCGAAACGGTGCTGGCCGAGATCGGCGTGAACTTCGTCAACAACCCGGCGGCGCTGGATCGCTGGCGCGAGGCCGGGGCCGAAGTGACCGGTGAACGGGTGCGAATCCCCCGTGGCCTGGCGCGCAAGCTGTGCAGCACCGCGCCCGCGACCTTTACCCAGCACGCGCGCAACCCGGCCCGGTCGGTCGAGATCGGTGGCCGGAACCTTGTGCTGGCGCCCGTCTACGGCCCACCCTTCGTGCATGACGCCGCCGGCGGCCGCCGCTATGCCACCATGGCCGATTTCGAGAAATTCGTGAAGCTGGGCTACATGTCCAAATGGCTGCACCATTCCGGCGGCACGGTGTGCGAACCGACGGACATCGCCGTCAACAAGCGCCATCTGGACATGCTCAAGGCGCACATGACGCTGAGCGACAAGCCGTTCATGGGCTCCGTCACCGAACCCAGCCGCGCGCAGGACAGCGTCGAGATGTGCGAGATCCTGTTCGGCAAGGACTTCGTGCAGAACAACACCGTGATGACCTCGCTCATCAACATCAACTCGCCGATGACCTTCGACGACGTGATGATGGGCGCCCTCGAGGTTTATGCGCAGAACAACCAGGCCTGCATCATCAGCCCGTTCATCGTCGGCGGTGCCATGGCGCCGGTGTCGGTGATGGGGACGCTGACCCAGGTTCTGGCCGAAGTGATGGCGGGCATCGCCTACAGCCAGTTGGTGCGCCCCGGTGCGCCGGTGATCTTCGGCGCCTTCGTGACCTCGATCGACATGAATTCGGGTGCGCCGACCTTCGGTACGCCCGAAGCCAGCCAGATCACCTATGGCGCAGGGCAACTGGCCCGCCGCATGGGTCTGCCGTTCCGGTCAGCAGGGAGCTTCACCGGCTCCAAGCTGCCTGACGCGCAGGCGGCCTACGAGACCGCGAACAGCCTGAACATGGGGCTTTTGTCCGGTGTGAACTTCATGCTCCACGCCTGTGGCTGGCTTGAAGGCGGGCTGGTCGCGTCCTTCGAGAAGTTCGTCATGGACGCCGACCAGCTGGGCGCGCTGCACAAGATGGCGCAGGGCGTGGCGACCGATGAAGAAGCGCAGGCGATGGGCGCGATTGCCGAAGTGGGGCCGGGCGGGCATTACCTTGGCTGCGCGCACACGCAGTCGCATTTCAAGTCGGCGTTCTGGCGGTCCGAGGTGTTCGACTTCAAACCCTACGAGACCTGGATCGACGACGGCGCGCGCGACACCTTCATGCTTGCCAGCGAACGGGTGCAGCGCCTGATCGACACCTATCAGCAGCCGCCGCTCGATCCGGCGATCGAGCAGGCACTGAGCGATTACGTGGCCCGTAAAAAGGCGTCGATGCCCGACGCCTTCATGTAATCGCGGCGGGAGTTTCGGCCTGTGCCTGCGCGCGCAGAAGGCGGGATTCTCCCATCACCGCGGTCAAGAGCTCGACATGCGCGGCGACGCTGTAACAGGCGTCGCCGTTCTCGCGTTGCGCGTTCATGTCGGCCTCCATCGCCATCAGGCGGACCAGTGCCGGACCCGTGCGCGGCATCACGCCATAGCCCAGCAGCCGCGGCAGCCGCGACTCGCGCCGGTAGGTGTCGGCCCCGATCCGGGCAGCACGGATCAGCAGGCGCGGGCGGCGCAAATTCGAGAGTTGGGTCAGTAGATCTTGCATGAGGGTCCCCTTGTGGTCTGGCGATGGAGGCCAGATGAACAACGGCATCATGACACAACCCTAAGATGTGTTGCGTGAACACGCGTTCTGCGAACGCTGCCATTCCCATTTGTTTACTAATTGGAAACAAAAACTTCCCTAGCGCCAAAAGTTAACAAATCAGAAACATTTGCATCTCTAGGTTGTGTTTCGTCTGTGGATAAGCCTGGGGATAATTTCTGACGAACTGGAAATGGGGGATCTCGATGACTGACCTGCACCACCTCCCGGCCCGCAAGGGTCTGGATGCGCTTTTGCCCGAAACTGCGCGGCGGTACCTGGAACACACCGCCGAAGGACGCCCGATCCGCGACATCGCCCGTGAGGCGGGATGCCATGCATCCACCATCCTGCGCCAGGTTCGTAAACTCGAAACCCAGCGGGAAGACCCGCTGATCGACCAGCTCTTGCGCGGTTATCCCGAAGCGGACGGGGGGGCGACCCGGATCACCCGCCTCGATGCGGCGACCGATGCGCTGCGACAGCTGTGCGAGCCGCGCGCGATCCTGATCTACAGCGCGGATCTGCCGAAACCGGCTATCGTCAAGACGGTCGCAGAGGGGGATACGCTGTTGCTGGGCGCCATCGACGCCGATCTGGCCGCGGCGCTGGTGTTGCGCGACTGGATCGCTCCGGTGGGCGGGGCGTCGGTCAAGCGCTACCGGGTCACATCCGAAGGCCGCAGCGCGTTGCCGGGGCTGGTCGCGGCACGGGATGCACGGGCCTTGCGACCTGGGGATGATCCGTTTTCGGACCTTGCCCATGCCGGCCCGGATCGCCGTTCGCGCAACCGTGCCATCTCGAACGGACCCGGCTCCGAAAGCCCGCTCACCGCGCTGGCGCGGCGGCGTGGCCCGGATGGCAAGCCGTTCCTGCCGCCGGATTTCGTCTTGGCGGGTGATCGCCTTTACGAGGATTACGTCGTCGCCGGGTTCGGCGACACCGATCTTCTGGGCTGGGATGGGCCCGACGCCCTGAAGCGGCATTACGATGGCGCGCGCAGGCTGACCGATACGCGGCAGGGCGCCGCCATTCTACGGACCCTCGACGCGATCATCGACCTTGGTCCGGGCCTGAGCGAGGTCGTCCTGCGCTGTTGCTGCCTGCGCGAAGGGCTGGAGGCAACCGAGAAACGGCTGGGCTGGTCGGCGCGGTCCGGCAAGGTGGTGTTGCGCATCGCCCTGCAGCGTCTGCACCTGTTCTACGCGGGGACGCGCGCCAAGGGGGGGCTGCTGATCGGCTGACGCGTCTTCGACATCGGGACAGATCCGGGACAGATCGACGCAAGGCGCAGGACGCTGTCGGGCATATCCCTGTCTGATAGGGTGCGGATAGGGTGCAGGAGGTACTCGTTACGGAGGGAATTTGAAAGCCGCAACGCAGCTATGCAACACTGGTACTACCTCCTGCAGTTCTATATGTTAAAGCAGTTCGAACCTGACATTGCGGGGAAAAAACGTTGCGCGACCTCAAGATACCGGAACAGCGTCATCCAGAGAAAGCCCATCGTCCGGATAACGCACAGCCCAAGAAGCCAAGCTGGATCCGGGTGAAAGCCCCCGGCGGCGAGGGCTATAACGAAACGCGCCGGATCATGCGCGAACACAAGCTGGTCACCGTGTGCGAAGAGGCGGGCTGTCCCAATGCCGGCGAATGCTGGGGGCAGGGACACGCCACCATGATGATCATGGGGGACATCTGCACCCGTGGCTGCACCTTCTGCAACATTGCGACGGGCCGTCCCGACACGCTGGATGCGTTCGAGCCGGGGCGCGTCGCGGATGCGGTGCAGAAACTGGGTCTGAACCACGTGGTGATCACGTCGGTGGACCGGGATGACCTTGACGATGGCGGCGCCGAGCATTTCGCCCAGACCATCCGCGCCGTGCGGCACCGGTCGCCGGGAACGACGATCGAGATCCTGACGCCCGATTTCCTGAAATGCGCACCTTCCGCGCTTGAAACGGTGGTTGCGGCGCGGCCCGACGTGTTCAACCACAATCTTGAAACCGTGCCCGGCCTCTATCCCGAAGTGCGCCCCGGCGCGCGTTATTTCCATTCCCTTCGCCTGTTGCAGCGGGTCAAAGAGATCGACCCGGCAATCTTTACCAAGTCGGGCATCATGGCGGGCCTGGGCGAGGACCGCCAATCGGTGTTGCAGGTGATGGACGACATGCGCGCGGCGGATGTGGATTTCCTGACCATCGGCCAATACCTTCAGCCGACGCCGAAACACCACGCCGTGGATCGCTTCGTCACGCCCGAGGAATTCGCCAGCTACGAGAAAGCCGCCTTCGGCAAGGGGTTCCTGATGGTGTCGGCCACGCCGCTGACCCGGTCATCCTATCACGCCGGCGACGATTTCGCCCGTCTGCGCGCCAATCGGGACGCCAAGCTGGCCAAGGCCTGAGCGTCCGAACGCTTCTGGCCGAAGCCGTCAGGGCTTTGGCTGGGGCAACGCCTTGAGATAGGCGACAACCGCCTCGCGGTCGCTGGCGGGAAGTTGCGCGAAATTCTCGATCACCGCCACCATGTGACCGCCGGCACTGTCGAAATCCGGGGTGAACCCGGTTTCGAGGTAATAGGCGATCTCGGTCGGTCCCCAGGTCAGTTCGTCCGGGGTCAGCGCCGGGATGGTGCCACGCCCGGTCGGGTTCGGCGCGCCTTCAAGCCACGCCGACCTGTCCAGCCCCCCCAGCGCGGTGCGGGGCGTGTGACATTCCCCGCAATGCGCCAACGCCTCTACAAGATAGCGCCCGCGCTCGATCTCGGGCGTGTCGGCTGAGGCCATCACCCAGTCATCTTCAAGGTAAATCTGTTTCCAGACCCCGACAGAGCGGCGGATGTTGAACGGAAATCCAACCTCGTGCGGTTGGCTGGGGGTCGCGTCGGCGGGCAGGGTTTGCCAATAGGCCCAAAGATCGACCACGTCCTGATCCGTCATGCGGGTGTAAGACGTGTAGGGGAAGGCCGGATAATAATGCCGACCGTCGGGCGACACGCCCTGCTGCACCGCGCTGGCGAACTCGGCCAGCGACCAACTGCCAAGGCCCCCTTCGGGATGGGGCGAAACATTGGGCGCCACGAAGGTCCCGAAATCGGACTCGAATCGTTGCCCGCCCGCAAGGACCAGCTTGGCATCGCCCTCTGCCTCCGGCGCTGCATGGCAGGACGCGCAGCCTGAGGCGATGAAGATGGTTTCGCCGCTTGCCGGGTCACCAACGTGCCCGGCAAGGGCAGAGCTGTCAATCGGCGTGGCCCGCGTCACGAAGAACCCGGCCGCCGCAATGGCCGCCAGGACAAGTGTGCCTGTCATCAAACCACGCCGCATGGGTGCGGATCAGCTTTCGGGGGCGCGATGCGTGTCGTGACAGGCCTTGCAGGCGCCGCCGATCTGACCCATCGCGGGGCCAAGCGCCTCGACACCGCCGGACGCCGCCGTCTGGATCCCGGCCGCTGCGGTTCCGAGATCTTCCCACTTGGACAGGAAATCGACCTTGTCCTCCCAGATGGTGGGCTGTGCGCGGGTGCCGTCGATGGACATGTTGTCCGAACCTTCGGGCCACATGGGCGGCTGTTGAATCATCGACACGCCCACCAGCGAGTCGGCCGCGGCCTGAGCGGCCTCCGCGTCGTAGTCGATCTTGCCCTGCGCCATGCCGCCCAGGATGCCCAGGTTGATGGCCATGATGCGGAACTGCCCCTGCCGCGCTTTCAATTGCGCCGAGAAATCTTCTTGTGCGTAAACCGACGTGCCGCATCCCAGTGCGGCGAAGGCGATTGCAAATGCGAGATGCTTTTTCATTAATTTGAACTCCCTGAACACGATAAGACCTAAAAACTAGTATGCCCGGCGCGATGCACAAATTAATTGTTAGAAAATGCAAAGAGGGTCCGCATCCATGCACAAGCTGAACTGGGACGATCTGCGCTTCGTGCTGGCGGTGGCCGATACCGGCTCGGTCAACGCGGCCGCGAAGGCGCTCGGGGTCAACCATGCAACGGTTCTGCGGCGAATCGCGTCCTTCGAGGAAAGCTGCGGCGGACCGGTCTTCGAACGGGATCGCAGCGGCTACCGGCTTCGTCCCAATCGCGCACCTGTGATCGAGGCGGCGCGGCTTGCGGCCCAGCATGTGCATTCCGCCGAGACCCTGATGCGCGGACATCGCGGCGCTTCGGGCAAGACCGTGCGCCTGACCTCGACCGATACGTTCTGCCAGACCGTGCTGGCCTGGATCTATCCGGCCCTGTCGCGGCGCATTCAGCCCGACCGCCTGGTCTACATGTCGTCGAATGCGCATCTCGACATGGCCCGCCTGCGCGCGGATCTCGCGTTGCGCCCGGCGATGGTCCTGTCCGACGATCTTTACGGCAAGCAGGTCGCCGAGATGCGATTTGCGGTCTACAGGCGCGCCTCGGCGACCGATGTGCGCACCTGGCTGGGATTGACCGGTGCGCTGGAGCGCTCGGGCCCGGCGCAATGGATGGCCCGCGATATCGACTCGAGCGACATATCTGCCGGCGCCGACAGCTTCTGCCTGCTCACCCAGATGGTGGCGCGTGGCAGCGCGCAGGCGATCCTGCCCTGCATCCTCGGCGATGCCTCCCCCGAACTGGTGCGCGTCCCGTCTGCGGCGCCGGACATGACGGTGCCGGTCTGGATCGCCTGTCACCGCGATCTGGCGGGCAGCGACCGGCTGCAAGGGCTCATGGACGCGGTGGAAAAGCTGCTGCAGCCACATCTTTCGGCGCTCGCCGGAGAGCAGGACGTGGCGAAACGTCCGGCGTGACCCGGTTCAGCGGGCTGCGGGGCAGGTCACGGTCAGTCTTCGGGAAAGCGCACCTTGCCGATATAGGGCAGGTTGCGATTGCGCTGTGCATAGTCGATGCCATAGCCCACGACAAATTCATCCGGGATCGAAAAGCCGATCCAGTCGGCGGCCACATCCGTTTCGCGCCGCGACGGCTTGTCCAGAAGCGCAATGGTCCGAAGCCGGTCCGGATTGCGCGATGCAAGCAGGCCGACCACGTGCTTGAGCGTATGGCCGGTGTCGACGATATCCTCGACCACCAGCACGTCCCGGCCTTCGATCCGGCCGCGCAAATCCTTCAGGATACGCACCTCGCGACTTGATTCCATGCTGTCGCCATATGATGATGCCTCGAGGAAATCGACCTCGACGGGCAGGTCCAGTTCGCGCACCAGGTCGGCGATGAAGACAAAGCTTCCGCGCAACAACCCGACGACCACAAGCTTGTCGGTGTTCTGAAACTCCTTGCGGATATCGGCGCAAAGCTCTTCGATCCGGGCGGCAATCGCCTTGGCCGAGATCATTTCGTCGATGACATAAGGACGCTTTGTCATAGGTTTCCCTTGATTTTTCGCGCGCACAATACGACATCCCCCGCCACTGTCACGGTCAAAACACAAGAGCAGATGCCCACACATTCCGAAACCCGCACCCTGCCGTACACGGCGCAACAGATGTATGATCTTGTGGCGGACGTGTCGAATTACCCCAAGTTCCTGCCCTGGACGGCGGCCGCCCGCATCCGCTCGCGCGAGGATCGGGGCGATCACGAGGTGATGCTGGCCGACCTCGTGATCAGCTTCAAGGTCTTCCGCGAACGCTTTGGAAGCCGGGTGGTGCTGTGGCCCGAGGTCATGAAGATCGACACCGAATACCTGGATGGGCCGTTCCGCCACATGCATTCGAACTGGGGCTTCAAGGATGTGGACGGCGGGGTCGAAGTGACGTTCTTCGTCGATTTCGAATTCAAGAACCGCATCCTGCAAGGGGCGGCGGGCATGTTCTTTTACGAAGCCATGCAGCGCATCGTGCGCGCCTTCGAACGGCGCGCGGCCGAGCTTTATACCTGACCGTCTTTCAGCGCCGCGATCAGAAGGCGCAACGCTTCGTCCCGCGCCGCCGCGCGCACCTGCGCCCGGCCAGACGCGCCGAATTCGACCGTCTTGGTCTGTACGGCGTGGGGGGTGGCAAGCCCGAAACAGACACGCCCCTCGGGTTTGCGCTCGGATCCGCCGGGCCCCGCGATGCCGCTGATCGACACCGCAAGCGTCGCCCCCGCCGCACCGCGTGCGCCCAGCGCCATTTCCAGCACGACCTCTTCCGACACCGCGCCATGCGCCTCGAGGGTGGCGGGCCGGACGCCCAGCATCTCGGTCTTGGCGGCGTTGGAATAGGTGACGAATCCGCGCTCGAATACGGCCGAGGACCCGGCGCAATCGGTGATCGCCGCCGCCACCATGCCGCCGGTGCAGCTTTCGGCGGTGGTGACACTCGCTCCCGCCTCGACTGCCAGCCGAAGCACCTCCTGCGCCAGGGTTTCGGTCACATCAGCACCATGTGGAACAGCGCCGCAAGGGCAATCACGCCGATGGCCGCGAACACCCCGGCGATCACGTCATCCACCATCACCCCAAGCGGATCGTTGCGCGCATCCGCCTTGCCCACCAGCCACGGCTTCCAGATGTCGAACAGCCGGAACAGCAGGAAGGCCGCGATCCAGCCGGGATACAACTGCCACAACTCGACCGACATCATCATCGCGCCATACCCGACCGGAAACAGGGCGACCCACTGGCCGGCAACCTCGTCGATGACGATATAATCCGGGTCATGGTCGACCTGGCCGCGCGTCACCTCGCGCGTGGCGATCCAGCCCGACACGAAGACGAAAAAGGTCAGGTTCAGCAGCAGCCAGAACCCGCCGAAGGACAGGATGGCATAGGCGACGGGCAGGGCGGCCAGCGACCCCCAGGTGCCCGGGGCAGGGCGCAGGTATCCGACGCCGAAAAACGTGGCGACAAGCTTCATCATGGCGCCACCAGAGCGGCTGTGGCGATGGCGGCGATTCCCTCGCCCCGGCCGGTGAAGCCCAGCTTTTCCGACGTGGTCGCCTTGACCGAGATATCGTCAACGGGAATGGACATGATTGCGGCCAGCGCGGCCCGCATCGCCTCGGCATGGGGGCCGATTTTCGGGAATTCGCAGACCAGCGTGCAATCGACATTGCTGACGGCGAATCCCGCGTCGCGGACCATCTGGACGGCATGTTTCAGGAAAATGTCGCTCTGCGCGCCCTTCCATTGCGGGTCTGAGGGCGGAAAGTGCCGTCCGATATCCCCGGCGGCCAACGCGCCGTACAAAGCGTCGGTAAGGGCGTGCATCCCGACATCCGCATCGGAATGCCCCACAAGCCCCTGATCATGCGGAACTTTCACGCCACACAGAACGACGTGATCGCCCGGCCCGAACTTGTGAACATCGTACCCATTGCCCAGCCGGACTTTCATCTTCAAACCCCTCGAAAACCTGTCTTTGGTCTACGGTCTGTTCGGGTCCTGTGCAATCGCCCCGGTTGGCTTGCCTAAAAATTAGGCAAGTGCGTTCGGTTGGTCTGTTTTTCAGGCTGATATCATTGAATGGTGTGCAGGCAAGGCGTAGCTCAAACTCATTCAGCAAGGATTGATAACGGTGTCTCCGTCGGTTCCACAAACATTGATGTCTCCGCCGGTGCTGCTGGCCCCGCTGGCCGGAATCACCGATCTGCCCTTCCGCAGCCTGGTGTCGCGCTTCGGAGCGGGGCGTGTCGTGTCCGAAATGATCGCGAGCGGTGAGTTCCTGACGGCGCGCCCCGGCAGCCGCGAAAAGGCCGAGCTTGGCGCGGACATCGCCAACACCTCGGTGCAACTGGCTGGCCGCACCCCCGAGGCGATGGCCGAGGCGGCCCGCAGGGTCGCAGCCATGGGGGCGCGGGTGATCGACATCAACATGGGCTGCCCGGCCAAGAAGGTGGTCGGCGGCTACTCCGGCTCGGCGCTGTTGCGCGATCTGGATCACGCCTGCCGGCTGATCGAGGCGGTGGTGGGCGCGGTCGACGTGCCCGTGACGCTGAAAACCCGGCTCGGCTGGGATGACGGATCGCATAACGCGGCCGAACTGGCCCAACGCGCCGAAGCCATCGGAATCGCGATGATCGTGATTCACGGCCGCACCCGCTGCCAGTTCTACAAGGGCCGTGCCGACTGGCGCGCCATCCGGCCGATCAAACAGGCCGTGTCGATCCCCGTCGTGGCCAATGGCGACATCGTCGACACCGCTACTGCCCGCACGGCGCTGTCCCAAAGCGGCGCCGATGGCGTCATGGTCGGCCGTGGCGCTCAGGGCCGTCCGTGGGCGCTGGCCGAAATCGCGGCCGACATCTATGGCACGCCAAGGCCGGTGATTCCAACCGGCACGGCGTTGGTCGACCTGGTGCGCGGGCATTACGACGCCATGCTTGGCTTCTACGGCCGCGACCTGGGCAGCCGCGTCGCGCGCAAGCATCTTGGCTGGTACATGGACGACGCTGGCACCCCTTCGGACCTGCGCCAGGCGATCCTGACCGCGAAAGACCCCGGATTCGTATTTGCGGCGCTGCCCGATGCGCTGCTGACAGGCAAGAGGCAGGCGGCATGAACGACGAATCCGGTCGCCCGAAGGCGGTGGACGAAGCCTCCATCTGGTCATCGCTGCCGGTTCCGGCGATCGTCATCGACGGCGACGAACGCATCCTCGACATGAACCCGGCGGCAGAGGGGTTCATGAACAACTCGGCCAAGTGGCTGCGCGGGCAACCGGTCTGGGACCGGCTGACCGTCGATGCCCCGATGGAAAAAAGCCTCGCCCGGGCGCGTCAGAACGGCACGCCCCTTTTCGTCAACGATGTCGATATCGGTCCGGGCTCGCGGCCGCCCTTGGTCTGCAATCTTCAGATCGCGCCGGTTCAGGGCCACGAGGGCTGCATGATCCTGCTGATCAGCCCGCGCGAGCTTGCCGGCCGGGTGAACCAGAGCCAGACGGTGAAATCCGCCGCCAAGTCGGCCATCGGCATGGCGGAAATGCTGGCGCATGAAATCAAGAATCCCCTCGCCGGGATCACCGGTGCCGCGCAACTGCTGAGCATGAACCTCAACAGCGGCGACCTTGAGCTGACCGACCTGATCGTCGCCGAAACCCGCCGCATCGTGAAACTGCTGGAACAGGTCGAACAGTTCGGCAACCTGTCCGTGCCCGAGCGCAAACCGGTGAACCTGCATGACCTGCTCGACCGGGCGCGCCGCTCCGCGCTGCTGGGCTTCGGCGCGCATATGCGGATCATCGAGGATTATGACCCCTCGCTGCCGATGGCGCTCGCCGATGGCGACCAGCTGCTCCAGGTCTTCATGAACCTCATCAAGAACGCGTCCGAGGCCGCCGATCCCAAGCAGGGCGGCACGATCCGGCTGCACACCTATTACGAGCACAGCTACAGCCTCCGCCGCGCCGATGGCTCGGGGCAGTCGCTGCCGCTTCAGGTCGAGGTGATCGACGACGGGCCGGGCCTGCCGCCCGAGATCCGGGGCGACGTGTTCGACCCCTTTGTCTCGGGCCGCGAAAACGGCACCGGGCTGGGCCTCGCGCTGGTCAGCAAGATCATCTCGGATCACGACGGCTGGGTCGCGGTGGACTCGGTTCCCGGAAAGACACGCTTTCGCATTTCGCTGCCGCAGGCACCGCGTAAACAAAAGGACTCAGACTGATGGATGGCACGGTACTTGTCGCGGATGACGACCGCACGATCCGCACGGTTCTCACGCAGGCCCTGACCCGGGCGGGCTGCAAGGTGCACGCCACCTCGTCGCTCACCACGCTGATGCGCTGGGTCGCCGAGGGCAAGGGCGACGTGGTGATTTCCGACGTGATCATGCCCGACGGCAACGGGCTCGAGATGTTGCCCAAGATCGCCCAGGACCGGCCCGACCTGCCGGTGATCGTGATCTCGGCGCAGAACACGATCATGACGGCGATCCAGGCCGCCGAGGCCGAAGCCTATGATTACCTGCCCAAGCCCTTCGACCTGCCGGACCTGATGAAGCGCACGGCCAAGGCGCTGGATTCCCGCACCCGGTCGCCGCGCCCGGCATCCGATATCACGCCCAGCGATGCGCCCGACGATCTGCCGCTGATCGGCAAGACGCCCGCGATGCAGGCGCTCTACCGGCTGGTGGCCAAGGTGATGAACACCGATCTGCCGGTGCTGATCTGCGGCGAATCCGGAACCGGCAAGTCGCTGATCGCCAAGGCGCTGCATGATTTCTCCGATCGCCGGTCCTTGCCCTTCGTCACGGTGACCGCCAACGACCTGTCCGACATCGAGGGCCCGGCGCGTATTCTCGCGCGGGTCCGGGGCGGCACGCTCCTGATCGACGAACTGGCGGATGTGCCCGACGAGGTACAGGCCCGGATCGTCCGCATGATGGACGGCCCCGGCGACAATGTTCCGCGCTTCATCGCCACCAGCCAGACCGATCCGGGGCAGGGCATTTCCAACAGCGGCGTGCGAGAAGACCTCTATTACCGCATCAGCGGTGCAACGATCGCCGTGCCGTCCCTGCGCGAACGGGTGGACGACATCGCGTTGCTGAGTGACCATTTCCTGGCCCGCGCCGAACGTGAAGGCGGCGCCAAGCGCTGGCTGTCGGAAGACGCCGCCGATTTGTTCCGCGCCTATAGCTGGCCCGGAAACGTGCGGCAGCTTGAAAACGTGGTGCGCCGGCTCAGCCTGACATCGCGTGCCGATGAAATCACCCGCGCCGAGGTCGAGAACGTTCTGGGCAACCAGCCCGAGACCGGCCCGGTGCTGCGCGGCGGCGACAGCGAGAAACTGAGCGCCTCGGTCGCGCGTCACCTGCGCCGCTATTTCGACCTGCATGGCACGATGTTGCCGCCGCCCGGCCTCTATCCGCGAATCCTGCGCGAGATCGAGGCCCCGCTGATCGAGATCGCGCTCGAGGCGACCGGCGGAAACCAGGCAAAATGTGCCGATTTGCTGGGAATTAATCGAAATACCCTCAGAAAGAAGATCACCGACCTCGATATTCAGGTGACACGGCGCCGCAAGTTGATGTAAAACTGCCACATAATAGTGTTCCGCCGGTGACGTAGTGTGGCGGAAACACATAATATGGTGGTGGCCGGGCTGCGCGGCACATAAAGGCGGGGGTTGGCTGTGGCCACCTGGGCACGCTCCTTGAATTGGACCCGGCTCAGCCGGATGCGCCGACAGCGGCGCTATCAGAACGCCCTGACCCTTGGTCTGGTGCTGCTCGGGCCTGTTCTCGCCGTTGCAACCATCCTTGTTCTCGGCCCGCTCGACAGCGGCACCGGGGCGCAGTTCAACCTGCGGCTGGTTCTGCTGGCCGACCTGATCTACGTGTTGCTGCTGGCCGCGCTGGTGCTGCGGCGCGTGGTCAACCTGATCGCCGCGCGGCGCGCCAAGTCCGCCGGATCGCGTTTGCATCTGCGCTTGACCGGGGCCTTTGCGCTGATGGCGCTCTTGCCGACGATCACCGTGGCGGTCTTTGCCGTGCTGACCATCAATATCGGCCTCGAAACATGGTTTTCCGACCGGGTGCGCAACGTCGTCGGCGCGTCCCTGTCCGCGGCCGAAGCTTACGAAGAGGAACATCGCGAGGCGCTGTCGCAGGATGCGCAGGCCCTGGCGGCCTTCCTCGACGCCAACCGCCGCGCCACCTTCATCATGGATGACGGCGAACTCCGGCAGGCGCTCAGCCAGGGGCAGGCGCAGATCCAGCGCGGGCTTCGCGAAGCTTATGTCATTGACGGTGCAGGGGAAATTCGTGCCCGCGGCGAAGGCTCATACCTGTTCGACTATGAACGCCCGACAGCAGCCGTGTTCTCCGAGGCGAACGAGAACGGCCTCGCACTGGTGCAGGACTGGGACAACAACGAGCTGCGGGCGATGGTCCCGCTGCTGGCCTTCACCGACCGGTATCTTTTCATCACCCGCGAGGTGGACGGGCAGATCCTGAACCTGCTCGACGATACGCAGGCCACCGCGCGGTTCTACCAGCAACAGGAAAACGACCGGGGGCGCGTGCTGTTCGATTTCGCGCTGCTCTACCTGGGGTTCGCATTCCTGCTGATCCTTGCCGCCGTCTGGCTGGGGCTGTGGTTCGCGGAACGTCTGAGCCGCCCTGTGGGCCGGTTGACCGGTGCGGCGCAGCGCGTCGGGTCCGGCGATCTTGACGTGCAGGTGCTCGAGGAAGACGGTGACGACGAGATCGCAATGCTCGGCCGCTACTTCAACCAGATGACCCGACAGCTCAAGGGCCAGCGCGAAACGCTGCTCGACAACACCCGTCAGATCGAACGCCGCCAGCGTTTGTTCGATTCCGTTCTGACCTCCGTGACCTCCGGGGTGGTGGGTCTGGACCCCGATGGGCGCGTGACCTTCGTGAACCGCTCGGCCGAACGGTTGCTGGGCTGGCAGGAGAACCAGCGCAGCGTGCAGATCACCGTCGCCGTTCCCGAGTTCGGCCCGCTTTTCGAACGTCTGCGCGAGCACCGCATCGAAACCGCGCAGGAAGAAATCAAGGTGTCGCGCGAGGGGCGTCTGGAAAACCTGCTGGTCCGTCTGTCGACGCGGCGGCGCGAAGATGGCAGCCTCGAAGGCTATGTGATCGCCTTTGACGACGTGACCGATCTGGTCAGCGCCCAGCGCATGGCCGCCTGGGGCGATGTCGCGCGGCGGATCGCCCACGAGATCAAGAACCCGCTGACCCCGATCCAGTTGTCCGCCGAACGCATCCGGCGCAAATTCCGCCGGCACCTCGAGGATGAGGACGCCAGTCATCTCGAACAGATGACCGAGGTCATCATCCGGCAGACCAACGACCTGCGGCGCATTGTCGACGAGTTTTCCAAGTTCGCGCGGATGCCCGAGCCGGATCGCAAGCCGGAGGACCTGGTGAATATCCTGCGCGGTGTCGTGCTGTTGCAGGAGACAGGCCAGCCCGATGTGCGGTTTGTGACCGATGTGCCACCCGATGGCATTCCGGCCGAGATCGACGCGACGATGATCGGTCAGGCCTTCACGAACTTGATGAAGAACGCCGGTGAAGCCATTGAAACATATATGGAAGTGAATCCAGATGCCGTGATTCAACCAGAGATTCACGTCACCTGTACCCGCGACGATCACAGCGTCGAGATTCGCATCGCGGATAACGGGATCGGGCTGCCCGAGGACGCCTCGCGGCTGTTTGAACCCTATGTGACGACGCGCGACAAGGGCACCGGGCTGGGCCTTCCGATCGTCAAGAAGATCATCGAGGAACATGGCGGCACGCTGGGGCTCGAACCTGCTGACGCCTTTGAGGGCACCGACCGGCGCGGTGCGATGGCGGTGATCCGGCTGCCGGTGATGATCGCTGCGGAACAGCCCGAAAATGACAACAAGGACCAGGCCGACAAGGCGCTGGCCGACCCGGAATTCGAGACATGATGATTAAAGTGGGACAAAGGTGAAACGATGAGTGACATTCTGATTGTAGATGATGAGCGCGATATCCGCGAACTGATCGGCGATATTCTGGAAGACGAGGGCTACACCACGCGGTTGGCCGGAAACTCTTCCGAAGCGATGGCCGAGATCAACACCGAAGAGCCTTCGTTGCTGATCCTTGATATCTGGCTCAAGGACAGCAACATGGACGGGATCGACATCCTCAAGACCGTCAAGCGCGACAATCCGGATGTGCCGGTGGTCATCATTTCGGGCCATGGCAACATCGAGATCGCGGTCGCCGCGATCAAGCAGGGCGCCTACGACTTCATCGAAAAGCCGTTCAATATCGACCAGTTGCTGGTCGTCATTCGCCGCGCGATGGAAACAAGCCGGTTGCGCCGCGAGAACCAGAAGCTCAAGCGCCGCGAGACCGACGTGGCGCAGATGGTCGGCGAATGTGCCGCCTATCGCGCGCTGGTGTCGAATCTCGACAAGGTGACGAAATCCAACGGTCGGGTGCTGCTGTCGGGGCCGGCGGGCTGCGGCAAGGAAATCGCGGCGCGCTATGTCCACGCGCATTCCAACCGCGCCAGCGCGCCATTCATCACGGTGAACTGCGCGGGTGTGGCCCCCGAGACGATGGAAG
>NZ_JAIPUT010000047.1 GCF_020055635.1 Marivita sp. | reverse complement strand
AACCCGGTCAAAGACACCTGCCCCGCATCCCCGACAGTCTCGCGCCCGGACCGGGGTTTGACCTCTCCCCACAGCACCCCCAAAGCCACCCAGCTTTCATGCATTCCACCCGCGCCATCGGGCACCGCCTCCAGCCGCTCCAGTACCAGCTTCGATGTCAGCCGCGGCCCGCTCATGCCCCGAACCCCAGCCGCACCGGGCGATAGCGCGCGATCAGGCTGGTCACGCCGAACGGCATGCAGCCCTGTCCCAAAGCGGTCTCGTCCCGGTATTCGTAGTAATGCGCCGCCAGCAGCATCACCGCCTGCGCCAGATCGGCGGGCAGATCACCGAACCCCTCCGCCATCCCGGCCCGGAACCGAACCTCGACACTGCCATGCTCGGGAATGGACGGCAGACAGTCCCCCATCGGCACCAGCTTCGGCGCGTCGCCATCCGCCACCAGCGCATAGCGCGCCGCATCCACAACCGATCCAGCACCGAACGCATCCACCAAAGTGAACTGCGTCACAAGACGCACCGGCGCAATCGGCAGCACCTGCCCCGTCACATCGCGCCAGCGATGCAGGCTCAGCAGGAAATCCCGCACCAGCAGCGCCTTGCCGGTCCGCGCCTCCACCGCCGCCATCGCCGCGCGCAGAAACCCGCCCAGCAAACCGTCCTGAAGCCCGTCCTCGACGAACCCGCTGCCCAGCCGCAAATGGTCGCGCAACCGCGCCACCGGCAGGGCCACGTCGTCAATCAGGCTCTCTTCAATCAAGTACATCTCGTGTTCCCCGCAAACCTGTCCCTCGTTCAGAGGCCGGTATGTTGTCGGACGCGCGCCGCCGCCGCTGCTCGGACGGAGGGAGCGGCTAGACAACGCCGGCACACCGGCGCGCGCCCCATGAGGAAGACGGCCCGCACCGCCCTCCCCATGTCCGCAATCACCGTTTAGGCGATGGCGAAGCGCAGCAGCTTGATCGCGGCAAAATCGCTCACGTCGCCGCCGACACGCTTGGTCGCGTAGAACAGCACATGCGGCTTGGCGCTGAACGGATCACGCAGCACCCGCAGATCGGGGCGTTCGGCAATCGTGTAACCGGCGCGGAAATCGCCAAATGCAATCGCATTTGCCCCCGACGCGATGTCCGGCATGTCCTCGGCGATCAGCACCGGATAACCCAGCAGACGCGCAGGCTCTCCGCTCGTGAACCCGTCCGACCACAGATGACGCCCATCGGCATCCTTCAGCTTGCGCAGCGTGCCGGCGGTCTTGGAGTTCATCACGAACACCGCATTGGCGCGGTATTCCGCCCCCAGCGCATAGACGAGCTCGATCAACGCGTCGCCATTGCCGATGGACCCGTCCACACCTGTCGGCACATAGCCGATATTGCTCCACTCCCAGACGTCGTTGTCCACCGCCGGATGGGTCAGAAACCCACGCGGCTTGTCACTGCCATCACCCGTGATGAACGCGCCCGCTTCCGCGCGCGAAAACGTGTCCGCGATCTTGCCCGCAAGCCATGTTTCGATGTCGAACGCCGTGTCGTCCAGCAACCGCTGGCTTGCCTTGGGCATCGCGCTCAGCTCGTGCAGCTTGATCGAAATGCGGTCGATGGTCGGTGTCCCGGTCTCGGACCGCGACGCAACCTCGTCGGCCCAGCCCGCACCGGCATTGCCCTGGTCGATCAGCACGTCATAGCTCGACGCCTCGACATTCACGACCGACGCCACAGCGCGCAGCGATGCGCTGCTCTTCAGCACGCCCTGAATGGTGTCCGATGTCACCGGGTCAATCAGAAACCCGCCATCGCCGTTCACGACAGTGGACATGGATTTCACATCCAGTTCCAGCCCGCGCAGCGCATCGTCGTCACCGGTGCGCAGATAGGCATCGAACGCTTGATAATGCACGTCTTCGGTCTTCACGCCCCCTGCCAGCGCAGGGCGTCCCGCAAAGGCGGTCTTCTGTTCGAACTTGGTCATTCGCTTTTCCTGTTCCTGTAGCTTTCTGTCGAAATCGTCCCGCTGGCGGCGTATGTCGGCCACCAGTCCCGCCACTGCGTCACCCACCTGGGTGAACGGAGACAGATCTTCCCCGCTCCGCGACGTTGTCCCGGTCTCACTCATCCCGATTTTCCCATCTCTGAAGGGTGGCCGTCAGCCGTCCACCAATGTCCGGCGCGCCTCTTGGATCAGGCGTGCCATCTCCCGCAGGTCCGCCGTCTCGGGATGCTCCCCCTTGGCCGCGACCCGCGCACTGGGCAGCATCGGGAACGTCACCAGCGACACCTCCCACAGCTCCAGTTCCGTCAGAACCCTCCGGCCCTGCTTGTCCTTCGTCGCGGCCTTGGTGCGATACCCGATGGACAGCCCGTCAATCGCCCCCGCCGCCACCAGCGCCGCCGCCTCCCGACCGCGCGCCACGCTCTCCAGCAACCGGCCTTTCACATAAAACCCCGTTGCATCCTCGTGCACCGTGTCCCAGATCCCGATCGGCTGCGCCGGATCGTGCTGCCACAACATCTTGACCGCACGGCCCTGCGCGGCCAACCGCGTCAACGACGCCGCGTAAGCCCCTGATGCCACGATATCATTGCCCTGATCGCAATCCCCGAACCGCGAGGCATAGCCCTCGATCACGCAGCCATCGGTTACGGTCACATCCGCGTCGAACCGGCAAAACTTCCGTTCCAAATCCATCCCGTACTCCCTCATGGCGTCACCTGAACAAACTTCAGGAACACATCCGCCAGCACCGCCGCCGCGACGCCGTACACCGCCAGCCACACCCGCCGCTCCAGCCGCTCGATAAGACCCTCGATCCGGTCCAGCCGGGCCGAGATCCCCTCGAACCGCAGCTGCGTCACCCGTTCATGCGCCTCCAGGCGCAAGGCGGGCGCGCAATCGAACGGCTCGTACCCTCCGCGCGGCTCACTCATCGGCCAGCACCGGCAAGCCCAGCAGCGCACGCTTTTCCGCCGCCGTCAGGAACTCCGCCCGTGCCACCCGCGCCCATTGCGCATCGCGCTCCGCCGCCAGCGCGGGCACCTGGTCCAGATCGGGCTTGAGCACGACCTCCTGTCCCGCATGCTCGGACAGCCAGGCCGACAGCACCGCCGTCACCCGCGCCACCAGCGGCAACACCGTCAGGCGGTAGAACGCCCGATGCGCCTCTGCGTAATTGGCAAATGTCGCCTCGCCGGGAATCCCCAGCAGCATCGGAGGCACCCCGAACGCCACCGCGATCTCGCGCGCCGCCGCTTCCTTGGTTTTCTGGAACTCCATGTCCGAGGGCGAAAACCCCATCGGTTTCCAGTCCAGCCCGCCTTCCAGGAGCATCGGCCGCCCGGCATTGCGCGCGCCCATGTGATGCGACTCGATCTCCTCAACCAGCCGGTCGTACTGATCGGTCCCCATCCCCGACACGCCATCCGTGCCGTGATAGACGATCGCCCCCGAGGGCCGCGCCGCATTGTCCAGCAATCCCTTGGACCAGCGCGAGGCCGCGTTGTGTACGTCCAGCGCCTGCGCCGCCGCCACCATCGGGCTCAGCCCGTAATGATCGTCCTGCGGATGAAACGCCTTCACATGGCACACAGGCCGCGCGCCTTCCCCCATCTCGAACCGATGCGCCTTGCCGCCCACCCCGTATTCATAGGCCACAGGCCAGCCATCCGGCCCCGGCACCAGCTTCATCCGGTCCGACCGCAGCACATGCAGCTCTCCCGGCACGCCACCAGCACCCACCGCTTCGAAATACCCGTCCCCGGACAACAAGAGCTGCCCGTAGAACGCCTCGAACAGTTCCGCCTGCCCCTGCGCCGGGTTCGGACGGCGCAACAGGTCCAACACCGGATGCACCTCGTAGCGCTGTGCCGCATCCTGCAACACCAGCGGCATCGCCGCCGACGCCTCCGCGATCAGCTTGACCGCCCGGAACCCCACCGGGTTCCCGGTAAACCCCGTCCGCGTCAGCGACGCCGTATCCCGCGCCGACCACGCCACGCGCCCCATGTTCTGCCAGGCCACGACCGGCCCGGTGGCACTGGCCTTGGCCTCTACCCCGGCCACTTCCTTGCGTCCCCGCCGAAAGACATCCCACACCATGCTGCCCATGCTCCTCGCAAATCCGTTTCGTTTCAGGCGCGGCCGGGACAGGCTCTCGACCCGGCCCGACCACCCCCAGACGCACCCGTCTTTCGATGAAACCAACCTACCGGCCAAAGGTTAACGGCTGGAAACCATACCGTGCGCTCAGCGGCGCAACGTCCGAACCCGCGGCACACGCCATTCCGCCGCCCGCGCGATCACCAGATCGGTCAGTGCCCAGACCAGCGCATCCAGCCGGTCCGGCGACCCCGATCCCTGGTAGCCCAGCCGCGTCATCTGGCACATCTCGTCTTCCAGCGCATCGAACACACCGAAATGCGCCACGCGCCCCTGCTCGTACAACGCCGCCACCGGCTCGGCCCGCGCGCCTTTGGATTTCGACGCATGCACCCGCACAACCGGCACCATCGGATCGACCTGCCGCAACACCGCCTCCACCATGTCACCGCCCTGGTTGACCTCGGCCACCAGCGCATGTGCGCCCCAGCGCTCCATCGCCGTGATCGCCCGCCGCGCCCAGACAAGCGGCGACACCCCCTGCACCGTGCAATCCTCAAGCACCACCGCGCGCCAATCCTGCGGCGGCCCGTCCGTAACCACGCCGGCCACGACAATCCCGCAGGCATCCGACCCCTTGCCGCTCGATGCGGTCGGATCGACCGCCACCACGATCCGGTCAAATGCGGGCACCTCCGAACACCGCGCGCCTTCCAAAGCCTCCATCGACCACAAGGCCCCCTCGGCCTGATCGAGCAGATCGCCGTCCAGCTCCTGCCGCCCCAACCGGGTGCCCGCATAGCGCGCCCGCACCTCGTCGAGGAACGACGACGCCAGATAGGCCCGGTTCGCCTCGGTCGGCGCGCGCGTCACAACCGTCGACGGCGCGGCCAGCAAATCCTTCAAGACAGCCACATTCCGCGGCGTCGTCGTCACGCAGACCCGCGGATACGTCCCCAGCCGCAGCGTGAACTGCAACATGTCCCACGCCTCCTGCGCGCGCTTCCACTTGGCCAATTCATCGACCCAGGCCGCATCGAACTGCGGCCCGCGCAACGATTCCGGATCATGCGCCGAACAGGCCACCGCCTCGGCCCCGTTGGGCCAGCGCAGCATCCGCCGCGTCGCCAGCCACTCGGGCCGCCGGTCGGGCGGCGAACAGGCCATGATCCCGCTGTCGCCAAAGATCATCACCTCGCGCACCTGGTCCAGCGTCTCGCCCACCAGCGCCACGCGCCGGGCAGACCCGGTGTCCAAAGGCCGCGATCCTTCGACCATGGACCGCACCCATTCGGCACCGGCGCGGGTTTTCCCCGCGCCGCGCCCACCAAGGATCACCCACGACCGCCAATCCCCCTCTGGAGGCAACTGGTGCGGATGTGCCCAGAACTCGAACAGGTAGGGCAACGCCAGAAGCGCCCCGTCCACCTCTTCAAGACTACTCAGAAACGCGTCTTTCTCGGCAACACTGACGGAGGCGATCAAGTCGGCACCCGACCGCGTCCCGCGCGGCATCGAGGTCAAGCCCATAGCTTCCCTGGATGCCCGCATGTTCTCGGCGATGTCTTTCAATCTGAACCTCCGTTTCCTTGGCGTGTTTCAACCAGGTCCGCAAATCAGCAAGCACCTTCGACGCCTCGCTGGCTGTGCCCGCCTCCCCGGCCTCCACCTTGCTGCGCAGCACCGCCACCGTCTCGCGGATGGTCCGCAATTCCTGCGCAATGGCATCGCGCTCGGTCTCAAGCGCGCTGCCCGTTTCTTCTGCAGTGATCAAAACCATGCGATCCCTGCCTCCTGTGCTGAATGGATCTCCGTCCATCGACGCACCGGCAGGCCACGGAACATACCGCAACCTGTTGATGCCTAGCAGGCACCGACCAAAAGACAGCAAGACAGGAAAGAACCGCCTAACGCGGCGCGCGACGGGTTAAGACCCGCGCAAGATCTCGCGCCCAAGGGCACGAAATCCATGCGTCACACACAAATTGAAGTGATTCAGGTCCTGTTAACCACCACGCGCAAGGCTCAGAAAAGCCCCCGCCGCAGCAGGTTCAGCCCCAGGATGAGGAACACGTAGAGCAGCACCTTGCGGAACTTCTCGTTCGACATCCGTGAACGCAACCGCGCGCCAAGCGCAAAACCGATCAGCGTCGGCAGCACCAACACCAGCGAAACACCGGCAATCTCCTGCGTCAGGAATCCCTGCTGCACATAGGCGGCCACCAAAGGCACGCTGCCCACGAACAACAGCATCCCGGACGCCCGCACGAACGCGTCTTTCGACAGGTTCCGCGCGCTCAGATACATGATGATCGGAGCAATCCAGACCCCCGAAAGCCCGCCCAGAATCCCGGACAGGGTGCCAAACCCGACCTGCGCCACCCGGTCATGACGATCCGGCATGGGCGGCATGGTGAAATTCAGATGAATCACCGAGAACGCGACGATCGATATGCCGATCGCAAGGAAAATCACGCGCTCTGAGATGTCGGCTGAAAGGGTCACGGTCAGAAAGACGCTTGCCCCCAGAAAAACCGCGAACACCCAGTAACGCCTGATCGAGCCACGCAGATCGCCCATCGTCCAGATTTGCCAGGCATTCGACGCCAGCACCGGCCCCAAACCCAGGGCAATCGCCATGCGCGGGTCGATGAACAGGGTCAACATGCTGATTGCCGCAGTGGGCAGGCCGATGCCGACCACCCCCTTGACCGTTCCCGCGATCACGAACACCGCCGCCCCGATCAACAGAAGCTCGGTCACACCCATGTCAGGGCCACACACTCAGTCCGGATCAGGCTCAATTGTCCCGCTGCGCCTCGAGCGCCCGGTACGCCGCGACATTCTCGTTATGCTCGGCCAATGTGACCGCGAAATTGTGCCCGTCCGACGGATCAAGCGTCTTGGCGACAAAGAAGATGTATCCCGTCTCGTCCGGATTCAGCGCCGCCTCGATGCTCGCCCGCCCCGGATTGGCGATCGGCGTCGGCGGCAGCCCGTCGATCACATAGGTGTTCCAGGGGGTCTCGGCCCGCAATTCGCTTTGCCGGATTCCGCGCCCCAGCACGCCCTGGCCCTCCGTGATGCCGTAGATCACCGTCGGGTCGGTCTGAAGCCGCATGCCCTGTTCAAGCCGGTTGTTGAACACGCTCGACACCAGGAAGCGCTCGTCCGGCGTGCCGGTTTCCTTCTCGATGATCGACGCCAGGATGAGCGCCTCTTCCGGGCTGTCCAGCGGCAACCCGTCCTGGCGGTTCGCCCAGGCCTCGGCCAGAATACGCTCCTGCGCCGACGCCATGCGCGACAGCAGCTCGGTCCGGCTGTCTCCCGGCGCGATCTCATAGCTGTCCGGCGCCAACGACCCTTCGGCGGGAATCTCCGCGACCTCCCCCTCGAGAATGTCGATCTGTCCCAGTTCCTGCACGATCTGCCAGCTGGTCACGCCTTCGGCCAGGGCCACCCGGTAGCGCGTATCGGCCTCGGCCTTCACCTCGGTATATTCGGCAGGCTCGGCCTCTTCCGCCGGATTGAACTCTGCAATTTCCACGAACCGCCCCGACGCCGGGTCCAACTCGCGCACCTGCACCGTGGCGCGGTTGATGCTGACCCGATAGACAACCTCGGTGCCACAGGTGCTCGCCCCGCCGCGGGTGACGATATCGACGATCTGGTCCATCGACGCGCCCTCGGGCACAAGAAACGACCCCGCCTTCAACTCGGCGGTCTTGCCGGCGTAATCCGCCCCGATCCTGAGCAGCGCGGCACTCGAAACGGCGCCATCCGCGGCCAGCGCCTCGGACACCCGCCGGAAATTCGTGCCGCGTTCGACCTGAACGCAGATCGGCTGCTCCAACGGCCCTTCCGAGACATAGGTGTTCTGCGCCCAGATCAGGGCGCCCCCGAACAGGAAAAACAGCACGACCAGAAAGGTCAGCGCATTGGACGCAATGTTCCGCCACATGATCTAGCGATCCACCTTTCCGAAGACGACGCTGGCATTGGTCCCGCCAAAGCCGAAAGAATTGGACAGCGCATAGGTGATGGGCCGTTCCCTCTTTACCTTCGGCGCAAGATCGACCGCCGTCTCCACCGCAGGCGTGTCCAGGTTGATCGTCGGCGGCGCCACCTGGTCGCGGATCGCGAGGATCGAGAAGATCGCCTCGATCGCGCCTGCGGCCCCCAGCAAATGCCCGGTGGCCGACTTGGTCGAGGACATGGTGACCTTGCCCGCAGCGTCACCCATCATCCGCTCGACCGCGCCCAGTTCGATCACATCCGCCATGGTCGACGTGCCATGCGCGTTGATGTAGTCGATATCCGCGGGTTCGAGTCCCGCATGCTTCAACGCCGCCCGCATCGACCGCTCGCCGCCTTCGCCATCCTCGGACGGCGCGGTGATGTGATAGGCATCCCCCGACAGGCCATATCCGCAAACCTCGGCATAAATCTTCGCCCCGCGCGCCTTGGCGTGCTCATATTCCTCAAGCACAACGACACCCGCGCCCTCGCCCATGACGAACCCGTCGCGGTCCGCGTCATACGGACGGCTTGCCGCCTTGGGGTCATCGCCGCGCTTGGTGGACAGCGCCTTGCAGGCGTTGAACCCCGCGATGCCGATCTCGGAGATCGCCGCCTCGGCTCCGCCTGCCACCATGACATCGGCATCGCCGAACATGATCAGCCGCGCCGCATCGCCAATGGCATGCGCGCCGGTGGAACAGGCGGTCACAACCGCATGGTTCGGCCCCTTGAAGCCGTACTTGATCGACACGTTGCCCGAGATCAGGTTGATCAGCGCGCCCGGAATAAAGAACGGCGACACCCGCCGGGGGCCCTTGTCGCGGATCAGCAAGGCGGTCTCGGCGATCGAATTGAGCCCACCGATCCCCGACCCGATCATCACACCCGTGCGCAACCGGCTGTCTTCGTCCTCGGGCATCCAATCGGCATCCCGAACCGCCTGATAGGCCGCCGCCATGCCGAACAGAATGAACGCGTCGACCTTGCGCTGCTCTTTCTTGTCGAGATAGGCATCAGGATTGAACGTCCCGTCGGTGCCATCGCCATAGGGCACCTCGCAGGCATAGGTCGTGGCCAGATGGCTCGCATCGAATTTCGAGATCGTACCTGCGCCGGATTGCCCGTCCAGCAGGCGCGACCAACTCGCCTCGACCCCGTCCGCCAGCGGTGTCACCAATCCCAAGCCTGTCACAACTACTCGACGCATGGTGTTGCCCTTCCCTCGAATGCACTCGCCCGCTCTTACCCCGTTCGCGCCAGCACCCGCAAGACTCGAGCCGCACAGGCGTCCATTCTTCTCTGGTTTTCAAATATCCCGGGGTCTGGGGCGAAGCCCCAGTGTTTCCGTCAACGGAAACACGAGGATGCGTCGACGCATCCTCCTCCTATCCCCAGCGCTCTCCCAGATCGGCCTTCGCCCGGTCCACCCAGTGCTCCTGCAACCACGCCGTCGGTTTGGCATAGCGGATCAACGATCCGCGATAGCCGTCGATCGCCTCTGGCATCTTGGGCCGACCGTGGAAACACACCACCCGCGCATCCTCGGGCAGGCGCGCGGGATACAGGTAATTGCCCGGAAACGGGTTGCAATCATACTTGAAGCTCACCACCCAATTCCCCGGAATATAGGTGAAAACCGCGTTGTCCATCGCCTTGTGCGAGGTATAGCGCTGCTCTGATCCCCGCGCCGTCTCGACCTCCGCATAGGCATCTGCCGCCAGATCCCCATACAGAAACCCGTGCAGCGCCGGATCATAGCGAAACACCGATCCATGCCCGGTGGGCCGCCCCTTGCGCGCCTCGGTCCAGTCGTGGCGCATCACCACGTGCCCCGGCGCCAGCGTCAGAAGATCGTCCAGCGATCCGGTGATCACCACGTCCAGATCGAAGCCAAGAACCGGCCCCTCCAGATCGGGGATCAATCCGGGGCGAAACAGCGACACCTTGCGCATCGCGCCCTGGCGGTTGGCGACTTTCAGCGCAGCCGCCATCGGGTCGGCAAAAGGCTCCACCGGAAGATCCAGCACTTCGATATCGGGGTGCAGCCCCTCCGCATGTTCGGTCATGCAGATGAACCGCACCGGGCAGGACAGGTTGCGCCGCACGCCGGAATAGAGCCGGTTCACGTAGTCCGGACCGAATAGCGTGCCCCACTTGATGCAGGCGACAGTGGCATGGGATGGCAAAGTCATGCGTCCGCTTAGCAACGGTTCGGTCAAATGACCAGATGCCGCTTGGCGCGCCGCGCGCCGCGCCTTATACTGGTGCGAAACAGAAGCTGAGTTGCAGGAGGACATGATGGAGATTGTGAACGCCCTGCGGGTGACAGGCTGATCGCCGCACCCGGCCAAAGAACCGGCCTGAACAGATGCCCCTCCGGGGCAGGTATCTCAGCGACAGGATCACTCCCTTGACCAACCACACCCCTGCCGACCTCGGATGGTCGGATCACTTCGCGCGTCAACTGACCGATGACGACGCCTCCCTCCTCCCGGCCCGCATTTCCGAAGTGCATCGCAGCCAGCTTGTCGCCCTGTCCGAGGCGGGCGAGCTGCGCCTGATCCCCGTCGAGAGCGCCGGCGCCTACGCGGTGGGCGACTGGGTGCTGACCGACGGCACCAGCGCGATCCGGCGGCTTGACCCGGTGACGGACCTGCACCGTCGCGCGGCGGGCCACACCGTCAGCGACCAGCGCATCGCGGCCAATGTCGACACCGTGGGCCTTGTCACCAGTTGCAACGCCGATTTCAACGTTGCGCGGCTGGAACGCTACCTCGCTCTGGCGCTGGCGTCGAACGCGCTGCCGCTGGTGATCCTGACCAAGGCCGATCTCTGCGACGATCCAGATGCCTTCAGACGGCAGGCCGAACGCCTGTCCCCGCTGGTGACTGCAATCACGATCAACGCCAAGGACGCGGAGGACGTGCAACGCCTCAACCCGTGGTGCAGCAATGCGCAGACCCTTGCCCTTCTTGGCTCGTCCGGTGTCGGCAAGACCACCCTGCGCAACGCCCTGACCGGAGAGGCCGAGGCGACGCAGGACATTCGCGCAGATGACGGCAAAGGCCGCCACACCACCACCCACCGCGCCTTGCGTCCAACACTGGCCGGCGGCTGGCTGATCGACACACCGGGCATGCGCGAATTGCAGCTTTCGGGAAGCAGCGACGGGCTGGAAGAACTCTTCGACGATATCGAGACCCTTGCAGCCCAGTGCCGGTTTTCCAACTGCGCTCATGCCAGCGAACCCGGCTGCGCCGTCAAGGCCGCCCTGTCGGACGGCACACTCGACACGTCCCGGTTCGAACGCTGGCAAAAGCTGCGGCGCGAGGACCAGTACAATTCGGAATCCATCGCCGCCGCCCGCGCACGCCAGAAATCCTTTGGCCGCGTGGTGAAAGAGGCGGTCGCCAAGAGCCGCCACAAGCGCGGCTACGACGACTGAAACGAAAACGCCGCGCGGGAGGTTGGCACTTTGCACTTGGCATCCCATTTGGGTGGTCCTTGAGCCCAAGCGCAATGGTCATTATGAGCCCTTTGTGCCGGAAATAGGTTCTGCTACTGTCTCTCTACATTAGGTGAGACTCGGGGAGGCTGCATGCGCAACCTAATTGCGAGCATATTGTTGGCCACGTCAACGTTAGCCCATGGATTTTGGCGTGCGAGCAGTAAGTTACATCACTTCTTTGGGGCAATCCTCGTAGCAATCATCGCAATTATTGTTTTGCCAATTTCTCTCATCAGACGAACGGCACAGGGAAGAACCTCCCGCTCCAATACTGACGGCGAATAGCGGCTTCGTCCAGCTGACCTGACATTCGGCTTACGCAACGCCAGAAGAGTTCTCATGGGGCGCTTGGACCCGGCTCTGTCGCAAAACCGCCTCACAGCGCCCAGTCAGGACAAAAAGCAAAACGGCGGGCCATTGCAGCCCGCCGTTTCACATCACGTTCTGAACGACTTACGCCGCAGGCATCCGCCGTTCCACGATCTCGGCCCACCAGGAACAGCCTGCCGGGATCGCATCGTCGTTGAAATTGTATTCCGGGTGATGCACCGCCGCCGTGTCGCCATTGCCGACAAGGATATAGGCGCCGGGACGTTCCTCGAGCATGAAGGCGAAATCCTCGCCACCCATCACCAGCGGCGCGTCTTCGCAGGCACCCGAGACCGACTTGGCCACCTCGGCGGCAAACTCGGTCTGTTCCTCGTGGTTGACCATGACCGGATAGCCCCGGTGGTAGGTCAC
Organism: Marivita sp.; assembly: GCF_020055635.1. Lineage (GTDB taxonomy): Bacteria > Pseudomonadota > Alphaproteobacteria > Rhodobacterales > Rhodobacteraceae > Marivita. The sequence goes on along the minus strand of NZ_JAIPUT010000047.1, from coordinate 19,772 downwards.
ATCGGCCGTGCCGCCGAACGTGTCGGCAATCCCTGCACAGACGCTCTTGATCCGGCTTTCCGCAAGGTCACGCATCCCGGTCGACATGGTCCGCACCGTGCCTTTCAGATGCACCCGCTGCGGAATCACGTTGAACGCCTTGGACGAGGTTTCGAACGATGTCACCGACACCACCAGCTGATCGGTCGGATCGGCGTTGCGGCTGGCGATGGTCTGCAATGCCAGGACAGCCTGCGCCGCCATCACCGTCGTGTCCACGGTCTCATGCGGCTTGGCGGCATGCCCGCCCTTGCCCTCGAAGGTGATGTCGAACTGGTCGGTCGCGGCAAAGAACGCGCCGGGACGGATGGCGAAGCTTCCCACCGGGCGGCCCGGCCAGTTGTGCATGCCGTAGACCTCCTGGATGCCCCAGCGGTCCATCATGCCATCGTCGCACATTTCCTTGCCTCCGCCGCCGCCTTCTTCGGCGGGCTGGAAGATCACCACCACGGTGCCGTCGAAATTGCGCGTCTCGCTCAGGTACTTGGCCGCGCCCAAGAGCATCGCGGTATGGCCGTCATGGCCACAGGCATGCATCGCACCATCGGTCTTGGACCTGTAGTCCAGCCCGGTCTGTTCGTGGATCGGCAGCGCGTCCATGTCGGCGCGCAGCCCGATGACCTTGCCCGATGTGTCGGTCTTGCCCTTGATGACGCCAACAACACCGGTGCGGCCGATCCCGGTGACGATCTCGTCGCAGCCGAATTCCTTGAGACGGTCCGCCACCAAAGCGCTGGTGCGGTGCGTCTCGAACAGGATCTCGGGGTTTTCGTGCAGATCGCGTCGCCACGCGGTGATTTCGGTCTGCAATTCGGCAAAACGGTTCTTGACCGGCATGTTGGTCATCCTTGTGTTGAGTGGAATGGAGTCTCTGCCCCGGAACGTGACCCAGACCGTTCCGGGCTTCAAGTGGGTCCGACGCCTAGAGTGCCGGACCCAGGTCCATGTCGCTGCCATCGCTGAACCGCGACAGCCGGAACCGCCGCAGATCATGCCCCGGCGCATCGCCGCAGACCAGATCGGCCAGCACCCGGCCCATGCCCGGCCCGATGCCGAACCCGTGCCCGCTCATGCCCGTGCCGATGGTCAGGCCCGGCACCGAATCGACCCGGTCCACCACCGGAACAACGTCCGGCATGGTGTCGATCATCCCCGCCCACATCGCGCGATAGCGGATCGGACCGACCTCGGGGAACAGCGCCTCAACCTCGGAGGCCACCTTGCGCAGCTTGCCGGCATTGGGTTTCGGGTTCAGCACCCGGATGCCCTCGAACGGCGACACCTCGTCCTCGGCCCAGGTCCGCTTGGTGCCCCACGCATCGGGATAGCCCCTGGGGGCCGCAGGCAGGAACCGCGTGCCGAACGGATTGGCCATCAATTGCCTGCGGAACTTCGGCAAGGCGCGGAACGCATCCGGTCCCACGAACAACTCGTGAAAGCCGCCCGCCGCCAAGGACGCGCCACCATCCGCCCGCGTCCGGAACGCGAACTTCCCGCCGGCTGCAGCGCCCTGATGCGGCAAGGCCACAGGCTCTGTCGCACCCGCGCTGGCCCGCACCGACAGTTGCGGTATTGCCACGCCATGCGCCCGCAGGAACAGCGAGGACCACGCCCCACCGGCCACAACCACGTCCGAACAGGCAATCCGCCCGGCCTCGGTGAACACGCCAGTGACGCGCCCCGCCGCAAGGTCCAGCTTGCGCGCAGCAACGCCTTCGACGATCACGGCCCCCTCGCGCAGCGCGATCCCGGCCAGCGCAGGCACCGCGACCCAAGGCTCGGCCCGCATGTCCGATGGCGTGGTGATCGCGCCCGCATAACCGCCCTTGGCAAGTTCGGGAAACCGCTGTTTCAGCGCGGCACGGTCCAGCAGTTCGGTATCCACCCCCTGCGCCGTGGCATAGGGCAGCCAATCGGCAAATCCTTGAAGCTCCTTTTCGCTCTCGGCCAGGTAGGTCACCCCCGACCGCACGAGCCCGATATCCACGTTGGTCTGGCTGGCAAGCTCGGTCCAGAGCCGGTTCGCCTCGACCATGATGGGCAACTCATGCGGGTCGCGCCCCTGTTGCCGGATCCAGCCCCAGTTGCGCGAGGATTGCTCTCCCGCGATCCGGCCCTTTTCCAGAAGCACCACGCGCCGCCCCTTGCGCGCCAGAAACAGCGCCGTGCAGACGCCGATCACCCCGCCGCCGATCACGACCACGTCGGTCTCGGACGGCGGCGGCCCTGCAAACGCAATCGGGCTGGTTGCGGAAATCGGAAACGGGATCATGCCGAGAGAGTCTCCAGCAGGCGCTCCATGAAAGCCTGTCCTTCGGTGAATTGCGCAACGGTGATGTATTCATCCGGCTGATGCGCCACGGCGATATCGCCGGGACCGCAGACCACCACCGAATAACCCGCGTTCTGGAAATGGCTCGCCTCGGTGCCGTAGGAGACATATTGCGTGCCGTTGTCGCCAGTCAGTTGCCGCACCAGCGTTTCCGCCGCACCGCCATCTTCGGGCTTGAAGGGCGGAAGCGAAAACGCGGGCGTGATCTCGATCCAGGTCTCGGGACGCACCGCCTGCATCTCGGCCTCGATCTCGGCCGCCGCGTCGCGCAACCTCGCTTCCCACGACTCGAGCGTTTCGCCGGGGATCACGCGGAAGCCCAGACCGAATTCGCAATCCTTGGCGGTGATGTTATGCGCCGTGCCGCCGGTGATCTGGCCGACATGGATATTGGTATAAGGCGGGTTGAACTGCGCCGCGATCGGCCCCGGTTCGGCAGCCGCGCTTTCCGCGTTCACCCGGTTCGCCCATTCGATCAGCTTGGCGCCGTACATGATCGCGCTGACCCCGGTGTGCAGGATCGAAGAATGCACCTCGAAGCCGTGGAAATGCACCCAGAACGTGTTGCCGCCCTTGTGGCCCGTCACCGCCTTGAGCATCGTCGGTTCGCCCACGATCACCGTATCGGCGCGCGGCACGACGCCCTGCATCGCCTCGATCAGGGGCGGCGCGCCGGTACAGCCGATTTCCTCGTCATAGCTGAGCGCGATCTGAAGCGGCCGCGTGACGCCACGATGCTGCGCCTCGACCAGCGCCCAGATGGCAAGCGCGTCAAAGCCCTTCATGTCGGTGGTGCCGCGCCCGTAGAGCTTGCCGTCGGTTTCCGTGACGGTGAACGGATCTGTGCTCCATGGCTGGCCATCGGTCGGCACCACATCGGTGTGCCCCGAAAGCACCACGCCGCCCGCCACCTCAGGGCCGACATGGGCGAACAGCCCGGCTTTCGACGGGTCGTCGGATTTCACGTGCCGGTGACTGCCCACACCGTGTTCGGACAGATAGGCCTCGACCCAGTCGATCAGCGGCAGGTTGGTGTCGCGGCTGACCGTCGGGAATGTCACCAGCTGGTCAAGAATCGCGCGCGGGGTCAGTCGGTTGGGCATGAGGTCACTCTTGATCCGAGGGCAGAAGATAATCGGCATAAACCGGATGATGATCCGACGGCCATTCACCACCGAACCGGCGTTGCAGGACCCAGGGGCCCGCCACCAGCGCAACATCACGCGTGCGCGCCAGATGGTCAATCGCTCCGAACAGGTGCAGCCCGCGGTTCAGGTGATAGGTCGCGCCGGGTGTTCGATCGAACTGCACCCCGGCCTCTTCAAGAATGTCCATCGTGCGGGCGCCGTGCAGCGCGTTGATATCGCCCACAAGGAACACGCTTTCCCCGGCCGCGATCCACGCAGACATGCGGTCCCGGACCAGTTGCGCGGATTTGATCCTGTTGGACCGGCTGGAATATTCGAAATGCACGTTCACCACCCGAAACCGCGCGCCGCTGTCCCGGTCTTCGAAATGCACCCAGGAGGCAAAGGCCGGATAGGACCCGTCGAAAGTGCGCGAATAGATCACCTCCGGTGTGTCGGAAAAGAAAAACCATCCCTGATCAACCGGTTGCAATCTGTCCCTGCGATAGAAGACCGGCTGCGTCGGCGGAAACTCCCGCCAGTCCCCGGTGGCCGAGACCCCGTAGCCGGGGTTGCGCGCAGCAAGGAAATCGCGTGCGAGGTTGACCGACCCGTCGCTGCCGCGCTGAAAGCTTTCCATCTCCTGAAACGCCACGATATCCGCCCGCATCGCCTTGAACGCCTGATCCATCGGGTCCTTGCGCCGGTCCCAGTCACCGACGGACCACGGCCCGGTTTGATCGTTCAGAACGATGTAATGCACGTTGTAGGTGGCGATGCGCAGCGCGTCCCCCTCTGGCGGCGCGTCCGCCGTCTCGGACTCGCTATGGGTGACATGCAGCGCGCAGGCGACCAGCGTCAGCAGCACCAACAGCGCAACACCTCCGCGCAAGACCCAGCGCAGCAGCCGTTTCATGTGACGGATCCCGGAACCCCGTTGCGCAAGATCAATAGCCGCTGTCGGTGATCAACACCTTGTGGCCCGGTTCGACCTCGCGGTATTCCGACGGCTGCGGTTCGTAGTCCAGACCATGAATTGGCGACGGGATCGGCTTGAAATTCAAGTCCTTTTCCGATTTGCGCCGCTTCGGATCGGCAATCGGCACCGCCTTCATCAAGGCCTGCGTATAGGGGTGCTGCGGATTTTCGAACACCGCGCGGCGCGGGCCCAGTTCGACGATCCGGCCCAGATACATCACGCCGACATGATGGCTGACCCGTTCGACCACCGCCATGTCGTGACTGATGAACAGATAGGACAGCCCCAGTTCGGCCTGCAATTCCAGCATCAGGTTCAGCACCTGCGCCTGCACCGACACGTCCAGCGCCGAGACCGCCTCGTCCGACACGATCAGTTTCGGGTTCAGCGCCAGCGCACGCGCGATGGCGATCCGTTGCCGCTGACCACCCGAAAGCTCGTGCGGATAACGCTGCATGAAACTGCGCGGCAGTTCGACCCGGTCAAACAGCATCTCCACGCGTGTCTGTATCTCGTCATGCGACCCCATGCCGAAATTGCGCATCGGCTCGGACACCTGGTCGGCCAGCTGCATCTGCGGGTTGAGCGAGGCAAAGGGATCCTGGAACACCATCTGCATGTCGCGCCGCGCCGCGCGCAGGTCCTGCTGGCTCAACGCCATGATGTCCTTGCCATCCAGAAAGATGCTGCCCTCCTGCGGCTCCACCAGCCGAAGGATCGACCGGCCGGCGGTGGATTTGCCGCAGCCCGATTCCCCGACAAGGCTCAGCGTCTGCCCCTTCTTGACCGAGAACGACAAATCCTCGACCGCGTGCACATTGGCGATCGTGCGCCGAAAAAACCCGCCAGTGACCGGAAAGCGCGTGGTCAGATGCTTGACCTCGAGAAGAACTTCCTCGGACCCGGTGATCGGCGGCACCTCGGACCCGTCGCGCCCCAATAGACGCATCGGGCGCGGCAGGTCGGTGCCCGTCATCTCGCCCAGCTTGGGCACCGCCGCCAGAAGCGCCTGCGTGTAGGGATGCTGCGGGTTCTCGAAGATCTCTTCGACCGTGCCCTCCTCGACCTTGTTGCCGCGGAACATCACCACCACGCGGTCGGCCATCTGCGCCACCACCGCCATGTCATGGGTGATGAACATCACCGCCGTGCCGGTTTCCCGCTTGAGCCGGTCGATCAATGCGAGGATCTCAGCCTGGATCGTCACGTCGAGCGCCGTCGTCGGCTCGTCGGCGATCAACAGACGCGGCTCGCAGGCCAGCGCCATGGCGATCACCACGCGCTGCCGCATGCCGCCCGAAAGCTCGTGCGGGTGTTGCTTCAGCCGCCGTTCCGGTTCGGGAATGCGCACCTGTTTCATCAGGTCCAGCGCCCGCGCCTCGGCCTGAGCGCGGCTCATCCCCTTGTGCAGCCGCAGCCCTTCGGTCAGCTGCTTGCCAACGGTGAACACCGGGTTGAGCGCCGTCATCGGCTCCTGGAAGATCATCCCGATCTCGTTGCCGCGGATGGTGCGCATCAGATCCTGATCGGTCTGGGTCAGATCGATCCTGCCCGCGTCCTTGCGATCGAAGATCAGCTGCCCGCCCGCGATGTCGCCGCCACCATATTCGATCAGCCGCATCAGCGACAGCGACGACACCGATTTGCCGGACCCGGATTCGCCGACGACGCAGACCGTCTCGCCGGGATTGATCTCGAACGACACGTCCTCGACGCCCACGACCGTGCCGGACTTGGTCTGGAACTCGACCCTGAGATTTTCGATCTGGGCAATGCTGCCATCGGCCATTGGCGCCGTCCTTCTTGTGACTCTGCCCAAACGCTAACCGCAGTTCGGCCAGAGTCAAACGGTGTATCAACGTCACCCCGGCAATCTGCCCCTCGGGTCTTGCATTTTGCGCAAAAGCTGTTTCGATGCGCAATCAGGGGATTAGACACATGCACCATTCGTGAAGCCTTCTCAGTGCGACAACCGTAACGGCCGAGGCGCGGTGTCTTCCCACTTACAAGAACGACACGGGCAAACTGTGTCCAGCAAGGAGAGACAAATGAAACTCACATCCCTACTTATGGGTGCCGTCGCCGCTGTCGCCATTGCGCCTGCCGCATTTGCAGAGCGCGGCGCGGACGGTGAGGTCAGGATCATCTATTGGCAAGCGCCGTCGATCATGACCCCGTTCCTGTCGGGCGGCACGAAAGACGTCGAAGCGGCGTCGATGGTTCTCGAACCGCTGGCGCGCTACAACGCGTCCGGCGATCTGGTGCCGTGGCTCGTCGACGAGGTTCCGACCGTCGCGAATGGCGGCGTCAGCGAAGACCTGACAACGATCACCTGGAAGATCACGCCGGGCCTGACATGGTCCGACGGCACACCCTTCACCTCTGCCGACGTGGCCTTCACCCACGCGTATTGCACCCATCCCGAAGGCGGCTGCGCGCAGATCACCAAGTTCGAAGGCGTGAGCAGCGTCGAGACCCCAGATGACCTGACCGTCGTGGTCACGTTCGACGGCCCGACCCCGAACCCCTACGGCCCGTTTGTCGGCGGCGAAAGCCCGATCATTCAAGCCGCGCAATTCGCCGACTGCCTGGGCGCCGCGGCCACGACCTGCACCGAACAGAACTTCAATCCGATCGGCACCGGCCCGTTTGTCGTGGACGAATTCAAGCCGAACGACGTGATCACCATGTCGGCCAACCCGAACTACCGCGACCCGGCCAAGCCCGCCTTCGCCTCGGTCACGTTCAAGGGCGGCGGCGATGCCCGCGCGGCCGGTCAGGCCGTGATGGAAACCGGCGAATTCGACTATGCCTGGAACCTGCAACTCGCACCCGACGTGATCGCGGCGATGGAAGCGGGCGGCAAGGGTATTCCGATTGCGGGCTTCGGTCCGCTGCTCGAACGCATCATGATCAACCAGACCGACCCCGACCCAAGCCTGCCCGAGGGTGAACGCTCGACCGCGGCGCATCCGCACCCGTTCCTGCGCGAACCGGCGGTCTACAAGGCGATGTCGATGGCCATCGACCGTCCGTTGCTGGTGGAAATCGGCTATGGTCAGGCCGGCAAGGTCGGCTGTTCCTGGGTTCCGGCCCCCGAGGCCTTCGCCTCGACATTCGAGGGCTGCGAGGTTCAGGACATCGAGGGCGCCAAGGCCCTTCTGGACGAAGCCGGTATCGTCGACACCGATGGCGACGGCGTGCGCGAGCACAACGGTGAACCGCTCTCGATCCTGTACCAGTCCTCGACCAACGCCGTCCGTCAGGATTTCCAGGCGCTGATCAAGGAATGGTGGGAACAGATCGGCTTCGAAGTCGAACTGCGCAACGTCGACAGCTCGGTCTTCTTCGGTGGCGACCCCGGCAGCCCGGACACCTTCCAGAAGTTCTATGCCGACGTGGAAATGTACGCCAACACGTTCAACGGCACCGACCCGCAGACCTACCTGGGCAACGGCCTGTGCGACAAGGCTCCGCGTCCCGAGACCCAGTGGCAGGGTGAAAACATCAGCCGCTTCTGCATGGAGGAATACGACGCCCTGCATGCAGAGCTGACCCAGACCGCCGACATGGCGGAGCGTCAGCGCATCGGTCGTGAACTGAGCGCGATGGCCGTGAACAACGGCAGCATGATCCCGCTGGTGCACCGCGGCCGTCTGTCGGCGCATGCCAACACGCTTGGCGGTGTCGAGCTGAACGTCTGGGACAGTGAATTGTGGAACGTCGCGGACTGGTATCGCATCACGTCCAACTGACACGACCCTTTCAGTGGGGTGCGTGACAGCACGCTCCCCACGGCCCGGTCGGTAGGGTGCGTGCTTGCACGCACCTTGCCTTTTTTCCAAGACAAATGACCCGAGGCGCCACACGATGCTGACCTTCGCCGTCCGACGACTTGTCCTTGCCGTTCCGACGCTTCTGTTCATCAGTTTTGTCATTTTCATGCTGCTCCAGCTCGCCCCGGGTGACCCGATGGCGCAGGTGCCCCTGACCGTCCCGCCCGAGGTCAAGGAAAAGATGCGCCAGGCGCTTGGCGTGGGGGAACCCCCGCTGGTGCAATACTGGAAATGGCTGGTTCAGGTCTTCTGGCTCGAACCCAAGGTGTTCATCGACTGGCTGACCAATTCCAGCACGCTGCTGGGATGGCTGCCCGACACGCAACTTTACCAGAACGAATTGCGGGTGATCTCGTGGCAGACCCGCAGCCCGGTGATGGACATCGTGATCCAGCGCATCCCGCAGACGCTCTGGGTGGTCGGGCTGGCCTATATCGTCGGCATCCTGATCGCGCTGCCCATCGGCATCTATTCGGCCTACCGGCAGTATTCCGTCTTCGACCAGTCCGGCACGTTCATCACGATGATCGGCTTTTCGATCCCGCCCTTCTTCACCGGGCCGCTGCTGATCGTGATCTTCTCGGTGCAACTGGGCTGGTTCCCGTCGATCTATGACACCACGCTTGTGGTCGACAGCTGGGCCAGTCTCAAACTCCAGTTTCAACAGATGATCCTGCCGGTGATGGTGCTGGCGCTTCAGACCACGGCTCAGATCAGCCGCTACATGCGCGCCTCGATGCTCGACAATCTCAACCAGGATTATGTCCGCACCGCCCGCGCCAAGGGGCTCAGCGAAGCGGTGGTGGTGACGGTCCATGTGCTGCGCAACTCGATGATCCCGGTGATCACCGTGATCGCGCTCAACGTGCCGGCGATCTTCGGCGGCGCCATCATCACCGAGAACGTGTTCAAGGTGAACGGCATCGGCCAGCTGCTCATCACCGCGCTGTTCGCGAATGACCTGCCGATGGTGATGACGCTGACCTTCATCTTCGCCGTGCTGATCGTCCTCTTCAACCTGATCGCCGATGTCCTCTATGGCCTTCTCGACCCGAGGATCCGCTATGACTGAACCCGTCCAAGCCTCCCCCGTCCCGATCGAAGCCCTCGCCGACAAGGGTCCGCTGACGCCACCGCGCAGCCAGTGGCGCGATGTCTGGGACCAGTTCCGCAAACACAAGGGCGCGATGTTCGGCGGCGGGTTCCTGCTGTTCATCACGCTGGCCGTGCTCGTCGGCCCGTGGATCTGGCAGGTCGATGCGCAAAAGCTCGACATCCGCAACAAGGACATGCGCCCGATCTGGACCGCACTCTGGGATGGCACGGCCAAGGTTGCCTGGAACCGGCCCTTCGGCACGGACCAGCTTGGCCGCGACCAGCTGGCCCAGATCATCCAGGGCGGTCGCACCTCGATGGCCGTCGGCTGGGCCGCGATGATCCTCAGCCTGATCATCGGCACGACGGTGGGCGTCCTGGCGGGCTTTGTCAAAAAGGCCGACGGGCTGCTGATGCGCCTGACCGACCTGTTCCTGTCGCTGCCGATCCTGCCGCTCCTGCTGGTGGCCGTGACGCTCTTCCGCCAGCCCCTGCGCGCCGCCTTCGGGCCGGAAGGCGGCATGTTCGTCCTGATCGTCGGCATCATCGCGATCACGAGCTGGATGCCCACCGCCCGCATCGTGCGCGGCGACATCCTGGCCCTCAAGGAACGCGAGTTCATCCTCGCCGCGCGCTCCATCGGCACGACGCCCTTCCGCATCGTGCAGCGTCACCTGCTGCCCAACGTGCTGTCGCCGATCATGGTCTCGGCCACGCTGGGCCTTGCCACCGCGATCATCACCGAAAGCGCGCTCAGCTTCCTGGGTGTCGGGTTTCCTTCGGACTTTCCGACTTGGGGCAAGATGCTGGCCGACGCGGTGTCGCGGATGCAGCAATTCCCGGAACGGGTCTACCTGCCGGGCATCGCGATTTCGCTGACGGTGCTGAGCGTGAACTACCTTGGCGACGGTCTGCGCGACGCGCTTGATCCGCGCATCCGGGGCCGCTGAACAGGTCCCGGTCGCCAGGGGTTCCAAATAAGGTCAATCGCCGCCTCCGGATCGCCATGGGCCGAACGCCATGCCGGACAAGGCGGCAAGACAGCGACAGGGTTCTTTCACCCGGCACAGGGCGAGAACCCTGTTCCGCATCCCGGCCCTCACATGGCCTTTCCCACCCTTGCCCGAAGAACAATTTCCCGTCATCTGCCAGTTCACCTGACGGAAAGGAGCGACCCATGTTCGAATCCCTTGGCTTTGAGACCTACACTGCACCGCAAGTTGCGGTCGGTCTTGCACTGATCCTCGGCGCCGCCTTTGGTCTTCTGGCCGAACGCACCGGGTTCTGCTTCCGTCGCGGCCTTGTCGGCGACGACCGCAAACAGGCGATGGGAGTCTGGCTGACCGCCCTCGCCGTGGCGGTTCTTGGCACCCAGGCCGGAGTCCTGTCGGGCCTCATCACCTTCGACGACCACCGTTTCATGGTGTCCGACCTGCCGATCCTCGCCATCGTCCTGGGCGGGCTGATGTTCGGCGCGGGCATGGTGCTGACGCGCGGCTGCGTGTCGCGCCTGACCGTGCTTTCGGCCAGCGGCAACCTGCGCGCGGTCTTTGTGCTGCTGGTCTTTGCGATCACCGCCCACGCCACGCTGAAGGGCGTGCTGGCGCCGGTCCGCACCACGCTTGGCTCTTTCACCGTGCCGCTGGGTGACATCGTGTCCCTGACCGCCCTGCCCGGTGGCGCGCTGGTCTGGTCGCTGTTGATTGCCGCCGCAGCGCTGGCCATCGCCCTGCGATCGGGCAACCGCCTTCCGACACTGATCCTTGCGGCCCTGCTGGGCGCGCTGGTGCCTGCGGGCTGGATCGGCACCGGGTTCGTGCTTTACGACGATTTCGACCCGGTCGCGCTGCAAAGCCTGTCCTTCACCTCGCCCTTCGCCGACACGCTGTTCTGGACGGTGGCCTCCACCTCGATCCCGGCCAATTTCGGCGTCGGCCTGGTGGGTGGCGTTCTGATCGGCGCGCTGCTGTCGTCGCTGGTCTTCGGCAGCTTCCGCTGGCAATCCTTCTCGGCGCCCTCGGAAACCGGGCGCTATGCGGGTGGGGCTGTGCTGATGGGCGTCGGCGGCGTGCTGGCCGGCGGCTGCACCGTCGGCGCAGGGCTGGCCGGTGTGCCGACCCTGTCCGTTGCTGCCCTCCTGGCCATCCTGTCGATCGCCGGCGGCGCGCTGCTCACCAACGCGGTGCTCAGACCGTCGCGCCAGAGCACCTGGGCGCAACCGGCGGAATAAGCCTCAGATATCCACCTCGCCCTCTTCCGGCGGCGGCAGGTCGTCGAGAGGGGGCGCATCCTCCTTCCGCTTGAGCAGGATATCCCCGTTGGGCAGCACGACCGGAGGCTCATAGGCCGACCAGTCCTCGACCTGCGTCATCAGGTCCCGCAGGGCCGGACCCATCTCCTCGGCAAAGCTGCGGATCGCCGGCTCGATATCCTCGGCCAGGCCTTCAAGCTCGCGCAGGGCGGGCTCCATCTCTTCCATGAGCCCGCGGAAGAACAGCTTGGCGCCCTCTTCCATCAGGCTGGTGCCCTCGTCCTCCTGCGCCATCGCGCCAAAGGGAATCAGGGCCAGGGCCAAAGCGGCTGTGGTTCTGTGTTTCATGGCTCCAATATAAGCACAGCCGCACGGGATTTCACCTCAAAGGTCGATATCGAGCGTCACCGGAAAATGATCCGACGCCGTCAGCAACGCCTCGCGCAGCTCGATCGTCTTCCAGCAGACCGGGTCATCGAACGGATGCCAGATGCGCCAGTGCCGCGCCTTGGGCCGCAGGTCGGGTGACACCATCACGTAGTCAAGCAGGGCCTGCAGATACCGCGCGTCCTGCGAGATGTAGAACCGCGCGGTGGTGGGTTGTGGGCCGATCCGGCGCAACAGGGCTTGCGAGGCATGCGGATCGAACAGCACCGCATCGCCCTCGCCCAGGATGATCTCGACCGAGCTGCGCCCGAACAGGTTCTCGTACGCGTCCAGCCCCGGACCATCGTTCAGATCGCCCAGCACGATGACCGGCTCACCGGCCTCAAGATGTTCGTCCACCCGCGCCCGCAGCCAGATCGCCTGCGCCAGTTGCTTGCGGCGGTTGGCGATGGACAGGCGCATCACCTCGTCGCGGGTCGTGGCCCCGTGCGGCGCCTTGGATTTCAGATGCGCGCCGATCAGGCGAATTTCCTGCCCCGTGGCCTTCACCACCATCTCGATCTCCAGCGGTGGCTTGGAGAACACAACCTTGTCCTCGGTCGCATCGATATCCAGGTCGATCCGGAACGTCCCGTCAAAGCGCGGCACGCCGGGAACCTGCGGCGCACCGGCAAGCGGCGACTGGCCCCTGGGATCATGCCGCGCTGTTACGACATCGGGGTCATACATCAGGGCGATTTCCTGCTGGGTGTCGTTGCTGAAGCCGATCACCGCGCGGCGCGCGCGCAGATCGAACGCCGCCGCGAACGCCTCCAGCGCCCGAACCGTGTCGCGCTGGCGGTTGGTGTCGGGGGCTTCGATGACCATCACCACGTCGGCATCCATCGCGGTGAAGACGATCCCCAGCGCCTCGGCCTGCATCGCCCTGGTGATGTCATGCCGCGACGACCAGGACCCATCGACGATCAACTGCCCGGCGTCGTCGAACAGCGTATCGAACCATTCGACATTATAGGTGGCAAGTCTCATCCGGGGGTCAGGACCGCATCAGGCGTGTTCGCGCGCCGCGATCTCCTCCCACGCGCGGTTGATGTCGATGAGCCGACGTTCCGACAGCTTCACCGCCTCCTCGGGAACGCCCCGGGCGATCATCCGGTCAGGATGGCTGTCGCGCACCAATTGCCGCCATGTCGCGCGGATCTCGTTCAGCGGCATGTCCGGCGTGACGCCCAGAACATCGAAGGGATCAGGCTCGGCATCGGGCACGAAGCGCGATTTCAGGCTGCGGAACGATCCGTCGGGCAGCTCGAAAATCTCGGCCACGCGCATCAGGAACGCCTCTTCCTCCGGATGATAGCTGCCATCCGCCATCGCGATGTGAAACAGCCCTTCCATCAGGTCGCACAGGGTTCCCGTGTCCTGACCGAACATGGTGCGGATGCGGCTAGCATATTCCTCGAATCCCGCGACGTCCTGCCGTGCCAGGTTGAACACCTTGGCGGCGCCGGATTCGTCTTCGGGGGGAATGTGGAACACCTCGCGAAAGGCCATCACCTCGTCGCGGGTCACCAGCCCGTCGGCCTTGGCCATCTTCGCCGACAGCGCGATCACCGCGATGGTGAACGCCACGGTCTTTTCCGGCGGCGTTCGCAGCCGGTCGAACACCGCAGCCAGCCCGTCACCCGAGGCGAGGGCCGAAAGGGCATCCGCTATGCGCGTCCAGATCGACATGCGCAAAGCTTATGCCAAAACGGCGATTTTGTCAGTGCGGCATCAGAGCCTTTTCTGCATCAGCACAAGATCGATCCAGCGCCCGAACTTGAAGCCAACCTCGGGCAGCGTGGCGATCTCGGAAAACCCCATCGCGGCGTGAAATGCGCGCCCGTCCAGGTTCTCACCGCTCACCCCGGCGATCAGCGAATGCACCCCTTCGCGGCGCGCCACGGCTTCCAGTTCGGTCATCAGCGCGCGCCCCGCACCTGTGCCCCGCGCCAGAGGGGCCAGCGCGATGGAATGTTCCTTGGTCCAGGCATAGCCCGGCCCGCTGCGGAACGGAAAGTAGCTGGCATAGCCCACCGCGAACCCGCCACGGTCCGCGACCAGGAAGGCAGGCCCCCGCGCCGCGATGTCGTCGCGCACCATGTCCACGCTCTTGCGCTCGGTGGTGAAGGTGATCGTCGTGGTGTCGATCACCTCGTTCACAATCATCGCCACCGCCTCGGCATCCTCGGGACGCGCGGTCCGGATGATCATGCCAGGGCGCGCAGACCGTCGGGCGTCCGAAACGCCGCCGTCAGGCGGCGCTGCGCCCCGGTCTCGAACCCGATGCGCGGATCGTCGAACGCAGGCGCGAGCCGCGCCGCCAGCTCCGCGACATCCGGGCCGGTGATCGTCAGCGCCTCCAGCCGCAGCCCCGACGGGGACAGCGTCAGCCCCGGCGGCGTGTCGCTGTGCCACTGGAGGATCGCCGGAAACTGCCCGCCGAAGGGCAGGCGCCCGTCGCGCGGCACCAGCATGGTCCAGCGCAGGTCGCCCCGGCTCAGATGCACCGGCTCGCCGGCTTCGGGAAAGGCCGCCTGCGCGGCGGCGATGTCGTCACAGCGCAGGATCCACTTGTCGAGCCGCGCCGGTCCCGCGAACTCGTCCAGCCCGAACCAGCGCGGATATCCCGGCGCGGGCTGCGACGGATCGGGCGCGACGGCCTCGAAATAAAGCCCGTCCGCAAGCCCCAGAAGCCGGTTATGCGTGGCGTAATGCGCATGCTGCCCACCCGGTCCAAGCGACCGTCCCAATGCCTCTTCGCTGTGCCGCACGGCGTCTTCGAGCGTTTCGCCGGCAACCGCGATGTGATCCAGTTCGAACATCATCGTGACATCGGAACAGGCGCTGGATTTTCCGTCAACGGAAAATCACGGACGCGTTGACGCGTCCGTTCCCGCCCCCATTCACCCGCTGTCACCCACGCGCCTCGCGGATCAGCCGCAGAATGTCCTGCGCGGCCTCGGGAATGTTGGTGCCGGGTCCGAAGATCGCCTTGACCCCGGCATCGTGAAGGAATTTGTAATCCTGCTGCGGGATCACGCCGCCACAGATCACCAGGATGTCCCCCGCCCCCTGCGCCTTGAGCTCCTTGACCAGTTCCGGCGCCAGCGTCTTGTGACCTGCCGCCTGGCTCGAAATCCCGATCACGTGCACATCATTGTCGATGGCATCCTGCGCTGCCTCGGCGGGAGTCTGGAACAGCGGCCCCACATCGACGTCAAAGCCGATATCGGCAAAGGCGGTCGCGATCACCTTCGCCCCTCGGTCATGGCCGTCCTGCCCCATCTTGACCACCAGCATGCGCGGGCGTCGGCCTTCCTCCTCGGCGAACGCCTCGACCGAGCGCTGGATGGCGGCAAAGCCTTCGTCGCCTTCATAGGCCGCGCCATAGACGCCGGCCAAAGTCTTGACCTCGGCCCGGTGACGGCCGAACACCTTTTCCATCGCCATGCTGATCTCTCCTACCGTGGCGCGGGCGCGGGACGCCTCGACCGCCGCTTCCAACAGGTTGCCGCCTTCGGCCGCGCGTTGCTCCAACTCGGCCAGCGCCGCATCGCAGGCCGCCTGGTCGCGGGTCGCGCGGATTTTCTCGAGCCGTGCAATCTGTGACTTGCGCACCGCCACGTTGTCGACATCCAGAATGTCGATCTGGTCCTCGGTGTCGCGGCGGTACTTGTTGACCCCCACGATCACGTCTTCACCCCGGTCGATCAGCGCCTGCCGCATTGCCGCCGTTTCCTCGATCCGCAGCTTGGGCATGCCAGAGGCGACCGCCTTGGTCATGCCCCCCATCTCGTCGACCTCCTGGATCAGCTTCCAGGCTTCCTCGGCAAGATCATGGGTCAGCTTTTCGACGTAATAGGACCCCGCCAGCGGATCGACCACGTTGGTCACGCCGGTTTCTTCCTGCAGGATCAACTGCGTGTTCC
This sequence comes from Marivita sp., assembly GCF_020055635.1. GTDB lineage: Bacteria > Pseudomonadota > Alphaproteobacteria > Rhodobacterales > Rhodobacteraceae > Marivita. The sequence continues at coordinate 3,755 of NZ_JAIPUT010000047.1, read as the reverse complement.
GGGCAATCCGCGCCGAAAACTCGGTCGGCAGCGCGATCGCCTCGTCCAGCGCGTTGGTGTGCAGCGATTGCGTGCCACCCAGCACCGCGCTCATCGCCTCGTAGGCGGTGCGGATGACGTTGTTGTAGGGGTCCTGTTCCGCCAGCGACACACCCGAGGTCTGGCAATGGGTGCGGAGCATCTTGGACCGGTCGTTCTTGGCGCCCAGATCATCCATGATCCGGTACCACAGCATCCGCGCCGCGCGCAGCTTGGCCGCTTCCATGAAGAAGTTCTTGCCGATGGCAAAGAAGAAGGACAGGCGCCCGGCGAACTTGTCCACGTCCATGCCCCGCGCCATCGCGGTCTGCACGTATTCCTTGCCATCCGCCAGCGTGTAGGCCAGCTCCTGCACGAGGTTCGCGCCCGCCTCCTGCATGTGGTAGCCGGAGATCGAGATCGAGTTGAACTGGGGCATCTCGGCGCTGGTGTATTCGATGATGTCCGCGATGATTCGCATCGACGGCTCGGGCGGGTACACATACGTGTTGCGGACCATGAACTCCTTGAGGATGTCGTTCTGGATGGTGCCCGACAGCACCGCCTTGTCGTGCCCCTGCTCTTCGCCGGCGACGATGAAACTGGCGAGGATCGGGATGACCGCGCCGTTCATCGTCATCGACACCGACACCTGATCCAGCGGGATACCGTCGAACAGGATCTTCATGTCCTCGATGCTGTCGATCGCCACACCGGCCTTGCCGACATCGCCCGTGACCCGCTCGTGGTCGCTGTCATAGCCGCGGTGCGTGGCCAGATCGAACGCCACCGACACGCCCTGCTGACCGGCAGCCAGGTTGCGGCGGTAAAACGCGTTCGACTCCTCGGCGGTGGAAAAGCCCGCGTATTGCCGGATCGTCCAGGGACGGCCCGCATACATCGTCGCCTTGACCCCGCGGGTGAACGGCGCTTCGCCGGGGATCGTGCCCAGATGCGGCAGGTCCTTCACGTCGTCCTCGGTATAAAGCGGCTGAACGTCGATCCCTTCGAGCGTCTTCCAGGTCAGCGCCTCGAGCGGCTTGCCCCGCAATTCCGCTTCGGCAAGGGCGCGCCATGTGTCTTTCTTGGCTGTCATTGGTGTGGTCATCCTTTTGTCTTCGCTGACGCGATGTCCGGACCGGACATGGCAACCTGCGGTGAAGGGCTGCAGGGGCGCGGCACGGCGCGTATGATCACCCGCGCGTGACGCGGCTGACCCGCGATAACTTTTTCGCAATTCCAACGGCATCGTGCCTTCGCATTGCAGGACGCACGCCCTATGTTGCGAGGTATGAAAAAGCTTATAATCGTGTTGATGGCCGCCCTGATGCTGAACCTTCCCGACATGGGGCGGGCACAGGACGGTGGCGCCACCGTCGACGATCTGTCGGTGGACATGATCCGGTCCGCCGAAAATGCCACGCTGGAAGAATTCCTCTGGCTCAAGCGGCCGGTGGTGGTCTTCGCGGACAGCCCCGCCGATCCGCGATACGTGCAGCAGATGCAATACCTGACCAGCGAACTGAACGCGCTTGATGTCCGCGACGTCGTCATCATCACCGACACCGATCCGCAGGCCCGGTCGTCCTTCCGCGAAAAGCTGCGGCCGCGCGGCTTCATGCTGGCCATCCTCGACAAGGATGGCGAGGTCAAGCAACGCAAACCGCTGCCCTGGAGCGTGCGCGAAATCAGCCGGGCCATCGACAAGATGCCGACCCGCCAGCAGGAAATCAACGACCGCACCGACGTGTTGCCGCGCGGGTAGATTTCGGCGGCCCCGATGTAACGCCGCCACATCGGGATCCGGTCCGTTATGATCGCGGCGTCGGTCACGGGATCATTCGAACTCCATGATCACGTCATCCACCGCAAGGCTGTCCCCGGCGGCCGCGTTGATCTTCGACACGGTGCCGCTGCGTTCGGCGCGCAGGATGTTCTCCATCTTCATCGCCTCGACGGTGCACAAGGCCTGACCTTCCTGGACCTCGTCGCCCTCGGCCACGTCGACCTTGACGATCAGGCCGGGCATCGGGCAGAGCAGCAGCCTGGAGGTGTCCGGCGGCACTTTCTCGGGCATCTTGCGGGCCAGTTCGGCCTGACGCGGGCTGCGCACATGCACCTTGAGATCCGCGCCACGGGTGCGGATGCGGAACCCGCCCGACACCTTGCCGACCTTCATCACCAGCGGCGTTTCGTCGATGGTCATGCGGGCAAGCTGATCGCCCGGCGTCCAGTCTCCGGCGACCCGCATTTCGGCCCCATCGGCAAACCGCACGGTCGCTCCGGCCCGGTCGGCCGCCAGCGTCACGTCGAAATCCTGCCCCTGAAGCGCGACGTTCCAGTCCTCGCCGACATGGCGCTCGTGGTTGTCGAGCGTGCCGGAAATGCGCGCCCGACGGATCTCGGCGACCCGGTTCATCGCGGCACAGGCGGCAGCCACGCGTTTCAGCGCATCCTCGCCCAGCGTGACACCTTCAAAGCCCTCCGGGTATTCCTCTTCGATGAAGGCCGTGGTCATCTCGCCCGCAATGAACTTGGGATGGTCCATCACCGCCGCCACGAAAGGCAGGTTGTGGCCGATGCCCTCGACCTCGAAACTGTCCAGCGCATTGCGCATGGTCTCGATGGCGGTGGCCCGGTCCGGCCCCCAGGTACACAGCTTGGCGATCATCGGGTCGTAATACATGCTGATCTCGCCGCCTTCGAAGACGCCGGTGTCGTTGCGCACGATACCATCTCCAAGCGCCCCTTCTGCGGGCGGGCGATAGCGCGTCAGACGGCCGATCGACGGCAGGAAACCGCGATACGGGTCTTCGGCGTAAAGCCGGTTCTCGATGGCCCAGCCGTTGATCTTGACGTCGTCCTGGGTGATCGACAGCGGCTCGCCATTGGCGATGCGGATCATCTGTTCCACCAGATCGACGCCGGTGATCAATTCGGTCACCGGGTGTTCCACCTGCAACCGCGTGTTCATTTCAAGAAAATAGAAGTTCTTGTCGCCATCGACGATGAATTCCACCGTGCCCGCGCTGGTGTAGCCCACCGCCTTGGCCAGCGCGACCGACTGTTCGCCCATCGCCTTGCGGGTGGCTTCGTCAAGGAACGGCGACGGCGCCTCTTCAACCACCTTCTGATTGCGGCGCTGGATCGAACATTCGCGCTCGTTCAGGTAAATCCCGTTGCCATGCGCGTCGCACAGCACCTGGATCTCGATATGGCGGGGCTGGGTGACGAATTTCTCGATGAAGATCCGGTCATCGCCGAAAGACGACGCCGCCTCGTTCTTGGACGACTGGAAGCCTTCGCGCGCCTCGTCGTCCGACCACGCGATCCGCATGCCCTTGCCGCCGCCGCCCGCGCTGGCCTTGATCATCACCGGATAGCCGATCTCGTTCGAGATCTTCACCGCTTCGTCCGCGTCCTCGATCAGGCCCATGTAGCCCGGCACGGTCGACACGTCGGCCTCCTGCGCAATCTTCTTCGAGGTGATCTTGTCGCCCATCGCCTCGATCGCCTTGACCGGAGGGCCGACGAACGCCACGCCTTCAGCCTCCAGGGCCTGCGCGAATTTCGGGTTCTCTGACAGGAAGCCGTATCCCGGATGCACCGCCTGCGCCCCGGTCTTGCGGATCGCCTCCATGACCTTGTCGATGACGATATAGGACTGGTTCGCGGGCGGCGGGCCGATATGCACCGCCTCGTCCGCCATTTCGACATGCAGCGCGTGCTTGTCGGCA
>NZ_JAIPUT010000115.1 GCF_020055635.1 Marivita sp. | reverse complement strand
GGTCTCGACCTCTTCGAAGGTGATATCGTGGTCCTTCGGATCGGGCGGGCGGGTCGGCAGGGTCAGGTGGCAGTTCTCGGTGAAGACCCGCAGCTTGGCGTGTTCGGGCGCAGGCCAAGTGAGAGGAAAGTAGCTTGTCGAGATCGCGATACGGATGCGGTGCCCCGCCGCAAAGCGCTGCGCGATGTCGTTGAGCTTGATATGCGTGCGGCGCCGTTCGCCGGGTTCGATGGGGTGCGGGTTTTCGTGGCCGCCATCGTGGCACAGGTTGCGCACGGCATAGGTGATGCGCGTGACGCGGTCGTCCTCGTCCACGTCCGAAAGACGGATCGCGACCATGCCGATCGGTTTGTCCACCTCGTATTCCAGCTCGATCTCGGCCGCGCCGAGAATTTCGACCGCGTTCTCCAGCCGGTCGCTGTCGAAGACAAGCGCGCCGCCGTCTTCCTGCCGCTGGTCGCTCGGCAGGTCCGGCGTCGCCGAGTACGAACACCACTTGCCCGCGAAAACCCCGGTGGAAAGAGGACTTTTTACCGACATGAAGGGGACATCGCCGAGGTTGGCGGACGCGTCCGGCGCCCCGGCGTCAGCCTCGCGCAGCAGCCGGCCACCGGGGGCAAGGCGCCATGTCTGGGGTTCGATCCGCTTCGAGGGCCACTGGGCCTCGCCCACCCAGCGGCCGGGGCGGTGGTCGTAGCGCGGCGTGGGCGGCACGCTGTCCTGCATCCACGCCCGGAGCATCGGTTCGGCCTCGATGCCGGTGTCGATATCCTTGAGCCAACGGTCCCACCACCGCAGGCACTCCTGTAGAAAGCCGATCGCGGGGCCGGGCACGCCGATATGCGGGTATTTGTGGCTCCATGGTCCGACAAGACCCATGCGCGGCCCGGGCAGGTTCTTCATCAGGCGAAAGACGGAGTTGGAATACCCGTCCGCCCATCCGGACACGGCCATCACGGGCGTCGTGACCTTCGACCAGTCCTCGCAGATGGACCCGTGCTTCCAGTAGGCGTCGCGGTGCTGGTGCTCCAGCCAGGTGATGAGCCACGGCTCGTTCGCCTCGAGCCGCTGAAGCCACATGTCGCGCCAGCGCTCGCCCACATTGGCCGGGTCCGGCGGCATCGCGTTGTAGGCGAACATCTGTTCCGCCCACGAGATGTTGTCGCCCAGCAGGCAGCCGCCCATGTAATGCACGTCATCGGCGTAACGGTCATCGGTCGAACATACCGTCACGACAGCACCCAGCTCGGGCGGTTGCATCGCGGCGATCTGCAGGCCATTGAACCCGCCCCAGGAGATGCCGATCATGCCGACCTTGCCGGAACACCAGTCCTGCGCGGCCAGCCATTCCAGCACCTCGACCCCGTCGTCGAGTTCCTGCTGGGTGTATTCGTCCGTCAGCACGCCCTCGCTGTCGCCGCTGCCGCGAAGATCGACACGGACCGACGCATAGCCATGCCCTGCGAAATACGGATGCATGAGCGAATCCCGCTGTGCCGTCCGGTCGTTCTTGCGGTACGGAATGTATTCCAGGATCGCCGGAACGGGCCGTCGGGCGGCACTCTCGGGCCGCCAGATCCGCGCGGCGAGACGGGTACCGTCCCGCAGCGGAATCTCGACATGGCGCAGGTGCTCGGTCGGGTGCGGGAAGTCTTCGCGGATACTCACTGTTGCAGGCACTCCGGTTAGTCGATCTCGTAGGGCAGGATCTCGATTGCGCGATCGTATTTGCGCAAGAGCTCTTCTTCATTCTGCGCTCCGATGAACAGGTCGGCGAGTTCGTAGCTGTAGCTTTCCTGTTCGGGCAGTTCGCTCAGACGATCGCCTTTCGAGACGTTGGATTCAACCACCACGTCCGGCATTTCGTGATGCAGCCTTTTCAGGTCGTCATCGCCGGGCGCGCGGCTGACGACGCCGTCCTTTTGCGTGCGCACGAAATGCTTCGCCGCGATCTTGAAGTCGCCGGCGCCGCTGCGCCACTCCGGGGTCTCGCCGAGTGCAAGCTCGACCGCGATCGTCTGGTGGGGCCGTCCGTCGACCTTGTCGAACAGGTGGGAATGGGATTGCGATAGCCGCGAATTCATCTCCAGGACGTTCAGTCGGCCGGTTTTGGGGTCGTGGAAGAACTCGATATTGAACGGGCAGGTGTCATAGCCGATCTGGCGGATGATCGCGTCCGTGGCGTCCTCCATTCTCTTGCGGGTCTCGGCGTCGATATCGGCCGGGTACTGGTAGCGGTTGAAGGTATGGCCGTTCGGCTCGCGGATCGAGGCGACCGTGCCATAGGCGGTCATCTCGCCACCGTGGACGAAACCCTCGATCGTGTACTGATCGCCCTGCGCGATGAGTTCTTCGGCCATGCACAGCGTCGGGCCGCACTCGACCAGGTCCTGCGGCATCTCGGTATGACGCAGCGGGTAGGCGAAGGGCCGGGTCAGTTCCTCGATATCCGAACGGATCTCGGACAGCGCCGCCGCGAAATCCTCGCGGTTCTTGATCTCGAAGCCAAGCATCGAGGAATGACCGACCACAGGCTTGATCCAGAACGGAAAGTCCAGGGTGATCTGGTCGAGCGGGTCGTCCGCGAACGGGTCGAACGCGCAGAAGCCCGGCGTGTCCATGACCTTGGCCTGTTCGCGGCGGAACCAGAACTTGTGCTCGCATTTCATCACGGCCTCGACGGAGGCGTAGGGAGCCTCCATGCGCTTGGCCAGGAACGCGGCGATCACGGATGAGGGGAAATCCCAATAGGTGATGACGGCCTCGGCGCCCGCCTCACGGGCGCGGCGTTCGGCCAGGTCAAGGCGCTCTTCGAAAGGGAAGCCGCTTTGTTCGATGATCGTCTCTTCGCGGGTAAGGGCGGGCACGAATTCGACAGCCTCGCGCCGTCCTGCCGTTTCGGCGAGATAATCCGAGGTGAAGTTGTCGTATCCGACGACGGCGATTTTCTGCATGGGTTCCTCCCTTGCTGCACGGTCTCAATTCCCCGTGCCGCCCAGTGTTCCCACCAGTCTTCAGAACATGCAGGTTTGGCTGCGCCGATTTGCTTTATTCTTGCAGGGGGCGCGGATGCCTCAGAACCTTCACCACGTATTCGCCACGGCGCACGATCCTGCGGTCCCTGCGGGTCACGACCAGCCCGTCGAAGGGCGCGCGGATTTCGTGCTGTTCCAGCCCGGCCTCGGTAACGATGACGGCCAGCAGCTGCCCTTCGGTCACCCATTCGCCGACCTCGGCATTCAACATGAGAGCGCCGGGTGCGGGTGTCAGGACAAGCTCTGCCGCGTCGATATCGCCGGTGACGGGCTCGAGCGGGGTCACCGGCGACAGGGTATCCTCAACCGTGCCGAGATCGACCAGATAGCGATAGAGCCCCGCAGCGTCCTGTTCGGCCAAGTCCGGCGTCACGTCAATCATGCCCCGCAACTCGACAGTCGCCGAAAAACGCGCGTCGTTTTCCCTGCCTTGCCCGGCCCACCGCTCGGCGACCTTGAGAACGAAGGAAAACGGGTCTTCTCCTGAATCGGTCAGGATCACCGAGGCTCCCAAGGACTGGGCCAATCTGCGGCCTTGCTCAAGCTGTCGTTCGAGCACGTAGAGATAGACGGGTCCTTCATCGTCGCAATGCAGGTCGAGCGCGATGTCGGCCTCGGTCGCAAGGGCCAGAAGCTGCGCCTTCAGGCGATCATCGGCGCGTTGCGTGGCCTGACCATCTTTGGCGGACGCAGGAAAGGTGCGGTTGAAATTCGCCCGTCCGCTGAAATCGAAGCGCCCCAGCGTTTCGCCGAACAGGACCTGGCTCAGACCGATCGGGTTTGCATGCGGAACGACGGTCACGTCTGCGGCCAGCCGTCCCTCCCGCTCGGCTTTCTCGAGCCGCGGGATCAGCCGATCGAGCGCGACCGTGCCAGGCACCTCATGGGCATGGAGCGCTGCCTGGAGGTAGACCGTACTGGCGTCGCCCGTCCCGCGGAACCGGAAGACGCGAAGAAAGAATTCCTGTCCCGCGCTATCCGCGTCGATCGTGAGGCGTTCGATCTTCATGGTGCCGTGCTCCCTGCCTGCGTGCTCTCTTTACCGGGACCCATACCAGTATTCGACGGGCCACAAAGGCGGCCAACGTTCCCGGCGTGGTCAGGTTTCATCCGGGGCCTGACGAACGGGATCGTGACAGCACCTGTTCGTGGCGTTTGCAAGCGTTCGCCGAACACCGATCCTTGCCCCTTTGCCCCCGAAGTACCGGCCTCTGTGTTTATTCTCTCGGCCGGGGTGATCAAAACAGATAGGCGAAGGCTCTGAGGTTTTGCCTAAGGTTTGCGATGGCTAAGTCAATTAGGCTCGGCTAAGTCCATGCCGGTTTCGCGAACATGGCCTTGTTCCAATTGGTGCTTGCGGGATTATACGTGGAAAGGCTTGGCCGAAATTCGTTCTGCGCCTATGGTGAAAATATGTTTTCACAAGACGCAGCCACGAGGCCAAGCCAATGCAGGAACGCTCCTTTCACTCGCGCGTGCGCCACATCATGCCGGATCTCCCCACCGCAGAGCGCAAACTCGGGGAGTTGCTGCGAAACTTTCCCGGCGAGCTTGCAAGTTATTCGGCCTCGGAGCTCGCCCAACTCGCGGAGGTGTCTAATGCCACTGTGAGTAGGTTTGTCCGGAGGCTGGGATATGCCTCTTATGAGGAGGCCCGCCGCCATGCGCGCGACGAGAGCGCCAGCGGCTCGCGGTTGTTTCTCGCGACCGGGGGCAAGGGCGTGGCGGACGACCCCAAAGCCTATTGCGAGGCCGATATCGGTAACGTCAGAGCGACAGTCGACGGTATGGTGGGGGGAGCAAAAGTCGAGACCCTCGCCGAGGCGCTGCTTGGCGCCCGCAAGGTGTGGGTCATCGGGTTTCGGGCGGGAGCGCCCTTAGCACAATACTTACAATGGCAGTTATTGCAGGTGGTCGAAAGAAGCGTGGCCTTGCCTGGGCAGGGGCAGACCCTTGGCGAACATGTAGCGGGGATCGAGGCCGAAGATGTTGTAATTATCTTCGGCCTACGTCGAAGGATTGCCCGATTCGACGAACTGGTGGCACTGGTGGGCAAGACCGGCGCGCGAGTTGCCCTAATCACCGATCAGAGCATGGCCTTACGCGTCGATGTCGCATGGCATTTTCGCTGCATGACCGAATCACCCGGACCGTTATTCAGCCATACTGGGGTCATGGCCTTGCTCAACGTCATCGCCAATCGGGCGATCCAAATGGCCGGTGAAGCGGGCCGAAAACGTTTGATCGAAATTGAGGCGGCCAACGATTTTTTGCAGGAACTTTAAACGGTTCGTTGGGCGGCGAGCGAAAATTTTGTTTCAGATAGGCGTGATTTACTTCGAATTGTGAAATTTCATTTTTACGAAAAGCGGTTCCGTGCTAGCATTGTGAAAGCCAGTTTTCATCTCGAGCCGATTGCGGCCCGCTGGCGCAAGATCGGCTTTGGACCAACCTTGGCCTGACAGAGAGGAAAAAGAACATGCGTAATTTACTTGCCACCAGTGCCACAGCCCTGATCATCGGGGGCGGTGCGTTTGCGGATACCCTGGACCTGCGGGTTCTTGGTCAGCCGGTCGGCTCGGGCCTGATCCAGCAGCAAAAGGAACAGCCTTTTTTTGAAGATTTCGCTGCCCGCTCCGGTATGGATGTCGCGGTCAGCTATCTGCCCGTCGACGTCGCAGGCATCCCCGACAACGACGGAATGCGCGTGGTGCGCACCGGACTGTTCGATATCGTGTCCTTCCGCGGCTCGCAGATCAGCCGCGACGAGCAACTGTTCGGCAGGGTGTTTGACCCGCACGTGCTGCGACGCTTCCTCCCCTTCGTGCGACCGTACAAGAAGTACTTCGTGTTGGCGCTGTTCGGTGTACTCGCGTTCACCGCTACCCAGCTCGCGGTTCCGCTCGTCATCAGAAACACGATCGACAACGCGCTCGTCGGTGGCGACGCGAGTCGGAGCGCGCTCTACATCGCCGCGGCGATCTTCGCGGTCATCATCCTGGTGAACTACGGCGCG
>NZ_JAIPUT010000114.1 GCF_020055635.1 Marivita sp. | reverse complement strand
ATCGCAAGGGCGGCATCGGCGTTGTAGCCGGCCATGGCGCCGCCACGCCCTGGGTTTGCGCGCACGGTCGCGTGAAGCATCCCGGGCAGGACCACATCGATCCCATAGTTTTGCGTTCCGGTCGATTTCGCGACGATGTCGAGCCGCTGGTACGGCTTGCCCAGCCGCCGCCACTCAGCGGCAGGCCGGAGGGTGACGTCAGTGACCGGCGCGATCGCGGCTGCCTCGGCGGCCAACGCGGTATAGGGAATGCGCGTGCCGTCGGGCAGAAGGACATGCCCGTCCTCGGTCCGCAGGTCGACCAATGGCACGCCCGTGCGCGCGGCGGCGGCGGCCTTGAGAGTTTCGCGTGCGGTGGCGCCGGCCAGGCGCAAGGTCTCATGCAGGTCGGCGGTGGACGACGAACCGCCGGTGAACTGCGAACTGGTCAGCCGAGAAACAGTGACCATCAGATCGCGCACAGTCCGGGCCACGACCCCATGGTCCCACGCCGGGAAGGGCAGGCTTTCCGCCGCGACGGTGCCGTTGAAATAGGCCTGATGCGGCTGGCCGGGGTCAAGCTTGGCGGTGGCGGGATCAATGTCCAGTTCTTCGGCGATCAGCATGGCCTGGGTTGACGCAATCCCTTGGCCCACGTCGGCACGCGGCACGATCAACGTGATCCCCTCTGGCGTGATCTTGACAAAGGGTGTCAGGGCCGCCTCCCCATCGGACAGATCGTCGAGCAGGGGGTTGGGGATCGGGCGGGCGACGACATAGGCCCCGAAGGCGACCCCGCCGGCAATGGCGGCCGACCCGATCAGGAAACTGCGGCGGGCAATGGTTCTGACGCGGCCCATCCTTCAAGACTCCTGCATCATGCTGGCTGCAGCGTGGACTGCGGCACGAATGCGGGGGTAGGTCCCGCATCGGCACAGGTTGCCCGACATCGCGGCGTCGATATCGTCATCGGACGGCTCGGGGTTGCGCGCCAGAAGGTCGGCGGCCTGCAGGATTTGGCCGGATTGGCAGTAACCACATTGCGCGACCTGATGGTCGATCCAGGCCGCCTGAATGGCGTGCAGGGCTTCGGGCGTGCCCAGCCCCTCGATCGTCGTGATCTCGCCCCAGACATCAGCCAGCACTACCTGGCAGGACCGCACCGCCTCACCGTCGATATGCACCGTGCAGGCACCGCACTGCGCGATCCCGCAGCCGTACTTGACGCTGATGATGTTCAGACCGTCCCGCAGCGCCCAGAGCAGCGGCATGTCGTCTGGCAGGTCAACCGTGTGACTGGCGCCGTTTATCGTAAGGTCCATGGCTTTCTCCAGTCGGCTGGTGGACGAGACTTGGCGTATCAATGCCTATAAGTTAGGTCCGACAACGCAGTGCGGCGATATGCATATGTGGTCAGGCTCATGCAGATTGGGTCAGCCGGCATTCAGAGTCTGGTCCGAACCATGTGCCCGTGGCATTCAGGCAATTACCTTGAAGGACCGGGCACATGGACACATCGCAAACCTACTCGCTCTACATGGCGACCGACGTGGCGTGTCGGATCCTCGGCGTCGATCCGAGGGTGATGCTCGAGACCGCGGGCCTTAGCACGCTTCTTCATGGCCGGACCGAGGCGCGGGTGACGGCGCAGCAGTATTTCGACTGCTGGAACACGATGGAGGTGCTCTCGCCGCGCCCCGATTATGTGCCTCACCTCGGCGTCGCGATCTCTCGCGGGCCGGTGATCCCGGTCTTTTTCACGCTGTCCTGCGCGCCAGATATGGAAACCGGGCTAATGCGCCTGGCGCGATTCAAGTCGCTCTTGGGCCCGACGCTCATGCGGGTGTTCCGGGACGACGCGCTGCTGCGGGTGGAATTTGAAAGCGTCGATGCCCGCGCGCCTATGCCCCCGAGCTTTGGCGCGCTGCACCTCGTGGTCGCAGTTGAGAATATTCGCGGCGCGGCGGCCCATCTGGTCAGCCCGGTTGCGGCGGGTTTCGACGGAACGGAAGAGGATCGGCGTATGGTCGCAGGTCATCTCGGGGTCATGCCGGAACGATCGCATGTCTCCTACGTGGCGTTTTCGCGCGAAGATGCGAACCGCCGTTTCATCTCCGAAAACCCCTCCCTTTGGGCCGACATCGAGGCGGACTTAAAGCTTCAGCTTGCAGCCCAGAACGACCGTTGGCCCATCACCGATCGGGTGCGGGGAGCTTTGGTTGATCTGATGCCCGCAGGGCGCACGGGAGCCGAGGATGTTGCCATCGCTCTAGGGATCAGCCGCAGCACATTGCAGCGGCGATTGCGCGATGACGGGACCACCTATCAGGCAGTCTTGGACGTTGTTCGGCGCGACATGGCGATCCGCTACCTCACAAAGACCACCCTGCGCGCCGACGAGATCTCTGGTGCCCTTGCTTACCGCGATGCCAACAGCTTTTCTCGGAGTTTCCGGCGGTGGACAGGACAGGCACCCCTGGCTTTTCGCGAGGTATCGGCGCGCCCGACGACGCCGACCGAAGAGACGGAATAGGCACGGGATCGTTGCGGCGCGCGGTCCCCGGCTGCCCCTGTCATCAGGCTGCCCCGATGAGAATCCCGACCGCAAGCGTGGGAATGGCAACGAAACCAGGCGCCCAGACCAGTGTGCGCACGATCGGAATGCCAAGGTAGAAGACTGGGACGTAGATCAGCCGCGAGACAATGGTCAGAAGCGCCGCGCTCCAGGTCCATGCGTTCGAGACATCCAGGCTGACAGCCAGAAGCGCCAGCGGCAGATACATGATCGCTCCTTCCTTGAGATTTGCCAGCGTCTTGTCGATCCGCAGACCCGCTGCCCCCATGCCCGGGGGGGCGCCCTCGCGGTTGGAGAACCCGAAGGCCGGCCCTGCCGTCCGGGCCGAATAGACGGCCTGCACCATGACGGCTGCGAATATCAGAAGGGTGTAGATCACGATGCTAAGAGCTTCGAGCGTCATTGCTTCACATCCTCACTTTCGCCCTCGACCTCGGCGATGAAGGCCAACACACGCGCGAAGTAATCCTCGGCCGCGTCTTCCCATGCGTAGTGTCCGGCACCTTCAATCAGGGCAAAGCGGCTGTTGAGCAGCAGATCGTCCAGTCGCCTTGAGTTAAACACCGATACGAATGTGTCGAATTCGCCGTGCAGGACCTGGACCGGAGTCTTGATCTTCAGGACATCGTCTTGGAGGGATGGTGTCTCGTTTGGGTAGCTCCCAAGAAATCCGACCTGTCCCCTGAGCTTTGCAAAATTCGTTGACCCCGCCAGATAGTCGGCCTTGGCGGCGGCGGTCGGGCGACTGAGCCGATACCCGATCGCATTTGCAACGGCGCAATAAATGCGACCTCCGATCGCCCCGCCTGCGGAAAGGACGACAAGACGCATTATGTGCGAGTAGACCAATTTCCTGAACAGCCATGCCCCTTCCACCACACCGACGCATCCAGCATCGCCAAGCGTGGCGGATTTCAGACGACCTGGCGTGTCGGCCATGAACCTGAGAGCCATGGGCGTGCCGATATCGGGCCCGATGAAGTGCGGATGGGCCAGGTCGAAATGATCGAGGATCTTGGCGAAGAAGCCCACATGCTGGCTGACCGTTGTCACATGGCGTGCCGCGTCGGAGCCGCCATGGTTCGGCAGGTCCACCGCGACCACATCGAACTCATCGGCCAGCCGGTCCCACCATGCGCTATAGGTCAGGATGCTCATCGGCTGCGGCGAGGTCAGGACGACCGACGGCTTCCCTGCGTTTCGCGACGCCGCATATCTGATCCGAAGACCGTCAATTGTGCAGAATTCAAGGTTCATGCTTGCCCCTGCTGCCTCTTGGTCATGGCGCGCAGCACATAGACGGGGATGGCAAGCGTGATCAGTATGCGAGGGACATGTCCCAAAAGCCAGGTCGCACGGATCGTGGCGGCGTTCTCCTCCGTCACCGGACCGACAAGCGCGATGCTCTTGTAGAAGTTCAGCGTATCACCCAACGGCGACCCGATCGCCGCCGCAAGGCGCACGTTGAGCGGCATGTGATAAAAGATCGTGATCAGCGAGACGGCCAGATAAAGCCAAAGTGCGATTACCCAGTTCCGCCGTGCCGGGGCATTCTGCCAATCGAGCCGGGCAGACAGGATCAGGCCAATCGGCATCAGCAGAAAAAGCGGCATGATCGTGTAGAGAAAATTGCTGAACTGGGGGAAGAATTGCGCCACGAAATCAGCAGGAGAGAGACTGAGCCAGTAAACCCCAATCGACAGCCCGATGAAGAGATTGGCGCCGAAGAAGGCCGCCGACGTGACGATGGCGAGCGTGTTAACACGGCTGCGATAAGGATCGGATGACATGAGCGGAACCTCCTGCGGGATGCTCAGTGAAATTCGGTCTTGGAGAATTGGCGGAAGGCAAAGCCCGGTGCGATCCGACTGAGCCATTTCACTTGTCGGGCCTGACCCAGCAGCATCTCTTGCTGGTTTTCGCGCAAGCCTTTCAAGATGCCGCGCACGAGTTTGTCCGGCGCCATCTTCTTGAAGTTGTCAGACTTGAGACCTGCGCCCATGTCAGTGTCGACGACGGGGGGCATCGCCTCGAATATCGTAATGCCCAGCGGCGCCAACTGATGCCGCAGCGCCTGGGCGGAGTGGTGCAACAGGGACTTTGTGCCGGAGTAAACCGGGGTTGCCGCAGCCGCGACGAACGCGGCTGCGGAACTGATGAACAAGACGGCGGGCGCGTCACCCACCTTGAGCAGTGGCAAGGCACGCCGGGTCAAAGTCAGGGGGGCGACCGAGTTGGTCGCAATTTCGCGCTCGATCTTTTCGAGCGTATCGGCGTCCGAGGCAAAGTCATATGGCAACAGGATGCCCGCATTGTTGATGAGCAGGTCGATCCGGCCATGGCGCACCCTGATCTCCTCGATCCAGCGGTCCTGATCTTGTGCCGATGTCACGTCGCCGGGCAATGGCTCCGCTCCGGTCTCTTGCGCGGCGGTCTCCAGCGTCGCTTTGTTGCGCCCGGTGATGATGACGGTGTTGCCAAGCGCGGCGAGTTGCCGGGTAAATTCCAATCCGATGCCGCGCCCGCCTCCGGTCACGAGTATGATCTTTCCGTTGAGTTTCATGCGTGCGGCCCCTGTGCGGCATTGGCTGCTTCCGAATATGATCTGCGGCCCGGGGCCGTGCCACGAGAAGCGACTTGCAGATCAGATCAATGACTTGCAGATCGGCTCATAGCCGTTGCCAAGGCCACGGCGGGTGTTCTTAGTGCATTGCGCGGAGTCCCCGCGAGAAAGGCCGCCGGTATGCAGTCGCAAGAGCGATCCCCGATCTACACTTCCGCCGTCCTGTCGGGCCCGATCTGCGGGATGCTGGGTGTCGGCTGGCACACAGTTCTGGCCCAGGCGGGCATCGCGGCGACCGAGCGTAAGGACAGGGCTTTTCTTGTCTCGGCTGACGAATACCTGCGCCTCTGGACCGCGATGATGGACCTTTCGGGGCAACAGGACGTCTCAAAGCTTCTCGGATTGCGGATGGCAGGCGGTCCTGCGATCCCGGTTCTCTTCGCGCTATCGACTGCACCGGATTTCGAAACCGGCATCGACCGTATGGCCAAATTCAAGAGCCTGTTCGGACCGATGCGATTCATCGTGTCCCGCACGTCGTCGGAATTCAGTGTTCGCGTCGCCCCTGATCTTACCGGAGAACCCTTGCCGGGATCTTTCAGCAGCCCTCAGATCATCTATCTTCACGCGCAGGCAAACGCGCTTGCATGTCGTGCAATCAAGCCCCTGCGGGTATGCCTTCCCCTCCCTCTGGGCGAACGCGAAAGGCTGGCAGACGTTTTCGCACAAACCCCTGAAGAAGGTGACGCAACGCTGATCTATTCCCGCTCAGATGCGCGCGTTCCCTTCATCTCCGACAATCTCGAGCTTTGGGAGGCAACCGAAGCGGACCTTCAGGCCCAGGCCATGATCCAGTCCAAGGGCTTGCCCCTGTCAGACCGGGTTCGCGCGACGATGCTTGAGGCATTTTCTATCACCGAACCCACGATCGCCCATGTCTGCGGGCGCCTCAGACTGAGCCGCAGC
>NZ_JAIPUT010000113.1 GCF_020055635.1 Marivita sp. | reverse complement strand
AGCAGCTTTCTGGTGCTCGGGCGCGACTGCGGGCGCACCCGGCGCGTGCCGGTCTACGGCTTTTTGATCCTTGGCGGCACTGTGCCCATCGTCGTCGACACCGGCTATCGCGACAATGCGATCATGGAAACGCTGGGCATGCGGGGACTGCAATTCCACGAAAACATGATCGAGCGGCAGCTGGCCAATCATGGGGTCAAGCCCGGGGACGTGCGCTATGTTCTGCACACGCATCTGCATATCGACCACGCAGGAAAAGACGATCACTTTCCGATGAACACCACGGTCGTCATCAATCGGCGCGAATTGGAATATTCCGTTTCGGGTCTGATGCACCCGCAATACCCCAAGCCCGATATCATCCACCTTGTCGAACGGCTGCACCATCCGGGCGCGCTGAGGCTCGAAGATCTGGCGATCTCAGGTTCGGTAGAGCTGATCCCTGGCGTGTTTTTGGACGAGGCGGGCGCGCACACCGAAGGTTCGATGAACGTCCATGTGGACACCGATGATGGGCGCGCAACGATCTGCGGCGACGTGATCTATGACTTCAACGATCAGATCATCGAGCCCGTGCGCACTTTTGGCCCCGAAGAATACCAGGTCACGGGCAATCACGGGAATACCAAGCGGCAGGAAAAAGGAGCAATCCGCAAGCTGATGTATTCCGGCGCGAAATATCTGCTGCCGATCCATGACAAGCCTGCGGTGGTCGAACAGGGCCGCGTCGTGGGGCGCTGCGACATGGTGGTGCCCGGCCCGGTGACGCAATCCGTGCCCCGGCGCGACTGGTTCCCGGCGTGAGGTCCAGATATGGCGCATGAAGCCCTTGATCCCGCCTTTCGCCGCCTGATCGACGAACACGCCCCGGTCCGACAGGTCGGCTCGGGGTTCGAGTTCACCGAAGGGCCTATCTGGCACCCGTCGGATCACTACCTGCTGTTCTCGGACATGCCCGGAGACGTGCGGCGGCGCTACGACCGATCTGGTGTGCGCGAGGTTCTGCGGCCGTCGCACAAAGGCAACGGCATGACCTATGATGCCGCCCTGAACCTGCTGGTCTGCGAGCATAGCACATCCTCGGTCACGCGGTTGTCCCCGGGCGGTCAGCGCGAAATTCTGGCCTCGCACTTCGAGGGGCGCGAGCTGAATTCGCCCAACGACATCGTGGTGAAATCCGACGGCTCGATCTGGTTCACCGATCCTTGGTACGGGCGCATGCCCGGTTTTGGAGTCGAGCGCCCGCGAGAGCTGAGCTGGCAGGGCGTTTTTCGCCTCCCGCCCGGGCATAGGCCGGGGGATGAGCCGCAACTGGTGGTCGACCGTTACCTGTTCACAATGCCCAACGGGCTGTGCTTCTGCCCAGTAGAGTCCAAGCTCTATATCAACGATACCGAGCAGGCGAATATCCGTGTCTTCGACGTGGCTGGCGCGAGCAAGCTGACGAACGGGCGCATCTTTGCCAGTGGCATCCGCGATAGCCTGAAACCTGGCGTGCCGGACGGGATGAAATGCGACGCCGAGGGCAACGTCTGGGTCACGGCTCCCGGTGGGCTGTGGGTCTATGCGCCCACGGGGAAGCTGATCGGCAAAGTGTCGATCCCCGAGATGCCCGCGAACCTGCATTGGGGTGGCGAGAATTGGCGCACGCTGTTCGTGGCCGCCAGCACCAGCATTTATTCGATCACGACCCTGATCGGCCCGCGCAACGAGCCCTTCATGCGGGCGCGCAAGTCCGCCAACTCGGCGTCTGCGGAGAGGGGAGACGATCCGTTAAGGCTGGAAGCCAGCCGCTGCGCGCTGATCATCCAGGACATGCAGAACGACGTGGTGATGGAAGGCGGTGCCTTTGCCGCCTCGGGTAGCCCGCAGCATTGCCGAGAGCAGAACGCCATTGCCAATGTTGCGCGCCTAGCCGCACGCTGTCGCGAGTTGGGTGTGCCGGTGATCCACGTGCATTTCCTCGTACACCCCGGTGCACCGGGGCTAACTCTGAACGCACCTTTGTTCGAGGGTGTAGTAGACGAGAGCGCTCTTGTGCGCGGCACATGGGGTGGGGCGCCCGTGGATGAGTTGGCCCCCCAGCCAGGCGATCACGTTGTCGAAAAGATGCGCATGAGTGCCTGGGAGGGCAGCTGTCTTGAGACGGTGCTCAGGGCCGAGGGACGCGATATCCTGATTGAAACAGGCGCCTGGACTAACATGTCGATCGAGCACACTGCTCGGACGGGTGCCGACAAAGGCTATGTCATGGTGATTCCCGAGGATGGTTGTTCGACGATGAATGCCGATTGGCACCGTGCCAGCATCGATTACGCGATGCAGAATGTGGCGCTTGTGACCCAGACGGACGATGTGATCGCAGCGCTGGTGTGATGCACTGAGAAACGAGGTTGCCAAGTTTATGTCCCAGGAAGATGACGCTGAAGGACGTCTCGAAAGCCTCGGGGATGTCGCTGATCACCGTGCCGCGCGCGTTGCGCCAGTCCGATACGGTGCACGCCGAGACCCGCGCGAAGGTCCAGCGCACCATCAACGAGATCGGCTATATTTCGAACCTTACCCTGCGCTCGATGATCTCGCAGCGCTCGGAGATGATCGCGGTCGTGGTGCCGATCCTCCCCAGCTCGCTCGATGCCGATTTCGCGCAGGTGGTCAGCCGCATCCTGGCGCCAATGAAGCGGCAGATGCTGCTGGTGGTCAGCGAATGGTCGCCGCAGAAGAAAGAAGAGGCCGTGCGCACCTTCATAGCCCGCTAGGCCGAAGCTATTATTCTCATCGGCTTTTTTTCCATAGCGAGCTGTTGGAGGCTTCTTGGGTCCGACGGTCGAGGCGTGGAACCTTCGCGAGGATGCGATCGACACCGCCGTTGGCTCCAATAACTACGCGGCCGCCATCGAGATGACGCGCTACCTGATCGGGCAAGGCTACGGAAATATCGTCATGGTCGGCGGTCGTCTCAGAACAATGACAAGGGCGATGCCTATGCCTATGGGCAGCTCTCTCACGCGCTCGGCATTCACTACTGGATGACCGACCTAAGCGCCGCCTCGGTGAGTTCGATTATGTTTGACGCTCCCTCGACGATCGACCTATTCGAAAAAGCTACGGTGCGCTTCGCCAATGCCGCCACTGGCGTGTTCTCCAGCAGTTGCGGGGTGCCCAACGGCCACGGCTTTGAGGTCGATATCCGCATCTACGGCAGCAAAGACTCAGTGCTTCTGGATATTGAGACCGAACGGCTGGAGCTCAAGCTTCCGGATGGCAAGGCCAGCGTGACGAAGGTGCCTCCGCGGGCCTGGAAATACAGTTGCGAGGGACCGCCCAACCGGCTGGTCGACGTCGCACTCGGGCAGGGCCGCAACGAAAACCCCAGCGATGTTGGGGCCTCGCCGTCGGGACACTTCACACCATCGTCGCCTCGGGCAAGGCCCAAGGGCGGAACAGATCATCCAGAACACACGGAAGGCAGCAACAAAATGACAGATTTTACCAACCAAACCGCAATCGTGACCGGCGGCGCGCAGGGCATCGGCCGCGCGGTTGCCGACCGCTTGGCTAAGGGTGGCGCGCGCATCGTTATCTGGGATTGCGACAAGGCGCTCGGGGATCAGGCCTCGCGGGAGATCGGAGGTGGCGCCTTTGCCTGCGATGTCGAAGTCGCGGACTGGGCCAGCGTGGCGGCAGCGATGCAGGTGACGCTCGATACGGCAGGCCGCGCCGACATCTTAGTGAACTCCGCCGGCATCGCCGGCTCCAACGGACCACTGGCCGATTACCCGGTCGAGGAATTCCGCCAGATCATCGAAATTAATCTGCTGGGCACCTTCCATGTCAACCGCGCCGCCGTGCTCGCGATGACGGCGCAGCGCTATGGGCGCATCGTCAACATAGCCTCGGTGGCCGGCAAGGAAGGCAACCCCATGGCCAGTGCCTATTCGGCGTCCAAGGCCGGCGTCATCGGACTGACCAAGTCGCTAGGCAAGGAACTTGCAGGCATGGATATCGCGGTGAATTGCGTCACGCCCGCCGCCGCGCGCACCCGGATCTTCGACCAAATGAAGCGAGAGCACATCGACTACATGCTGTCGAAGATCCCGCGAGGCCGGTTCCTTGAGCTTGACGAAGCGGCGGCGATGATCGCCTGGCTCTGTTCTAAGGAAAACAGTTTCACCACCGCCTCAGTCTTCGACCTGTCGGGCGGTCGGGCGACCTATTGATGGCGCGCTGGCAGACTAATTCGAACCAGTCTCCACAAGGACAGCAGACCTGACCCTCATGCCGCGCAAAGCCACAAGCCGGACCCCGACAGCTATGACAAGGGCTTTCTGCATTGCGACCTTCTGGTCAGCGCGCCGCTCTGCTAGCGTGTTGCGCCCTTTCCGATTCAGGATTCCCATGAAGCCTGATCTGTGATTGCTTATCTGCATGGCAGATATGGGGCTTTGAGATGGGAAAGCCACATCCTATGGCGCTTCTGGTGTAGTGATGCTGAGCCAGTTGGTGTTGTTAATACTCGTCACTCCGTCTGAGGTGAGGACTTTGGCGCAGCCCGCAAAACTCAAAAAGGTGTCCCCCGGACTTGCAGCACAATACGGGAAAGGTTCATGAGAGGCGCCCTGTCCGCCGCACCATTCAGAAAAATCCGAATTCCGTCACACTTGCATACTCAAGGTCTCGCCGCAATGATGCGATGGTGGGGCGTTTGGCAGATGAAGTTGTTCTGAGCGACGAAGAGCGCGCCTTCCTCAAGGCACAGTTTCGGAGACACAAAGCGGCAAGGTCGCTTTCGGACCGGTGCAGGATGATCTTGCTCTGCGCGGAAGGTCTTCAAAGCAAGGAGGTTGGTGCGCGGCTCGGCGTACATGAGCACACTGTTGGCAAGTGGCGCAGGCGGTTTGTGAAGGATCGGATTGAGGGATTGGCCGACGAATAGCGCCCGGGTCGGCCACGCACCGTATCGGACGATCAGGTGGCCGCAGTAATCGAACGCACGCTGAACAGCACGCCGAAAGATGCCACACATTGGTCGATCCGATCGATGGCCGTAGCAACGGGCCTGTCGCATACGACAATCCGGCGTATCTGGGCCGCTTTCGGCCTGCAACCGCATCGGAGCGAGACGTTCAAACTCTCGACCGATCCGCTGTTCGTCGACAAGGTGCAGGACATCGTCGGCCTTTACATGTCGCCGCCGAACCGTTCTATCGTGCTGTGTGTAGACGAAAAATCCCAGATCCAGGCGCTGGACCGCGAGCAGCCGGTGCTGCCAATGGCACCAGGTTTCGCCGAACGCAGAAGCCACACATACATTCGCCATGGCACGACCTCGCTCTTTGCCGCGCTCTACATCGCCACGGGGGCGGTGATCGGCAAATGCTACAAACGGCATCGGGCGACCGAGTTCCTCGACTTCCTCAAGAGGATTGACGCCGTCATGCCGGAAGGCCCGGACGTGCATCTGGTGATGGACAACTACGCCACGCACAAAACGCCGCGCGTGAAGGCGTGGCTGGCTCGCCACCCGCACTGGCATGTGCATTTCACGCCCACCTCGGCAAGCTGGATCAACCAGGTGGAGCGTTGGTTCGCCAAGTTGACACGAAAGCAATTGCAACGGGGTGTTCATCGATCCACAGCCGAACTGGAGGCCGACATTGCTGCCTTCATCGAGGCGCACAACGAGAACCCCAAACCATACCGATGGGTCAAATCTGCCGACGAAATACTCGCATCCGTCAAGCGGTTCTGCCAGCGCACCCAGAAAACCCTATGTGCCGAACTTTAGTTTCGGTTGACCACCAAACTTCGCGCAATTCAATCCATGCAACAACAGCCAATGGCCCCTTTTTGGTTGCGCAGAAGACGAAGCATCAGTCGAAATGCCTTGCTAAGTCCATGTTCGAATGCTGCCAGACGGTTGCTGTAATTTGTGGACAGCTCCTGTTTTGCAAGGGTTAATTTGAGTTGATGTTGATAGTCGCAGATTTCGATCGTTTGTCCTGCTTGTTTGCGCGATGAAGTCCAGCCTTCTGCCAGCGCTTCTCGCACGTTGCGAGATCCTTCGCAGGGCATGGTGATCGCTTGCTACGAAACTCACC
>NZ_JAIPUT010000112.1 GCF_020055635.1 Marivita sp. | reverse complement strand
GACGCTTTGAACACCCGGAAGCGAGTTCAGATACACGATCTGAAAGCGCCGGTAGGCCGTGATGTCGGCGGCCAGAACGCGCAGGAGGAAGTCGCAATCCCCCACCATCAGATGGCATTCAACGACATTTCGCAGGCGCTGCACTTCCGTGGTGAATCGTTCAACGGTCGCCTCGTCCTGTCCGGACAGCCAAACGCGGGTAAAGAATGTCATGCATGCCGAGGGTTTCGGGGTTCAGGATCGCTGTGTATCGTTCGATGATACCGGCAGCCTCCATGTTCCGGATACGCTGGAGGCAAGGGGTTTGCGAAAGCCCGACCTGCTCGGCGATCTCGTTGCTGGTCTGCTTGCAGTCTTTCTGGAGTATGCGAAAAATCTTCCGGTCGATGTCGTCGAGGGCGTGCTGCATGGGCATGCTCGCTTCGATTGGTGCTTCACGCGATCATTGCAGTATATCATGGCGCTTGGCACTCAAAATATGCGACGTCATATCTCAATTTGGAAAAAACACCTTGGATTAGGTGCCATGCTGTTCTTGCACAAGTTGATGCGGTCGGCGAGCGCCAGTCCGTTGATGTGGTAATCGAGAACAGGACGCGAACCTACACGGTGTTTCCGCCCGATCGCATGGTCCATCTGGGCTGCATGCTTGGAAGTGTGCCGGGAAGCGACCGCGAAAAGCTGGAGCGTCGATACGAGAGATTGAAGCTGACGTGTCGGCAGGTCGCCCTATCGATGACGTTCCCCGACACTTACAGGTGATGCAGCCCGCTCCTGGCTCGGATATTACGCTCGCTTGCACGTGCCAACGTTTGCCCTTGGGAGTGCCTTCACGAGGCAGCGTCAGCCTGGCTTTTTCAGATGCGTCGGGTGGCACTGCCGTAAGTCTGTCGCGCCGAAAACGGTGAGCGTCGCCTCGTGCACGACGTCGCGAAGGACAACAGTTTCACGCTCGTCATCCCTTCCGTCGAGTCCCGCCTCCGAAGTCGTCGCGCGTATCGCCCATGGGCCAGAGAGCTTGTGCTGCATCAGACACTGAAGCCCCGGCAGTCGAAGGCTGCACGCTGTAGGTCCGGTGGATCGCAATCGGCACATACACGGTCACCGGCCGCTGACACACCAACCGACTATGCCTTTCAACTTTCGTAGGATGACGGATTGCGAACGGCTTCGGAATTGTGATGCGGCCCGTCAATTTCCGTCGGCTCCAGAACGGAACTATCTATTTGGCAGGATGGCCATTGCTGGCTTGTCTGGCCTAAACTTGAGAGAAAACTGAATGAAACCGATAACCCTTGCGCTCGACGAAACCTCAATCAATCAGCTGAAGCGCCACATGGCATTGCGGCTCCCGGAAATGCGCCCGGCGCACAGAACGGAGTTCGCGGCCCGTGGACTTGGCTATCGCACCTACGCCTCGCTGCTCGCTGCGCTGAGAGAGGGGCCGATTTTAATCGACCATATGGACCCAGAAAACGCGTTCGCGTTCGCCGAGCGTGTTGAATACGACATTGACCCGGATGATGTCCGCGCTGTGCTGTTTGGACTCAGCGCGCTCTCCGTCGCCGACAGCACTTCGTCCCGTCATTTCGGCAGGCGGTGAAGCCAGACATTCAGCTGCCGCGCAACCGCCTTCAGCTGTCCGCTTTCGTCAGCCGCGGCACCGCAGCGAGCTCCCGCTTCAAAGACCGCCGCTTCGTGCCATCGGCCGCGGCCCGCCCGTCGCCAGCGTGATGGCGCGCGGCGATGGTCCGTGACAACCCGCACTCGTTACCGGACCAGCCTGCGCCAGATAGGCTTGAAGCTCGTAGAGATTTTCGATGAGCGCGGCGAAGATATCGAATTGGCGGGAGCCTGGCGAAGGTCGGCACAAATTGAGAATATGAAAGTTTGCGTGGAGCCTTATTATGCGCGAATGGCCTGCGCCCGTAAGGGATTGCCCTGGGTCGGGCGCAGGGTTCCGAAAGCGAGAGCCGATCAGCTGCGCAGTAGATCGGACATGCGAATTGGCAAAGATGTAAGCCTTTGGCCCGTCGCGTGATAGACCGCGTTGCCAATGGCGGCTGCCGTGCCAACGATACCAAGCTCGCCGATACCTTTCACACCCAGCGGGTTCACATAATCATCCCGTTCTTCGAGCATTTGCACGCGAACTTCACGGACATCCGCGTTCACCGGAACGAGGTATTCCGCGATGTTCGCATTCAGGAACCGCCCGCGCGGCTGGTCCACCTCGGTTACTTCATGCAGCGCAGATCCTATACCCCATACCATGCCGCCCATAAGTTGGCTGTGCGCAGTCTTGCGGTTCAGCCAGGTGCCCGCCGCGAAAGCCCCGTGCAATCGCGGTACGCGAATCTCGTGGGTGTATTTGTGTATCCGGACCTCGGCCATCTCGGCACCGAAAGCGAACATGGCGAATTCGGGTGTGACCGGCCCGGCGGTCCCGTAGCCGCCGTTGAACGTCGCCGCGATCAACTCGTCCGTCAGCGCGGGATGGCGAAACTCTCCGATCATCTCGATCTCGCCTTCGGGCAGCATGGACAGGGCTTCCTGCAAACTTTGGCTCTGGCCTTCGGGCCCGCGCAGGACACCGTCGTCGAGGGTGATCCGCGAAGCGTCGATCCCCGACAACGGCCCGTCCGACATCCCCGAGACACGGGCCGCAACCTGTTGGCCGATCTTCACGCAGGCATCGTGCACCGCCGATCCGGCAGAAGCCGCCGTGGTCGATCCGCCCGATATCGGAGCGACGGGCATGTCGGCTTCGCCCATCACAACGTCCACGGCCTTCACCGGCAAACCCAGGCGGGCGGCCGCGATCTGCGCCATGATTGTGTAAGTGCCCGTGCCGACGTCATGCGCGGCCAATTCTACATAGGCTCCGCCCGTCGCCTGCATTCGCACTCTCGCGTTCGAGGCGAGGATGTTGGTCGGATAGGTCGCCGTGGCGCAGCCGTAGCCCACCAGCCAGTCGCCGTCGGTCATGGAACCGATATCCCGACCCCGATCCGCCCACCCAAAGCCGTTCGCGACTGCATCGTAGCTTTCCATCAGCGATCGCGACGAAAAAGGCACCTCAGCGGTCGGATGGGTCTTGGTGTCGTTGACGCGGCGCAGTTCAACCGGGTCCATTTGCAGCTTCCATGCCAGTTCGTCCATTGCGGACTCGAGTCCCCAGAAGGTCTGCATCTCGTTGGGCGCCCGCATGAAGCCGCCCGTGTTCGTATCAGATCGCGACAGCCGTTGTTCGGTATGGATGTTCGGGCACGCATACATCGCACGCGTGTAATGCGTGCCGGGGTTCACGACATTATCGAACTGCGAGGTCTGCGCAATCTCGATATGCTCGAACGCGGTGAGCTTACCGTTCGCATCGGCCGCAAGCCGGAATTTCTGCTCGCTCTCTGGCCGAAATGTCGCGACCGTAAACATCTGTGGTCGCGTCACGATCAAGCGGACGGGTGCACCGACCCCTTTGGCCGCGGCGATGGTGAGCATGGTGTAGGGTGTAATGCCGGCCTTCGAACCGAACGCGCCGCCGACGAAGGGCGAAATCACCCTCACCGAGGTCTCAGGCAATCCATAGGCCCCGGCGATACCGGCCCGAAGCGTGCGGACCGATTGCGACGGCATCCAGACGGTCAGCCGGTCACCGCGCCATTCGGCTGTGGCGGAAAACATCTCCATCGGGTTGTGGTGCTGGAACGGGGTGGTAAAGGTCATGTCCACCGATTGCGCCGCCGCATCGAGGCCCGCTTGAATGTCGCCCTTGGTCAGGACCATGCCGTCACTGTCCTCGCCAGCGCCGACGACGAAGCTGTCTTCGGGCGTCATGTGGATGCGGGACTCACCTTCCTCGTAGGTGACATCTACCAGATCAGCCCCGCGCCGAGCGGCGGCGGCTGTCTCGGCGACGACATAAGCGACCGGCTGTCCCGCATATCGGATCTCGGTGCCTTCCATCGGCCAGAACGACGCCGATCCGGGCCCGCCCGCGTAGAAGCCCTTGACTGTCTTGTAATCGGGCAGGGTCTCGTGGGTATAGACTGCAACGACGCCCGGCTCGGCTTCGGCCGCGCTGGTGTCGATGGACGACACGGTGCCGACCGCGATGGCCGAACAGACGAGCGAGCCATGCAGCATGCCGGCGGGCATCACGTCGGCAGCGTAGGTCGCAGTGCCGGTGACCTTGCGGCGAGCGTCGGTGCGGGTGACGCGTGTGTTGATCGTCTGGGCCATTATTGGTCTCCCATGCGGGATTTCACTGTCAGGAGGGCGCCGGCGACGACATCGGCTCCGAGCGGAATCTTGTAAGCAGAGCCTTCCAGCGGCTCGGCATCCTTGAACGCGATCCGACCGGCTTCGCGCGCGGTTTCCTCGGTCAGGGGCCCGCCTTTCAGGCTGTCCTCCGCCGCGGTCGCGCGCCAGGGCACGGAGGCCACGCCACCCAGACCGATGCGCACGTCGCGCACGGTGTCGCCATCCATCTCGACGCCTACTGCGGCCGACGCCGACGCGAAGGCATAGCTCTCTCGGTCGCGCGCCTTGAGATACATACTGTTGATCATGGCCGGCACCACGGGCATCGCGATCTCGGTGACGATCTCACCCGGTTCCAGAACCGTTTCGATCTCGGGGCTTTCCGCGGGCAAGACGTGCAACCGATCAAACGGAATTGTCCGCGTGCCGCCCGGTCCTTCCAACGTTACCTCGGCGTCGAATGCCACAAGAGTCTGGGCCAGATCGCCGGGATACATGGCGACACACGCCTCCGATCCGCCGAAGATCGCATGAAGGTTGGTCACGCCACCGTCCAGCGCGGCGCAACCCGAGCCGGGATTGCGCTTGTTGCACTGTTTATAGGCAGTGTCGCGGAAATAGGGGCAGCGCGTGCGCTGGAGAATGTTTCCTCCCAAGGTCGCGGCGTGGCGCAATTGCGGGCTGGCCGCCTTCCACAGAGATTGCGACAGCGCCGGAAAGCCGTCGATCACCGCCTGATCGTCGGCAACGGTGGACATCTTGGCCAGCGCGCCGAAGCGCATCCGGTTGGTCCCGACCTCGTAGCCTTCGAGCGCACTCAGCCCGCTGATATCGACCAGCGCATCGGGTGCCAGCACGCCGATCTTCATGAGATCGACCATCGTGGTGCCCCCGGCGATGATCTGCGTATTCTCCTGACGGGCGGCGTCCGTCGCGTCGTCAAGCCTGGCGGGGCGGGAATAGGCAAAGTTCTTCATGGTCTCACCCCTGCTGGTTGTCGCGGACTTGCTCGATGGCAGCCACGATGTTTGGGTAGGCGCCACAGCGACACAGATTTCCACTCATGTATTCGCGGATCTCTGCGGCATCATTGGCGTGGCCTTCCTCGATGCAGGCGATGGCCGAAAGGATCTGCCCGGGCGTGCAATAGCCGCACTGGAAGGCGTCGTTTTCGGCAAAGGCCGTCTGCATGGGATGCAGGTCGCCGGTTGGGTCGGATAGGCCTTCAACCGTCACTACCTCTGCTTCGTCGGCCATGACCGCCAGCGTCAGGCACGAGTTCACGCGCGCTCCGTTCAGCAACACGGTGCAGGCGCCACATTGTCCCTGGTTGCAGCCAATCTTCGTCCCGGTCAAACCCAGAGTGTCGCGCAGCGCCTCAACCAGCGTCGTCCTCGGCTCGACCGAGACCTGACGAGACTTGCCATTCACATTGATCCTGATCGTCCGGGCGTCGGAACGAGGTTCAGTCGCCGACTGCGCCCCGGCGGCACCCACCGCCATGCCAAGCGAGCTTGCGACAACGGAACTGCCTTTTAGGAACCCGCGTCGGGAAACACCCGGTCGGCGAAGGTCGGGAGGGGTCTTTGACATCGGGACGCCTTTCTTGATTGCGCTACCTGGCTATCGAACGTCTGGCCGCGCCAACGCGTGACCCGATTGCCGTCACACTGATTTGAAAAGTCAACGCCGCGACCGCAACAAAGGTTCATCACAACGAAGCCGACCCTAATCGGGTCGCGCTCCCGACGCCCGGTGGACATCGCGCAACGATCTGGCTTGAGGTCTGCCATCCTTGCCAGGGATCTTCGCACTCGCGACGAGAAGTCAGCACCCACAGATGACCGGAAGGTCGCGCATTGCGGACATTGAGCGTTGTCTTGATGCTATGAAAGATGGCAGGGATTCGAACCTC
>NZ_JAIPUT010000111.1 GCF_020055635.1 Marivita sp. | reverse complement strand
CCTTTACCGCCAGTGGCGACCGGACGGCAGGTTGGGATTTTACCACGCGCTACACAGTCGGTTGGGTGGCCCGTCCAGATCTTATCACGGGGCGCGACTTGCCGATGACGCCGGAGGGACTGCGGGAGATGCCATTGGTGCTCTACCCCAAACCCTCGCCGTTGTTTAACCCGGTGGCCGAGTATGTCGACGAAATGAGATCGCAACCGGCGCCGCGCCATTATGGCAACTCGCTGGCGACGATCTGCGAAATGGTGCGTCAGGGCTACGGTGCTTCGGCTCTGTCGCTGAGCGCCCTGGAAGCCGACATAAGGGCTGGAAACCTGACGCAAATCCCCGTGACCGACAAGATTGATCCGCTGGATGTGGCGTGTACATATATCAACCGCGCCCGGCGCAAGCATGTGGGCCTTATCCTCGAAATCGCGCGTGACGTGTGTGAGACTTGGTGTAGAGAACATTCGGCCCACGCCTCCTTTCTTCAAACCGCCAGCGACTAGCTGGAAATCTTGGCCGCCACCATCGCCGAGGCTCCGGATAATTCGCCAAGATGTGTCCCGCCAGAGACCTTGTCTTCGTTGACACGTCCCCGTTCGGTCTTGGTTTCGCCCTCGTCCAGAACCGCATCAAGGTCTTCGGGCGCGATGAACAGAACGCCGCTTTCATCCGCCAGAACGGCATAGCCCGGCAGCACGGCCGCGCCACCAATGCTGATGGGTACATTGAATCCCCCACCTGTGTTGTAAAGCCGGGTGGTGACAGGCGACGCCCCGCGCGACCACATGGCGAAGTCTTGTTCGACAATTTCCGCAGTGTCGGTGTGCGGACCATCCACGCAGCCTCCCTCAAGCCCGATCATCGCCGCCATACGGGTCACCCCGCCGCCCCAACAGGCGTATTTCGTGTCGCCCAACCGGTCCACTGCAAGGAAATATCCGGGACCGCACTGACTTAGGCAATGGTGCAGAAGGGTTGAATCGAGACCGGGAATGGCAAGCGTCGCAACCGTGGCCGCCACCACCTTGCCCGAAAGAACCGGTTGGATCGCCGGTGCCGCAAAACCGAAATGGTAGAAATGGCCAATCGTCGCGGTTTCGAGCTTGGCAAGCCGGTCCAGCTTGTCCTGCGCAATCGGCGTGGGTATCGGGTTCATCTTGTAGGTGAGGTTGGACATGTCGCCCCCTTGGTTATTGTTTTCCGAGAATGAGATCGGGCAGGAAAGTGACTGTTTGCGGCACATAGGTTAGCAGAAGCAGAACCGCGAAAAGCGGCAACAGCATTGGCAACACAGCAACCGTCACCTTTTCGAATGAGACACCACCGACTTTCGACACGATGTAAAGGCCAATACCCATCGGTGGCGTCGCGATGCCAATGAGCAGGCCTAATTGAATGATGATACCGAAATGCACCCGGTCGATACCGTAGGCGTCGATCAAGGGAAGCAAGGTCGGCACCAGAATGAGTTTGGCCGGAACCCCTTCTACAACGCAACCAACGAGAACAATGAAAACCAGAAGCAACCCAAGAAAGATATTGCGGTTTTCGGTGAGCGAAAATGTCCAGTCAGCCAGTTTTTGCGGGGTCTGGTCGATTGCGAGAAGCCAGCCCATGGCAATTGAGAAGGCGATGATGATCATGATGACAGACGTCATCATGGTGGAATCCGAAAGAGCTTGAGCAAACTTGGCCAAAGTCAACTCGCGGTACCAGATGCCCAGTCCAATGCAATAGATGCAGGCCAAGACCCCCGCTTCGGTAGCGGTTACAAACCCGAACATGATTGAACCCAAGATGATCGCAGGGGCCATCAAGGCGGCAAATCCGTGACGCGCGCTTTGACCAACTTCGCGAACTGATGCCCGTTGCTGAGTGGGGAAATCCTCGATCCCGGCACGTAAACGAATGTAGAGCATGAGGGCCAGTCCCACCAAAATCCCTGGCACCAAGCCTGCCAAGAACATCCTCTCGATGGATTGCTGGGCAAGGAAAGCGTAGATTACGAGACCAATTGATGGGGGAATAAGAGGCCCGATTACCGAAGAGGCGACAGTTACGGCAGCCGCGAAATCTGCCTTGTACCCCCTTTCGCGCATCGCTTTGATCTCGATCGCACCAAGTCCGGCGCAGTCAGCGACAGCTGCGCCCGAAATGCCCGCAAAGATCATCGAGGACAGCACGTTCACCTGTGCCAATCCGGCTTTGAAATGGCCAACAAGGGCATTGGCAAAGGCAAAAATCCGGACCGTCACCCCCGTGACGTTCATCAAATTGCCGGCCATGATGAAAAAGGGCACTGCGGTCAGGGACGCTTTGTTCACGCCTTCGAGCATCTGTTGCGGAATGATCTGCAACGCGTTTGAAAAGTCGGATGTGAGAAAGGTCAGTACTGTCGCCATTCCGATGGCGATGGAAATGGGAACACGACACAGAATAAGTGCAATGAAAGTCCCAATAAGAATCCACGCCAAGGTCAGACCTCCGGATGGGAGAGTGCAACGTTTTCGGGCATGCCAGCAGCCATCTTCGCAAGATCTAGAAGAGCCGTCAGCGCCACCAGCGCAGCAGATATGAAAAGTGGGATGGAAAGTGCAAGCCGAGGTAGTTCAAACCCCGCTGGCAGAATAGCGCCATCATAGACACCAAGTGACGTGCTTATTACTTTCGGAACCTGCCACAACAACACGCCTGTCACAGTCAGTGTCGCAGCATCGGTCAAGAGCCGCGTAACGGCGATTCCAACCGGCCCGAAGAGGCCTGCCACGAAATCGACGCGGACATCAGCCAGTCGTGCGTAAAGTGCAAAAAAACCAAAAAAGCTCAGCCAGATGAAAAACACCATGGTCCAAGGCCACATCCAGTAAGGTGCAAGACTCATCGGACGCAGAATTATCGTGGCTGTCGTCAAGAGGAGCATTGCCAACAGGCAGATATTGGAGAGCCACAGAAAAACGCCGCCAAGATTCCAGTTCGCTCGGTCAATCCAGTTGAGGGCCCGCTGAAGCGGACCCTCGGGTGTATAGTCATATGGCGTCACGAACCAGACCCACGAGCGGCCTCGACCGCCTCCATAAAGCCTTCGGGTAACTCACCTGACTCTGCCATGTCAGCATAGAAACTTTGCATCTTTTCGACCAACGGCGCTGTGTCGAGCACTGTGAAGGTAGCGCCCGCCTCCTCCATCCGCTTGATGCTTTCCTCGGCAACGTTGAACATCACATCCTGGGAGTAATCCCCTACCTCTTCGTAGGCTTTCATAAGTCCTGCGCGCGTGTCGTCGTCCAGACTGGCCAGCGCTTGTTCGTTCACCATGAACCCGATGGACTGCCAATATTCATCGTGGCGGGTGATGTAGGGGGCAACTTCATTGAAGCGCATCGATTCCACCAGCGCGATGGGTGAATTGACCGCTTCGACAATGCTTTTCGATATCCCTTGGTACACTTCAGTCCATGGAAGAGTGATCACTTCGGCTCCAAGATGATCCCACGTTTCAATGGCAACCTTGTTCTCGTGCATCCGCAGTTTGACACCTTCAATGTCTTGGGCGGATTCGATCGGCATGTTTGACACCATCACGCGATACGGACCGCGCAAAACAAGTGTCGGATCACCAAGGGGTCGAACACCAGCTTGGTCTGCGGCATTGTCGAACCAGCCATTGACAGTTTCCGACGTCATGAAACGTTGCCAGTGATCGTAGTCATCAAAGGCGAACGCGGCGGCAACCCAAGCCAAGGCCGGTTCCCACTTCTTCATGTATCCGAAACCTTCGGCGTAAACTTGGATGATATTCGCCTGTAGCTGTTCGAGCACAGCGTCTTCCTTACCCAATTGTTCATTGGGATACACATCGATCTTCAATTCACCATTGGTGTACTCTTCAGCGAGTTCCGCAAACTTTTCGAAGACCTGCCCTTCCGGACTGTCAACTGGCATCTTGGTTGCCATCCGCCATGTCGTTTCCGCATGGGCTGCACCGCTGAGCAAAAGAGCCATGGCTGTGCCGAGTGCCAAGAGAGTTTTTCGATTATTCATTGATTTACCTCCTTGTTGAGTTTGATGGAATTGGCAGTTCTAGTCATGCAAACCTTTCGCAACGTGATCACAGACCAATCCGGCACCAATCGCGGCCAGACGTTTGACAAGTGTTTCGCCCGTCTCTGCGGAACAGAGGGTCGGATCACAGCCAAAAGCACCCGTTTCAGTCGCTTCAAGCGCCTCGATTGGGACTTGGATTTTCGCCCCATCGTAGGTGATCGTCGAGAATCCCGAGATCTGCATCCCTTTCACCCTAGCACCAGCTGGTGCCGGACGGACAAGATCAGGCCGCAACAAATCCGGGTAGAAATGCAGACCAACCGAAGTCAGCGGATCCCCGCCGTGTCCAGATGAGGCGCTGGCTTTTTCGCCACCGATCAGATCCGGCAATTCTCCGTAGGCAACCTGCCACAAGTACATGGATGGCACAAACAGACCTGCTTTCTGACGCCACCGAAGGGTCACTTCGGTGATTGCGGGCACGTTTCCACCGTGTCCGTTGACGATCATCACCTTGCGGATACCATGACGGTTCAAACAACCGAAAATGTCGTCAAGCAGCGCAACCAGCGTTGCGTTGCTGATCGAAATCCCGCCATGGCTCGAATCGAAAAAGTCCTTGCCCCCAAAAGGCACAACAGGGGCGACAAACGTGGATACACCTCGGTCACGCGCTGTCTTGGCGATCTCAAGGGCCATGAGGTCAGCAGCAAGATAGTCGCCCATGGGGGCGTGAATTCCCTGATCCTCAAGTGATCCCATGGGCAGAAGAACGACAGCATCTTCCGTCAAATGTTGCCTGGCTTCTTCCGAGGTCAACTCGGCCATGCGGATCTTGTCGATCATGTTTGGTCTCCGGTGCTCGCAGTTAAATCCCGCCACTATTGAAGGCTGCGGACATGAACCCTGTCCAATTCAAACCATTTGTGTCGCGATAGAGATTTTTTGGGACTGCTGGCTTGCACGGTCAGGCCTGTGCCGCAGCAAATGCGGTTTTTGGTTTTCTGCCAAACCGCGAAAATTGAAACGGCGCAGGGTCAACCAAGGGGCGCGCGTCTATCCCCAATTCGACTGCCAACTTACCTGCCGCTGGTCCAATGCCGAACCCATGACCTGAAAATCCGGTCGCCACGACCAAACCCGGAACAGTCGAGATGTGGTCGATGATCGGCACACCATCCGGGGTGACATCAATGATACCGCCCCATTGTTCGAGGATCTTGGCATCGCGAAACATGGGAAAGCTGCGTCTGACATCGCTCAAAGCCTGTTCAAGGCCGGGCGTTCTGGGGTCGGGATCAAGGACGCGGCACCGTTCAAAAGGTGTGACAGCATCGGTGGACCAGCGCCGTTGCATCATCAAAGCCTGCCAGAACGAGGCGTCCAGTGTCAGCGAAATATCGCGGCTGTTTTCCTGCAATCCGGCAAGGAATTTCGGCATGAGTCGAAACGCATCAGGTGTGATCTGGACCGGCGACCGTCCCCGTTGGGCTATTGTATACCCACCGTCCAGCCGGGGACGGATACCGAATTGGCCATTGCCGAATGTAAGAGACGGTCCGTTCGCGACCAGGCTGGTCCTCAGAACTGAGCCGCGGACCCGCAATTGTGGAAGGTCGACCCCGAGATTGCCCGCGAACACCCGAGACCATGCCCCTCCGGCCAATATGACAAGACTGGTCTTTATCGGACCACGCTCGGTGATGACGGAACTGACCTGCCCGGCCGACATCTCGATACTCCGGGCCGCACAGCCTTGCAGGATTGCGGCACCGGCGTCTTGTGCCCCAAGGGCAATTGCTGCGGTCGCAAGGCCGGGTTCTGCCCTGCCGTCGTCTTGTGTCAGCAATGCGGTGTTCTCGGTAAGCGTTGCGCCGGGAAAAGATGTCGCAAGCTCTGCCCGACCCAAACGCCGCACGTTCAAATCAAAGTCCTGCGCATCCTTCTCGACCCGCTCGAGCCATGCCAGTTCTGCGGAAGTCGCCGCCCCATAGACAATACCCGTGCGTCGAAATCCGGTTTCCCGTGATGTGCGGGATGCCAACCCCTCCCAGATGCGCAGGCTTTCTATACCAAGCGGATACTCGGCGCGCGCCCGGCCCATGCGGCGCACCCATCCCCAGTTTCGCCCGGATTGTTCTCCGGCGATGCGTCCCTCTTCCAGAAGGGCCACGCGAAGCCCCTGCTCTGCCGCCCAAAGCGCAGCGGAAC
>NZ_JAIPUT010000110.1 GCF_020055635.1 Marivita sp. | reverse complement strand
TTGTCTTTCAGATCACCTGTGCCGTCTTCACCAGCCGCAATGGCCGCCTCGACATAGGCAACGCCAACGTCGATCTTGTTCTGAAGGATGGCGAGATCATCATCCTGAGCACCACTCATGATATCCAGAATGATCTGGCCGACCTCTACGCCTTCTTCCGTCAACAGCTTGTTAACCCAGAAATTGTCGGGGCCGATGTTGCTGGGATCGCGGTTGAACAGGTTGTTGAAAATGTTCGTGACGAGCGCGATGGCGTCGTCTTCGGTAATTTCGTCTTCAGCGAGCGACGGATAGAGATCAAGGGTCTCGTCCTGCATCACAAACGACCGTGCGACGTCCGCAGGCGTCTGACCCGCGGCGAAGTCTGCAACGTACGCATTCAGGCCGGGGACCGCAGGAGCGCGATCGTAATAGCCGACAAAGATTGCCGTAACCTGCTCTTCAGGTGTCAGCTCAGAGAATATCAAAGCCATGTATCATCTTCCTCTTTAGTTCGGTGCCTGATCTATCCGGCCCCATGAATGATCGTTGTTACCCCTACTTCTCGACCGCCGAGGCGACAAAACAGCGCTCGGAAGCCAAGAGGGCTCAACTGAGACAGGCTTCTAAACCCTTGATTCCCGTCTCACAAGGAGAAATGTATAGCGAAACTTATACCCCTGTATAGTGATTTATATACCCTCCAGCCAGATCGATCTTAAGTTGTTGAATTTGTTTATTTTTTGCACCCCGCGTACAAAACACCTGTTGCACTTGTGACACTTTACGTCTCGCCACGCCAAACTGGTGAATATACTGTTACGTTGGCAGAGCGCTTTCTCGGCAGGAAATCCCCTTGTAATAAGCACTTAGCCAGTTTTAACGTATTCCTTAAGAGGTGTGCTCATGAAACCTGCTTCTCAGGAAGACCTTGCCATCTGCAGTGCGATTTTGCCCTTGATACTGGCGTGGCAAGGTCTCGATAGCGCCGTTGACGTGCTGTCTCTGGATGCAGAGCCAAGTGGACTGGACGGCCTTCTGGCCGCGCAAGGGATCACATTACGCAAAAGCATGAATGAGACGCATGATGGGTGGTCCGTGATCACCAAGTTCGACGCGTGTGATGCGCTCTCTCTGGATGACCTGGAAGCCTGGGCGTCTGAAACTCTCCATCACCTCAAGCCTGGCGGCCTTCTGGTACTGGGCGGAACGGTTCCAGAGCACGCTGCACTTCACCGCCCTGACGCTCATGCATCGCCGGAAGAAACTGCACAGGTCATTCACGGCGCCGGCTTTGCACGTGCCCGTGTGATCTCGCCCGATCTGGCTCCGGACGACAGAAGCCTGTACTCAGCTCTTTACGGGGCAAGCCGGAAATTCGCCGTCGTCGCTCAAAAACATGCATTCGGAAAAACGTTCGATGTGTTCTCACCTGGTTTTCTGCAAATTTCGTCACTGTCGGCATCCAGACGCTTCAAGCATGCTGAAGAAGAGCTTCATGGCCGCATTCATTCCGGTGAAGTGGGCCTGAAACAACGCATCAATCATCTCGACACGACATTCCACACGAGGGCCAGCGCATTTGAAGGCGCCCTGAGCCAAGCCCAAACCTCGCTGCGCAACCAAGCCGAGGAAATCGCACGTCTCCACAATGAGCTCGAGGCGCTGCGGGTCACGCTCAAACGTGCGACACGACGCAGGGGTTTGCGGAAGTTGGCATACGAAATCAAGAAAAAGCTGAAGCTGAAATCTGACGTCCAGCGACCTTCCGGGACCGCTCCACCAACCAGCGCACCCGAAAAGGCCACCGCTGTTCAAGAAACTCAATCGACCGATCGCCTTAGTCGGCAGAATGGCCAAACCACTCTGGCGCCCGTCGAGCCAATTTCGCTATCTGCTCGTGAAATCGCGTTGCGAAATCGTCTCTTTGATGAGCAAGAAACCTAAGACATGCGCCTCTTGATCGATCTGCAATCTGCACAGCACGACCGCCAGAACTGGAGCGCCGGAGCACATCTTCTGGAGCTTGTGGATGCGATGCTGCCGATTGCAGAGCGTGACGGGCACGACATACACCTGCTGCTCAACAACGCCTTTCCAGCCACGATCCCTCCTGTGCAGCGTCGTTATCCAAAGTTGCATGCGCAATATCGCATCCATGTCTTTCAGGGGCTTGAAGCTTCTGATCCGACGACCTCAAACGGGCTTTGGCGCGTGGAGGCATCAAGCCTACTCCGCGACTTCGCAATCGCTGGCCTATCGCCTGATGCGGTCATGTCCCCAAGCCTTTTCCATGATGGCACCAATAACGCCTCACACCCACGCCGACTTGCTCTGTCAGACACGCCTAACCTGGCAATTCACCACGATTTGGTTCGCACAGGAACCGAAACGGTCGAGCCGTCCAGGAACCCGAGTGCGAACCAAGGACACCCTTTCGACGCAGTGATCGCCGTGTCCGAAACAACCCGCCAGAACGCCATGGACGCCTTCAACTGCACCAGGGCTCATACTCAGACCATCCCAGGGGATGCTGGCGCTGAATTCACCCCTCCTGACAGCATGTCTTTGCTGGATATGGAACATCTGCGTGCACGTTACGCACTCTTGCGCCCCTATCTGTTGGCCGTCGGCTCCAAGAGTTGCCCGAGCGCCTTGCAAGACATTGTCAGCGCGTACAACGCTTTGCCGCGCGGAATTATCGATAGCCATGATCTGGTCATCGCCGGAAATTTTTCGGGAAACGAGATCTCGTGCATCCGAGAACACGTCAAAACTCTCTCACTTGATCCCGGTCACGTTCGAATTCTCGACCACGTCTCTGACGAAGATCTGCCTGGCATTTTTGGACTTGCAGAAATCTTCGTAATGCCTGCTGCGAGACAGGGTTTTGGCCTTCCTGCCCTGCAAGCAATCCGGTCGGGAACCTTGGCGCTCGGAGCCAATGCTGCCAGTTTGTCGGACGTCGTCGGAACACCGGAAACCCTGTTTGAACCAGGTGATATTCGATCTCTGACCTCACTGATCCTGCGCGGACTGACGGATGCGGCTTTCCGTGCCAGGATGCAGGACAAGCAGAACCGCAGTGCCGCGCATTTCTCTTGGGAGGCATCTGCGCGCAAGGCCCTGTCTTTGCTGGTAAACTGTGCCCGAATAACCTCTCCTGAGAGCGAATGGTCCCACGTACAGAACCGGTTGGACAAGCTCGAAGACCGAGCCATCGGAGCTCTCAAAGCGCTACCTGAACCGGATGGGGGCCTGAGTGAACAAGATCGCAACGACCTTGCACGGGCTCTGCTCAAAACCAGGCTGGCGACCGAGAACGCCTGGCGTCCACGCAGCGTGCCACAAACGGGTCTGACGTGGCGCCTAGAAGGGCCCTTTGACAGCCATTACAGCCTTGCTTCAGTCAATCGTGAGACAGCCCGTGCTCTCGACAAACAGGGGGTAAAGGTCGCTCTTGTTTCTGCTGAGGGTGATGGGCCGTTCGACCCCGATCCAGACTTCCTCACAGCCCATCCCGACCTCGATGCTCTTCATGCAACTGGACAGCAAAGCACAGCCGAAACAGTCGATATTCTCAGTCGGAACCTGTTCCCGCCACGCGTTTCGGACATGCGCGGTCCGCTTAATCTTCTGCATGGATATGCCTGGGAAGAAACCGGGTTGCCGCAAGACTACACGCGGGACATGACAGCGCATCTGCAAGGACTTTTGGTAACTTCACCCCATGTCAAAAAGCTGTTTGAGGACGCCGGAATTGGATTACCGATCCATGTGGTCGGAAACGGGGTCGATCATCTGGACGTCCCGCATGAGCCTTTGCCGATCACCCTGCCACAGGCAGGCTTTACCTGTCTGCACGTCTCATCCTGCTTTCCTCGCAAGGGCCCCGATGTCCTGCTGAAAAGCTTTGCTCAAGCCTTTGAGGCCGGCGACGATGTGCAGCTGGTGATCAAGACTTTTTCCAATCCGCATAATGACATTGGAGCCCAGGTTTCGGCTCTCCAGGTGACGTATCCGAACCTGCCACCGATCACTGTCGTGGAAGAGCCCCTCACGCCGGGTCAGATGCGAAGCCTTTACGCCGCTGCGGATCTCCTGATCGCCCCCTCCCGGGCCGAAGGTTACTGCCTGCCTGTCGCCGAAGCTGTACTGGCAGGAAAGCCTGTTCTGACGACGGGTTGGGGAGGTCAGAAAATCTTTGCCGGCAACCCTTTGGTGCATTTTGTCGACTACGCATTCGCACCGGCTCAGAGCCATTTGGTGCACTGGGACTCCGTCTGGGCTGAGCCTGATCAGACAGACTTGGCTAACAAGCTGAAGGCTTTCAGATTAGCCCCCAAACCCAGCCAGGAGACATCCACCAAGGCGTCTCACCAAATTCTGACCGATCATACTTGGGAAAAGGTTGCCGAACGCTCGCGAGACGCTGTCCAACGCATTGCCGCGCATGTCCCGAACCTGCCGCCTAGAGTGGGCTGGGTTTCCAGCTACAACACCCGTTGTGGCATCGCGACCTACTCTGCGCATCTTATCGAAGCTTTTCCAGATGAGATCACCGTCTTTGCGTCGCACACGATGGATCGTATCACTTCAGACAACGTCAATATCCGACGCTGTTGGAAGCAAAACGGGCAGGACACCCTCGCGCAGTTGCAGTCTGAAATCCGCACCTCTAATCCACAGGTGCTGGTGATCCAGTTCAACTATGGCTTCTTCAGCTTCCCGCATCTTGGTGCCTTGATTTTGCAGGCAAAAGCAGACGGACGACAGGTCGTGATGATGATGCACGCGACCGATGATAGCGCTGTTCCCCCTGACAGGCAGCTTGCACGCATTCGCCCGGCCCTTGAGGCGTGTGACAAGCTTTTGGTGCATTCACATCATGACCTCAACCATCTGAAATCAATCGGCTTGGAAGACAATGTTTCGCTGTTTCCGCACGGCGTGCCTTACGCTGCCGTGCCTGCTCCGCCCCAAATGTCCCCGGACCGGCCAGTCGTATTAGGAACCTACGGTTTCTTCTTGCCGCCCAAAGGTTTAGACCAGCTGATCGAAGCCGTCGCGCATGTGAGAAACCAAGGTGAAAACGTTGCCTTGGACATGATCAACGCAGAGTTCCCGATCAAGGATTCCGCCGAAGCAATCCAAGCCGCGAGACAGCAAATTCAGGAGCTTGGATTAGACGGGCACGTAAATCTGGAGACAAGATTTCTGGATGACGCCGACAGCTTCTCGCGTATTGCTCAAGCGGACGCGCTGGTTTTCTCCTACCAGAAAACGGCTGAATCCGCCTCCGGGGCAATCCGCCAAGCGCTGGCACTGGATCGCCCTGTTCTGGCGACACCGTTGCGCATTTTCGACGATGTAGAGCCCCTTATCATGCGCCTTCCAGGCACGTCGGCCGAGGATATTGCCCAAGGGATACTGCGCTTGATCCGGGCCCTCCGAAACCCTGAAGCCGAGCCGCAGACAACGGTTCAACTTGATACCATGCGTTCGAATGCAAACCGCTGGCGAGAGAGCCATGCCTATCAGGTACTTGGTCCACGCCTATGGCGACAGATCTGTGCATTGGGTCAGTAAAAAAGCCATTCGTAGCACGCGGTAGATGTATTTGCTTGAGTCGTTGGTTTAATTCTTTGAAATCGCTGGAAATTGCCGTCGCCTAGAGCGCCAAAACCGCGCAGGTATTTCCATGCTTACCCAAGGAGATATGGTTCACAAAGGCTTCCTGTTGGAGATCAAACATTGCAAGCATCGCGTTGCTGTCCATGCGGTCCGCACGGTCTTCGTTGAAACCGTAGCTTACTACAAGCATATTTCCAAAACGCGCTAGCCCACGGGGAAAAGGTATCCCGCCAAGCTTGCCAGAGTCATGGGACGCAGAACTGTATGGGCTTTGTAGAGAAAATCTTTTTTGGCCTCCATCTGCAACAGCGACCCTGACGAGAGCAGACCCACGACTGTCCAGCGTCCAAAACACATCACCCATGGGCACGATATCGTGGCAACACGAGCCCAGATTTTCATATACCTTTGTACATGTCGCGCGACCTTCATGCGCGTCTTTTAAAGACAGACGCATCGCGAAGCTTGGATCGTCCCAGTTGTGCGCAAGCACAAACAGATGATCCCCACCCCTACTCACGCAGTTGATGTGGTAGGCATCGAAAGTGTGATCATCGTGCCGCTTCAGATGGCTTGGTACAGCTTGCGTGATGTCAATGTCATCGCATCCACCAAAGACGCTTTTTCTCCATAAAAACGGGAACTTACTTCCTGTAACAAAGACTGACTTCTGATCGTATTCTATCTCGTGGAGATCGTAGAAATCACTGTGCTCATATCGGATCGGTGTTTGCCGCAGCCGCCCACTAGCCAGTTTCAAGTAAACCCGGATAACGTCTACCGGATCGTCCGGCGTGATTGGCTTCTGCTCGATGTCCGCGTTCCGTTCTGCCGAGAAAA
>NZ_JAIPUT010000109.1 GCF_020055635.1 Marivita sp. | reverse complement strand
GAGATCCTTGCGGAACTCCACCATCGGGCCATTCGAAGTCATGTCCGTCATGCACGCGCCCTCCCTTCGGCGACCGCGAGAATGGCGGTGATGATCGGCTCGTAACCGGTGCAGCGACATAGATTGCCCGAGATCGCCTCAATCACCTCGTCGCGGCTGGGGCGCGGGTTGCGGTCCAGCAAAGCGCGGGCCGAGACCAGCATGCCGGGTGTGCAATAGCCGCAATGGGCCGCGAAATGATCCATGAAAGCAACCTGTAGCAGGTCCAGCGTTGGTCCGTTCGCCAGCCCAGCCGCCGAGCGGATGTCGCGCCCCTCGACGGTTTCCGCCAGCACAAGGCAGGACAGTTGCGTCTGCCCATCAATCGTGACGGTGCAAGCGCCGCAGGTGCCCTGACCGCAGCCGAACTTCGGTGTGAGGTCCCCGACCTCGCGGCGCAGGAAATCCAGCAGGTTCTGGCCCGGTCCGGCAAAGGCGGAACGCGGGCTGCCGTTCAGGGTGAAATTGACCGGTGTCTTCGGCATTAGCCTCTCTCCATCTCGCTCAGAAGTCGCCTTAGGTGCACGCCCGCCACCTCCCGCCTGTACCATTCGGTCGCGATCTCGTCGGTCGGCGGGGCCAGCCCTTCGGTTGCAGCCGCCGCCGCGCGGTCAAATACGGTTGTATCCAGCATCTGCCCTTCCAGCGCACGTTCGGCGCCGGTCGCGCGCAAGGGCGTCGGACCCATCGCACCAAAGGCGACGCGTGCACCGCGGATACGTCCGCTTTCGCGTGGCAGGTGCACGGCGATGGACAGGACCGAGACGCCCTTGGGTTTAACCCGGCTGACCTTACGAAACCCGAAGGCCCGCGCATCACGGAGCCTCGGCACCTCGACAGCTGCGATCAGCCCAGCGCGGTCACGGTCGCGCAGAAGCTCTTCGATATCGCGGGCGCTGCCTTGGACAGCAGGCACTACGCGTGCGCCCAGCGCCAAAAGTGCCGTGGCAAAATCGCCGTAGGGGTGCGCGGCAAAAAGATTGCCTGCCACGGTCGCCATGTTGCGCACTTGCGGCCCACCAATCAGACGCGCAACGGGATGCAGAAACGCCAAATCGCGGTGGTTCAGAACGTCCGCCATCGTGACGCCCGCTCCCAAACGCACCGTGTCGCCCGAGCCCCTGATCTCTCGCAGCGCCGGATCGGTCACGCGCACGAGACGCTGTGTGCCGACACCTTCGTTCACCTCCCGCATAACCAGAGTGCCGCCACCCAAATAGGTAGCATCTCTGCTCATGGCACGCGCCGCATCGGCCAGTGTGGTATAGGTTTCGACCGCAGTCATGAATCCTCACGTCCAATATGTGCGCGGATCGCGTCGAACCCGCTTTGATAGATGTTTTCGCTCACCATGGTTTGCAGCTCCTTCTCGCGGCCCTTGGGCGTGTCGAAGCTGCATTCCCAATGCCAGAACGTGCGATCGCCGTCCGTCACCGGCGCGAGCCGCACATGGGCGACGTAATTCAACAGCGGCACTGGTGTTTCCAACAGGCAGTAGCTGAAGGCCATGTCCGCGTCCGACAGCGTCAGAAGCAGTTCACGCAACTCGGACCCGTCGACGAGGTGGAACCGGCGCACGCAGCCGACCTTGTCGGAGGGATATCCCCGGTCGACCAAACTGTCAGCCACCGCAGGATGCCATTCGTCGTGGCCGTTGAAGTCGCGCAGCACGTCCCAGACCGTCTCGACGGGCGCGTCCAGGATCGTGCTCTTTACCACCTTAACCATGCTCAGCTGCCCATTGACCGTTGCAGGGCAGCAAAGCCGGCCTGAAAGACATCCTCGCCGATCCCGTTCATGAGAACCTCCGCATCCGCATCTGAGCAGTCGAACTCGGCCGTCCATTCGGCAAAGGTGCGGTCGCCATCGGTGATCGGCGTGAGCCGAAGCGTGGCCACATACTCGGTCAGCGGCATCGGGCTTTCGAGAATCGCATAGGTGCAAAAGAAATCGTAATCGCTGAGCCCGAGCAGCTTTTCGCGGATCCGGTCGCCGTTTTGCAGATAAAAGTCGCGTACGCAGCCGACGCGGTCAGAGGGTTCGCCATTCTCGATGCGGCTGTCGCGGATGCGCGGGTGCCAGCGTGGCAAGGCATTGAAGTCACGTATGCGGCCCCAGACCTTGTCGGCAGGCGCGTCAATCACCGATGAGACATAGACCCGCGGCATCAGGATTTGCCCTTGTCGTCGGACGCTTCAGGAGCGTCGCCGTCACCTTTGCCCCCAGCCCCTTTGCGCAGCGAATCCGCGACACGTTGCATATCGGAGGCTTCGCGGATCAGCCCGCCCTGCTTTGCAATGCCGCCCCCCTCGATTCCGATATCTTCGAGCAGGCTGTCGATCAGGGGCGCCTGCACGCGGTAGCGCAGAGCAGAATTGATGACCTCGTCGGTAGGACTTCCTCCGCCGCCGCCCGTACCGCCAGTGACTCCGTTGAGTTGCATGATGCGGATGTCCTGGATCTTTTCCAGCGGCTTGACCGAGGCAGTGACGATCCCCTCCACATGCTCCAGCAGCTTGCGCCGGAAAAGCGAGGCGCGCGCCGGATCGGTCAGAACATTCTCTGCCTCGTTGATCAGGCGCTGTGCTTCCGCTTCCACTGCGGCGCGGATCTTGTCGGCCTCTGCGGTGAGTTTCGCCTCTTCCGCGGCTTTTTCGGCCATTGTCACATCGACAGACTTGCGCCGGTTGGCGACTTCAGTCTCGCGCACGGTCTTGACGCGTTCTTCGGCCTGGGCGGCGTTGGCGCGGGCGGCATCTGCCTCGGCCCGCGCCGCGCTTTCCTCAAGCGATTTCTGATAGAGCGCGATGGCCTTTTCCATCTGCGCGGTCTCGACGCTTTTCTCGCGGTTCACCTCCAACTGGCGACGCACGGTTTCGTGGTCGATGCGAATCTCGTCCAGCCCGCGTTCAGAGGCGACGCGTGCGCGCTCGATCTCTTCCTGGCTGGCAATCTCGGCTTCGCGCAGGGTCTGTACGCGGGCTATTTCCAGCTGCTCCAGCGACCGGCGGCGTTCGACTCGGGCCGCTTCGACTGCGCGTTCGCGTTCGACCTCCGCGGTTTCGATGGCACGCTGAGCGGCGATCTGGGCGGATTTGACCGTTGCCTCAGCCTCTGCACGCTGCTGCTTGGATTCGGCCAGTTCGACCACGCGCTGTTCCTCGGCATGCTCGACCGCCCGGCGGCGTTCGATGTCGATGACCTCGCGGGTTTTCTGGCTGGCGAT
Organism: Marivita sp.; assembly: GCF_020055635.1. Classification (GTDB taxonomy): domain Bacteria; phylum Pseudomonadota; class Alphaproteobacteria; order Rhodobacterales; family Rhodobacteraceae; genus Marivita. The sequence continues at coordinate 3,271 of NZ_JAIPUT010000109.1, read as the reverse complement.
GCGCTCCTGCTCCAGCGCCAGCTCCGAGGCGACGCGCGCCTTCTCGTTCGCTTCGCGGCGCGCGATCTCGGCATCCTCGAGCGTACGGTCCCGCTCGATTTCCTTGGCGCGGACCTCTTGGTCGGCGGCGATGCGTTCCGCATCCAGCGCGCGTTTTTGCGCAATGCGGGCCTGTTCGACCGCTTCATCGGCGGCAACGCGGGCCTCATCTACCGCCTGATTGCGGGCGATCTCTCGAGAAGACGTCGCCTCGTCCGCCTCGATCCGCGTGGCGGCAATCTGCTTTTCACGGGCGATACGCGCGGCCGCGACGGCTTCTTCGGCGGCAATCTCGGCGGCCTCCACCGCCTGCTTGCGCGCGATCTCCAATTCTCGGATGCGCTGATCTTCTCCTATGCGGGCCTCGCTGATCTGCGCGTCCTGGAGGATGCGCATACGCTCTACCGCCTCTTTCGCCCCGATTTCGGCCTCTTCGAGCGTTTTCTGTCGCGCGATCTCGCGCTGGCGGATGTCTTCTTCGCCCTTGATCCGGGTTTGAGCGAGCAGCAGATCCTGCGCCATGCGGCGCTTTTCATTGGCTTCGTTGGCGACAATTTCGGCGTCACGGATGGATTTCTGGCGGTCGATTTCCAGCGCCTGCGTATCGCGTTCCTTGGCGATGCGCGCCTCGCTGAGTGTTTTTTCCTGATCGATCCGGGCGCGTTCTGTCGCCTCGCGCGCGGCAATTTCAGCGGCATCGATGGTACGCTGACGCTCTATCTCGCGCGATTGGGTTTCCTGCTCGTTTTGAATGCGCGCTTCACGCACCGCACGTTCTTGCAGGATGCGCTTGGTCTCGGTCTCTTGCAAAGCGGCAATTTCTTCGGCCTCAATCTCTTTCTGCCGAGTGATCTCGCGCGCACGGACGTCCCGTTCGGACGCGATGCGCGCCTCGGCCACAGAGCGATCATTGGAAATACGCGCCTTGGCGATGGCTTCCTGTGCCGAGATCTGGGCGGATTCCGCCTCTGTCTCACGCTCGGCGCGTTCGCGGGACAGTTCGGCGCGCTGTTTGGCCCGGCGGGTTTCGACATCGCGTTCCTGCTCCAGCCGCGCCTCTTCGCTTTCGCGCTCGATTTCCAGCACCTGCTTTTCGGCGGCAAGGTTGCGGGTGCGGATCAGAATCATCGAATCCTGCTCGATATCGTTGCGCAGCTTGCGGCGGTCCTCGATATCCTTGATCAGCACGGTCAGACCTTCGGCGTCAAAGCGGTTCGAAGGGTTGAAGAATTCAAGCGCCGTCTGGTCGATATCGATGATCGCGACGGATTCGAGCTCGAGCCCGTTTTTCTCGAGATCGTCCTGCGCTAACTCCTTGATCCGGGCGACATAGGCACCCCGGTTCTCGTGCATTTCACCCATCACCATCTCGGCGGCCACGGCGCGCATTGCGCTTTCGAACTTGCCCGCCAGCAGTCCGTGCAGATTCTGCGCCTCAAGTGTACGGCGACCGAGGGTCGAGGCTGCCATGGCCACCGATTTGCGATCGGCGCGGACGCGGACGTAGAACTCTGCCTCCACATCGACGCGCATCCGGTCTTTGGTGATAAGCGCCGCTTCTCGGGTGCGCTCCACTGCCAGAGGCAGCGTATTCATGTTGACCGGTGTGATGTCGTGGATGATCGGCCAGACAAAGGCGCCGCCGTCAATCACCACTTTTTCGCCTAGAAAACCGGTGCGAACAAAGGCGATTTCCTTGGTCGAGCGCCGGTAGAGCCACTGCATCACCCAGTAAATGATCGCGATGACCACCACCACCACGATGAGCCACAGGATCAGCTGTCCGATTATTTCGCCAGTCATTGGCTATCCCTCCCCGATGCGTCTCAGCGACCCTTGATGGCCTTGAAAGCGCGTGTTTGTTCCGTCAGCGCCACTTCGGTCGGCAGGCGTTCCATCGAAGAAGCGCCATAGAACCCGTGACAGTTGGTTGTGTTCTTGAGCACATGTTCGGCATCCTCGGGCATCGCGACAGGACCGCCATGCACCAGGATGAGCGCATCCTTGTTGACGCTCAGCGCCGCCTCCGCCCAGGCATCGACCATCGCCGGGCAATCCTGCAACGTCAGCGCCGTTTCCGCTCCGATGGAGCCGCCGGTCGTCAGGCCCAGATGGCACACGATGATGTCGGCACCGGCCTTGGCCATTGCCTTGGCGCTGTCTTCGTCAAAGACATAGGGCGTGGTGAGCATATCCTTGGCGTGGGCCTTGGCGATCATGTCGACCTCAAGGTCATAGCCCATCCCCGTCTCTTCGAGGTTGGCGCGAAAGGTGCCGTCGATCAGGCCGACGGTCGGAAAATTCTGAACCCCGGCAAAGCCGATGGCTATGAGCTGATCCAGAAATTTGTCCATCAGCCGGAACGGGTCGGTGGCACAGACCCCTGCCAGAACCGGCGTGTGTTTGACCACCGGCAGCACCTCTGCGGCCATGTCAACCACAATAGCATTGGCGTCGCCGTAGGGCATCAGCCCGGCAAGGCTGCCGCGACCGGCCATGCGGTAGCGACCCGAGTTGTAGATCACGATCAGATCGATCCCGCCCGCTTCTTCGCATTTTGCCGACAGCCCCGTGCCAGCACCGCCGCCGACGATGGGCTCTCCGCGCGCAACCATGTCGCGGAATTTCGAGAGGATGGCGTCTCGTTCGATCATCGGCGGGCCTCTTTGCGTTGGGTTGGTCCTGCGCCGCCGTGCATCTCGCGGAAGGTGACGATGATGCGGGCGGCGAATTCCGGGTCGTTGATGTTCTGCGGCAGCCGGATCAGTTGGCGCGTAGAGGTCTGGCGCACCGTGTCCTCAAGTGCCGTGAACAGCGCGTGGCGTGCGGCATCGTCGTGAAAGGGCTGGCCGGGCGCATCCAGCATCGACACGCCGCCTTCGGGCAGGAAGAACCGCACTGGGGCCTCCATCTCGTTCAGCCGCGCGCCGATCCAGCGTCCCATTTCCGTGTTCTCTTCAGCAGTGGTGCGCATCAGCGTCACTTGCGGGTTATGTTCATAGAAAGTGCGGCCCTGATAGCGCTCGGGCACCGTTTTGGGCGCGCCGAAGTTCACCATGTCGAGCGCACCGACCGAGCCGATGTAGGGCATACGCCGTCGTATGATCGCGCCAAAACGATCTTCGGTCGCCGGGAACACGCCGCCGAACAGCATGTCGCAGACCTCGGTGGTGGTAAGGTCGATCACGCCCTTGATCTTGCCGCTGTCGATCAGCTTTTCCATCGACTGCCC
>NZ_JAIPUT010000046.1 GCF_020055635.1 Marivita sp. | reverse complement strand
GATGTCGCGCAGACCGGCGCCATCGAACGGCAGGCCAATCCACAGCAGGACCGGCATGAGCGTCACGCAAGGCCAGAACACGCGGATGGCCAGCGCGTGCAGCGGGTCGAGCCCGCTTTGCCGGAACACCACGGCATAGGTGCTCCGCAAGACGGCAGCAGACAGAAACAGCAGGTGACCGCGCCACGCACGTCGAGCGCACCGACCGCCACCGACCACAGGCTCATCATGATGGCGCCGACCAGGATCAGGACCAGCCCGCCGACGGCGGTCCGGCCGCTCGGCCGCAAGCGCCTAGGCCGCGAGGGCCGCCCAGAACGGCATGGTCCCGGGCGCCAGCGCCCCGGCATCCGAGGCCTACCGAAGGCCAAGCATCAGCAGTGCCGGGAAGCCGATGCGCGCGCCGATCATCATCAAGAGCTGGGCCGGCAGGGGGCAGACCGTGCGGGACGACGCCCTTGCTCAGCATCGCCAGCGCCAGCAGAATATCGGCGGGCACCATCCGCAAGAAGATCAGTTCGGCCACGGTAAACGCGCCGTCGACGGCGTTCCGCGTTACCAGCATGAAGCTGGCCCAGATCGAAACGGTGGCAAGGGCGGCGGCCAGTCCGAGGCCTTGCCGGGCGGCCGGGGGCGGCGCCACGGGGCACCTCGCCGCTCTCCCGCTCTCCGCGGCGGATCTCGTGGGCGGCGGTCGGCACCATGCTGGTGAGCATAATTGCCATTGACAGCAGGACCGGTCGGATCAGGTTAAACAGGGTCATTAACAAGGCGCGTCCCATGAAACAGATTCTATTGGCAGCAACAGTTGTATCTATGATCCTCGTTGGCAAGGCCGGGGCCCATGAATTCTGGATCGACCCTGCCGCCTACATGGTCGCCCAGGGCGAAACGGTCACCGCGCAACTGCGTGTGGGGGAGGCCTTCAACGGCACGACCATGTCCTATCTTCCACGGAATTTTGAACGCTTCGAGGTGATGGCGGGTGGCCAGGCCCTCGAGGTCCGGGGCCGCATGGGCGATATTCCCGCCCTGTCCATCGACGGTCTGCCAGACGGGCTTGCGGTCGTGGTGCATGAAACCACATCGCGCGATCTGACCTGGACCACCTGGGATCGGTTCCTGGGTTTTGCCGAACACAAGGACCTGGGCGATGTGACCACGATGCAGGCTGAACGCGGGCTGGATCAGGACGACGTGCGCGAGACCTATTACCGCTACGCCAAATCGCTGATCGCGGTGGGCGCGGGGGCGGGATCCGATACGCGGGTCGGCATGCTGACCGAGCTTGTGGCGCTGGCCAATCCTTACACCGATGATGTCTCGGGCGGGGTTCCGGTGCAGCTGTGGCTGAATGATGCCGTTCGTGCCAATGAACAGGTGGAACTGTTCGACCAGGCCCCTGACGGCACGGTCACGATCACCACTCACCGCACCGATGCGGATGGCATCGCGATCTTGCCGGTTCAACCCGGCCACATTTACATGGCCGACGCCGTGACGCTCGAACCGGTGGACCCAAGACTGCCCAATGACGCCGAATGGCTGACGCATTGGGCCAATCTGACCTTTGCCGTGCCCTGATAGGTGGCACTCCGTCTGCAAACACCCCGGCCCGCGCCACGGCTGTCTTGTCGGCGCGCGGCCAACCCGCTAAAGCATCCTCGATCTTCGAGGAGACGAGCCATGGAAAAATTCACCACCCTGACGGGCATTGCCGCGCCCATGCCCCTGATCAATGTCGATACCGACATGATCATTCCCAAGCAGTTCCTGAAGACCATCAAGCGGTCGGGCCTTGGCGTGAACCTATTCGATGAAATGCGCTATGACGACAATGGCGATGAGATCCCCGGTTTCGTGCTGAACAAGCCCGCTTATCGCAACGCCGAAATCCTCGTGGCCGGCGAAAACTTCGGCTGCGGATCGTCGCGGGAACATGCGCCCTGGGCCTTGCTGGATTTCGGGATCCGGTGCGTGATCGCGCCGTCTTTTGCGGACATCTTTTTCAACAACTGTTTCAAGAATGGCATCTTGCCGATTGTTTTGCCGCAAGAAGATGTCGACAAGCTGATGGATGACGCGGACCGCGGCGCCAATGCGGTCGTCACGATCGATCTGGAAAACCAGACGATCACCGGGCCCGATGGCGGCTCGATCGGGTTCGAGGTCGATGCCTTCCGCAAGCACTGCTTGTTGAACGGGCTGGACGACATCGGTCTGACCCTCGAAAAATCGGCGTCCATCGATGCGTTCGAGGCACAGGCGGCACAGGCGCGCCCCTGGGTCTGACACCGATCGCCGACGATTGGTGATGCAATACGGAAACACCGCCCCGTCAATTGGGGCGGAAATGTGGCAAGACTTGGCCGAAATCTTGCGCAGGTGTCTTGGTTTGGGCACGTTACCGCCAAAACAAAGCTCTTAAGCCGTGGTTAACCATGGACTGACGGGTAACGGGACCGGGCATTGCCTGGCCGAAATTTGAGGTGGTAGGACGTGCTTTCGCAGCTCATCGGTGCTGTGGTTCGGGCGATCATTGTCTTGTTGGTTGTTGCGACCCCATCGCTGATCCTTCCCGGTACAACCGCGGAAGGGGCACAGATGGTGACCCTTGTCGGCCTTGCTTTGGCCGGGTTCGTAGCCATGGAATATGGCGCAACCTACCCTGCACTGGTCGAATTCCGCGACGCTCCTCCCTTCAACCGTGTTCGCGCCCTGACGCTGATGCTGACCCTGTTCAGCTTGAGCGTCGTCATCGCCGGTGGCCCCGATTCCAGTCTTGCCCTCGTTTTGCGGGCGCTGGGTCTTGTGATGGGCGCGGCGCTGGATTTCCCCTGGAGCCCGATGACGGTCATTCTGGATCGCCTGCCCGACGGCATGGCCCCGGTGTCATTGGCCGAGATCAAGGTCATGGTGGGGCTTACCATTTTCATCATGCTGGGTGCGCTTGCCATCTTTGCCCTGCTGCTCCGGCTTCGCCAATGGCCGAACCGCGAAATGGCGTTCAATGTCTGGATCAACCTGCCCACATTCGACCCGACCGCCGGCGGAGACGTGGTCAAACGCCTGAAGCGGGACGCGCGCATTAACATCATATTAGGGTTTGCGCTGCTATTTGTCGTTCCGATGATCGCAATTTTCGCGGCACGGCATATGGGCATGTCCATACTCGGGTCGCACCACACGATGGTCTGGGGGATTGCGTTGTGGATGTTCCTGCCGTTGAGCCTGTTCATGCGCGGCCTCGCCATGGGGCGCATCGCCGACATGATCACGAACCGGCGCGCCCGGCTTGTGGCGGCAGTGGCCGCCGACGCACCTCGCACCGCCTACTGATCCCGCATTTCGTGGCGTTGGCCGTTCTGTCCGGCGCCAGCGCATCGGCTGAAACCCTGCGGGTGGCCACCTATCACACATCCCTGTCCCGCAACGGCCCCGGGCTCTTGCTGCGGGATCTGCAGTCGGGCGATGACACCCGGATCATCGCGACCCTGTCCGTCATCGCGGCGGCCGCGCCCGATATCCTGGTGCTGCAAGACATGGATTACGACGCGGACCATGCCGCGTTGCGGCGGCTGGCCGATGAACTGACCGGCCTGGGTGTCGATTACCCGCACCATCTGGCGCTGCGACCGAATACCGGCCGACCTACCGGCGTGGATATCGATGGCGACGGCCGCAGCCACGCGGCCCGCGATGCCCATGGCTACGGGTTCTTCAACGGGCAGGGCGGCATGGCCGTGCTGTCGCGCCATCCGATCGGGGACATCCGCGATTTCAGCGCGTTTGTCTGGGCGGATCTGCCCGGCGGTCATGCTGCCGACGTCGTGCCGGCCCCGGCCCTCGACCTGCTGCGGCTGCATTCCGTGGCCGCGTGGGATGTCCAGATCCTGACGCCGTACGGGGCGCTGCATCTGTTGACAAGCCACGCCAGCCCGCCAGTGTTCGACGGTCCCGAGGATCGCAATGGCCGCCGCAACGAGGATGAATTGAGGTTCTGGCAGTTGTACCTCGACGGCTGGTCGCCCGATGGCGCCCGGTTTGCCGCCGACCGTTTTGCGGTGATCGGAACGCTGAATGTCGACCCCATGCGCGGCGAGGGGCGACCGGGCGGCATCGGGCCACTGGTGACTCATCCCAGGCTTCAGGATCCGCGCCCCCGGACCGGGACAGGCGGCACGGCCACCGCCGACTGGGCCGACCCGACGCCCGGCGATCTGAGGGTCGACTACATCTTGCCTGCCGCCATGATGGATGTCGCGGCCGCAGGTATCATTTGGCCGGGGGACCAGCCGATCATGGGCATCACCGCCGAACAGGCCGCCGCCGCCTCAGATCACCGCCTGCTGTGGCTGGATCTGCGGTTCTGAGGTCCGTGGGGCCTGCGCCACGTGCCGCGCGTGGATGTGCCTTGGCAGGCATTGGCCGACGGGTTGAAGCCGGCGCTCACTTGACCCTTCGGCAAGGGGCGACTAGGCGATGGCGCAAAGCAATTTCCATCCAGAGGGACCCCGCACATGACCGACCGTTCGCTTCTCATTCTGCCCGGTGACGGGATCGGCCCCGAGGTGATGGCCGAGGTGCGCAAAGTCATCGACTGGTACGGCACGCAAGGCATCGCCTTCGACGTCAGCGAAGACCTTGTGGGCGGCGCGGCCTATGACGCCCATGGCACGCCGCTGACCGACGCGACCATGGCCAAGGCGCAAGAGGTCGACGCCGTCCTTCTGGGCGCCGTGGGCGGCCCGAAATACGACGTGCTGGATTTCAGCGTGAAACCGGAACGCGGCCTGTTGCGCCTGCGCAAGGAAATGGACCTGTTCTCGAACCTGCGCCCGGCGCAGTGTTTCGACGCGCTGGCCGATTTCAGCAGCCTGAAAAAGGATGTGGTCGCGGGCCTCGACATCATGATCGTGCGGGAACTGACCTCGGGCGTCTATTTCGGCGAGCCGCGCGGCATCCACAAGGAAGGCAACGAACGCGTGGGGATCAACACCCAGCGCTATACCGAATCCGAGATCGCACGCGTGGCCCGGTCGGCCTTTGAACTGGCGCGCAAGCGCAACAACAAGTTGTGTTCGATGGAAAAGGCCAATGTCATGGAATCGGGCATCTTGTGGCGTGACGTGGTCACCGAGGTGCATGCCGCCGAATACCCCGATGTCGAACTCAGCCACATGTATGCCGATGCCGGCGCCATGCAGCTGACCCGCTGGCCCAAGCAATTCGATGTCATCGTGACCGACAACCTGTTCGGCGATCTTCTGTCCGACCTCGCCGCGATGCTGACCGGATCGCTTGGCATGCTGCCCTCGGCCAGCCTTGGCCTGCCGATGACCAACGGACGGCCCAAGGCGCTGTATGAACCGGTGCACGGCTCGGCCCCCGATATCGCGGGCCAGGGCAAGGCCAACCCGATTGCCTGTATCCTCAGCTTTGCGATGGCGCTGCGCTATTCCTTCGACCTGGGGGCCGAGGCCACCAAGCTGGAACAGGCCGTCGAGGCGGTTCTGGCCGATGGCCTGCGCACGGCTGATCTGCTGGGTGACGATGGCGTTCAGCCGGTGTCGACCGCGCAGATGGGCGATGCCATCGTCGCCAAGCTGGCCGCAGGCGCCTGAGGTGAAAACGGCGCTCATCACCGGTGCTGCGCGGGGGATCGGCCTGGCCACCGCGCATCTCTTCCTCGAAGAGGGGTGGCAGGTGGTGATGGTCGACCGCGACGGCGCGGAACTGACCCAAGCCGCCGCCGGGCTCGACCATGCCCGCGCGGTGGTCGCCGATATCTCGATCCCCGATCAGGTCGACCGGGTGCTGGCCGAGGCGGACATCGCCCGGACCGGGCTCGATGCGCTGGTCAACAATGCCGGCGTCGCCGATTTCGGACCGATCGAAGGCACCGGTTTCGATCGCTGGCGTGAGGTGATGGAAACCAATCTCGACGGTGTCTTCCTGTGCAGCCAGGCCGCCATCCCGGCGCTGCGAAAGGCCAGGGGGGCGATCGTGAACATCGCCTCGATCTCGGGCCTGCGCGCCAGCACCCTGCGCGTGGCATACGGCACATCCAAGGCCGGTGTCATCCAGCTGACGCAGCAACAGGCGGTGGAACTGGGGGAATACGGAATTCGCGCCAATTGCGTCTGTCCGGGCCCGGTGCGCACGAAACTGGCCATGGCCGTCCACACACAAGATATCATCGACGCCTACCATGATGCCATCCCGCTGAACCGCTATGGGTCGGAACGCGAAATCGCCGACGCCATCGTGTTCCTGTGTTCCGATCGCGCCAGCTACATCACCGGCCAGACACTGGCGGTGGATGGCGGGTTCGAGGCCTCCGGCGTCGGTCTGCCCGCGCTGCGCCGCTGAGATGCGGAAACGCTGCGGCGCATATGCAAGGCAGGATTGCGCGATCGTCTCTTGATCCTTGGTGGCGATCCGCGTTGTGTGGGGGTGAACCCGACCCAACGATCTGATTGACCATATGACCTCGACCGCCGGAAACACACGAAACGGGGTTCTGCTGTCGCTTGCCGCCTTCGGAATTTTCGCGACCCATGACGTGATCATCAAGTATCTCGGCGGCAGCTATTCGCCGTTCCAGATCGTGTTCTTCAGCGTTCTGTTCGGGTTTCCGTTGGTCACCTTCCTCTTGATGCGGGATGAACGGGCATCGAACCTCAGGCCGGTGTATCCCGTTTGGACGGGCCTGCGCACGGTGGCCGTGGTGATCACGGCGGTATGTGCCTTCTACGCGTTCACGGCACTGCCACTGGCGCAGGTCTACGCGATCTTGTTCGCCTCGCCGCTTCTGATCACCCTGATGGCCATCCCGATGTTGGGCGAACGTGTCGGCATCCGGCGCGGTCTGGCAGTCCTGGTCGGCCTGCTCGGGGTGGTGATCGTGTTGCGGCCCGGCACCACGCAGCTTGAGCTGGGGCACCTGGCGGCGCTGGTGGCCGCGATCTTTGGTGCTTTTGGGTCGGTCATCGTGCGTAAGATCGGGCAAGAGGAACGGTCGGTCGTGCTGATCCTCTACCCGATGATGGCCAATGTCGTCTTGATGGGCGCGGCAATGCCCTTTGTCTACCAGCCGATGCCGGGCCAGGACATGGCGGCGCTGGCGGTGATCGCGGTGCTGGCGCTGGTGGCGACAAGCTGCCTGATCTGGGCCTACCGCCTTGCACCGGCGGCGACGGTTGCCCCGATGCAGTATTCCCAGATCATCTGGGCCACGGCTTTCGGGGTCGTGCTGTTCGATGAGGCGCTGGCATGGCAGACGCTGGCAGGCACGGCGGTGATCGTCGCGTCCGGCATCTACATCGTGTTCCGCGAGGATCGCGGCGGCGGCTCCGCCAACACGCCGGTTCTGCGCACCCGGTCGCGCGTGGTCGCCCCCGCCGCGCCACGGGTGGGCACGTTCCTGACCGATGAACAACGCGACGTTCACACCCAAACCCAAGACGCCTGAGCCGGTGGAAGGCCCTTGCAAAGCCCTGCGGCAATGGCTATCCCGCGCGGCACGGTCGGAGTGTAGCTCAGCCTGGTAGAGCACTGTCTTCGGGAGGCAGGGGTCGGAGGTTCGAATCCTCTCACTCCGACCAGTTTTTCAAGCACCAGGGCGAAGGATCGTGTGGCGCTTTTGGGTTCGGCAAACCCAAGACAGGGTCGATATCCCTTGTGCTCGGTCGCGGAACGTGTCGCCTTGGGGATGTTGCCGCATCACCGCGCATCTTTTTCAAACCCGCTATGAAACCTGAAATTCTGACAACGCTTCCGGGGTACTCGCGCAGCCTGTTCGTGCAGGATGTCCTGGCCGGGCTGACCGTTGCGATGGTGGCGCTGCCCCTGAGCCTTGCCATCGCGATCGCGTCGGGGGCCGACCCGGCCAAGGGGCTTGTCACGGCCATTGTCGCGGGGTTTCTGATCTCGCTGCTGGGGGGCAGCCGGGTGCAGATCGGCGGGCCAACCGGGGCCTTCATCGTCGTGGTGTTCGGGGTGATCGCCGAACATGGCTATGATGGGCTGGTGATCGCAACCATGATGGCTGGGCTGATCTTGCTGGTGGCGGGGTTCTTTCGTGCCGGAAACCTGATCTCGCTAGTGCCCGAACCTGTGATCAACGGGTTCACCATCGGGATCGCGATCATTATCGCGACCAGCCAATTCAAGGATGTTCTGGGCCTGCAGGCGGACCATGTACCGGCAGAGTTCATCACCAAGATCGAGGTTCTTTGGGCCGCTCGCGACACCGTTTCGGGTGCCGCCGCCCTGATTGGCATGGTGACGATGGTGCTGATCGTCGTGTTGCGCCGCGCCTTTCCCAGGTTTCCGGGCCTGATCGTCGCAGTGGCGCTGACCTCGGCGGTGGTGGCGCTTGCGGCTTTGCCGGTCGATACGATCGGGTCGCGATTTGGCACGCTGCCCAATTCCCTGCCCTGGCCGGCGCTGCCCGACATCAGCCTTGGCAGAATGATCGAGCTTTTGCCCTCTGCCTTCGTCATCGCGTTCCTGGCCGGGGTCGAATCCCTATTGTCGGCCATGGTCGCCGACAGGATGATCGAGGGGCGCCACCGGCCCAATGCCGAGTTGCTGGCGCAGGGGGCGGCCAATATCGGATCGGCACTGTTCGGCGGCATGCCCGCGACGGGGGCCATCGCGCGCACCGCAACCAACGTGCGCGCGGGTGGCAAGACGCCGGTTGCGGGCCTCGTGCATGCCTTGGCAATTCTGGTCGTGATGATGGTGGCGGCCCCGATGGCGGGGTACCTCGCCATGCCGGCGCTGGCCGGGTTGTTGATCCTGACGGCCTGGAACATGAGCGAGCCGCACAAGTGGCGCGGATACCTTGCGCAACGGCGGTCCGATCAGTTCTTGTTGCTGCTGACCCTGGTTCTGACGGTGGTCGCCGATCTTGCGGTGGCGATCGGTGTCGGTGTCACGCTGGGGCTGGCCCTGCGCATGCACCGCCGCCATGTTCCGCCCTCCGACTGGTCCGGGCCGGATCGGTAGAAAGGTCCGGGCACGGCCGGCGGGGCTCACCCGGTCTCGGACCCTTCGCTGAGGATCGCCAGCACCCGCGCATCCGGCCCGATGCCCGGCAAGCCCGCGATCAGGGCCGCCAGCCCCGCGCCGCCGGATGGCGTGGTCGCCAGACCATGATCCGCCAGGCGGGTGACGCCGCTTGCGGCCTCATCCTCGGTGAGGGTCACGAACCTGTTCGCATCATGGGCAAGCCCCGCAAGCGCCACCAGCGACGGCGTCTTGCAATCCAGCCGCCCCATGGCGGACACCGGCCCCTCCGCCGTGACCAACGCGCCCGCGCGGATGCTGTCGAACAGGGCCGGTGCCGCGTCGGGTTCGACGACGATGATGGCGGGCGCATCCCCCCAGCTCGCCCGCGCATGAGCTGCGACGGCGGCGGCCATGCCGCCCACGCCCGCCTGCAACAGGATATGGGTGGGCGGTGCCGGGATCTGGCGTGCGGCCTCGTCGGCCAGTTGCAGATACCCCTCCATCACGCGCATGGGCAGGTCGGTGTAGCCGTCCCACGTGCTGTCGGACAGCAGCGCCCAGCCTTGTGTCGCGGCGTCGCGGGCGGCGGCGTCCATGCTGTCCTCGTAGGTGGCGCCCCGGCGCACCACGTCCGCGCCTTTCGCGCGCAGGCGCTGTGCAAAGGTCTCGGGCACTGTTTCGGACAGGTAGATCACCGCGCGCCCGCCGAACAGGGCGGCACCGGCCGCGACCGACAGACCGTGGTTTCCCGCGCTGGCCGCGATATAGGTCCGGCCCTGCAAGGCCTTGTCCCACGGGCCATCGCCGCGCGCGGCACCAGCGGCGTGCGCGATCGCGAAGGCCGCGCCAAGCGCCTTGAAGCTTCCCAACCCCATGCGCCCGCGTTCATCCTTGATATGCACGGTTTCGACCCCGCACAGCGCCGCCAGACCGGGATGCGTCGAAAGCGGCGTCTGGGCGTGCCGGGGGCAATGCGCCAACAAGGCCCCCACCGCAGAGGCATCGGCACGGGGGCGCAGGTGCGGCATCCCCGGCATCCCCAGGCCCAGGTAAGGGTTTTCGATGATCTGTGGCATTCGGTCTGCCCCTGCTGTCAGGCGCGGGGTCTAGCCGCGCGCGCCGTAGTATAGGCCCACCACGTGTTCAGCCTCGGCAAAGAACAACCAGCGCGACGCAAGGATACCCGCCACGTGGCTCAGCACCGCCAGCCCGCCCAAAAGGTGGCCCGCCCCCGGCAACAAGATCAGCGTGATGGGCACGACATAACCAAGGCCCAACGCAATCGCGCGGAGTTTCAGGCTGTGCTTGCGGCCCACCACATGCACCATTTCCTTCAGCAGGTAATTGCTTCCGGTGTGCGGCGGCTCGAAGGCGCGAATACGGCCGGGGCGTCCCAGCCCCGTGGCGCTGGCGATGGTATGGCCCGCTTCGGCAAAGCGTTTGTCGCCCACCTGCCAGTGACCCAGTTGCAGCATCAGGGCCAGGATCATCAAGACAGCGGTTTCGGTGATCTGGCCCGCCATCAGCGCCCCGCCCGCAAGGCTCAGCGAAACAAGATGCAGGGGCGTCAGAACCTGGTTCCAGCGCGGCACGGATTTCAGCTGCGTGTAGATCATCGCGGTGGTGCCGACAGTCGCCAGGGACAACCCGGCTCCAATCCAGCCCAACACCATGATGCGCGTGCCGAAAAACACGGCGGCAAAGGCATAGACCCCCATGACGACCAATGCCGCCACGGCCGCCCATCCCTCGCGACTCAACCAACTGGTGCGCCACTGGGTAAACGCCAGAAGCGCGCGCTCGGGATGACCCAGGTGAAAGGTCGAAGCCGCAAGCCCGCCGACCGCCAGCGCATAGGCGATCAGGAAAAACCAGAACGCGCCCCACCCGGTCACGGCGGGCTGGCCGATGCCCAGAAACACCAACAGGCCGAACCCGAGGCCGGACAGGGTGGTGAACACGATGACCGAAGGGGCCGGATGCATGTCAGAGCTTCTCCAGCGCGCGGTCGAGCCAGCCCAGGAACCCCTGCGGGCTGTCGGCGACCGGTTCAAGGAACGGGGCAAGGATATCGACCTCGCCTGCGGGGGCGGTATCCTGTTTGGGGCGCGGCGGCAGATACTTGTTCACCGGCCTGGTGCCCTGTTCGGGCATCAGGTCCATGCCGCCCCGCTCGGCCACCAGCCGGCTCACATCGCTGTCCGGGTCGCCCAGGTCGCCGAAATGCCTCGCATTGGACGGGCAGGTGCGCACGCAGGCGGGCTGCCGGTCTTGCTCGGGCAGGTTCTTGTTGTAGATCCGGTCCACGCACAGGGTGCATTTCTTCATCACGCCGGCCACCGCGTCCATTTCCCGCGCGCCATAGGGGCAGGCCCAGGCGCACAGGCCGCAGCCGATGCACGAGGTCTCGTTGACCAGGACGATCCCGTCATCCTGCCGCTTGTAGCTGGCCCCCGTGGGGCAGACGGTGACACAGGGCGCATCCTCGCAATGCAGGCAGGACTTGGGGAAATGCACCAGCTGCGCGGGGCCGCTTTCGGGGGTGATCTCGTAGCTGTGAACGCGGTTCAGGAAGGTGCCGACCGGGTCCGCGCCATAGGGGTCCTGATCCGACAGCGGCGCACCGTAATTTTCCGTGTTCCAGCCCTTGCAGCTGATCACGCAGGCATGACAGCCCACACAGGTATCAAGATCGATGACAAGGCCAAGCTTGCGGTCGGTCGTCTTGGGCAGCGCGGTCATGCGGCGGGCTCCGTCACGGATGTGGCAAAGGCGTGCAGGTCGCTCTCGAACCGGTCCGGGTCTTCCACGAAGGGGGCATGACCGATGCCGTCATAGGGCAGGTATCGCCCCCGTTGCATCAGGTCGGCGGCGATCTCGCCGGTGCGCGGCGTGACCACCGTATCGGCCGTGCCGTGTATCACCAGACCCGGGCAGGTCATGGCCCCATAGGCGGGTTTGAGATCGACGTTCGCGGCGAACAGCGCGCGCCGGACATGGGCGGGGCACAGCATGTTGGCACCAACATACGCGGCGAAGTCCTGCCGGGAC
This sequence comes from Marivita sp., assembly GCF_020055635.1. Taxonomy (GTDB): domain Bacteria; phylum Pseudomonadota; class Alphaproteobacteria; order Rhodobacterales; family Rhodobacteraceae; genus Marivita. The sequence continues at coordinate 23,658 of NZ_JAIPUT010000046.1, read as the reverse complement.
AAAGGTTTGGTCGTGCAGGCCTCGACGAACCGCGCCGTGGCGGCCAGACGGCGGGTGGTGTCCTCGGTATACAGGTCGCGGTCGAGCCCGGGACTGGTCGTGCCGACCATCCAGTCCTCGCGCGCCGATCCGATCGCAAGGATGCCGCCGGTCAGAACGACACCCGCGATATCGTCATTCCCATGGGTGGCCAGGTAGGCCGCGATCACCCGGCTCCCGTAGGACCAGCCGACCAGGACCGGCCGGATCAATCCCAGGTCTTCGATCACCGCGTGCACGTCATCGCCCCAAAGGGCGGTGTCGGTATAGGCGGCCTCGTCCTCGGGCTTGTCCGACGCGCCATGTCCGCGCAGGTCGATGGCCACAAGATGATGGCGATCGGCCAGAAGATCCATCAGGTCGATCCAGCAGCCATGGTATTGTGCCCACCCATGGATCAGCACGATCGGCGGCAGGGCCGGATCGCCCGCTGTCAGGTACGCAAGCCGGGTGCCGTCGCGGCTGGTGACGAATCCCGCGCTCATCGCCCCACCTTCCACGCCAGTGACCCGGGGCCCTTGCCGACCGGCGATGTCAGCGGCGGAAACTCCGGTTGCGCCTCGGTGGGCGCCTCCACCTTTTCGATCCGCACCCGCAGGTCGAACCATGCCGCCTGCCCGGTGATCGGGTCCGAGTTCGACCAGCGCAGCCCGTCGCCCCTGGGCGGCATGAGTTCATGTATGAGATGGTTGAGCAAGAACCCCTTGGTGGCCTCGGGCGCATCCTCGTCCAGCGCCCAGGCGCCCTTGCGCTTGCCGATGGCATTCCATGTCCAGACCGTGTGTTCGTTCAGCGCCGCCATATGCGCCACCGGCACCGTGATCGCCCCGTGGGCCGAGGTCACGCGCGCCCAATCACCTTCGGCAAAGCCGTTCGCCTCCCAGATCCCGGTCGGCACGAACAAGGGGTTGTGGCCGTGGATCTGGCGCAGCCATGCGTTTTGCGTGCCCCATGAATGATACATCGCCATGGGCCGTTGCGTCAGCGCGTGAACCGGAAAGGTTTCGGTATCCACGGCGTCATCTTCGAACGGCGGATACCAGATCGGCAGCGGATCCATGGTGGTCTGGACCCGCGCGCGCAGATGCTCGGGCGGCTGGCGGTCGCCATGGCCTTCGGCGGCGCGCTGGAACCGGCGCATGGGTTCCACATAGAGGTTGAACAGGTAGGGCTGCGGGCTGTCGAACAGGCCAAGGTTCACGGCCCAATCCTGATAGGCCATGTTCCACGGTTTGTAGAACTGCGCCTCTTGCGGGATGTGGCTGACGCAGAACCCGCCGTTGTCCACGTAGCGTTCCAGTTGCTCGGGATGCGGCGATCCCCGCCCGATATCCGAGCCGTCGCCCCGGAACCCCATCAACGGTCCGATCCCCGGCTTGCGTTCGTGGTTGACGATGTAGTCGGCGTAATCGGCGTATTTCTGGCTGCCATCCGCGTTCACGAAACCGGGCAGGTTCAGCCGCGCCCCCAGGTCGCACAGCACCGACTGGAACCCGCGCACATCGCGGTCGGGTTCGACCACCGGCCAGCGGATCGCGTCGGCGGCGGCCTCGGCCTCGCAGATCGGGCGATCCAGCAAGCTGATGCAATCATGGCGTTCCAGATAGGTCGTGTCCGGCAAGATCAGGTCGGCATAGGCCACCATTTCCGAGCTGTAGGCATCGGAATAGATGATGCGCGGGATGACATATTCGCCGCTGTCGTCGGTGTCGGTCAGCATCTCGATGACGCCGCGCGTGTTCATCGACGAATTCCACGCCATGTTGGCCATGTACATGAACAGCGTGTCGATCTTGTAGGGATCGCCCGCATAAGCGTTCGAAATGACCATGTGCATCAGGCCATGCGCGCTCATGGGGTTTTCCCAGGTGAACGCCTTGTCGATACGCGCGGGCGTGCCGTCTTCCTTCAGGCAGAGGTCGTCGGGGCCGTGCACAAAGCCCAGATGCGGGCCATCCAGCGGTTTGCCCGGTGTCACCTTGCAATGCGGTTTCGGATGCGCAGTCGCTGGTTTGGGATAAGGCGGTTTGAACCGAAACCCGCCAGGAGTTTCGACGGACCCGAGCAGGATTTGCAGCACGTGCAGCGCGCGGCAGGTCTGGAAGCCGTTGGAATGAGCGCTGATCCCGCGCATGGCGTGGAAACTGACGGGGCGGCCGATCATGGTGTCGTGCGTTTCGCCCCGGAAATCGGTCCAGGGCTGGTCGATCTCGATGGCCTGATCGAAAGCCACATGCGCAATCTCGGCCGCGATGCGCTTGATCTTGGCAGCAGACACGCCACAGGTGTCCGCCACCGCGTCAGGCGCATATTTCGGATCGAGATAGCGTTCCGCCAGAAGATGCATCACCGGGCGATGCGTGATCCCCGCATGACGATAAGTCGCCGCCAGATCAGGCTTCACGCCTGGCTGGTCGAACGGGGTCAGCTTGCCGGTCACGCGGTCCATGACCAGCGGCTTGCCGTTGTCATCCTTGAGGAACAGGCCATGTTCGGGCGATTTCGGATCGCCGTTCACCAGCACGGGCGCGTTGGTGTAGCGGGCCAGATAATCGAGGTCGATCTTGCCCGCCTTCAGCAACTCGTGGACCAGCGCGAGGATGAACAGACCATCCGTGCCCGGCGTGATGCCGACCCAGTCATCGGCAATCGCGTTATACCCGGTGCGGATCGGGTTGACGCCGATCACCTTGGCGCCCCGCGCCTTGATCTTGCCAAGTCCCATCTTGATCGGGTTGCTGTCGTGGTCTTCGGCCACGCCGAACAGCATGAACAGCTTGGTATGGTCCCAGTCGGGCTGGCCGAATTCCCAGAACGCACCGCCCATCGTGTAGATGCCGGCTGCTGCCATGTTGACGGAACAGAACCCGCCATGCGCGGCATAGTTGGGCGTGCCGAAATTCTGTGCCCAGAAGCTGGTAAAGGATTGCGACTGGTCGCGCCCGGTGAAGAAAGCCAGCTTTTCGGGGGCGGTGTCGCGCAGTGGCTTCAACCAACCCGTCGCGATCTCCAGCGCCTCGTCCCAGCTGATCTCTTCGAATTCGCCAGACCCGCGCGGACCGACACGCTTTAGCGGCGCGCGCAGACGGGATGGCGCGTTGTGCTGCATGATCCCGGCACTGCCCTTGGCGCAGAGCACTCCCTTATTCACCGGATGGTCGCGATTGCCCTCGATATAGGCGACCTTGCCCGCTTTCATGTGCACGTTGATGCCGCAGCGACAGGCGCACATGTAGCAGGTTGTCTTGCGCACCTCGTCCGACACGTCAGGCGACAGGTTCAACTCTGGTTGGACATGACTCATGGGTTTCCTCCCTCTGCAGCCTGGGTTGTCTCCCCGGTCATAATTCGGCGACACTCTTCATGTTTCTCGGGAAATGGTAAAGGCGCAATGCATCCACGGTGACGCGGCGCGACTGTCTCTTGATCCGGACACGTAACGCAAGCCTGGCAGGTGACGCAAGACAGGAGACGGAAATGACTGTTCTGGACACCGCACGCGACGTCGCGCGTGCAGCAAATGCGACGGTGGTTTTTCCGGAATGGACAGACCCCCGCGTGGCCGAAGCGACCCGGCGGCTTGATGCGGAGGGGTTGTGCACAGCGATTCCGGTGGTCGACGAGGTCAATGACGCGCTTGTCTCAGCGATGCTGGACGTACGCGGCACCAAAGAGGCGCTGGTGCGCCGCCTGTTGCACAAACCCCTGTACCGCGCCGCGGCGATGGTGCGCGCGGGGATGGCGGACGCCATGGTCGCAGGGGCCAACAGCCCGACCCGCCGGGTGATCGAGGCCGCCAGCATCGGAATCGGCCTTGCGGACGGCGACAGCATCCCGTCCTCGTATTTCCTGATGCAGTTCCCGGACGGGCGGGCCTTCATCTTCGCGGATTGCGCAGTCAACGTGGCTCCGGATGCTGTCGCCCTGGAAGCCATTGCACGGGCCTCCGAACAAACCGGACAGGCCCTGCTGGGCAAGACGCGGGTGGCGCTGCTGTCTTTCTCGACCGGGACCAGTGGCGCGGGTGACAGCGTGGACAACGTTCGAAAGGTGGCCGAGGCGACCGGCTTCACCGGCCCGATCCAGGCCGATGCTGCGCTGAATGCCGGTATCGCCGCGAAGAAGGGTCTGGACGCGGGCGACGCCAACGTTCTGGTGTTCCCGTCGCTCGACGCGGGCAACATCGCGTACAAGCTCTGCCAGGAACTGGGCGGCGCACAGGCGATCGGGCCGTTCCTGCAAGGCTTTCGCCATCCGGTCTGCGACCTCAGTCGTGGCGCCACGGTCGACGACATCATTGCTGCCACGCTTGTCACCGTCATGCTTGCCACCCGGCCTGCCCCCTAGCCCGCCGACAGGAGCCGCACTGCATCCAAGGCGATTTCGCGCTCTTCATCGGCGGGGACGATCCACACGGCAACCGCAGAGCCCTCCGCGTGCAACCGGGTCGCATTGCGATCGTTGCGCTCCGGATCGACCCGGACTCCCACCCAGGCCAGCGCGTGCAGGATGCGCGCCCGGATCTCGCTGGCATTTTCGCCGATACCGCCCGTGAAGGCGATGGCGTCCACACCCTCGAGCGCCGCCATCAGCGACCCGGCATGACGGAGCGTCCAGTAGCAGAAATGGTCCACGGCAAAGGCGCTTTTCTCGGACGGGTCTAGCATCAGCTTGCGCATGTCCGACTTTCCGCCAGACAAGCCCAGCAGCCCGCTTTCGTGGTTGAGGATGGCCTTTGTCCGCTCCACCCCGTTCTCTTCGACCAGGCGCAAAACGGCATTGGCGTCGATTCCGCCAGAGCGCGTGCCCATGGTGAGACCGTCCAGCGGCGAATATCCCATGGTCGTGGCAATCGATTGGCCATTGCGGATCGCGCAGAGAGACGCGCCGTTGCCAAGATGAAACGCCAGAAGTCGCGATGGCAGGTCGGTGCCAGAAACCTGGGGAAGTCGTCGAACCAAAGACGCATAGCTCAAGCCATGGAAGCCGTAGCGACGAATGCCCTGCGTCTCGACCATCTTCGGAATGGCATAGCGTGTGGCGACCTCGGGGTTGGCCGCGTGAAACGACGTGTCGAAACTCGCGAATTGCGGCACGTCCGGAGCGATCCGGGCAAAGGTCCGCATCGGTGCCAGGTTGTGCGGATTGTGCAGCGGCGCAAGCGGCGTGCACTTTGCGATTTCCCGCTGCACCGCATCGGTGACGCGCATCGGCCCGGTCAGACGGTCGCCGCCATGCACGACCCGGTGCGCAACGGCGCGCAGGCGTTCGGGTGTCACATCTTGGGCCGCCAAAGCGCCGAGTATGGCGTCCAGCGCGTCGGCGTGATCGGCAAACCGAGCCTCGGTCGTTTGGTCCCCCACCCGCAGCCGCGAGGCGCCGCCGATGGATTCGGCGATGCCCCCGACGGTCTCGTGCAGCTTCTGGTCGAACAATGCGAACTTGATCGAAGACGACCCCGCATTGAGGACCAGGATCGGTCCTGTCTGAGCGGGGCGCGCCATGTCAGGCAATTTTTTGCGGACGCATGTCAGCAGGGTCGATCCCGGCCACGGCGACCGGGGTCTTCATCGCGTCGCGGCGGAACGGTTCACCCAGTTCCTGGTTGATCATCGCCTCGATCAACGTGGTCTTGCCGTGTTCCATCTGGTCCTTGATCGCCGTGTTCAACGCGTCGCGCAGGTCGTCCATCGTGCGCGCGACAACCCCCTTGAGACCACAGGCCTTGGCGATCGCGGCATAGCTGACGCCTTCGTCCAGTTCGGTGCCGACGAAATTGTCATCGTACCACAGCGTCGAGTTGCGCTTTTCCGCGCCCCATTGGTAGTTGCGGAACACGATCTGGGTGATCGCGGGCCATTCAGGCCGGCCGATCGCCGTCAGTTCGGTCACGGCAATCCCGAAGGCCCCGTCACCTGCAAAACCGACCACCGGCACGTCAGGACAGCCGATCTTTGCACCAACGATCGAGGGCAGGCCGTAACCACAGGGGCCGAACAACCCCGGAGCAAGGTATTTGCGGCCCTCCTCGAAGGTCGGATAGGCGTTGCCGATGGCGCAATTGTTGCCGATGTCGGAGGAGATGATCGCGTCTTTCGGCAGCGCCGACTGGATCGCGCGCCACGCCATGCGCGGACTCATCCAATCCGGCTTGGCTGCACGCGCACGCTCGTTCCAGGTCGTGCCGGGATCGTCGTCTTCGTGGTCCATGCTGGACAGTTGTTGCGCCCACGTGGATTTGGTCTTGGCGATAAGCGCTTTTCGATCCTCACGGCCCTCGTCGCCGGCGCCGGCAGACAGACGCGCCAGAATACCCTCGGCCACCTGCTTGGCATCGCCAACGATACCGACGCTGACCTTTTTGGTCAGGCCGATGCGGTCGGGGTTGATGTCGACCTGAATGATCCTGGCGTCTTTGGGCCAGTAGTCGATACCGTAGCCGGGCAATGTCGAGAACGGGTTGAGGCGCGTGCCAAGGCACAACACCACGTCTGCGCCCGAGATCAGCTCCATCGCGGCCTTGGAACCGTTATAGCCCAGGGGACCTGCAAAAAGCGGATGCGACCCCGGGAAAGCATCGTTGTGCTGATATCCCACACAGACTGGCGCGGTCAGCCGTTCGGCCAGTTGCATCGATGCTGGGATCGCGCCCGCCAGAACGACACCTGCACCGTTCAGAATGACAGGGTTCCTGGCATCCGACAGCAATTCCGCCGCCTTCCGGATCGCGCTGTCGCCACCCGAGGGGCGTTCGAATTCGACCACTTCGGGCAGGTCGATGTCGATCACCTGGGTCCAGAAATCGCGCGGCATGTTGATCTGGGCCGGGGCCGACGCACGTTTGGCGTTCAGGATCACACGATTGAGAACCTCGGCCACGCGGGATGCATCGCGAACCTCTTCCTGATAGGCGACCATGTCCTCGAACAGTTTCATCTGCTCGACTTCCTGAAACCCGCCCTGCCCGATCGTCTTGTTCGCCGCCTGCGGTGTGACCAGCAGAAGCGGCGTGTGGTTCCAGTAGGCGGTTTTCACAGCGGTGACGAAGTTGGTGATGCCGGGGCCGTTCTGCGCAATCATCATGCTCATCTTGCCTGACGCACGGGTGTAGCCATCCGCCATCATCCCACCTGATCCTTCGTGGGCACAATCCCAGAAGGTGATACCCGCCTTGGGGAAGATATCGGAGATCGGCATGAAAGCCGACCCGATAATCCCGAAAGCATGTTCGATCCCATGCATCTGGAGGACTTTGACAAAGGCTTCTTCGGTGGTCATTTTCATGGCAACTCTCCCAAACACGGACGCAGGCCTCGGGGCCAGCGCGTTCAGCCGGAACACTATCTGCGTCCGGGTCCAGTCGATAGGGCCACTTCGGATCGCGGGTTATAGCCAAAATGATGCAAGGCGCGCAAAGGACTCTTCGATAGAGAACCATGCATTTGCTGCAATCGCGTGCCAATTGTGCCGAATTTCGATTGCAGTATGCTTGCCACGAGTGAATTTCATTCGCGCTGTCACGGCACAGGGCTACAAGGAAAACACCCGCGCTCGCGTGCGGAGAGAACACAGGACTTTGAATGCCAAATGCATTGGCAACATTGGCACTGGCTGTCTGGCCATTGGTCACGGTGTTTCTTTTTCTGAAACTGCCGCCGGGTCGGGCCGTGATCGCAACGTTGCTGGCAGGATATCTTTTTCTGCCGGAACCGCCGGCGGGTTTCGACCTTCCTTTGATTCCGCCGCTTACCAAACACACCATCCCGGCGCTGAGCGCCCTGGTGATGTGGCTCTGGCTTTACCCGCTGAATACCAACCTGCTGCCCAGAACCGGCCTCGCAGTCGCGCTGCTGCTGCTTTTCGTGTTCTCGCCCGTCGCGACGACGCTTCTGAACATGGACCCGATCCATTGGGGCGAATTCTACATCCAGGGGATGACGCTCAAGGATTCCCTTGGGTTCGTGATCCAGCAAATGCTTTTGGTGATCCCGTTCCTGCTGGCGCGACGGTTCCTCTACCGGGCCGAGGATCAGCGCGATCTGCTTTATGCCTTCATGATCGGGGGGCTGGTCTATTCGCCGCTGATGCTGGTCGAGGTCGCCTTGTCACCGCAGCTCAACATGTGGATCTACGGCTATTATCAACATGATTTCATCCAGACGATCCGTTTCGGAGGCTTCCGTCCGATGGTGTTCGTCTACCACGGCATCTGGGCCGCGTTCTACCTCCTGATGGCGCTCCTGTCGGCCTATGCCTTGTGGCGCACGAAGCAGGCGAAATCGAATTGGAAGCTCTTGCTGGTCGCCCTGTACCTCACCGGTGTGCTTGTCCTTTCAAAGTCGCTTGGTGCCTGGATCTTCGCTGCCGTGCTGATCCCCATCTTCCTGGTCTGCGGCGCGCGCTGGCAGATGCGGCTGGCAGTTCTCATTGCAGGGTTCGCCATCGCCTATCCGGCCTTGAAGGGCCTGACAGTGGTTCCGGAAGACAGGATCCTGTCCTTTGCGGAAAGCATCGATCCTGAACGCGCCGCGTCCCTGGGCTTTCGGTTCGGCAACGAATACCAGTTGCTGGAACGGGCAAAGGAACGACCGTTGTTCGGTTGGGGCAACTATGATCGCAACCAGATCCTGGACACCACGACCGGCGAAGTCGAAACCGTCACGGACGGGCGCTGGGTCATACTGATCGGGCAGCTTGGCTGGCTGGGCTTTCTGGCCGAATTCGGGTTGCTTGTCCTGCCGGTCTTCCTGCTCTGGCGCGAAACGCGGTATCGAAACCCGCGGGACTATTCACCGCTGATCGTGCCGCTGTCGCTGATGCTGGCGATCAATGTCTTCGACATGCTGCCCAACGCGACGCTGACTCCCCTGACCTGGTTGATGGCGGGGGCGCTGACCGGTTACGCCGAGTCCCTGCGCACCAGCCGCAACGCTTACCAGTCCGAGCACCGCCTCCAGTGGCGCCCGGTTCTTTGAGGCCGGACATGACAACACATCCTCTCGAGAGGCCACGCGTTCTGGCCATTGCGGAAGCCGCCAATCCGGAATGGGTCAGCGTGCCGCTGGTCGGCTGGTCCATGGCGCAGGCGCTGCGGGAGGTGGCGGATGTTCATCTTGTCACGCAGATCCGCAACAAGGACGCCATCCTGCGGGCCGGATTGATCGAAGGGCGCGATTTCACGGTGATCGATTCAGAGGCCGTGGCCCGTCCGCTCTGGGCCGTGGCCGAAAAGCTGCGCATGGGCGAAGGCAAGGGGTGGACCACCCTTCAGGCGATCAACGCGCTGATCTATCCTTGGTTCGAACACCTGGTCTGGAAGGAATTCGGGCCAGCGATCAAGGCCGGAAAGTTTGACCTTGTGCACCGCGTCACGCCCCTCAGCCCGACAATTGCGTCACCGATCGCCGGGAAGGTGGCCAAGGCGGGCGTACCGTTTGTCCTGGGTCCATTGAATGGCGGCGTTCCCTGGCCTCGGCATTTCGATGCGGAACGGCGCGAGGAGAAAGAGTGGCTCAGCTATCTCAGAAGCGTCTACAAGCATCTGCCGGGGCGGACCAGCACCTTGAAACATGCGTCCGCGATCCTTGTAGGCTCAAGGCATACCCAAAGCGAGGTTCCGGCAGCCTATCAGCCCAAGACGGTCTATATTCCCGAAAATGGAATTGATCCGGCACGGTTCAACAAGACCGCGCAGCCCGAGAGCCCGGTTCTGAAAGCCTGCTTCGTGGGCCGACTGGTGCCCTACAAGGGGGCCGACATGCTGATCTCGTCCGCGGCCGAGTTATTGCGGGCGGGACGGATGACCCTCGATATCATCGGGGACGGTCCCATGCTGGCGCAGCTTGTCGCCCAGACGAAAGCCCTGGAGTGCGAGGCAGGAGTGACGTTTCACAAGTGGATTCCGCACGCCGAGGTGCAATCCATCCTGGGCCGGTCCCACGTGCTCAGCTTCCCTTCGATCCGCGAATTCGGTGGCGGTGTCGTTCTCGAGGCCATGGCGCTTGGGGTGGTTCCGGTGATCGTGGACTATGCCGGCCCGGGCGAACTGGTGACCGCGGAGACCGGCTTCAAGATCCCGTGCGGCAGCCGCGGCGAGATCATAGCGGGGTTCCAAGAGACCCTGTCTCGGCTCGCGGAACGCCCCGAACAGCTTGCGCCCATGGCTCGAGCCGCGAAAACCCGGATCGAGACGCATTTCCTGTGGTCCCGCAAGGCCGAGCAGGTTCGGCAGGTCTACGATTGGGCATGTGCGAAAAAGCAATCCGCGAAACCTGACGTTTTCAAGGCGGAAATGTGGCAATCACAAAAAGAGTCGGCCTGAAGCAGCATAACAGAGTGTTTCCGTATTGATTGTTGCCATGGCGCGATCCGGACCTGTAGGACCGTGCTACGGTGTGGGGCCGCAAAATAGAAATGTGTGCGTGTGCAAGCCCGACTGCCCGTCAGACTGACAGATCTCCTGCAACTCAAAGACACGGAATCCGCCCGTTCCGAAATGCGGCAATTCCTGTTTGCGGTGGCATGTCTGGCCTTTGCGCTGGCAGCTCTGGGCACCGGGAACCTTGGCACGAACGCCTTTGCTGCTGATATCGTGCTGGTTTTCTGTGGCTCGTGGTGCGCCAACCAGCTGATCCGCGGTCAGGACATCTTCAGGCAGCAGGTCATCTGTGTCCTTCAGGCTTACTTCATCGGCATCTTGTGCTGTGCGGCCCTGCTGTTTATGGTGGGCTGGCTGGTATTCCTTCCAAGCGAGTTCGCCGGTCTTGGCCATGCGCTTCTTCTTGCGGCCACGTTTTCGACCAACCTGGGTCTGCTGTTCTTTCCCGTCGACAGCGGATTGCGGATGGACGGGCTTTTCGATCATCTCTGGCTCCCCGCATTGATCGGACAATGCAGCGCGATCCTGGCAGTGCTGTACTGGCGATTGAACAGGAATCCGGCACAGCTTCTGACCGTACTGGGGGCCATCGCCGTGGCCTCGTTGATGCTGTCGTTGGTGATGAACCCGGATATCGGCCTGCTGCCGCTTGGTGGATTATGGGCGTTTCTGTGCGGGGCCATCCCCTTCATCGCGACAAATCGTTTTCCGATCCTGAAACACGCATTCGCCATCGGGGTGATAAACCTCCTGGCAGGTATCCTTGCCATCACGGCGACGGGTGACACGCTGTTCGCCCGCGCCATCGTGGCGCTTGGCATTGCGTTTCTCTACCTCGGCAGCCGCCCGCGCAACGTCGATCCCGGCAAGACCGCGCTGCGTCGCCGCTGGTTCGGCATGACGCTGCACACGTTTCTCTGGGCGGTCCCCCTGACCCAACTGGCCGGCGCACTCAGCATCCATGGACCAGATCATTCGGATTTCCTTGTCCTGATCATCCCTTGCCTGCTGTTCGCGATTTTTTCCTGGGTGCTCTGGCAACATGTCGAACAGCGCGCCGGGCTGGACCAGTTCGTGATCAGTGGCGTTCTGGCGAGTATCCTCTTCGTCAACGGGTTGATCAGCCTGACGTCACACGGGCTTCAGCTGCGGTTTCCCGAAAGTGCCCACGCCTATATCCACGCCGTTGAAACGCGCGGCACCGCGCTGACCTGCCCGATCGAGACCGACGGCCCGTTGGCCGGTCTCGAAGTGTGTCATGTCGGCCCGCCCGGAGCTCCGCAAGCGCTCGTCTGGGGCGATCACCAGCTGGAGTCGATGCGCGCCGGGTTTGCCGAGGCCGCGCGCCGGGCCATGGTGCCGACGCTTTTGATCAGCCAGGAAAACTGCATCCCGGCCGACGGCTTGCAAACACGCTTTTCCGAGAGGGTCGGCCTGTCTGGACGGGAGTGTGACCAGCATTCCGACCAGGTTCTACAAGCTGTTCCGCACCTGCCCAGCCTGCGCCAGGTCACGATTGTTGCCGATTGGCTCTATTATACCGAAGCCCGGTCTGCCGAATTGCTGCCGCGTCCGGCGGTTCGCCTTGGCCCATCCGACGGCACCCCGATCGACATCACCCGGCAGGCAGAATACGTGGCGACCGCTGTTGAACAGTCGATCGCGTCGCTGGTCGAGCAGGGATTGCGTGTGTCGGTTCTGCGGCAGGTTCCGGCACAGCCCGGTTTCGATGCCGAGGTCGCCGCGCGGGCCAGCGCACCGGGAAGCGGGCTCTATTACAGAATGCCCGCGCTTTCGGAGGCAACCTCCCTCGAGGCCGCGACCGACCTTCATGCCGACATTGACGCGGTCTTCCATCGTCTGGCTGCCCGCGGACTGGCGACATATCTCGACACTTGGCCCGTCTTCTGTTCCGCCACACGCTGCGATGCGCGCGGCGGGTTGTCGAGCGATTACATCACGTCGACGCGGCTGACGACGAGCGGGTCCTTGTCGCTCAGCCCGATCCTCGAGGACGACCTCAGACGCAGCTTGACCCACGCCCCGATGCGGCGCCCGCTGGACAGCTGATCACGCCGCGACGGGCGCCATCAGCTCCTTCCAGCGGTGGCACGACACCTCATGCCCCGTCCCATCGGACTCCAGTTGCGGTTCGACCTGCTTGCAATGGTCGATGGCAAAGGGGCAGCGCGTGTGAAACTTGCAGCCCGAAGGTTGGTTGGTCGGCGACGGGATTTCGCCCGTCAGCTTTTGCGCTGTGCCACGATCGTCCGGATCGAGCGACGGGATCGCGGAAAAAAGCGCCTTGGTATAGGGATGACGCGGCGCAGCGAACAACTTGCGGGTCGGTGCCGTTTCGACAAGCCGGCCCAGATACATCACCGCAAGATGGTCACAGGTATGTGCCACCACGGACAGATCATGGCTGATGAACATGAAGGTCAGCCCCATCTCCGACTGGATCTGCTTGAGCAGGTTCAGCACATCCGCCTGGATCGACACGTCAAGAGCGGCCACGCTTTCATCCGCAACGATGAACTTGGGCGCCGAAACCAAAGCGCGGGCAATCGAGATGCGCTGGCGCTGACCACCTGAAAAGGCGTGCGGAAAACGGCGCAGATGTTCCAGGTTCAACCGGCATTTCGCCGCGATCTCGCGCACGCGGGCGTCGGTTTCCTGCCGGTTCCTTGTCAGTCCCATGACCTCGAGCGGTTCGGCGATGATGTCCCGCACCGTCATCCGTGGGCTAAGCGCGGCATAGGGATCCTGAAAGATCAGTTGCGCACGCTTGCGGTAATCCTTGAGTTGGTCCCTTGTGATGTTTTCGAGGTCATAATCCACCTCGCCATCGGAGTAATGCGCACCCCCTGCGGTGATCGGTGCCGCCTTGAGCAGTGCGCGTCCCAGCGTTGTCTTGCCCGACCCGCTTTCCCCGACAAGACCGAAGAACGACCCCTTTTCGATGTCGAGGGACACATTGTCGACGGCCTTGAGGATCTGTTTGCTGAACAGCCCGCCGCCGATGGGAAAGCCGACGGACAGACCTTTCGCACGGATCAGAACGTCGCTCATGCGGGCACCTTTTCGTAGATATGGCAGGCCACCTTGTGGCTTGCGTCGATGTCCCGCTCACGCGGTTCGACCGTCTTGCAAACGTCACCAACCATCTGGCTGCATCGGGTGTGAAAAACGCAACCCGATGGCCGTTCCAGCGGCGACGGAATGTCCCCCGGCACGGGAGTCAGCGGTGAATCCAGATCGTCGAGTTTCGGCAGCGCCGCCAGAAGCCCCTGGGTATAGGGGTGTTTCGAGTTTCGGATCACGTCGCGTACCGGTCCTTCCTCGATCATCCGGCCCAGATACATCACATTCACCTTGTCGGCGGTCTGTGCCACCACACCAAGGTCATGTGTGATGAAGACGATCCCCATGTGAAACTCTTCCACGAGGTCCTTCATCAGGTCGATCACCTGCGCCTGAATGGTCACGTCAAGCGCGGTCGTCGGCTCATCCGCGATCAGCAGTTTCGGCTGCGTCGACAGCGCCATCGCGATCATTGCGCGTTGGCGCATCCCGCCGGAGAGTTCGAATGCGTATTGGTCAAAACGTTTCGCAGCATCCGAAATCCCGACCCGATCGAGCATCTCGATCGACCAGCGTTTCGCCTGTTCCTTTGTGTAATCGCCATGCAGCAAAAGCTGTTCGACCATCTGCTTGCCGATGCTGATCGCAGGCGCAAAGCTGGCCATCGGTTCCTGAAAGATCATCGACACCGCACCGCCGCGCACGATGTTCAGTTCCCGCGGCGTCCTGAGCGACAGAACATCGACCGGCCCATTTTCGGTATGCAGGGTGATCTTGCTTTCCGGGGTATAGACCGCGTTCTTTGCGTTCAGGTGCATCAGCGCCTTGGCCGTCACGGACTTGCCCGACCCGGATTCACCGACCAGCCCCATCACCTCTCCGGTCCCAAGCGAAAAGCTCACATTGTCGACAGCGGTGATCAGCCCTTCGTCGGTGCGAAACTTGAGCGTCAGGTTTTCAACGTCGATCAGCGCGGTCATTTGTTGTTGTCCGAATAGGGGTCTGCCGCGTCGCGCAAGCCGTCTCCGACAAACACGAACGCCATCACCAGTGCGATGAAAAAGATCACCGGGATGAAGTACCATTGATAATTGAGAAGCACGTCGGCGCTGGTCACGTTCTGAAGCATCACGCCAAGGCTGTTCACCGGGTCCTTGAGGCCAAGGCCAATGAAGGAAAGCGCGGTTTCCGACAGCACCATGTAGGGAAACGAGATCACCAGATCGACGATGATGTAACTGGTGAAGCTGGGCAGCAGATGGCGCCGGATCACGTGGCCCGAGGACGCACCGCAAAGCTGAGCCGCCAATACGTATTCCTGATTGCGTTCGGTCAGCAGGTGCGTCCGTACACGCCTCGCCAGCGTGGGCCAGCCGATGAGGCCAAGGATCAGGGATATGTAGAAGAACCGTTCCTCGGCCGATAGCTCGGGTGGCATGAAGGCCGCCACCGCCATGAAGAGCGGAATGGCGGGCACCGTTCGGACCGCATCGGTGATCATTTGCAGGACGGAGTCGATCCAGCCGCCGTAATAGCCGGACACCCCTCCGATCACGAGCGCGAGGACAAAGGCGATCAACACGCCGATGGTACCCACCTGTAACGAGGTCCAGATGGCATGGAAGGTGCGGGAAAAGATGTCCTTGCCGCTGGCATCGGTGCCGAAGACGTGGATGAACCCTTCCTGCGTGCCGAACAGATGCGTGTCCATCGGGATGAAGCCGAACAGCTTGTACTCCCAGCCTTCGACGAAGAAATGCACGTAGTTGCGTTCGTCCTCGTTGATCGTCGTCACCCAGCGGAAATTCGTCGCCATCGACCGTTCCCGTTCCACCGCGTGAACGAAGGGCCGAAGCGAACAGCCATTGGTATCACAGAACATCGGAATTTGTGGCGCGCCGTTGGTGTAGTCATCGTTCTTGCCGGCAATCGTCGGATTGTAGGGTGACAGGAACGGCGCGAAAATTCCGGACAGGACAAGGAACAGCAAAACGCTGGCCGCGATCATGGCAGAGCGTTGTTTCTTGAACCGCGCCCAGATCAGCTGCCCCTGCGAGGCGGTGAAATACGCCTCTTTCGACCGGCGCTCGACGGCGGCGTCGGTTTCCACGACCTGCACATGCGGGCCGGTGGTTTCGGCCATGTTCGGCTTGAGGGGATCGGGTGTCGTCGTCATGGCGTCACCTCACGATGCTCTTGCGGACGCGCGGATCAAGAGCCGCAAGCATGACGTCCGTCAGGAAATTCAGCGTCACGATGGACGCGGTCAGAAGGAAGATGATCGCACCGGCAAGCTGCTGGTCATTCGACCGGGCCAGCGCCTCGATCAGAAGCGACCCCGCTTCGGTCAGCGTCAGGATCAGCGCCACGATCGGCAATTCGTTGAAGATGCGGTTGAGATCGAAGCCAAGGCTGTTGACGATCGGCCCCAGCGCGTGCCGCGCCGGGTAATTCCACAAGAGTTTGCGCCCGTGCACCCCCCGCGCCGATGCGGCCGTGACATAAAGCTTGCCGATCTCGTCGGACATCAGCGCGCGCACGGTTTGCAGCGCAAAGGCGGTGGCCGACCAGCCAAGGATGAAGATGGGCAGCCAGGCATTGCTGAGCAGGTCCACGACCCGCCCCCAACTCCAGTCCGCATCGCGGTATTCGGCCGAGAAGAGCCCCGTCAGCGTGTCTCCGAAATAGACCGTCGAGAACAGCATGATCATCAGCGCCAGCAGGAAGTTCGGCAGCGCCAGACCAAGATAGCTGAACAGGCGAAGCGAATTGTTGAGAACCGCGTTGTCCGATGCGGCGGCGATGATGCCGACCGGCAGGGCAATCGCGTAGGCCAGCGCGAGCGACGCAAGGCACAGCCCCAACGAGATCCAGAACTTGTCGCCCAGAAGCTGGGCGATGTTCACACGCAGGATGCAGCTGTCCCCGAATTCACCCTGGAAGGCGTTCACGATCCATTTGCCCCAGCGTTCGAGGAATGGCCGGTCAAGCCCGAGCCGGATGCGCTCGTTCTCGATATCGGCGGCTGAAATTCCCGAGCCCTGGGTGTTCTTGAACGCGAGATACCGTTCGGCACAATCGCCCGGCACCAGCTCCATGAGCGAGAACACGACCAGCGACACGATGATCAGCGTGATCATCGCCAGCACTGCACGTGTCATCACGAAGCGCGCAAAATTCAACATGAAGCTTGCCCCTGGGTTGCGTCTGCGCCTCCGGTTGATCCGGTGTGCCTTTCAGACAGCTTTCATTCTTGAGAAACGCCACGGGCGGCAGAACCGCCCGTGGCAAGGTCAATGACCCTTATTCGTCCAGCCACCACTGCGTCGCGCGGTAGGGGTAGGTCCGGTAATATTCATAGGACCATGTCCGGAACTCGGTAAAGTTCTTGAGGTTGTTGCTGGCATAGATCGGTTCGGGCGCTTTCACCGTGCCGATCATCACCATGTTGCCGACGAAATTCTCGACAAGACCGGCACCCAGCGCGTCGGATTCCGGCGTGCCGGGAACGGCCGACTGGAACGCGTCGATATCGGCGGCCAGCTTCTTGGCCCATTCCGGCGGCTCCACGCCTGACGCGCCATCTGTATCCAGCCATTCCGCCCAGAGCATCCCGGTACGGTGTTCGAAATAGGTCCCGAACGGCGGACGGAAGAAGCTGTTCAGGCCCAGGTGGATCGCCAGCGGTGCCCCGTATTGCCACAGGCCCACATCGAGGTTGTTGGCCGATTGGGCAGACCGGTATTCATCCGGGGTCACTTCCTTGACCTGCGTCTGCACACCGACATCGGCCCAGTTCTGACCGACAAGTTCAACCACCGCCCCGGCGATGCCCTGGGTCGAGAACTGCATGTTCAGCGTGACCTTGTCGCCGTTCGGCAGCTCACGGAACCCGTCGCCATCGACATCGACCATACCGATCTCGTCAAGCAGCGCCTTTGACGTGTCGGGATCGAACTCGGCCTTGTAGGTTTCCCAGCTGGGATCAACGAAACTGGGCGCCGGGTTGAACGGTGCGATCTGACTGGGTGTGCCCTGACCGAAATAGGCGATCTCGTTCAATTCGTCCCGGTTGATGGCCAGAGACATCGCTTCGCGGAACCGGATGTCATTGTAGACCGCGCGCTTGGCTTCGTCTTCGATGGTGAAGTTGAAGCTGAAGGCGGGCATGCCGACTGTCGGCTTGAGCTGGATCGCGTAGTTGCCCTTTTCCTGGTTTTCCAGCAGCAACGGCACGGACTCGAGACGCACGGATTGCGATTTGTAATCCACTTCGCCGTTCACCAGCTTGAGGATGCGCACTTCGTTGTCGTTGATGTAAAGCTCGTCCTGCGTCGAGATATACGGAAGCTGCTGACCGGTGGTGTCGACCTGGTGGAAATAGGGGTTGGCCACCAGTTTCCGACCCTCGGTGGTGTCGGTGATGTAGATATGCGATTCCAGCGTCGGCATCGTGGCCTTGGGCAAGCCGTCGACGATATCCGAGCGCGACAGCATCGGCGTCGGCGTATCTGTCCAGTCCGAGTTGCCGTAATAGGCGAGGATGGCATCATAGCCATTCTCGAAGCCCAGGGACTGCGCATAGCTGTCGGCATCCGGGTTGATGTCCGGATGGAACTGACCAAGAAAATGCTTCGGCTGGAAGCCCGGCGCATAGGTGGTCGCGAAATGCGTCAGAAGACCCGGCTTGGGCCCCGGCAGGTTGAAGATCACCGTCACGTCATCCGGTGTCTCGACCGTCATCGTTTCGCCGCCGACCGTGACATAGTCGCGGGGCTGTTCGTAGATGTTCGTGTCCAGCATTAGGTTGTCGTGCCAGAACGCCACGTCGGCGCTGGTGAACGGCTCTCCGTCGGACCACTTGTGTCCTTCGCGCAGGGTGAAGGTCAGCTGTGTGTAATCGTCATTCCATTCCCAGGACTTCGCGATGTTCGGAACGATCGTCTGAAGGTCGTCGGAATAGCGCACCAGGTTCACGTGGCGCACGGACAAAAAGTCCGAAGTGCCCGCTTCGGTCGCGTTGGACAGGGCGTTCAATTCACCGCCATACTGACCGATGCTGTCATACGGCACCATCACAAGCGGTTCCGCCGGAAGACGCTCTGACAGCGGCGGCAGCTCGGGGTTTCCCTTGATCTGCGCGTTCAGCGCGTCGATCTCGGGGTTCGCCTTGAACTCCATGGAGCAACCGGCTGCCTCTTGAAAGGCACTCAGTTCATATTGCTGGGGGTATTCACCGGGGTCGATACCCTGCATGTCGGCCATCGTGATTGCCGGGCAATTGGCATAGGCCGCTGCCGGAAGCGCAATCAAGGCCACGCCTGAAAGTAGGATCCGTTTCATTGTCTCTCCTGTTGGTTCCAAGTGGTGACGGGGGCTGTTCCCCCTTCTTGTCCCGGTCCGTTTTCACAGCCGGTCATTTCGGATGTCCGGACTCACGCGCGGACACTCTGGCAGACAGTGTCGCGCCACGGACTGAACTCCGGCGTGTTGTCTCCTTTGTATCCCCAGCCGGTGCGTGAACAGCCGGGCCTTGTATCCCTGCCAATCGTGACAGATCCATGACAGTGCTTCGGGTCACGAGGCCACCTTAACGCCATCCTCGGTAATCAGTGTCTTCGAAAATGTGCCATCCGAATTAACCATTCGATGGCAAAGCAATTCGTGCATCAAATCAAGCATTGTCTGCACATGTGCCGGTTTTTTTGTCAGATTCCGCGTTTCGGTGCCGTCCGATACATCCATAAGGATAGGCGGCAACCCTCCGGCAAACTGCACATAGCGCAGCGATTCTTTGCGCAGAACGGAAAGATTCGCCGCGTCGGACGTCAGGCCATGCGCGCTCTGCCAGGCGGTCGGAACCAGCGGATTCCCGAAGTCCAGTTCGGACACCGTGATCTGTTTCCAGTCCTTTGGGGTCCTGCCTTCGAGAAACGGCTTGAGGCTTCGCCCATCCATGGAATGCGGTGCATCCAGCCCAAGACAGTCAAGGATCGTCGGCGTGACATCCGTCGACTCCGTCGGTGCTGTGACGACGGCACCGCGCGCAGGGCTTTGCGGGTTGCGAATGATCAGCGGCACATGGAAGGCCGCATCGTGGAAGGTCATCTTGCCCCAAAGACCGTAATCGCCCAGCATTTCGCCATGATCGGCGGTCAGCACGATCAGAGTGTTGTCATATTGCCCGCTTTCCCTGAGCCACGAGATTAGCCGGCCGATGTGATGATCCACCTCGGTCGCGAGGCCGAAATACAGCTTGCGGATCATCCGCGTGGTCTCATCCGAGGCGGCCAGATCCGGAAAGCCGACGACCGTAGACGCAACCGACGCCTTGTTCCGCGCCGTGGTCACAAAGGGATGCCAGTCCGGGTCGTCAGCGGTCTTGGCCGACGGCATGTCCTTGGCGTCATACATCGCGTGATATGGCGCGGGTGCCACGAAAGGCGGGTGCGGGCGGATATAGGTCAGCAGGGCAAACCAGCCCGGCTCCCGCGCATCGAGATCGGCGATGGTCCGGTCGGTCAGAAACGCGGTATCGCTGTGCTCGGCAGCATAAAGCGCGGGCGCATCGGGGGTGTCGCCGGCAGGACGATAAAGCTCGGGATAAGGTGGCACGTCATAGCCATTGGCGCGCAGGTTTTCTTCCCACGCCCGAGAATCCCCCTCCAGCCGCATCCGCAGCACCTCGGAGAAACCGGGCATGACTTCCTCGTAGGAAAACAGCCGCGGATCATCGGGCGGCAGGAAACGCGGATCCTGCGCCGTGTCGGTATAGCCAAACAGCAGCGGGTCAAGGCCATCGTCCCGCAGCACAGATGCCAGGTTCGGAGTATCGCGCTTGAGAGGTGTGCCATTGCGGGTCGCGCCATGGTTCGACGTGTATTGCGCCGTCAGCAGCGACACGCGCGACGGACCGCAGGGCGACGCGACCGAATAATGATTTTCAAACGACACCGCATCACGCGCCAATGCCCGGATATTCGGGAGATCAAGATGGGCGCCCAATGCCCCGAACACGCAGTCCGCGCGCAACTGGTCGATCACGATGAAAAGTGTATTCAGCTTGGTCTTGGTCACGGCATTTCCCAGGATTGGTCTGATCATGCCAAGCGGTATTCATATGTAAAGAGAGGTCATTTATATAGTTCGATAGGTAAAACCTATATATCTGGCTCCGCCAGAGATCGTTGAACCGCTTTCAGAAAGCCCCGGATCAACGGAACGTCCCGCCGCGCCGACAAGGTCACCAGGGATTCCCACATCCCGATATCGACATCCGCAAACGGTATCGCCTGTAGCCGCCGATCATGACCGAACTCGGCTTCGCTGATAAAGCCGATCCCCGCGCCTGACGCCACCACTTCGCGCATCGCTTCACGGCCTTCGACCTCAATCGCCGGCACTAGGTCAAGATCAAGCCGCGCCGCTTCTTCCTCGACCTGCGCACGTGTCCGGGATCCCTGCTCGCGGTAGACCAACGGATGGTTGCCGAGATCACGAAACCGCAGTTGGCCCGTGCCCTCCGGGAAATATCCCTTGGCGACCAAACCAAGGATCGGAGTCCGCCCCAGATCGACCGAGTCGAGATCGGCCGCCGAAATGGAATTTCCGACGACCCCGATCTCGGCTTCGTAATTGCGCAGGCGCCGCAGCAGGTCTTCCGTGTTCCCGGTGCGGATGGTGACAAACACGTCCGGACTGGATTCCCGAAAGCGCCGCACGGCTTCGGTGACGTGCATCGCAGAGTCGGCCATGATCCGCAGATGCCCCGAAAGGGCCTTTCGGTTTTCATCGAAAAGCGCGGCGATCCGTTCTTCGACTTCGAACATCTCGCTTGTCAGCCGGAACAATGCTTCTCCGGCGGCTGTCATCTGCACCTGCCGAGCTTCGCGTGAAAACAAGAGCACGTCATGGCGCTGTTCAAGCTGGCGCACCTGATCCGATACGGAGGGTTGCGAAATATTGAGCGCCCGCGCCGCGCGGGAGAACCCCCCGTGCAAGGCGACGTTATGGAACGCACGCAACTGGCTGTACCGCATCGACCGCTCCGTATTAAGGTTCCATAAGCCTAGCCTATAATTCGATAGAGAACAAAGATTTTACATATGGGGCTTTGCGGCGCATATGACTGGCGATGCCGACCAACGGAGCCGCGCCATGCCTGTCCCGCCTCTGCCCGATCCCAGACTTGGGGAGCCGTATCTTCTGACGCCCGGCCCGCTGACCACATCCTATGCCGTAAAGCAGGAGATGTTGAAGGATTGGGGCAGCTGGGATGACGATTTCCGCACCATGACCAAGACCATGCGGAGCCGCTTGCTGGCCCTGATCGGTGACGGTGCGCCGGACTACGACTGCGTTCCGATCCAGGGCTCGGGCAGCTATTGCGTCGAGGCGATGCTGGGCAGCTTCGTGCCCCGCGACGGCAAGGTGCTTATCCTGTCGAACGGCGCCTACGGCCTGCGTGCGGCGCAAACGCTGGATTACCTCGGGCGATCCTGTCACCTGCTCGACAAGGGCGACTACCTTCCACCGCGCGGGGACGAGGTTGCTGCCGTCCTCGCCGATGATCCTGCCATCACCCATGTGCTGGCGATCCATTGCGAGACCTCCAGCGGTATCCTGAACCCGGTCGAGGAAATCGCGCAGGCGACGCAGGCCGCCGGGCGCAAGCTGCTGATCGACAGCATGTCCGCCTTTGGTGCCCTGCCTCTGGACCCCGTCAAACTCAACTGCGCCGCCTTCGTGTCCTCGGCCAACAAATGTATCGAGGGTGTCCCCGGCTTCGGCTTTGTCATCGCCCGCAAGGACGAGATCATGGCGTCCAAGGGCAACTCGCACTCGCTGTCGCTGGACGTACACGCCCAATGGGCCACGATGGAAAAGACCGGCCAATGGCGCTTTACGCCGCCCACCCATGTGGTCGCCGCCTTCCTCAAGGCGCTGGACCTGCACGAAGCTGAAGGCGGTGTGCCCGCACGTGGCGCGCGCTACACCCGCAACCGCGACGTGATCGTGCAGGGCATGCGCGATCTGGGGTTCGAGACATTGCTGGCCGACCGCTGGCTCAGTCCGATCATCGTGACCTTCTTCTGCCCCGCCGATCCGAACTTCAGCTTTCAGGCCTTCTATGAGGCCATGAAGAAACGTGGTTTCATCATCTATCCCGGCAAGCTGACCGTGGTGGACAGCTTCCGCATCGGGGTGATCGGGCAGATGGATGAACACGTGATGCGCCGCGTGGTGGATGCCGCCCGCGACGCCCTGAAAGACATGAAGGTCAGCAGCGCGGCCCCGCCTGCCGCCGCTTTGGAAGAACGCAAGAAACTCGCCGCCTGAAGGAAGAGATATGCCGATTGAGAACCCCGTGGTCGCAAATGACCGCACCTACCCCGCGCCCAAAACCTGCGCGATCGCGATCTGTCTGGATGGCTGCGAACCCGAATATCTTGAGGTCGCCATCGCCGAAGGGCTGATGCCGACGCTCAAGCGCATTCGCGAAACCGGCACAGACCGACTGGCCCATTCGGTGATCCCGTCCTTCACCAACCCCAACAACATGAGCATCGCCACGGGCCGCCCGCCATCGGTGCACGGCATCTGCGGCAACTTCCTGTGTGAACCGGAAACCGGCGAAGAGGTGATGATGAACGACGTGCGCTTCCTCCGTGCGCCCACCGTATTCTCCAAGTTCTACGACGCTGGCGCACGGGTCGCCGTTGTCACTGCCAAAGACAAGCTGCGCGCGTTACTGGGCGCGGGTCTGAAGTTCGACGAAGACCGCGCAATTGCGTTTTCCTCCGAGCGATCCGGCGACACGACCAAAGCCGAACACGGCATCGAGAAGGCCAGCGACTGGCTCGGTATGCCGGTGCCCGAGGTCTATTCCGCCGAGCTGTCGGAATTTGTCTTCGCTGCTGGTGTAAAGCTGCTGAAAGAGTGGAAACCGGACCTGATGTACCTGTCCACCACCGATTACATCCAGCACAAGTTCGCCCCCGATGAGCAGGGCGCCAAGGATTTCTACGCCATGTTCGATCGCTATCTGGCCGAGCTGGATGCGATGGGCGCGGCCATCGTGGTGACGGCCGATCACGGGATGAAACCCAAGCATGACGCCAAGGGCGATCCCGCCGTGATCTATGTGCAGGACCTGA
>NZ_JAIPUT010000106.1 GCF_020055635.1 Marivita sp. | reverse complement strand
GGTGTCGTCGCAAGTATCGGATATCTGGTTTGGTGGCTCGCGTTCAAGTTTCTGGAGTGGCTTGGGGTTCCGGTCGCACGGGCACTGTCGCGCAATATTCGGCTTGGCTTTGGCAGTCTCGCGATGGCGGTCGTCGCAGCATCGCTGTGGAAGGCCGCCGACTGGCAGAATTCGATCCTTGCCGCTTGGGGCCTGGCTCCGATCGACGCGACCGCGCCTTTGCGCATTGCGGTCATCGGGGGGGCGGTCTTCCTTGGTCTTCTGGTCGCGGGGCGGACCTTCGCGATCTTGGCGAGAACTTGGCAGCGGCGCAGCCAGAACGTGCTTCCGCCACGATTGGCGCAGGCTGCCGGACTGGTCGCTTCGGTCGCGATCTTCGCTGCACTGGTTGAAGGTTTCGCTTTCCGGGCAGCCCTGCGGACCATCGACGCCAGTGCGCGGATCGCCGACGCAATCGTTCTTCCGGACCTTGAGCCGCCAGTATCGCCCTTTGACAGCGGCGGACCGAATTCTCTGCTCGCGTGGGAAGATCTCGGGCGCTGGGGACGTGTCTTCGTGGCTTCTGGCCCATCGGCTGAAGACATCGCGGCTTTCTGGGACGAACCGGCGCACGATCCGATCCGTGTCTATATCGGCCTCAATGCCGCAATAACGCCCGAAGCACGCGCGCAACTGGCCCTTGATGAACTGCGGCGTGTCGATGGTTTCGACCGGGCGATCCTCGTCATTGCCATGCCCACGGGCTCAGGCTGGCTCGATCCTGGCAGCATGGACACGCTCGATTACATGGCTCGCGGAGACGTGGCGACTGTTGCCGTGCAGTATTCCTACCTGCCAAGTCCGGTGTCGGTGGTCGTCGATCCGACGGCAGGAATGTCCGAAGCGCAGGCGCTTTTCGACATCGTCTACCGCCATTGGACGGCGCTTGCGCCGGAAGACCGCCCGCAACTTTATCTGCATGGTCTGAGCCTCGGCGCCTTCCTGTCCCAAGAGACCGTACCTCTGCTGGATCTCTATGCCGATCCGATCGACGGCGCACTCTGGACCGGATCCCCCTATCTTAGCGAGTTTTGGCAGATGGTGCGGGCAAGACGCCATGCCGCCAGCCCCGAATGGCGTCCAAGGTTCGGCAACGGCTCGTTGGTCCGGACGACAAACCAGCACGGCGGGCTCGAACCTTTTGATGCCGACTGGGGGCCGATGCGGTTCGTTCTTCTTCAATATGGCAGCGATCCGATCGTGTTCTTCGACTGGTCTCTGGCCTGGTCCCGCCCTGCATGGCTAAGCGGAGAACGGGCGCCGGATCTGTCGCCGGAAATGCGGTGGATTCCTGTTGTGACGCTGTTTCAGGTCGGGCTGGACATGGCGGTCGCACTGGGCACGTTGGGATTCGGGCATGACTACGTAGCCCGGGATTACATCCCGGCCTGGTCCGCCACCTTGGCGCCCGAGGGCTGGACGCCGGGCGACGAGGCGCGGCTTGTCGCGCATTTGCGCGACCTGGTGCCCCGCTGATCGCTCAGGGTACCGCCGAGAGGGTCAGGAAGGCGCCGAAGATCACAAGGTGAATGCCGCCCTGAAGCGACGTGGTCCGTCCTGTCGCGAGCGAGACTGTGGCCATGAAGAGGCTCAACAACAGCAGTACGATATGCTCCGCTTCGAGGCCGAGGACAAGATCCTGCCCGCGCATGAGGGAGATCAGAGCCACCGTCGGAATGGTCAGACACAAGCTGGCCAAAGCCGAGCCAAGGGCAAGGTTGATGCTTGTCTGGAGCCGGTCGGCTCTTGCCGCGCGGATCGAGGCGACGCCTTCGGGCATCAGTACAACGAGGGCGATCGCGACTCCTACCAGTGCGACGGGAAGACCCGCCGCTTCGATCCCATGCTCGACAGGGACTGCGAGAGTTTCGGCCAGCAGCACGACTGCCAGAAGGGCCAGCGGCAGAAGCACAAGCGCGCCAATGAACAGCCGCCCCGTGATCGGTGCTTGCTTGACGCCGTCGTCGGCCGGATCGCGAAAATCGTCGCGGTGTCGGACCGTCTGCGCATGCAGGAAAAAACCATAGAGCGCCAAGGAAACGACGGCGACAAAGATCAGCTGTGCGGGTGCGTAAAGCGGCCCGGGCGTGGACGTCGTGTAATTGGGCAGGACAAGCGCGAGAACAGCCAGCGTCCCAAGAACTCCAAGCGCTGCGGTCGCGCTGTGAGCTTGCACGGCCTGCCGGTGATACCGAATTCCCCCAATGAGCAGGCACAGACCGACGATGCCATTCAGCACAATCATGAGTGCGGCAAAGACCGTGTCACGCGCCACCGTGCTCTCGCCGCCATCCGCCACCGACAGCAGGAGCGATACGATCAACGAAACCTCGATGACCGTGACGGCCAACGCCAGTACGATGGAACCGAACGGTTGGCCGACACGATGCGCGATTGTCTCGGCATGATGAACAGCAGCAAACACCGTCGCAAATAGAAGCGCCGCGGCTGGCAGCATTTGCCATGCCGCCATCGGCTGGCTCAGCCAGATCATGTCCACCGCGATGAACACCAGTGTTGCGAGTGGCGCCAAGATGGTCCAGAGCGGCGTTTTGCCGACTGTTTCTGACATGGATGGCGACTCAATCGGCCGGTTGGAAGGTGAAGGCAGCCGCCGGCTCGAAACTGGCCGACGTCTCGCCGGACAAGACACGCTCCATGTCCATTCCCAGATCGAGCTTCATGACGTCCGCCCCGACCGAGAAATCGAGATTGGCAAAATCCACCCAGAAGACGCTGGGAGACGTGACAGACTCTACATAGTAACGCAGGTCCTTTTGGTCGGCCACAACCCGCCACCGCGTTGTCGACAGGTTGGGTTGGTCGGCGATGCTGATACCCCAGGGCACGGATGTCTGGCGGATCACGCTGAACACAGCCGCCGCAGCGCGGCGCGCATCCGACGTTTGTTCGACCGCATTGATGTAGAAGCTCGCACGCACGAACCGGTCGGAGGCACGCACCGTGCCGGGCAGGAATTCGCGCGGGTTCACGCCGTCCCAATAGTCGCGTACCGCCAGTTGCCGCTCGAATGTCGGCTCGTTGGTCATGACCTGGTAGCTGCGGTCATGCCAGATTACCATCTCGCCATCGACAAATTCGATAATGGCACTGTCGCCGCTCGCATCGGACATCGACAGATGCACTGTCGCCGCCTTGCCGGGCGGTCCGACCGGCACTTCGCCGCCTTGCACCAGGACGGGGTCGTTGCGCAGATCGGCCACCGCTTCGGCCACGGTGGCGTAGCGGTCGAGCATATATTGCGGGAACACGGAAAGCGAGATGCGCGGCGTCGTGCCGTCATCTTCCGGGTACGTCGCCTCGACCTCCCATTGCAAGTTCACCACAAGCCCTTCTTCGTTCATGCCATCGGCTGTGGAAATGTCATAGCCCGTCACCGCAAGGCTGCCGTAGAGCGCGGTCCACGTCACCGACCGATCTCCGGCGGCGCCGTGACGTTCGATGCCGCGCGGCATGACCCAGAGGTTACTGACCATTGGCAGCTTCCAGTCCATGCTGCGGCCGGTCAGGACGCGGTCCTCCGGGCCGAGATAGACAGCGCGCGTGCAGGCTTCGGCCAGCGGCGCAGCGGACAGTGTCAGGGCCGCAGCCAGTGCTGCGATAACAGGCATGTGTCGGGCCACTTCATTCTCCAGTTTTGATCAGGTGAACGCGTCAATGCGGTATGAGGCCGGCACGCTTTGGGTCAGAAACGCCAAGTCACGCCAGCAAGCGGTCCGGTCATGCTGCCCTCGAATTCGGTGCCGCCATCGCGGTAGTCGACAAAGAGATGTCGATAGCCGAACGAGAGATAAACATTTTCAGTGGCTTGGTAATTTGCCGTGATCGCCGCCTGCCAAGTCATCTCGGACCCGACGCCGAAACCGCCGATGTCGACATAACTCAGAACTGACCATCTGTCGGCCAAGGGCGTATTGACCCGGAGCGCGATGATGGGATCGACGAAGGTCTGCTCGGGTGCGAGGCTGACCCCCGCGAGCGGAACGGAGACCTTTCCGTCGAGGCTCCATCCCCGCAATCCGCCCATCACGTCGATCGTGGCGCCGCCGTCGATGTCGAAACGCTTGCCAGCTGCAAGTGTCAACGCTCTGAGCGTCACTTCACCGGAAGCAGGAATTCCCGGGGGCACACGCCCCTCGCGCGAGGAGGAACTGTAGGTAAAATCACCGAACAGCACGAGATCGCCACGCCGCGCCAGTCCGGTAACGAACAAGGCCGCGTCGAGATCTTCCAACACCTCGGAAAGGGATTTGTCGAAGGATAGAGTTGGCGCGCCAGCGCGCGGCGTGAAGTCTCCGCCGACCCCGGCCCCCCAACCGTAGATCGTTGCCTGCCCTGTCCACTCCTGCGCACGGGCAGACGATGGTGCAACGGCAAAAGATACAGCCAAAATGGCCGTCGCTGCTGCGAATACCGAAGAAAGGAATTTGTGGGACATCAGAGTTGCTCCTTGTAGACGCGACCGCCCTTCATGACGAGGCGCAGGGAATCCGCAGGATCGTCGAGGAAATCGAGATCCGTTTCCGGGTCGCCGTCCCAGACCAGGATGTCGGCAAGGGCTCCCTCGGCAATCACGCCAAGCCGCCCTTGGTAGGGATCGCGGGGCCCGGACAGGGCAAGCAGGTCGCCGGCGTTGCCTGTGGCCAGCTTGAGCACCTCGAGTGGCGACATGAACCGTGTCAGCTTGGCGAGCTGCCGTCCCTGGCTGCGCGAGCCTCCAGGGTTCATCAGGATGTCTGTGCCAAACGCCATGTTGACGCCTTCCGAACGACCTTCCTCGAAAGCACGTACCGTGCCTTGCGCAACCTCCAATTGCTTGGCGCGCTGGATCGGGTCCGTGCGCGGGTTCGCATCATCGTCGGCAAGGAAAGGCTGGATCGACCACCACGCGCCTTCTTCGCGCATCATGCGGATCGTCTCCGTGTCGGCGAGTTGCCCGTGCTCGATCGACTTCACGCCAGCGCGCAAAGACCGCTGGATGCCTTCTGGCGTGTAGACATGAGCGCAGACATAGGTGCCCCAGTCGGCAGCGGCGCGAACGGCGGCGTCCATCTCCTCAGTCAGAAATTGGGCGGTGTCCAGTGGATCGTATATCGACGAAACGCCGCCGCCCGCCATGATCTTTATCTGGCTTGCGCCCTTCATCAGCTGTTCACGTGTGCGGCGAAGCACCTCGTCCCGACCGTCGGCGATGGCGGCGACACCGGCTCGTTCTGTATAGTCGGAATCGCCTTCCATCCGAGGCAATGTGCTCAGGAGCCGGAAGTCGCCATGACCGGACGTCTGCGAAATCATCGCGCCGGACGGGAATACGCGCGGCCCGGTCACAACGCCCCGGTCGATGGCCAGTTTTAGGCCGAAGACCGGCCCACCGGTGTCGCGCACGGTTGTGAAACCGCGCATCAGCGTCGCGCCAGCTTCCTGTCCGGCAACGAGATGGACGAAGGCGATGTCCTGTGTCAACGCCGCGATCTGGCTGACGCTCGCCAAGGTCGCGTGCCAGTGGCAGTCTATGAGGCCGGGCGTGACCGCGCGACCGCCGCAATCGATCACGTCGGCGTCGGCAGGACCGGTGCCGGCTGTCGGGAGGGCAGCGATCCGCCCGTCCTGGATCAGGATGTCGCGGCCGGACTGCATGGATAGAGTGGTGCCATCGAAAAAGCGCAGGTTTGTCAAAAGCGTCGGTCGGCCCGGCGTCTGAGCGCGAAGCTCTTTCGGGGCAAGCCCGAAGCCTCCGAACATCCCGACGACCGCGGCCGTTCCGCCAAGAAACTGGCGGCGCGAGATATCGGCCTCGATCCGGTCCATCGCAGCTTGCGTTTCCGGCGCTCCGCACAGGCACGGGTTGATGAACGCCGCGCCACTTTCGATGCTCTCGCAACAGACCATGCACATGAAAATTGCCTTTTGGGTAGAACTTGAATTGTTGAAATCAACTTGAGGTCTAACAAACCACGATTGCGCTGTTGCGGAAACGATTCGTTGATCAGACGCCCAACAATCGGTCAAGCGCCTTATGCGTAATCCATTAACCGGACAGTCGATTTCAGGCACGGTTCCCGTCGATTGGCGTGCCCCATTTTCATTCTTCACAAGCTGCGAGGCTGTTCGAATTTATTTGGTGTTTTGAATGGCTTGCTATTGGTCAAAAAAAGCAATTGCCTGCGCGCTCCTCCCCTGGCTTTCGCGAAGTCTTTCGTTTCCTCCACCGCATCAAGCATATGGCCTGTCGAATGCCCGGATCGGCGGTCAGCATCGGCGTGAAAGTCGTTTCTGTCACTCCAGGTGCAAGCCGCCGGTGCCGAGAAATAGAGATACATTCATTCTCTTGCGCCTTCGCAGGGCGTAGCAGAAAACAAGCAACCAAAGCTAAGGAAAACCAAATGCTCGACCATTATTTGCGACCTTGAATTGCTGCGTGATGCACGAATGACCGCAATGCGAAAGTCGCGGCGCGCCATGGTTGCTGCCGTCGGAGGGCAGATCGGGGCCGTCCTGGAAGACGGCCCTCTCGTTTAGATTTCTACAGCTTCGGCGATAGCCAACGCATCTTCAAGCTCAACGCCAAGATACCTGACGGTGCTGTCCATCTTCGTGTGACCCAACAGGAGCTGGACCGCACGGAGGTTGCCAGTCTTCTTGTAAATCTGTGTGACCTTGGTCCGGCGCATCGAATGTGTGCCATAGGCGCTGGCCTCCAAGCCGATCGAGGCAACCCACTTCCGGACAATTCGCGCATACTTGCGGGTCGAGATGTGGAGCCGTTCGTGAAACCGGCCAGGCCAAAGGTGTTCGGACCCGACCATCAACGGGTCCTGCATCCATCGATCGAGAGAGGCCCGAGTGCCTTCGGAGATTTCAAAGCGGACAGGCTTCTGTGTCTTGCTTTGCAGAACCGACGCGCGTTCCTTGATCTGGCCGGACGCCATG
The DNA here is from genome assembly GCF_020055635.1 of Marivita sp. Classification (GTDB taxonomy): domain Bacteria; phylum Pseudomonadota; class Alphaproteobacteria; order Rhodobacterales; family Rhodobacteraceae; genus Marivita. The sequence goes on along the minus strand of NZ_JAIPUT010000106.1, from coordinate 76 downwards.
ACATCGACGACCTTCATCCTGACCAGATCGCAGCCACGCAGCTTGCTGTCGATGGCCAGGTTGAAGAGGGCCAGAT
>NZ_JAIPUT010000105.1 GCF_020055635.1 Marivita sp. | reverse complement strand
CGAAGATCTTCTGACGTGGATCATCATCGGCGTGATTGCTGGTGGTCGCCTAGGCTTTGTACTGTTCTACCAGCCTGCATATTATCTCGCAAATCCCTTGGAAATTCTGATGGTCTGGCAAGGCGGCATGTCCTTCCACGGGGGGTTCGCGGGCGTTGTCATCGCTGCCTTGCTGTTCTGCCTTCGACAGAACGCGTCTTTGCTCAGCACTGGCGACTTGCTGGCTTTGGCGGCACCGCCAGGCTTGTTTCTTGGGAGGCTGGCGAACTTCACCAACAATGAGTTGTGGGGGCGGCCGACGGACGTTCCCTGGGCGGTGATCTTTCCCGGCGAAGTCGCGCAGGCCTGCCCAGGGATTAGCGGCCTCTGCGCCCGACACCCGTCCCAGCTGTACGAGGCGCTATTGGAGGGGCTCATTCTTGGAATGCTGCTCATTTATCTCGCTTGGGGCCGGGGCTGGCTGAAAATGCCCGGTGCCTTGGCTGGCGTGTTTCTGACCGGCTATGGTCTTGCCCGAAGTTTCGTCGAGATGTTCCGGCAACCGGACCAACAATTTGTGACGGCGGACAACCCGATCGGCCATGCGCTTCATTTTGGTGAGTGGGGTTTGACGATGGGCCAGTTGCTCTCCATGCCGATGGTGTTGGTCGGGCTGGCGTTGATCGTGCTCGCCCGACGGGAACGGGGCCGGACAGCGCCACCCCGCAGATCCGCAATGTAATCACCATACTGATCTCTCTTGACCCTCCTGTGGATGGAAGCCTTAGGCAAGAGAAGCATTCTCGGAAAGGACCGCAAAATGAGCACCCCCGACAGTTCTGAAACCACAGCAGCTTCTTCGGTATTCGTTTGCCCAATGCACCCTGAGGTGCGGCAGGTTGAGCCCGGCAATTGTCCGAAATGCGGGATGCATCTCGTGCCGGAATCGGAGCTCGAGGTCCATTCAGCACATGATCATCACGACCACCAAGCAGGTGCCGCGCCGGCGGATGGACGATATGATCTGGTTCCCCAAGGGCATGATGGTCCCATTTACACTTGCCCGATGCACCCTCAGGTGCGGCAGCCTGATCCGGGCGCGTGTCCGATCTGTGGTATGGGATTGGAACTGGAATCCGGTGTGCCGGGCGATGAAGGTCCAAATCCCGAACTGGTGGATTTCACACGGCGGTTCTGGGTCGGCACAGTCCTGACGATCCCGCTCCTTGTCCTCACGATGGGGCCATTCGTCGGTTTCCCCGCAGTCCGGACTTTTTTTGGCGAAAGCACCACACAATGGATCGAATTGATCCTGGCAACGCCAGTGGTCTTGTGGTGCGGCTGGCCGTTTCTGGAACGCGGATGGATTTCGTTCCGCACATTGAACCTCAACATGTTCTCCCTGATCGGCATGGGCGTTCTTGCCGCCTGGCTCTTCAGCGTCGTTGCCGTTCTCGCACCGGACATATTCCCTGATGGGTTCCGAGACTCCGAAGGCCATGTCGGCGTCTATTTCGAGGCGGCGGCGGTGATCGTGACGCTGGTGCTGCTCGGCCAGGTGATGGAACTACGCGCCCGCGAGGGGACCGGCAAGGCGATCCGCGCGCTTCTCGACATGGCGGCAAAGACCGCGCGGGTCATCCGGGACGACGGATCCGAGGAGGAAATCCCGCTGGAGGACGTGCAAGTCGGGGACCGGCTGCGCGTGCGGCCCGGTGACAAGGTGCCGGTCGATGGCGTGGTTCTGGACGGCCGGTCCTCGGTCGACGAAAGCATGATCTCCGGTGAACCCGTGCCGGTCGAGAAGACCGAGGGCGACCCGCTGACCGGCGCGACGATCAATGGCACCGGCAGTCTGGTGATGGAGGCGACGCGTGTCGGGTCCGACACGATGCTGGCTCAAATTGTCGAGATGGTGTCGAACGCGCAGCGCTCGCGCGCCCCGATCCAGAAATACGCCGACAAGGTGGCGGGATATTTCGTTCCGGCCGTCATCGGTATCGCGGTCCTGTCCTTCATCGCCTGGGCGATCTGGGGGCCCGCGCCTGCGCTTTCCTACGCATTGATTTCGGCGGTGGCGGTTCTGATCATCGCCTGTCCTTGTGCGCTTGGCCTGGCGACACCGATGTCGATCATGACAGCGACAGGACGGGGCGCTCAGGCAGGGGTGCTGATCAAGAACGCCGAGGCGCTGGAGCGGTTCGAGAAAGTCGATACCCTGATCGTCGACAAGACCGGCACGTTGACCGAAGGCAAGCCGCGGCTTGTCGACGTACTCCCGCAACCCGGCCACGACGAAGCCGAGGTCTTGCGTCTCGCCGCATCGCTTGAGCGCGGATCGGAGCACCCCTTGGCCGAAGCGATCGTCAGGGGTGCGGAGGAGCGAGATGTCAAAATGGACGAGGCACGGGACTTCGAGGCGGTCACTGGCAAGGGCGTCAAGGGGGTCGTTGACGGCAAAGCGGTCGCGCTCGGCAATTTGGCGATGATCCGCGAATTGGGGCTCGAGGCGGGCGCGTTGACCGCCAAGGCCAATGCCCGCCGCGACGAAGGCGAGACGGTCATGTTCGTTGTGCTGGATGGCGAGATCGCCGGTCTAGTTGCTGTCGCCGACCCAGTGAAGGAGACCACGCCAGAAGCCATCGAGGATCTGCATGAACTGGGGTTCCGCGTCATCATGGCGACCGGCGACAACGAACGCACGGCCAAGGCCATCGGCACGCGGCTCGGAATCGATGAGATCCGGGCCGACGTGCTGCCGGAGGACAAGGCGCGGATCATCCTTGAGTTGCAAGAGGCGGGCCACAAGGTCGCCATGGCCGGGGATGGCGTCAACGACGCCCCCGCGCTCGCGCAGGCCGATGTCGGCATCGCCATGGGCACCGGCGCCGATGTGGCCATCGAAAGCGCGGGCGTCACGCTGGTCAAGGGCAACCTTGATGGTATCGTGCGTGCGCGGCGGCTCGCCCGGGCCACGATGCGCAACATCCGCCAGAACCTGTTCTTCGCGCTGATCTACAACGCCTCCGGCGTGCCGGTCGCGGCGGGAGTTCTGTTTCCCTTCTTTGGCATCCTCATCAGTCCGATGTTTGCTGCCTTCGCCATGAGCGCGTCGTCAATCTCGGTGGTGCTCAATTCGCTGCGCCTTCGCGGCGTTCGTATCTAGAAGCGCGCAACAGCGTTCGGATGAACCAAAATTAAAAGGGGGCCATTTATGCAGAGCGAAAAAGAAACGTACCGCGAAAATTCCATCAGTCTGGGCGGAGCCGTTGCGATGGGGACAGGCGTGATGATCGGCGCTGGAATCTTTGCGTTGACGGGGCAAATCGCGCAGCTCGCCGGCCCGCTTTTCCCGCTTGCATTCATCGCCGGCGCGGTCGTCACAAGCTTCAGCGCCTACAGCTACATCAGGATGTCGAACAAATGGCCGTCCTCGGGTGGCATCGCCATGATCCTGCAGAAGTGCTATGGCCCCGGAGCCATCGCGGGCGGTGCCGCGCTGCTGATGGCGCTCAGCATGGTGATCGCGGAAAGCCTCGTCGCGCGAACCTTCGCCACCTATGTCTTGCGCGCTTTCGATATCGAAGGCGGCCCACTGGTCCCCGCCCTGGCCGTGGCCGTGATCGTTTTCGCCTTTCTGGTGAACATCGCCGGAAATCGCTCGGTCGGGCTGTTCTCGCTGATCATGGCAGCGATCAAGATTGGAGGCATAGCTCTGTTTGGCATCGCGGCCCTGTGGTCTAGTGGTTTTGCGTTCGCCGCTGCGTCCGAGACCTCTCAATCCTACGGGCTCACGGGGTTCATCGCCTCTACGGCGCTGGCCATCCTCGCGTTCAAGGGGTTCACCACGATCACCAACAGCGGGGCCGAGATCACTGAACCAAATCGCAATGTTGGCCGAGCGATCATGTTCTCGATCGGAATCTGCGTCGTCGTCTACCTGTTGGTCGCCTACGGGGTCGGTTCGAGTCTCACGATCGAGGAGATCATCTCAGCGCGTGACTATTCGCTGGCACAAGCGGCGCAGCCCGCCCTTGGACAAACCGGCTTCATACTCACGGTGATCCTGGCCGCTGTCGCAACGGCGTCCGGCGTTCTGGCCAGCGTCTTCGCGGTGTCGCGTATGCTGGCGATGCTGACCGACATGGAAATGATCCCGCACAGCCACTTCGGTATGCCAGGTCCCATCCAACGCCACACCCTGGTCTATACTGTCGTCATCGCCGCGACGTTGGCCGTGCTCTTTGATTTAGGCCGGATCGCATCCCTCGGTGCTTTCTTTTACCTCGTCATGGACATGATCATACATTGGGGCGTGTTCCGCTATCGTCGAGCAGACGTCGGCGCCTTCGGTATCGTGCTTTTGACTGCCCTGGCGCTCGATGCGATAGTACTGGCAGCTTTCACCGTGATGAAGCTTCAAAGCGACCCGATGATCGTTCTCTACGCCGCTGTCGGGATGATCGCTGTGTTCGCCTTCGAGCGCGTTTACTTGTCGCAATGGGTGGCACCGCAAGTCGCCCACGCCCACGCCCACGCCCACGGTGATTAGCCTGCCATCACCTGGCCTGAAGAGATGCGACCTTGTGCGCCGATCGTGATCAGCCCGACCGACAAGGCAAACGCAGCCAGGGCAAGCAGCATCACGCCCGTGTTCATGGGCAAGCGACGAACAATCGGTCCAAGAAATTCCGACCGCCCGAGAGCCGAAACGTAGAGCGGCAACGCGCTTATCATGGTCGCATAGAGGTAAACGCCGGAGATGTTCTCGAAAAACGCTGAGCGCGCAAGAGTCGGGGACACAACCGCCAAGGCGGTTGAACGATTGCCGCCGAATGACCCGAACCAGTCGGCAGATAGAACGTATATAAGCGCGTGGAGACCTGGAAAGAGAAGGGCTCTGAGCAACACATCGACCAGCACGAAAAACGCCGTGTCTCTTGAGCCCGCCTTTGGTTGCTTTGTCATAGCGAAAAGGAAAAAACTGACATAGTTGACGGCAAAAACCACGGGCAAACCGTTGGTCGCAACCTGCCTTAGAAAGCGCATGAGTGCCGGTCCGCCGGCAGCAAGAGCCGGAGCAAAGCCCGGAGCCAGTAAGACGTAGAACAACAGGACCGGCAGTAATGCAGCGAAGCTGAACAGCAGGACATTTCTAACAAACTGAGCCGCGGGCATACTGATAGAGAAAAATCTATCCATTGAAATAGCCTGCCATGTGGGCACCACTAGGTCGATGATACGTTATCGATCCCTCCCAAGCGGACGGAAGCGACAAGCCGGTTGCGGGCATTCCCAGAGATCGCTTACTCGGCCCGTTTGACGCAAATCGGGTTTCCCTCGATCGTCCTGAGCGGCAATCGCGTTGTTTCAACCGGACTCGCGTGCATGTACCAGTAGCAGTTGTCCTCGGGCCGCAGATAGGCGGTCGCGAGGTCTTGGTTCGGTGCTGCCAGTTCCAGGATATTTTCCGGTAACGGCGGGCGTGACGACGCGTTTTGTGAATTCGAGAAAGACTCCGAGCAAGCCCCAAGGGCCAAGACGGTTGTGAGAAGAAGGGCGCTTCGTGTGTACATAAATTGATGATCCTTTTGGCTGGTTTGTTTTGGCCGCTCTGGTATCGGCTTCCCTCTTTCACAGGTTTGCGAACCATCTTGATTAGACAGTCCCTCCGTCAAATCGCTAACGCTCAGAAATGTGTGGCCCAGCGAGGATGGCTTTCGTCGATCACCAGAGCATGGCTGTGCCTGCGATGCCCCTTCAAGTGGGGATGATCAAGTGGCAGGTTGTCGTGCGTGTGTTCAAGCTCCACGGGATCGCTCGCTGGCCAGAGTTTCAGAGCGGCGAGCATGCCAGTGGCCGCGAGAAGCGCCAGACCGATCAGCGCAGGAACGACACCGTAGACCGTCAGCAGCCAGCCCGACAGCGGATAGGTCACCAGCCAGCAAGCGTGCGACAGCGCGAATTGCGCCGCAAACAGAGCGGGGCGATCCCCGGCATGGGCGGACCGGCGCAGTAACCGGCCAGACGGGGTGAGAACGGCGGAATATCCCAGACCTACCAGCAGCCAGGCCCCCAATAGGATGAACCAACCAAGGCCGGCGGTCAGGACTGTTGCCCCCAACCCCAACAATGTCGCCACCATCAGGGCAGCACCGCCGAACATTACGGGCCGGTCTGGCAGCGTATCCAGTACGCGCGGAAGGAGCAGTGCGGCCGTCATGGAGCCAGCGCCGAAGGCGAACATCGTCCAGGCCAGCGCGCTTTCCGACAGGCCGAGCGATCCGCGTACCAAAACGACGGTATTGACCAGAACCATTGCCCCGGCCGCCGCTGCCGCAAGGTTCAGCGCCAGCAACCCGCGCAGGCGGGGCGTGGCCAGATAGATGCGGATACCGCGTGTCGTCCGATCATAGATGCCGCGTGGTTTGGAGGGCTTAGGATTGGGCAGTAGCACCGAAACGACCAGAAGGGCCGAGGCGGTAAACCCTACTACTGTACCGAGGAAAAGCGAATTGTAGGACATCATCGCAAGCAAAAGTGCCGCCAGCGTTGGACTGACGATGTTTTCCAGATCGTAGGCCAGCCGCGACAAAGACAACGCGCGGGTATAGCGTTCCTCTTCGGGCAGAACGTCCGGGATCGTCGCCTGAAAGGTCGGCGTGAAGGCAGCGGAGGCCGATTGCAACAGGAAGATCAGTACGTAGACCTGCCAGACCTCAGTCACAAAAGGCAGGGCCAGCGCCACGCCCGCGCGCACAAGATCAAGCGTCACAAGAAACGCGCGACGCGGCACCCGGTCGGCGAACGCCCCTGCAATCGGCGCAATGCCCACATAGGCTACCATCTTGATGGTAAAAACTGTGCCGAGCACCATCGCCGCCCCGTCGCCCGCGAGGTCGAATGCCAAAAGCCCAAGCGCGACCGTTGCGAGTCCAGTTCCCAAAAGCGCCACGACCTGCGCCAGAAACAGATGGCGGTAGGTGCGGTCAGAGAGGATATCGAGCATGGCGGGCCTCAGAGATATCGGGTGATTGCCCGCAATTCGGCACGATCGGCTTCGGAGCTTTCAGCGTCTAGGCAATGGTCCATATGGTCGTGGATCAACGCCCGCTTGGCATTGGTGATCGCTTTCTCAACCGCCTGCATCTGTTGGGCGATCTCAAGGCATGGCTTGCCCGCCTCGATCATCTCGATCACAGCACACAGGTGACCGTCAGCGCGTTTCAGCCG
>NZ_JAIPUT010000104.1 GCF_020055635.1 Marivita sp. | reverse complement strand
GCCAGAGCCGGTTGATAACCATATCCGCCAAGGATGTTCACGATCTTTGTCGAATTGCTCAAAAGCCGTTTCCAGCCATTGGCCTCACCGATCTCGCGGGCGTATTGCTGGTAAAAGCATGTGCCGGTCAGAACCTTGCCGCCAAAGCTTTCGATCGCCTCGATATATCCCATGCGAGCCGCGTCACCGTACACTTGGACCGGCGTGCAGACCATCATGTCAGTATGCTTTGAAATTTTCCGCCCGCGGCAGAGACTGGCGACCTGCTGCATCTCGACCAAACTGAGTTGCGGAGCGGCAAACACGACGACATCGACTTTTTCGCCCTGCGCGCCGAAAGGCTTCGCCAAGGCCGTAGTATCCGCGGCCGAGACCGTTTCGACGGCAAGCGCGTCGCCCCCCACATCCTCGATCCGAGGGCATTCCGGCGTGATGCCGACGATGTGAAACAGCGGCGTAGAGCCATAGGAGGCCATCGCCGCGCCCATGTGTTTGACCTCGTCCGACGTCGGCACCCGGTCGATGCCTTCGATCACCGGGACCTCCCAATAGCTGCCGGCCATCCGGCCGATCGTGGCGCCGAGCACGCCCCACTCCATCAAGTCTCGGGGTTGTTCCTGGACCACGAACCGCCGGGTCGCGCGCCGATTCCGGTCGAGGTGCAGCCCGTAGCGCGGCGTACGCCCGGTAAGACCCGCGGCCAGTGCCGACGGGCCGCCCTCGAAATTCGAGCGCGCGCCACAGACCGAATTCGAATAGATCACCACGCCGGTGTCGCCATAGGCGACGTGATCGCCGCGCACGGGCGGCATGATGGTCTGATAGTTGATGCAGGTGTCGGTCATCATGATGCCCATCTGCGTGCATGCTGCGACAAACCTGCGCTCGAGATTGGCCATGTCTTCGGTCTGGCCCAGCGGCTCGTAATAGCTCAGGTCGACGCCGCGCGGGTCGGTGATCATCGGGATCGCGACCTTTGCGCCGCCCCTGGCCAATCCGTCGACGAAGGCCACGCCTGCCTCGCCCAGGCTTTCCGGATCGGCCATCATGTGGGATTGGCTCACCTCGACCATGTCTTCCGCGTCGAACATTCGCCCGATCTGCAACTGATGGTCGATCGCCCATTGGCAGGCAGGCCCGAATTCGCCGGCCTGCATGGCCTGTTCCTTGTCGGTCAATTTCATGGTGTCTTTCCTGGGCGCTTCTGTCCTCACCGCAAGACCCGGTCCGGTCCTGTGGAAAAGACATTTCGATCGGCTCGGGGGAGCGCCCCCCGAGCCGGGTTAGCTCAATTGTCGATGTAATTGGCCTTGATCTTGCGGAACGCTTCGAGCTCGCCCATGACCTGGGTCTTGAACGCATCAGCGGGAACCCACGTCGGAGCAAAGCCGAACTTTTGACCGAATTCGGAGAAATGTTCGCTCTTTGCGGCTTCTTCCAGTATGGCTTCCAACTTGCCGACAACTTCGTCCGGGGTGTCTTGCGGCACGAAGACCCCGCGCGTCACACCGACCTCGACGTCGATTCCGACATCCTTGAGCGTCGGCTTGTCTTGCGCAGGCTCCCAGGTCAGCGACGAAAGCGGCCCACCTGCCCCGAGGACGTCGATGATCCCGCCCTTGGCATCCCCCAAAAGGACTGGCGCATGGATGACACCCGCGTCCACCTGGTTACCCAGAACGGCCTTTTTCAGATCGGCGCCACCCGAGTACGGAACGAGCGTGACATTGCCGTCCGTGTTTGCCTTGATGGAAGCGGCCATGACCATCTGGGCACCCGCCGATCCGGCAACGCCGATGGTGATGGCGTCCTCGCCTGCCTTCGCCAGTAGGTCGTTGAGATCGGTGTAGCCACGATCGGAATGGCTGATAACCCACGTGGGCGAGTAAAAGAAGCCGCCGACGAACTTCATGTTCTCGAGGCCGTAGGGCAGATCCGACTTGAACGTCAGCGGGGCCACGACATCGGTCGAGCCGTTCATCAGCACGGTATAGCCGTCCGGTTTCGACTCGAGCATCTGGATCGTGCCGGCCACCGTGCCCGCCCCCGAGATGTTGTCGATGATCAGGCTCTGGCCCGATGCGGCTTCCCACGCGGGCTGAAGGCCGCGCGCGATGCTGTCCGTGCCGCCACCGGCCTTCCAGGGAACGATCATCCGGATCGTCGTCTCCGGAAATTCGGCCAGCGCAGGCGCAGCCATGCCGACCACAGCAACCGCTGCGACGAGTGTGCCCTTGAAGTAGTTTCTCATTGGTATTCCTCCCAGATTGATATCAGTCGCCGATTGTTGTGTTGTCGCTCGCGGGTGGCTCGGCTTGCGCGGCCCGCGTTAGTTGCTTGTATGCCTCCCATGCCAGCAGAAGGACGATTACCGAGACCAGCCCGAGTCGTGGCCAGGTCGCGACGAAGGTGCTCCACTGATCGCCGGACAGGATCAGGCCCAGCCTGATGTTTTCTTCGATGATCGGTCCCAGGATGATGCCCAGGACAATCGTCACGACGGGAAATCCCGCCTTTTCCAACAGGAACCCGACGACCCCTAGTATGATCGCGACATAGATCGGGAACACCGATCCCATGGTCGCAAAGGCGCCCAGACAGGCCAGAACCAGCACCATCGGGAAAAGCCAAGAGCGATCCTGTTGCAGCATGTAGATGAATATCCAGATCGCTTTCCACGCGATCAGGAACATCAGGATCGTCGCGATCAGCAGGCCCGCCAGGATGCCAAAGACGAGATCCTCCGATGTGCGCATGAGCATCACGCCGGGTTCGATCCCGTGCAGGACAAAGGCACCCAGGATCACCGCGGTAGACCCGTCGCCCGGAATGCCCAAGGTCAGCATCGGCACCATCGTGCCGCCCGTCGTCGCGTTGTTCGTCGCCTCGGGCGCGACGATGCCGTCGGGTTCGCCCTTGCCGAAGTTTTCGGGATTTTTCGATTGGCCCCGCATGGAGGCATAGGCCACCCAGGTTGCTCCTTCGGCCCCGACGCCTGGAATGGCGCCAATCCCGGTGCCGAAAAACGACCCCGTCAGAATCGCCCGCCACCTTGCGGTGCATTCCCTGAAGCTTGGAAGCGCGAGGTTCACGTTGTCAGTGACGAGCACTTCTTTTCGCCCGACAAGTTTCACGTCGCTCAGAACAACTGCTATCCCGAAAAAGCCGGTCAGCGCGGCGGCGAACGGAACGCCGGACATTAGGTCGATGACCCCGAAGGTCAGCCGTTCGCTCCCGTCGATCTTGTCCAGGCCCACGGTCGATATCAGAAGTCCGAGAAACACGCCCATCAACCCGCGCATCATCGAGCCGCGCACAAAGGCGGACACCATGAAAAGGCCCATGATGCCGACCAGCGCGATATCCGCCGGTCCGGATTTCACGGCGACGGTGGAAAGCAACGGAATGAAGATGATGGCGAGGATCCAGCCAAAGATGCCGCCCGTCGTCGATCCCAATGTTGCATAGCCGAGCGCGTGCCCGGCCTTGCCTTCCTGCGCCATTGGAAAGCCGTCCAACGCGGTACACGCGGAACCGGGCGTTCCCGGCGTCCGCAGCAGGATCGCCGAGAACGACCCCCCCAGTTTCGTTCCGACATACACCCCGATCAGGACCAGCAGCGCGGGCAGCGGTGCCATCGGAAACGTAAGCGGCAGCAACACCACGATGGCCATCGGCGACGACAGCCCCGGCAAGGCGCCGGCAAAAAGGCCGACAAACGTGCCCACGAAAATCATCGCGAAGTTCCAGGGCTCGAAAGCTGTCAGGAACCCGTTGAAGAGCGCGTCAAGCATCACATGGCCTCATGGATTCAACGGCAGTTGCAAAACATAGACGAACAGCCCGTAGAAACATGCGGCGCCGATCGCCGCGACGAGGCAGATCTGGAGCGGCTTGCGCTCCCCGAACAAAACGAAACCGATGGCCAGAAACCCGAAGGTCAGCACGCCGAAGTTGACCTCCCGGATAAGGTTCGCGTACGCTAGCAAAAGCACGACAAGGGCGACGGTGATGGCGGCTTGCCGGGACCACAGGTTGCCGATCAGCTTTGCAAAGGACGCGCCGACCCGCCCCTCGGCATACAGTCTGCGAATGGTTCCCAGAAGATAGACAGCGCCCATCAGGCCAAGCCCGATCGCCAGGAAGTTCGGGAATGTCGTCGAGGTCATGCTCGACTCTTCGTTGAAGCTGAAAGACGTACCGGTTGTGGTGTTGATGCTTATGTAAGCGGCGATCGAAATCGCGACGAATGCGCACCCCACAAGCACTTCGTAAGCGTACTTGCTCAAGATTTCCTCCCATCAAGGTGGCGCTTTCCACGCCGAGTGCAGCTTAAGCCGCATCGAATTCTCTTGAATCGAGAGTACACATAAAGTCATATAGAGGTCTATAGGTATTTTTCAGGTGGCGTTATGCAGTCCTCCGACCCGGCTACCCTCCGACCCAATCAGGACAATGCCGCTGCTGCGATCAATCGTGCGCTTGAAGCGGCTCAGAGATCGCGCGGCCCTAAATACCTCTTGTTGAGCGGTGCCATTTTCGGCCTAGTGACTTCGGGCTATCTCGTTGCGGGACAGAAGTTGCCATCGGACGAACAGCTCGTTCGCGCGACCGGTTTCAGCCTGGGGACCGTGCACGCAGCGATGAAGGCTCTGGTGCAGGATCAGGTCGTCGAGCGGCGCCATGGATCAGGGACCTTTATACGCGATCCGTCGATCGACATGACCGATGTATGGCACTTCAGGTTTCGTGACGGTGTGGCTGGGTTGCTTCCGGTAAAGGCCCGCGCCTTGTCCTGCACGGTCGAGACCTGCTCGGACTCATGGACGCACAACTTCCCGAACGCGTCCAACTACATCCATGTTCTCAGAGATATCCAGGTAAACGATGAATTCAGCCTGGCGAGCGAGTTCTACTTCGACGAAAATCGCTTTGGCGACATGATCGGAGAACCTCTCGCGAGCTTTTCAAGAGTGGTACTGCGCAACTATATATTTGACAGATACGGCATCCGCGCACGACTGCGGAAACAGCTACTGGATCTTGCCCGGGTCGAGCCGCAGCATGCGGTAACGATAGGGGTAAATCCCGGTGATACGGCGATGCGCCTAGAAATACTCGGCGAGGATGCATCCGGCGAAACGATATACTTTCACCGCGTCATGATCCCGCAAAACCCTTACAAACTCGTCTTGTCCGAAGGCGGATGAATACCGCTCCCACTGTTTTCCGATCGCGCCGACTGATCCGCGAAAGGTTCTCATTCGCTTCTCGCCGATGCGCGGCTGAAGGCGCTCCGATGGGGAACCGGCCGGCGGCCGATACGCAGAGTTCCTAACACTCCTCGACTACATGATCGATCCCAACAGACTGCTGAAGAAGTCGGACTCGAAGGACGCTGTTCCTGCCGCCATGATTTGAAGGAGTGCTCCACGGCATCGGCGGCGGATGCCAAGTCTGGGTTGCCAAGTTTGTCACGTGGCCAAGAGCTTCGGGAGCCTTGCCAGATTGCACGCCGCCATGGTCATCGTGAATTGGGCGCGGACCCTGTCGAGGCCGCGGTGGACGGTCTGGGCCATGCCGCCCACCGTCTTGGCCCAGCCGAAGGGTGCCTCGATCTTCTTGCGGTGCCGCTGGGACATGGCATAGCCGGAATGCGTGGTCCGCCCGTCGATGCCAGAATGCCGGACCTTCTGGGCGACATGCGGCGTCACGACCATCCGCCTGGGAGCTGTCAGACAGATTTGAACAGTTCTCAGCAAGGACAGTTCGACTGCGCCTTATGCCGTACAGAGACCGCCCCACTCGACGAGTGCGGCGGCGCGGTTGACCTTGAAGAGGGATCTTGCTGGAGAGACGTAAGCGCCCAGTTTTTACCGCAGCGGCTGGTCCTTGACTCGGGCGATGATGTCGGGTTCGGCGACGAAGTCTTCGAGGAAGTCTGCGGCACGAACCTGTCAGGTGTGGCGAATTTCGGGTCGCTCTACTCTACTCAGGTGTGACGCTCTCTGTGGGGCCGCGCTGTGGTGTCGCGTGCCACGACTTCGGGCAGGAACTCGCGTCCCGGTGCGGTCTGTCCGTCAGATGCGATCATTCCGACCAGTTGGCGGGCTGCCTCGGAGCCGATTTCCGCAGCAGGGATGCGCACTGTGGAAAGCGCCGGCACCATGTCGGCTGATCCATGGAAATCGCCGACGCCCATCACCGACAGGTCTTCGGGCACCCGCATACCCCTAGCCAGGGCTGCGTAGAGCGCCCCACGCACAATTACATCGTTTCCGCAGAAGATCGCTGTCGGTCGCCGCGGCGTGTCGAACAATCGCTCGGCCGCAAGTCTGGCGCGCCCGATATCGTACTCCGACACGGCCCGGCGCTCCTGCGGGATGTCGATCCCTGCGGCGGCGAAAACAGACAAGGCCGCCGACTGTCGGGAGCGGGAACGGTCGTTGTCCGACGACGGCGGAAACAGCAGCGCGATGTCCCGGTGCCCAAGGTCGACCAGGTGCCGCGCCGCCAGCGCACCCGCGAGATCGTTCCGCGCTCCGACCGTGGGTAGTGGCCCTGACGTGCCGTAATTCCAGACCTCGATCGCAGGCGTGTCCTGTGAGGCCAGCAGCCCGAAACTGTCTTCCGTGTGATCGAGGCCGATCAGCGCCACTCCATCGACCCGATGTTCGAGAAACTTGCGAAGGATGGCGTACTCCTGCTCCAGGTCGTAGCCATGCGCGGCCAGCAGAAGCGTGAAGCCAAGCTCGCTTGCAGTCTCTCCGAAGGATTGAACGAGCGAGGCGAAAATCGAGTAATCCACCGTGGGAACGATCAGGCCCAGCGTCGCGCTACGCCTTCCACGCATCGCCTGCGCGGCGCGATTGCGGATATAGCCCGTGTCGCGGATCGCCTCTTCTACACGCCTGCGCGTGCTGGCTTCCACCACCCCGGGATGATTCATCACTCGCGAAACGGTCGACGGCGAGACCCCCGCTGCTCGCGCCACGATAAAGATGTTGATCCGCTTTTGCTCGCCCATCGGGTCCTCAACAAAAAATTTCTATGAAAATGTTTGCACTGCTAATTTCATTAGCTAACGTCTTACAAATGACGCGGCAACTGAGTGTGCCGAAGAACAAAGAATGTCGCAAAAGCGGTTCGCGCGATGGACGGCCCTGCAGGTTTCGTGAGGCCGAACGAAGATGGTTTGCCGCCCGCGATCTGGTGAAAAGGGGGGATCAGGTATGAACATCTCAAGCGAGATCAACGCCGTCGATTCCGTTGTCGCGGCAGCTCGTGCGGCGCAGCTTCGGTTCGAAGCCGAGGGCAGCCAAAAGCGTTACGATCGGGCCGCGCTCGCTGCCGGCTGGGCGATCATGAAGCCCGCGCGCAACCGGGAGTTGGCGGAACTCGCGGTTCAGGCCACTGGCCTGGGCAACGTGGCCGACAAGGTAACCAAGAACCATCGCAAGACGCTGGGCTTGCTGCGCGATATTGCGGATGCGCAGACCTTCGGTATCCTGAGCGACGACCCGGCAAGGGGGGTGGTCGAGATCGCGCGCCCGCTCGGGCTTGTTGCGGCAGTCACGCCCTCGACCAACCCCGTCGCCACGCCCGCGAACAACATCATTAACGCGCTTAAATGCGGGAACGCCATCGTTTTGTCGCCATCGCCGAAGGGGGAGGCATGCTGCGCCGCGCTGATCGGCTACATCCATGCCGAGTTCGCGAAGTTCGGCGAAGACCCCGATCTCGTGCAGATG
>NZ_JAIPUT010000044.1 GCF_020055635.1 Marivita sp. | reverse complement strand
GGTCGATATGGTTGTGGCCCAGTTCCAGCACCGGCGCGGTGTCGCAGCGGCCCATGCAGGGGGCGCGCAGGACGCGCACCGCCGTCGGATCAAGCCCATCCTCCAGCGCCTGTTGCAGCGCCTGCGCGCCTGCCAGTTCGCAGGAGAGCGAATCGCAGACCCGGATGGTCAGCGCGGGCGGCGGGGTCTCGCCCTCTTTCACCACGTCGAAATGCGCGTAGAAGGTGGCGACCTCGTAGACCTCGGCCATGCTCAGCCGCATCTCTTCGGCCAGCGCGCGCAGATGATCGGCGCTCAGATGGCCATGCGCGTCCTGGACCAGGTGCAGGAATTCGATCAGCAGATCCCGCCGGCGCGGCCGGTCGCCCAGCAGCGCCCGCACCTCGGCCAGCGCCGCGTCGGTGTATTGACGGCCCTTGGGCGTCTTGCGCCCCTTGCCCCGTCCGGATTTCCACACACCCTTGCGTTCGTCCAATGCCATTCGCCGATTCCCCACGGATCCTCAGATGCGTCGTTATATTCCCTATAATCAATTTTTATTCCTAAGGGTCAATGCAGATTATCTGCGTGCTTTTCCTTTCGACGCGCCCCCGGACGCGCAGAAACCACTCCTTAAACCCATAAAAAAATTAATTTTTTATCCAAAGCGCAGGGTCTGACCGGGTGTGTCGCGCTTAGGAAACTTCCGGCCGGTTTCGTAGCGCTTTGCGCTCTGTCGCTCCCTGCAAGCCGCGCCGGGCCCGTCTGGCACGTGCCGCGCCGGGTGGCTCTGACCGGCTTGATGATTGCCCAGGCATATCCGATGACCTATGTTCCCACTTCGCCTTGCAGGAACTGAGCGACGATGACAAGAACGGCGACCGCAGACACTGGCATCAGCCATGCATTGGGCGAAACCGTGCGTCTTGTCGTGGACACCCTGTACGCCCAGATTCAGTCCGGCCATTATCCACCGGATTCGCGTTTGCCCAGCGAACGGGCGCTGGCGGCCAAGCTTGGTGTGTCGCGCAACACGGTCCGCGAGGCGCTGGACGTGCTGGAGCACCGGGCCATGATCCGGCGACGCCAAGGCAGCGGAAGCTTTGTAACCGACCGGTCGAGCCGCAGGGAGCCACCTGTTCCCGGATCGCTTGGCGAACGGACAAGCCCGCTGGATCACCTCATCGTCCGGTCCATCATCGAACCCGAGATGATCCGGCTTGCCGTCATGAACATGACACCCCGGGAACTGGAGGCCCTGGCGCGGATTGTCGTGCGTATCGAGGCCGTGCGCACCGATATCGACGACTTCACGCGCTGCGAGGAAGAATTCTACCGCAGCATCGCCAAGGCAACGCGAAATCCGCTGCTGGAAGCCTGCTACGAGTTGACGATCGAAGTCTGCCGACAGAGTTTTCGAACCGCGTTGATGCGCAAGCACCTGACACCCGATCGCATCCAGGACTACCAGACGCGGTTCAACTCGCTGTTCAACGCCATCGCCACCCGCGATGTCGAGGCGGCGGTGGAGATCACCAAACTTCATCTTGTCGAAGAGCAGAAACTCTTCCTGCACAGCGGATGACCGCGATCAGCTGACAAGGTCCCGCGTCGCCGGACCAGCCGGGCGCGCTCCGGTCTCGATGCGCTGTTGCCAGAGCTGTCCGACGCGCCGCATGTGATCCCGCAGGAGCGCCTCGTGCTGGTCCAGCCAATCCGGGATCGAGCCGAACTCCACGATCCGCGCCCGACCCTCTTGAAGTTCGACAACCGGCCAGTCGCCGATGAGCGCGTTGTCGATGCCGAAGAACGATTCCCCCCACCATCGCGCGGGACCGAAGGCATGGGTCACCGGGTCCATCTGCTTCATCGTGGCCATGACCGAAACGGGGTGGACCGACGACACCTTTTCGACAGCCGCATGCCAGATGTCGAGTATCGCCACATATTCCCAGCTCACCGCGCTCCAACTGTCAGGGTAAATTGCGTTGTATTCCTTGAAGAACGTGCTGGGCCGGTTGAAAAAGAACGCCTTGCGGGCAAGTTTCGGATCATCGAAATCGGGAAACTGAAAGATCGTTCCCTGCATGAACTGCTCAGAGGTTCGTCTGACCAGCCGTTGATAATTGTCGAGCGTGCAGGACAGGATCTGGCCCTTGAACCCCTGGGCAAAGGCGTATTCCGTCATCGCGTGGACCTGCGGAGTGTAGCTCGTGCACCAGCACAGGATGTCCGGCTTCGCATCCAGCATCGGCTGCACAATCGACGCGATGTCGGTTGTGTCGGGCGCATATTGAACTTCCTTGACGACACTCAGGCCCGCAGCCGCGCTCGCGGCGCGGTAGGTGGCGATGGATGGCAGGCCGAGCGCATCCTTCTGACTGCACAGCGCCACCCGTCTGAGTTCGGGGCGATTGCGGGCGATCCAGTCGACACCGGTCACGTTGTAGATCGGGTGCACCTCGGAGGGTGCGATCAGATAGCGGGTGTCCGGCGACAGATCGCTGGGCAGGAGCGTTGATGTCAGCACCTTGTTCTCGGTCAGGAACCCCCTGAGCGGCGTGAAACTGTCGCCGCCCAGCATCATCAGCAGCTTGACCTGTTCGGTCAGCACGAGGTGACGCGCACCCTCGACGGCGCGCT
Source organism: Marivita sp. (assembly GCF_020055635.1). Lineage (GTDB taxonomy): Bacteria > Pseudomonadota > Alphaproteobacteria > Rhodobacterales > Rhodobacteraceae > Marivita. The sequence continues at coordinate 36,184 of NZ_JAIPUT010000044.1, read as the reverse complement.
TGGGGTCATAACCGCAATCGAACGGAACGATCCGAACCGGATAGCGCCGCCCGCTGATCAGGATGCCTCCGGCCCGGTTCAACCAGTCTTCCCAGAGACGACAGCCATTCAGACCGGGCAGCCCCCAGGAACTGACCGGACCGGTCAGCGGCGCAAGAAATCCAATCTTGATGGGCTCGCTCATCCCGACATGATTGTTCGGAAACAGCGATGTAACGGCCATGCGATGCGCGAAACTTGAGGTGAGCATACCAATTCCTACCAACGGCAAGACCAAAATCAAAGCAGCAACAACTTTAACCGGGGAGAAAATTTATCCCTGAGGTGAAAATTCATTGACAGCGCGCGGAACCAAAGGTGACATTTGGTTTGGACCAAAAGAACCAATTTCACTCGCTCAGTAAAGGAGTAAAGTCATGGCCTCAAAACGAGTGGCGATCATCGGTGCGGGACCATCGGGCCTTGCACAGCTTCGCGCATTTCAGTCCGCCAGGGAAAAAGGCGAAGACATCCCCGAGATCGTGTGCTTCGAAAAGCAGAACAACTGGGGTGGGCTTTGGAATTACACCTGGCGCACCGGGCTGGATGAAAACGGCGAACCGGTGCATTGCTCGATGTACCGCTATCTGTGGTCGAACGGCCCCAAGGAAGGGCTCGAATTCGCCGACTACTCCTTCGAAGAGCATTTCGGCAAACAGATCGCCTCCTACCCGCCGCGCGCCGTGCTTTTCGACTATATCGAGGGTCGTGTCATCAAGGCCAAGGTCCGCGATCTGATCCGCTTCAACACCGCCGTGCGCTGGGTCACCTATGACGAGGCGCGCGGCATGTTCACCGTCACCGTGCACGACCACGACAGGGACAGCGCCTATTCGGAAGAGTTCGATCACGTCATCTGCGCGTCTGGGCATTTTTCAACGCCGAACGTGCCCTATTACGAAGGCTTCGAAAACTTCAACGGCCGGCTTGTGCATGCACATGATTTCCGCGATGCGCGCGAATTCGCAGGCAAGGACATCCTTGTCGTCGGCTCGTCCTACTCGGCCGAAGACATCGGTTCACAGTGCTGGAAATATGGTGCCAAGTCGATCACGTCCTGCTATCGCACAGCGCCGATGGGCTTCAAGTGGCCGGACAACTGGGACGAAAAACCCGCGATGCAACGCGTCGACGGGAATACGGTGCATTTTTGCGACGGCACCAGCCGCGAGGTCGACGCGATCATCCTGTGCACCGGCTACAAGCATTTCTTCAATTTCCTGCCGGACGACCTGCGCCTCAAGACCGCCAACCGGCTTGCCTCGGCGGATCTCTACAAAGGCGTCGCTTTCGTTCACAATCCCAAGATGTTCTATCTCGGCATGCAGGATCAGTGGTTCACCTTCAACATGTTCGATGCCCAGGCCTGGTGGGTGCGGGACGCGATCATGGGCAAGATCGACCTTTCCGCGATCTCCAAAGACGACATGCTGGCCGATGTGAAAGAGCGCGAGGACCGGGAAGAAGCAAGCGACGATGTGAAATACGCCATCCGCTACCAGGCCGACTACGTGCAGGAACTGGTGGCCGAAACCGACTATCCCAGCTTTGACATCGACGGCGCGTGCCAGGCCTTCTACGAATGGAAGGGGCACAAGGGACAGGACATCATGGCGTTCCGCAACAACAGCTATAAATCGGTCATCACGGGCACCATGGCGCCGGTCCACCACACGCCCTGGAAAGACGCGCTGGATGACAGCATGGAAGTCTACCTTCAGAACTGAGATCAACCACTGATCGCGACGGCTCCGTCACCATCCGCGTCCGGCCAGCCAGCCGGGCGCGGATTTTTTCCTGACGGGTCCAACTGGCTGAGACGAAAAAAACCGTGACGCCTTGCGGGTCACGGGTCGGGCGCGCGGCCACTTTGAGGCGACCGGGCGAAAGGGGCGGCTTTGCCGCCGCCCCGTCCAGTGTCAGAGCTTCTTCTTGGTGGCCTTGTAGGCGTGTTCCTCGTGACGCCAGCCAAAGATGATCGCGACGACGATCAACACGAGAGACAGCACCAGCCAGACCCCCTCGCCGGACCCGTAGCCGGCATAGATTGCGCCCGAAATGCCGTCCCAGCTTGTTGCTGTGAATGGAGCTTCCATTGAATATTCCTTTCCTGTGCAAATTTATTCAGCCGGGCTCACCGACGGATGCAGGCCTTCCGGGTATGCGGAGGCAGGCACCTTGACGGCGTCCAGACCAAGGATTTCGGCTTCGGCCGGCACACGCAACTGTCCGGTCACCTTGAGCAGGAGCGACACCAGGTATCCCGGGACAAAGCCCAGAAGCCCCATGACAATCGCTCCGACAAGCTGGCCCGTAAAGGACGTGACCGCCACGTCTTCGCCGAAGACCGCTGGATAGCCCTGCGCGGCAATCCCGACGGCAAGCACGCCCCAGAAGCCAAGGAACCCGTGCACCGCAACCGCGCCGACAGCGTCGTCGATGCCGCGCTTTTCGGCAAACGAAGCCGCGAAGGGCATCATGCTTGCGCCGATAAAGCCGATGGCAAAGGCCATTGGCGGATACCAAAGGTCCAGCCCGGCGGCGCAGGAAATGATCCCGCCCAGCGCTCCTGACATCATCCAGAACGGATCACGCGTCACCATCCAGGCACCGATGATACCGCCGGCAAATCCCATCAGGATGTTGAAGGTCATGCCCGACAGGGTCATCGGCGTCCCGTAGATGGTGGCTTCGATCGCCGTGCCCCAGGACCAGGCTTCGCCCGGGACGATGACACAGGCCATCAGGAAGCCCCAGAAACCGGCGATGATCAGCATGAGCCCGATCAGGGTCATCGGCATCGAATGTCCCGCGATATGGTTTGCCGTCCCGTCGGGATTGAACTTGCCGACCCGTGCGCCAAGATTGATCAACACGCCCAGCGTGAAGAAGCCCGCAACCATGTGAACGACGCCTGCCGCGCCGAAATCGTGGTATCCGAACCTGGTCACCAGCCAGCCATCGGCATGCCAGCCCCAGGCCGCGGCAAGGATCCAGACAAAGGATCCTAGCACGATGGCAAGGACCACGAACCCCGTCAGCTTGATCCGTTCGATCACGCCACCGGACATGATCGACGCCGTCGTCGCGGCGAACAGCACGAAGGCGCCCCAGAACACGCCAGATGCGCGGTCATCGAGGTTCGGCCCCATGTATTCGCTCCACGGCAGGGCGATTTCGTTCGCATAAGCCAGACCCGAGATGCCCATTGCGCCCGCTGACAGCGTCAACCCGGTGGGGAACGCCCAGTAGATCCACCATCCCACGAAGTAGAAGAAGGGCACGATCATGGCGAAGGCGAGAATGTTCTTGATCCCGGAAGCCAGTGCGTTCTTGGAGCGCGACGCTCCCATTTCATAAGCAAGAAACCCGACATGGATCAGAACCATGATCGGAATCGTGATGTAGTAAAAAGTTTGCGCGAATGTGCCGTTGGTCGCGGCAATACTCGCCTGTAGCTCGGCAACCGTCGCAGCCAAGGTGGTGAGATCCTGTTCCAAGTCTTTCTCCCTGTCCCGAAAATAAGACGTCTATCCATCCAGCGGGTGGACCATTGGTTTGGACCAATTGTCCCAACTGGATCACTCGTGGACGAAAGCTTGCAAAGGATTATCACTTTTGGTCAAACATTTTTCTTTTAGGGAATATTTTTACAGTCAGAATTGCCCGGATCGCAAAGAAAAGGTGGGGGAACCGCACATATTTTCGGCGCTTTCATACCAATTTTTCGAGTCCGGGCCGCTGACCGAAGTTCCACAGAATCACTCTGGGAACTGACTGGGATTTCGCTCAAGCCGCCCTTTGGACGAAGATCAGACGCCGTCAAACCGGGTCGACAACCGGCTTGATCGCATGATACCGGGTCGAAAAGCCCGCCAGCCGCCCCATGTGCCACGCTAGAATCTGGTTGCTGGACCAAACCGGAATGCCCAGTTCTGACTCGACCTCGTCGATGACATCGAGCGACCGCAGATTGGTGCAGGACAAGAAGACAGCGTCACACACGCCGTTCCGCCCGACATGCAGCGCCGCCTCGCGAACCGCAATGCGCGATATCCGCACCACCCGCGCTTCGGAAGGTTCATCAAAGCTGCCAAAGGACGTGACCCGGACACCCGCGTGATCGAGCGCCTCGACCAACCTGTCGCTTACGCTGGCCACGTAGGGGCTGAGCAATCCGACGCGCCTGATGCCCGCTTCCCGACAGGCCGAGATCAGGGCGGTGAGCGGATCGGTGACATGCTCGGTCGGCACGCCCCGCTTGATCATCTCGGCAACCCGCGCCGGACCGATGGTCGCGCTGGCCGAAGTGCAGCCATAGCCCACCACCGAACAGGTCGCGCCGCGCGGCAAGAGCGCAGCAGACGCGGTCAGGCCGCCCTCCATCGCCTGCAACGTGTCGAGCGACAGGGTCTCTCCGGAGGCCACGCGCGACACGAGGCATTCGACCTCTTGCGGAAGCAAGACGCGGAAATCCCGTTCGATCGTTTCATCGGCCTGCAGCGCGATCAAACCGACCTGCGTCGGGCGGGCGTCGTCTATCGCATAAGGCAGTGCCATCAGATCACCCGGATTTCATGAGATTGAAGGGAAGACAGAAATTCGGCCCCGTGATCGCGGATCACGATGTTTTCCTCGTGCACCATGATCTTGCCCGGACCGATCTCGACCGACGGCTCGAGCGTGAGAACCATGCCGGCGACAAGCACCGTGTGATCCTCGGGCACGATCGAAGGCCATTCGGTCAGCTGCATGCCAAGCCCGTGCCCCAGACGCCCGGCCTCCATCACGCTGCCCGATGGATTCACGACCCGGTGCATCGCATGAAAGAGGTCTGCAATCGTCGCACCGGGTCGGGCCAGTTCGGCCCCGGCCAGCGTCGCATCGAGCATCCGCGCATGCGCCTCCCGGACCTCCGCGCTCGGCGGACCCAAGCTGAAGTTGCGGTCGAAATCGCAGAAATACCCATCCCAGACCAGTCCGGTGTCAAGCATCAGGACATCGCCCGCCCTCAACGGCACATCGGTGGCCGGTGAGATTACGTCCGCGTAACCCTCGGCATCGGCCGCTCCGGCCAGGTACGGCACCCAGTCCGCCCCTTCTTCGAGGCAGAGCATCTGGAACCGCCGAAACACCTCTGACAAGGGTCGCCCGACATGCGCAATCTCACCGACGCGGGCAAAAGCCCGGTCGGCAATCCGCACGGCCTGCCGGATTTTCCCGATCTCGGTCTCGGATTTCACCAGCCGAAGCTGGCGCGTGATCGCGGCGTCTCCGACCAGAACGCGCGGCAACAATCCGTGTTCAAGCCGGCGCAGATCGGCAAGGGGCATGCGGACATGGCTCTCGATCTGATCCGCGATCCCGATCCACCCATCCTCCGGTGTCACTTGCCTGAGCGCATCGCTCAACAGGCCGATCCCGTCATCGCCATAATCAGGGGCCGACCATGTCCGGATATCCGTCACCCAGCTTTGCCCCATCAGATGGGCACCGATGGACGGGATCACCGCAATCGGGTCTCCGTTGCAGGGCAGGACAACGAACCACGGGCGCGTCGGGCTTTCCCAGAAACGGGTCAGGAAGCCCGTATAATATCGGATCTCCGGCTCGCTGGTCAGCAAGAGGGCGGAGAGACCATGATGCGCCATCATCTCCTGTGCGCGACGTGTACGCTGTCGGAACTCGTCGGTCGGAACTCCGCGCGGCGGGGCGGTCATGACGCCTGCTCGCTCAGTATGACCAGCACGCGGGACCGCTCGGTCAGGCCAAATGTCCCGGGGGCATCCTGCGCAGCCAACAGACCGGCCACCCCCGCCGCCCCTGAAGGCGTGGTCGGATAGCCCATCCTTGCGCATGTGTCGCTGCCGACCCGTCCTTCATCCTCGGTGATCAGCATGAAATCATCCGCGTCACGCGCCAGGCCCCTGAGCGCGATCAGGGACGGCTCCTTGCAATCCAGCCGGCCCATTGCGGATTCTGCGCCTTCCGTGACCTGCGCAGCCCCGGCCCGGATCGAGGCGAAGAGCGCGGGTGCCAGGTCCGGCTCCACGACGACGATACGGGGCGCATCGCCCCAAGCCTGCCTGGCATAGGCCGCGCAGGCGGCAGCCAGCCCACCAACCCCGGCTTGCAGAAAGATATGCGTCGGTGCCTCGGGCATCTGCCGAACCGCCTCTTGCATCAGGACAAGGTAGCCCTCCATGAGCGTGTGTGGCCGTTCGAAATATCCCGGCCAGGAACTGTCCGACAAAAGCGCCCAGCCGTTGGTGTCGGCGGCCTGTGCCGCTCCGGTCATCGCCTCTTCATAGATGGCGCCGTGGCGCACCACCTCGGCCCCGAAGCCGCGCAGCCGATCTGCGAACCCTTCCGGCACGGTCTCGGCAAGGTAAATCACGGCCCGCGACCCGAAGACCTGCGCTCCGGCAGCCACCGACAGGCCGTGGTTGCCCGCGCTCGCAGTCACATAGGTCCGGCCATTTGCATTACCCTCTTCGGCGTCGCGGGCAATCACGTAGGCCGCACCCAGAGCCTTGAAGCTGCCCAGCCCCATCCGGTTGCGCTCATCCTTGACGTGGACCTGACCGACACCAGCCGCCTCGGCCAAGGCCGGAACCTCCTCGAGCGGGGTCACCCCGGCCGCCGGGCACCGGGTCAGCAGCGCGGCGGGGCGATCGGCATCGACGCTGGGCAGCGGCACGTCGGTCAGCGAGGTCTTCAAGGCGGTCCGCTCGGCCGGGGTTACGTGATGAATGTCCATTGGCCCTCTTTCCGGATGCAGGCGCGATATGGCACCGCTCCTGTCGCCATATTGGCAGCGCGGGATCACGCTTGGCAATCCACAGCCGACACACGCCCTGTTGGCATCGACCATCTGTTTGCCCTGTCGCCCGAACCTGTCTAGCGTTCGGCCAGACCAACCAAGGGCCTCGACCGACATGACCACACAGACCAATACCATCCGCGCAGCAGACCATCTTGTCGATCTTCTGGTGGCGCAAGGCATCACTGCGGCGTTCGGAGTGCCGGGCGAAAGCTACCTTCCGGTGCTGGATGCCTTTTATGGCCGCGACCGCGACATCCGCTTTGTCACCTGCCGCCAGGAAGGCGGTGCGGCGATGGCAGCCGACGCCCATGGCAAGCTGACGGGCCGTCCGGGGATCTGTTTCGCAACGCGTGGTCCCGGAGCCACCAACGCCAGCGCGGGCGTGCATGTCGCCTTTCAGGACTCCACGCCGATGATCCTGTTTCTTGGTCAGGTCGCACGCGACATGGTCGAACGCGAGGCGTTCCAGGAAATCGACTACCGGCGGATGTTCGGGCAGATGGCCAAATGGGTGGCCCAGATCGACGATGCCGCGCGGCTCCAGGAATATGTCAGCCGGGCCTTCCGCACCGCGATGTCGGGTCGTCCTGGCCCCGTGGTGCTCGCCCTGCCAGAAGACATGCTCTACGACGAGATCCCGCAGCCCACGCCTCCGGCACGTATCGAAACGCCGCGCTTTGCCCCGCCAGGGCAGGCGTTGGAGACGCTCAGGAACAGGATCGCCAAGGCCGAGAAACCACTGGTGATGGCCGGTGGCGGTGGCTGGACACCGGCCGGCATCGACGCGTTGCAGCGCTTTGCCGAGACCCAGGGCGTGCCGGTGTCGGTGTCGCTGCGCAGCCAAGGGCTGATCGACAACCGCCACCCGAACTATGTCGGACATTACGGCGTCGGCACGCCTCCTTACCTGAAAGACATCATGGCCGAGACCGATCTGCTGATCGCCATAGGGCCGCGTCTGGGCGAGATGACGACGGGCGGATACACCCTCCTGTCGGCTCCGGTCCCGAAGCAAATGCTGGTGCATGTCTTCCCCGAACCCGAAGAGATCGGCCGCGTGTTCGAGCCGGACCTTGCACTTGTCGCCGATACAGAGAGTTTCTGCAGCGCCGTCGCGGCATGGGATCCGATTGCACCGGATCGCTTTGCCAACCGTACGAAAGACCTGCGCCAACAGTACGACAGCTTCAGCAGTCCTGCCTCGGTCGAGGGCGACCCCCTGGCCCCTTATTTCGCGCATCTTGCCGATGTGCTTCCCGAGGATGCCATTCTGACCAACGGCGCCGGAAACTATGCCGCGTGGTTGCATCGCTTCTACCGCTACCGTGCGCCCGGTTCCCAGCTTGCTCCGACTTCCGGCTCCATGGGTTACGGCCTTCCTGCTGCCATCGGTGCAGCGATCTGCGCGCCCGGACGCGAGATCTTCGCCATCGCCGGAGACGGCTGCTTCATGATGACCTGCCAGGAAATGGCGACGGCGCTGCATCACGGTCTGAACCTCACCGTGATCGTGATCGACAACGCCCGGTACGGCACGATCCGCGCGCACCAGGAACGCGAATACCCCGAACGTGTCTCCGGCACCGCCCTGACCAACCCGGATTTCTGCGATTTCGCGCGGTCGTTCGGAGCCCATGCACAAAAGGCCCCCGACTACGACAGCTTTGTCGCAGCCGTCGCGTCGGCACGGGCACGCGGTGGGGTGAACCTGATCGAGATCCGGACCGACCCCCGCCTTCTCGCTCCCGGCAAGTGGCTGAAATAAGGCAATAACCGGATCCCGAAGGGAACTTCCAAAGGTCACCAAGGTTCATCTCCGGCTCGTCAAAAGACGCCAACAGGCTATCTGTCCCGCGAGCCAGAAAAGGATGCGCCACACGTGACCAAAGCCAGTGACCTGTTTGTCAAATGCCTCGAAGCCGAAGGCGTGACCCGCATTTTCGGTGTGCCGGGAGAAGAAAACGCCGACATGCTGATGTCGCTGGAGAACTCTTCGATCGAGTTCGTGCTGACCCGTCACGAACAGGGTGCCGCATTCATGGCGGCGGTGCATGGTCGGCTGACGGGCACGGTTGGCGTCTGTCTTGGCACTCTGGGCCCCGGCGCCACGAACCTGATGACCGGTGTCGCCGACGGAAACATGGACCGCGCGCCCTTGCTGGTGATCACCGGCCAGGGCGCGATCACCCGTCAGCACAAGGAAAGCCACCAGGTGATGGACGTGGTGGCCATGTTCAGGTCTGTCACCAAGTGGTCGCAGGCCATCCTGTCCCCCGACGCGATCCCTGAGATCGTGCGCAAGGCGGTCAAGCTGGCGGTCGCCGAGAAACCCGGCGCGGTGCATATCGAACTGGCCGAGGATGTCGCCAAGACCGAGACGTCGGCCATGCCGCTTGCCGTGGTTCCGGTGCGCCGCCCGGCCCCGGACACGGTCGCGCTTGACCAGGCATGGGAGCTGATCGCCGCCGCGAAACGCCCGCTCATCATCGCGGGCAATGGCACGATCCGCACCCGGGCAAGCGCCGCGCTTCGGGCATTCTGCGAGACAACGGGCATTGGCGCGCTGATGACCTTCATGGCCAAGGGCGCGCTGGACCGGGACGATCCGCGATGTCTTTTCACCATCGGGATGGGCCAGCGCGATTTCCCCATGCCGATGGTCGAGCAGTCGGATCTCATCATCACCATGGGGTACGACATGGTCGAATACCCGCCCAGCAGCTGGAACCCGAAAGGCGACACCAAGATCGTCCATATCGATTTCCTGCCCGCCGAGGTCGACACGCATTACATCCCCGAGGTCGAGATCGTGGCCGACCTGGCTGCCGCTATTTCCGCGCTCGAGGACCGCGCCCGAGGGGCCACACTGGATTTCGATTTTTCCGCACAGGAAGAGTTGCGCGAAACGATGCAAGGCGAATTCGCGGCCCATGCCGAAGAAGCGGGCGAAGGACCGATCACGCCGCAAAAGGCGATTGCCGATGTGCGCGCATGCCTGGGACCGAACGACATCCTCTTGTGCGGCGTCGGCGCGCACAAGATGTGGGTTGCGCGCCAATACCAATGCCACGAGCCCGGCACCTGCATCATCTCGAACGGATTCTGTTCCATGGGCATGCCCCTTCCCGGCGCAATCAGCGCGGCGATCAGTTGCCCCGGCCGCAAGGTGCTTGGCCTGGCGGGCGATGGCGACTTCCTGATGAACGTCCAGGAAATGGAAACCGCACGGCGGCTGAACTCGGACATCACCATGATGGTCTGGGAAGACCAGGCCTACGGCCTGATCGCCTGGAAGCAGCAACAGGAATTCGACCAGCATACCGACATGTCCTTCGGCAATCCGGACTGGATCGGCCTGGCGCGCAGCTTTGGCTGGGAGGCCAGCAATTGCACCCGCGCGGAAGACCTGAAACCCCAACTGTCGGACGCCCTCGCCCACAAGGGTCCGTCGCTGATCGTGGTCCCGATCGACTACCGCGAGAACATGAAGCTGACGGAACGGCTTGGCGAACTGACGGTGAGCCTCTGATCGACTGGAAAGCTTGCATGACCCACGACAAGATCGACTTTGACGAATTTCTTGAATCCCTGAAAAGGCGCACCCCCGGAGAGGATGCCTTTCACCAGGCGGTGAGCGAGGTCGTGCCAGACCTTTTGCCCATCGTGAATGACACGCCGCAATACCGAGAGGCGGCGATCCTCGACCGGCTGACCGAGCCCGACCGGATCATCTCGTTCCGCGTGGACTGGCGCGATGACGACAATATCGTCCATGTCAATCGAGGCTACCGCGTCCAGTTCAATTCGGCCATCGGACCCTACAAGGGCGGCCTGCGGTTTCAGCCGAGCGTAAACCAGTCGATGCTGAAATTCCTGGGATTCGAGCAGATCTTCAAGAACGCCCTGACCGGCCTTCCGCTTGGCGGCGGAAAAGGCGGTGCCGACTTCGACCCCTCGGGGCGTTCCGAAGGCGAGATCATGCGCTTTTGCCAGTCCTACATGCAGGAACTGCACCGCCATATCGGTCCCGATGTCGATATCCCGGCCGGCGACATCAACGTCGGCTCGCGCGAGATCGGCTGGCTGTTCGGCACCTATCGGCGGATCACCAACCAGGTCGAGGGCGTCCTGACCGGCAAGGGCCTGTCCATGGGCGGTGCCGAGATCCGCACCGAAGCGACGGGGTACGGCGTGGTCCAATTCCTGTGCCATATGCTTGCCGAACAGGGTGACCGGATCGACGGGAAGACCCTTGTCATCTCGGGCGCCGGGAACGTGGCCACCCATGCCGCTGAGCTTGCCATCAGGGACGGGGCCAAGGTGATCACACTGTCCGACAGCAATGGCTACATCCACGACCGGAATGGCCTGACGCAGGAAAAGATCGACTGGGTCAAGGACCACAAGTCCAAATCCGGCGCCAGCCTCGAAGCCTATGCCGACGAATTCGACGCGACCTGGTGCGCGGATGCGGCGCCCTGGGGCGTGCCATGCGATGTCGCCCTGCCCTGCGCCACCGAAAACGAACTGGGCAAGGACGGGGTCAATGCGCTGATCGACAATGGCTGCACCACGATCGTCGAAGGCGCGAACATGCCCACCACGGCAGAGGCGAAAAAGGCGATACGCGACGCGGACCTCCTCTTCGGCCCCGGAAAGGCCGCGAATGCCGGTGGCGTCGCGGTATCGGGCCTCGAAATCAGCCAGAACCGCCAGCGCCGTACGCAAACCCGCCAGGAACTGGCCGACGCGCTCAAGGATATCATGCAAACCATCCACGACAGTTGCGCCGAATTCGGTCAGTCAAAGGCGGGCATCAACTATACCAAGGGTGCCAATATCGCCGGTTTCACGAAAGTGGCCGAAGCGATGCATGCCGAGGGCGTGACCTGATTTCCGGCAAAGAAAACGGTCGGGTCTGCAGAGCCCCGGCATGCGCTTGCCTGCCAGTTGCGGCTGACAATGCCGATTTCGGAATGGCGCCCAGTGGCTTCTGGTCTCATGCTGATCCGCAACCGCTCGAACGGCCGCTTCACCGCGACTTTGCCAACTGATATGAGACGCGCATGGCAAGCCGCAAGAAAGACATCGAAACCTGGGTCGCGGCGGAGATAGCGCGATTGTCGCCTGGCGAGCGTCTTCCGACTGTGCGCGAGATCATGCGGCGGTTCCGCACTGCGCAGCGCACCGTCGAGGCGGCTATTGCACCCTATATCGCATCCGGTCACTTGATCGCCCGGCGGGGCGCCGGGATCTGCGTGGCAGAGCCCTTGGCGAACGAAGAATTATTCGAGGCCGATGTTCTGGTTCTCTACCGTATCTCGGCCAGCCGACTGGCCCGTTCGCTCTTGACCGAACTCGAACGCCGCTTCAAGACGCGCGGGCAACGGATCATGTTGCTTGGCTTTTCCGACGAAGATCACGCGCTCTCTGTCCTGTCGCGGCTTGGTCGGTATCGGGTGTGCCTGATCCAGGTCCATTTCGAGCCCTTGGCCTTGTCCTTTATTGCCGGCATCGCAGACCATGCGAATGCGGTGGTGGTGGACGGCATCTCCGCCACCGGGGTCGGCGTCGACGCGATCGGCACCAATTGGCGAGAGGCATTGACCGTTGCCATAAGGCACCTGAAGGAAAGCGGGCATCAGCGGATCGCGTTTCTGACCTCGGCCCACCCCGCCCGCCAGATCGCCATGGCCCGGCGCGAATACCTGCGGTTCTGCGAAAATGGCGGCGATCAGGGCTGGCTGATCGAAATCGAGGGGCTGCCGGGCGATTACAAGCTTACCGACCTCACGGCCGGTCTTGGTGACTATCGGCAGGTGGATGGCAGTTTTCCGTTCAGCGCATTGATCACCTGGGGTGTGGTTGATGGCCACAAGCTGGATCACGCGCTTGGCGATCTGGGGCTTCGATGTCCTTCGGACTTGTCTGTGGTGATGCTGGGCAGCATCGACAACCACTCCGAACATTTGGGCCGCTTCGACGTGGTCGGCAATTCCAACGCCGAAAAGATCGCCTGCTTTGAAAACGTCATCCTGTCGCGCCTGGCTCTCGAGGGCGACGCGCCGACCGTGCATTACCTTCCGGTTCATCGCGCCGTCTTCGGCAGTGTCGAGACATGCGATAAATAATCGTATCTGAGTATAACTCGACTTCTCGGGCCCATTATACTCACATAGCGTTCCTCCGTATCCACGACACGGGAGCGGCCATGAGTTCCGTAGCCACAAGCCAACTGAGCAGGACCAAACCGTCGGAAACGGCTGGGACGATAGGCGTTGCCATCATTGGCGCAGGCGAGCGCGGGATCTACTATGTCGGCAGCAGAATGGCCGAACTGGCGCGGGACACAGGATTTCGCATCGTCAGTGTGCACGATCGGTTGCGCGACAGGTCGATGCACGCCGCGGCCTATCTCGACGAGATCTATGCCACGCAGGGTGTGCGGCACCACGTGCGGGTCGCCGACACCCTGCAAGACGCGGTGACCGATCCGGAAATTGACATCGTGCTGGTTACCACACACACGAGCGCGCATCTGGAACCCGTGCGTGCGGCCGCAAAGGCGGGCAAGCGGATCTATCTCGACAAGCCGATCTCGGTCAATCTGGCCGATGCGGAAGCCATCATGCAGATCGAGGCCGAAACGGGTCAGCCCATCATGATGGGGTTCACGCGCCGCTATGAACGTCCATGGATCGAAAGCATCGGCCTGTCACGCAATGATGCCATCGGAGTGCCGCAGATGGTGCTGTTGCGTTCGGTAATCCCCTATACCCGCTACCTGCAACTCTGGCATCGCACGAATGCCGCCTCGGGTGGGGCGATCAATGACAAGGGATCGCATCACTTCGACGTCTTCAACTGGATCGCGGGCTGCGAGGCCGTGTCGGTCACCGCGACCGGGGGAAGGTCTTCCATCTTTGCGCCCGATCCGACCGCGCCCCCCCGCTGTTCGGAATGTGACCGGGACTGCCCCTACCGTCGGCACGAAACCCTGATCGACGTCGCAGAAGGCGTCGGCAAAGTCCCCAATCCAAGCTGGATCGATGCCACGGCACCCGAAGACCGCAACGACAATTGCGTCTATCTGCCCGGCTCAGACATCGATGATCATGCGGTCGTCACCTTGCGCTACACCAACGGCATCGTCGCATGCCTTTTCTTCACCATATTTGGCCCGTTTTCGACGGATCAGGAAACGCTCGAGATCATAGGAGAAAAGGGCCGCCTGCGGATGGAGCGTCACTCAGGCGAGATCGACCTCGTTGCGGACCACGGCGCAAGACATGAGACGATCAAAGCCGGGGCGGCGAACCGGGATTCGTCGCATTTCGGCGCTGATCTTGAATTGGTGAGCACGATGCGCCGTTTCATCGACGGGGAATTGCCACCTGCGGGGGTTCGCGACGGGCTGGCATCGCTGCGCATCGTTCACGCGGCGCAAAAATCCATGGCCGCACAAGGCCGTCCCGTGAACCCGTTGACGCAGGATTTCCTATGACCCGCCCTCATCTCTGCCATGGATTGACGCCACGCGCGGACCGGTTGGGGGTCACACCGCTGTTCGGTGACATCCATAATCATTGCGATCTGTCTTATGGCCACGGACGCTTTTCCGAAGCTCTTTCTCGCGCTGCGCTGCAACTGGATTTCGTGTCGATCACCGGACACGCACACTGGCCCGACATGCCGGTGGACGACCCCAGCGTGGCCCATATTGTCGAATTCCATGTCGATGGCTTTGCCAAGCTGCGGGCAGGCTGGGCAGAGCATTATGAAACGCTTGAAGCTGCCGAAACCGAGGGTCTGAAAGTCTTTCCGGGATATGAAATCCATTCTACGGAACATGGCGACTACACGATCGTGTACCGCGATCTTGACGGCGCTCCCCTGCACCTGGCCGATAGCCCCGCCGAGTTGAAAGCGGCGCTGCACCGCGACATGCCCAACCGGGCCTTCGCATTTCCACATCACATTGGCTACCGACAAGGCGCTCGGGGCATCAATTGGGACACGTTCGACCCGAGCCTGTCGCCTTTTGTCGAGATGAACTCGATGCATGGCTGCGCAGAGACATCGGAGAGCCCGCGCAGCTACTTGCACTCCATGGGTCCGGTCGATGGGCATTCGACCATGGAATGGGGGCTGGCGCAGGGTCATGTCTTCGGAATCGTCGGAAATACCGATCATCATAGTGCCTTTCCCGGCTCGTACGGCCATGGGCGGATGTCGGTCTATGCACCGCGCAATGATCGAGACAGTATTTGGCAGGGCTTGACCTCGCGGCACACCAATGCGCTGACCGGACCGAACATCCATCTATTGACCGCGATCGGCGACGCGATTCAGGGCAGCATCGTGCCCCCTGCGCCGGACGCCGTACTGAATGTCGAAGCGGTGGCGGGTGGCGCCATCGAATGTATCGATGTGATCCGCAACGGCAGGCTGTTTCAGCGGATATCGCCTGCGCTGGCCGCATCACCCATCGGCAACCTTGACGAGACGCTCCTGTACTTGGAACTGGGTTGGGGCGCACGCGGCTCCCAACACCGCTGGGAAGGACAAATCCGGATCGACGCAGGCGAGATCATCGCGATGGAGCCACGCTTTCGCGGGGCCGAGGTGGTGTCGCCGCTGGAAGGCCGGGATGGGGAACATCTGCGTGCCGAATGGGCGCTCAAGGATGGTATCTCGCATTTCGCCGTCACGGCAGAGGCGAACCCGAACAATTCCACCACCGCCACACAAGGCATTGCCTTGCGGCTCAGGCTCGAGGAGGGCGCCGTGATTCGCGCCACCCTCAGCGGCCGGCAGATCGACATTCCTGCCTCGCGCCTGCGCGAGGGGGCTCTTGCGGGCAATCTTGGTCCGATCGACAGCCCTGCATATCGCTTTCATCCCCTGCCCGAAACCGCCCTTTGGCAATGGCATGGCAGCGTTCCTCTCGGGCCGGTGACGGCCGGGGAAAATCTCTACGTCCGTTTGCGCCAGACGGACGGGCAGATGGCATGGGCGTCGCCCCTGTTCTGCCAAGCGGCGTGATCAATCCATGAAACAGGGAGAACGACATGAATAGAACAAAGTTTTTAGCGGCAGGGCTTGCTGCCGCCACGCTCGGAACGTCAGCTCTGCACGCAGCGGAGTTGAACATCGTACATGGGGCTGTCGGGAAAGACCAAGAGGTTCTGCGCGTCGCCCTCGACCGTTTCGAAGAGGAAACAGGGCACACCGTGAACATTGTATCGATGCCCGAACGCACGACCGATCAGTTCGCGCAGTTCCGCCTGTGGCTGTCGGCGGAATCGCAGGATATCGACGTTTATCGGCTTGACGTGATCTGGGCGCCGCAACTGGCCGATCACTTCGTCGATCTGACAGAAGCCACGGCTGACATCATCGACCAGTTCGTACCAGCTGCGGTGGAAAGCCAGACAGTCGACGGCAAGCTCGTGGCGTTGCCCATGTTCCTGGGGGCGCCCGCACTTTACTACCGCTCCGACCTGCTTGAGAAATACGGCAAGGACATGCCGGAAACCTGGACCGAGCTGACCGAAACAGCGTCCGAGATCATGCAAGCCGAGCGTGAGGCCGGCAATGAAGACATGTGGGGCTACGTCTACCAGGGCGCGGCCTACGAGGGTCTGACCTGCAACGCGATGGAATGGATCGCCTCGAACGGTGGTGGCCAGATCGTCAACGCGGACGGTGAAATCACCGTGATGAACGAAAAGGCGGTCGAAGCTCTTGACCTGGCAGCAAGCTGGGTCGGGAACATCGCGCCTCCGGGCATCCTGAACTACGCCGAAGAAGACGCCCGCGGCGTATTCCAGTCCGGAAATGCCGTGTTCATGCGCAACTGGAACTATGCCTATGCGTTGGTGAACGGCGAGGACAGCCCGATAAAGGACGTGGTCGAAGTCACGACCCTGCCCGCCGGTGATAGCGGAGAGACCGCCTCCATCCTGGGCGGATCGCATCTTGCGGTTGCGAAATATTCCCAGAACCAAGACGAAGCGATCCAGCTCGTGCGTTTCCTGAACAACGAAGAAAGCCAGCGGGCCCGCGCGATCGAAAGCTCGCGTCCGCCGACGTTGACGGCGCTCTACGAAGATGCGGAAATCGCCGAGAAGCAACCCTTCATCCCCCTGTGGAAACCGGTGATTGACGGCGCCATCTCGCGGCCGTCGGCCCCGACGAAGGGCGACTACAACGAAGTCTCGTCCGAGATCTGGACCGCTGCCCATTCCGTCATGTCCGGCGAGATGGACGCGGAGTCGGCCGTGGCGCGCCTCAACGCCATGCTGACGCGCCTGAAGGGCGACGCCTGGTAAGACACGCACCCCTTGCCCCCGCCCACCGGCGGGGGCGCATTTCCAAAACAAGCGGAATGGACATGTCCCGGAAGACCGGCCTTATCACGCAACGCACCCGCGCCGCCTGGATGTTCTTGACGCCCATGCTCCTGGTTCTGGCAGCCGTCGCGCTTTATCCGCTGGCTCAGACCATATGGTTCGGCTTTACCGACGCGTCGCTAAACGACCTCGACGGTGCCGAATGGGTCGGGTTCCGCAATTATCTCGAGTGGTTCGATTACGGCAACGGGCAAGGCGAATGGGACGGGCTGCTTGTCGACGAGCGCTGGTGGCGCGCCGTTTGGAACACTCTGAAATTTGCCTTTGTCAGCGTTTTTTTCGAAACATTGTTCGGGCTGATCATCGCCCTTGTCCTGAACGCGCAGTTTCCCGGTCGCGCCATCGTGCGGACCGCCGTGTTGGTGCCTTGGGCAATTCCAACCGTGGTGTCGGCCAAGATGTGGGGCTGGATGCTTCATGACCAGTTCGGAATCATCAACGACATGCTCATGAAGGTCGGCCTGATCTCGGCCCCCATCGCCTGGACAGCGACACCGGAAACAGCCATGGCCGCGGTGATGATGGTGGATATCTGGAAAACGACGCCGTTCATGGCGCTGCTGATCCTCGCGGGCCTTCAGATGATCCCGGGTGACATTTACGAAGCCGCAAAGCTTGACGGTGTGAACCCGGTACGCGTGTTCCGCAAGGTGACGCTGCCTCTGGTCATGCCCGCGCTTCTGGTCGGCGTGGTGTTCCGCGGGCTGGATGCGCTTCGCGTCTTCGATATCGTGTACGTGCTGACGCCCAATACCGACGCAACCCGTGTGATGTCGCTCTTCGCGCGGGAAAATCTGTTCGAATACGACAGGTTCGCCTATGGATCGGCGGCATCGACGGTGCTTTTCCTGATCGTGGCGCTCATCACGATCGGATTCATCTATGCCACGCGCATGGATCTCGAAGGCAAGGAGGACCGCTGATGGCCATTCTGAAACGCATCGGTTTCTGGGCGCTTGTCACCCTGATCGTGGCCCAGGCGGTTTTCCCGTTCTATTATGCCATCCTCACGTCGCTGGAGAGTGGACAGGCGATCTTCGACGTCAATTACCTGCCCAAGGTGATCGACCTGTCGAATTACCGCGATGCCTTCGCCAATGGCGTTTTCGGCAAGCAGATCCTCAATTCGGTCTTCGTGGCCACGATCGTGGTTGTGATCTCTCTGGGGCTTGCCGTTACGGCCTCTTATGCCCTGGCGCGCATCCCGTTCCGGGGAAGAGGAAAACTGCTGCTGCTGATCCTGTCGGTCTCGATGTTTCCGCAGATCGCCGTGCTGTCAGGGCTGTTCACGCTGGTGCGCGGGATGGGGCTTTTCAATTCGCTTTGGAGCCTCGTGTTCTCCTACATGATCTTCACCCTGCCCTTCACGGTCTGGGTCCTGACCACTTTCATGCGGAAACTGCCGATCGAGATCGAGGAGGCGGCGATCATGGACGGTGCGTCGCCCTTGACCATCATCCGCCGGGTATTTCTGCCGCTCCTCTGGCCCGCGATGGTCACCACCGGACTCTTGGCCTTCATCCATGCCTGGAACGAATTCCTCTTCGCGCTCACATTCATGTCCACCGACACCCAGCGCACGGTGCCCGTCGCCATCGCGCTGATATCGGGCGCAAGTGAGTTTGAAATACCCTGGGGCAGCATCATGGCGGCGTCCGTCATCGTGACGCTGCCGCTTGTCATGCTGGTCCTCGTGTTCCAGCGCAAGATCATCTCCGGCCTGACCGCGGGCGCGGTGAAAGGATAAGACATGGCAACTGTTGAACTGAAGAACGTGTGCAAGGATTTTGGCCGCGTTCGCGCCGTCTCGGACGTGTCGCTGTCACTTCAAAAGGGCGAGTTCGTCGTTTTTGTGGGTCCCTCAGGCTGCGGAAAGTCCACTTTGCTGCGCATGGTCGCAGGGCTCGAGGACATCTCGAAAGGTGCCCTTCTGATTGATGGCAAGGACATGACCCACACCCTGCCGGCGCAACGCGGTGTGGCAATGGTGTTCCAAAGCTACGCCCTTTACCCGCATATGAGTGTTTATGAAAACATGGCGTTCGGCCTGGAACAGGCCAAGCTGAAGAAACCGGAGATCCGGCAGCGTGTGACCCATGCCGCGCAGATGCTCCAGATCGAAGAGTTGCTTGACCGGAAGCCGCGTGCGCTCTCGGGTGGACAGCGCCAACGCGTCGCCATCGGCCGGGCCATCACGCGCAATCCGCGTGTGTTTCTGTTTGACGAACCGCTTTCCAATCTTGATGCCGCGCTGCGCGGGGACACCCGTGTCGAGATCGCGCGCCTGCATGCCCGGCTCACCGATACGACGATGATTTATGTCACCCATGATCAGGTCGAGGCGATGACGCTGGCGGATCGTATCGTGGTGCTGAACAAGGGCAAGGTCGAACAGGTGGGCGCGCCCCTGGAATTATATGAAAAACCCGCCTCGCGGTTTGTCGCTGGTTTCATCGGCAGCCCCAGGATGAATTTCATCACCGGCCCCGTGGCCCAGAACGCAGGCGCAGAGACCTTTGGCATCCGCCCCGAGGACCTGACGATTTCTGACAGCGACGGGCTCTGGAGCGGAACGGTTCTTCTGTCCGAGGAACTGGGCGCCGACACATTCGTACATATCGAAAGTGATGTGTCCGATACTCCGTTGATCGCGCGGGCGACCGGGCGGATGCGGTTCGAGTCAGGACGCCGCGTCTTTCTCACACCGGATGAAACCCGCATCCATCTTTTCGACAGCCAGGGGCAACCGATGACCCCGAAGATTCGAGAGGTCACAAAGTGATGGAAACCGGGCTGGATATCATCAATACCGAGCTTGGGCGGCAATTTGGCGACGCTGCCGAAACCTTCGACACCCAATCCGAGGCGGCCCGAAGCGCGGCGAATGACATTCGCAAAACGGGACGGCTGCATCTGCTGGGTATCGGCGGGTCGCATTGGGTGAACCGACTGGCCGAACCGTTCTATCGCCGCGTCGGGATCGACGCGACCGCACATGTCATCTCCGAATATATGCGGGCTCCCCTGCCGGGCCCGGCCGTGCGCCTGCTGACATCGCAATCCGGCGCGTCGGGCGAGATTTTGAAATTTCTCGAGCCAGGTCCCCTTGGCCCCCTGCACGGTCTCACGCTGAACGCCGACAGCCCCCTGGCTCGGGAAATCCCGTGCCTGACCGGGGCCGGCCCAGCAGAAAAAAGCTATGCCGCCACGCGCTCCGTCACCATCACGATAGCACAACATGCGGCGATCCTCTCAGCGCTCGGCGCCGAGTTGCCCGGGGTGTCTGACGCTCTTGGTACGCCAAAGGGTCTGCCCGACACCTCCGCCGCCACTGCGCAGCTGTCTACGGCGCGCAGCGCCGTTTTCTGCGCGCGCGGTGCCTTGCAGGGGCTGGCCGACGGACTGGCACTGACCTTTCTGGAACTTGCCCGGATCCCGGCGATGGGCCTTGAAGCGGGTATGTTCCGCCATGGCCCCATCGAGATGGTGGATGACAGCGTCGCAACCGTTTTTTTGCGCGGTCAAGGTGACGAAGGCGACAATCTCGACAGCCTTGTCCAGGATCTGGTCGAAGCGGGATTCAGGCCTGTGATCATTGATTTTTCCGGCGCTGCGGTCATTCGCGGAGCGCTCACCGTGCCTGTGCCGCCTGCCAGAGGCCTTGCAGCTGCGCTGCGCGCCCTGCCCGTCGTGCAGCGCATCGTCGTTGATGCCGCCGAAAATATCGCGCCTGACATGGGCCGTCCGCTGCGCTCTTCCAAAGTAACCTCGGGAGAAGCGGCCTGACGGGTGGAGCGACCCGAAACCTGCACCCATCCGACGAATATGCGGGAAACTCTGTTCCCGCACGGTCCACCGCGTTTCACGGGCTGCCTGTGACATCCGGCAGCCCGCGTCTGGAAAAATTCAGAGACAGCCTGCCAGTGCCGTGGCAAGGTTGCGTAGCATTTTGCCGTAAAGGTCCGGGCCGGGCTCGAGGTCTGACCCGAGCGGATCGAGCACGCCGGTGCGAGCTTCGGAACCGTCCATGACCGCCGCCACGATACCGGGAGCGAACTGCGGTTCAGACAGCACGCATGTCACGCCCTGCTCCGCGACGCGGGCCTGGATCTCGGCGATGCGGGCCGGGCTGGGATCGGACGCATCGGAAACCGATATGGCGCCCGAGGCGGGAAATGCGAAAGCTGTCTCGAAATATTGATAGGCGTCATGGAAGACGATGAAGTTGCGGTCCCGCACCGGATCGAGAATGTCGTTTATTTCGACCCTCAGACTGGCCAATTCTTCCCGCGCTGCCGCCGCATTGGCAAAGTAGGTGCCCGCGTTGTCCGGATCGGCTCCGGACAATTGCGCAGCGATGGCGTTCAGCCAGACTGCGCCGTTGTCAGGTGACAACCAGGCGTGGGGGTCGTGTTCGCCATGGTCCTGGCCAGCGTGCTCGTGATCCTCATGGTTGCCATGCTCTTGGTGATCATGGTCGTCGTGGCCCTCTTCGACAGCATGATCGCTGTGGTCATGATCCCCGTAGTCATGGTCCTTCGCTGCGTGGTCCACATCGCCATGTGCATGCGCCTCGAACAGAACCCCTTCCCGGAACGGCAGTTCGGTTGTTCCTTCAACCTCGATCAGTTCGATGATCGTCGCGTCACCCGCCAATGTTTCGATCGCCCCTTCCAGCCAGGGTGTCAGGTTGGGGCTGACCCAGAAAACCAGATCTGCCTCCTGCAGCGCGCCGGCCTCTGACGGGCGAAGGCTGTACTCGTGCGGGCTTGCCCCGGGTGCCACGATCAGGGAGGGATCTCCCACCCCCTGCATCACGCGCGCCACGAGCGAATGCACCGGCGCGATATCGACCGCCACATTCGGAACATCCGCCAAAGCCGTGCCTGCAAGCAAGGTTGCCGCGACTGACAGGGGAATGAGGTTTCTGGACATATGCGGCTCCATGTGATTATATAACGTTACCTTTTGGTACAGGAAATGAAATAACATGACAAGCTCCGCCCAAGCCGGAAAGATCAGGCCGAGCAATCCGATCGGGTTCGAGAAACACGATCATGGCTCATGCATCAGCGCGGGCCTCGCATCGGCCGAATTGCATTGCCAGGCAGCAGGGCTGCGATTCACCCCGGTCCGACGCAAGGCGCTGGAAATCCTCTTGCAGGAGCATCGCGCGCTCGGGGCCTACGAGATGCTTGACAGGCTGCGCGATGCCGGGTTCGGCTCGCAACCACCCGTGGCCTACCGGGCGCTTGAATTTCTCGTCGCCAACGGCTTTGCGCACAAGATCGAACGCCTCAACGCCTTCATCGCCTGCGCCCATCCCGGAGCCACTCACTCTCCGGCGTTCATGATCTGCCGGCTTTGCGATTCGGTGGCTGAAGCGCAATCGTCGCCGGCACGCGGGTCTCTCGGAGACGCGGCGCATGCCACGGGGTTCAAGATCGAACGGACCGTGGTCGAAGCAGAAGGCATCTGTCCTGCTTGTGCGGACAAGGCCGAAGCATGACCTTGATCTCGGCGAAGAATATCAGCGTCAGCTATGGCGCGAACATGGTCTTGCGCGACGTGTCCCTCGCGGTAGAGCCGGGCGAGATCGTGACCGTCGTCGGACCGAACGGATCCGGCAAGACCACGTTGTTGCGGTTGCTCATCGGTGCGACGCATCCGACATCCGGGCGGATCATGCAAAAACCCGGGCTGCGGATCGGCTACGTCCCCCAGAAACTCCATATCGATCCGACTCTGCCGATCACGGTGGAACGGTTCCTGCGCCTTCCCGGGGGCACCACGCGCGCGGCCTGCACAGCGGCGCTGGAGCGGGCCGGCGTGCCCGACCTGTCTCACCGCCAGATGTCCGCCTTGTCCGGAGGCCAGTTCCAACGGGTCCTGCTGGCGCGTGCCCTCATCAACGAGCCGGACCTGCTTTTGCTGGACGAGGCGACCCAGGGCCTGGATCAACCCGGGTCCGCCGCCTTCTATCGGCAGATCGAGGAGGTGCGGCAGGCAACAGGCTGCGCAATTCTGATGATCAGCCATGAACTGCATGTGGTGATGGCCGCCTCCGACCGGGTGATCTGCCTCAACGGCCATGTCTGTTGCCAAGGCACGCCCGATATCGTCTCGGCCGCGCCGGAATACCGCGCGCTTTTCGGCACCGGCACTGGCGGCGCGCTGGCTCTTTACCGGCACGAACATGACCACACCCATGACGAAACCTGCACACATGATGACCGGCACGACCACGAGCCGTCCAGAAAAGAGACCGAGGCCGCCGAATAATGCTGGATGATTTCATGACGCGCGCCGCGCTGGCAGGTGTCGGCGTGGCACTTGCCGCCGCCCCGTTGGGCAGTTTCGTGGTCTGGCGGCGGATGGCCTATTTTGGCGACGCCACGGCGCATGCCGCAATTCTGGGTGTGGCCCTGTCGCTTGCGCTCCAGATTTCGATCTTCGCAGGGGCCGTCGCCGTGGCGCTTGCGATGGCGCTGACCGTGACGGTGCTGACCGGACGGGGCTATGCGATGGACACGCTCCTGGGTGTGCTGGCGCATTCCGCACTGGCCTTCGGGCTGGTCGCAGTGTCTTTCCTGTCCGGCATCCGCATAGACCTCATGGCCTATCTTTTCGGCGACATTCTGGCCGTGTCACGCGGCGATCTGGCGGTGATCTGGGGGGGTGCCGCGTTGGTTGTCGGGCTGATCGGCTGGCGCTGGTCGGCGCTGCTGACCTCCACCATCAGCGCGGAACTTGCCCATGCCAGCGGGATAGACCCGAAGCGCGAACAGCTCATCCTGACATTGGCGCTGGCCATCACGGTTGCCGTCGCGATCAAGGTGGTGGGCGTCTTGCTGATCGCGGCCATGCTGATCATCCCCGCCGCCGCTGCCCGGCCACTGTCACGCACGCCGGAACAAATGGCTCTCACCGCCGCTGTCATCGGCAGTGGCTCTGCCGTGATCGGTTTGCAATCGGCCTATGCGCTCGACACGCCGGCGGGGCCATCCATCGTCTGCGCCGCAGCACTCGTGTTTGTTGCCACAAGCATCCTGCAAAGCCTGCGATCCTGAAGAGCGGACGTGCCCGACGCAACAGCGCGTGGCGCGTCCGTCTGCAAGAGTGGTCATCGGTCTTGGCGAAGGCGCGCCCTCGGTGTCTGCCGCGGCGGCTGAACGCGGGCGTGACCGGGCGCATGACCTTCTCGTGGTCGCCGCTCCTGATCCGTCTGACGACGCTGCCTTGGCGGCGAGATCTGATCGCCGAATTCACTTCTGAACCAGGATCGCGGCATACTCGAATCGACCGGCGAGGACCGGTGGCGTCAGGTCGGTTGGTGCATTGCGGTCGCGTCCATGCCACGATTTGGATAGGTTGCGAACCGAAAGACCAAGGGAATCGCTATCATGAACCAAGAGAGCGGCGAAGGGCGTGACGAGGCAGAACGTCAGGACAAAGCAGGCCAGACTCCGCCGATCGTGGGCGTTGGCGCGTCCGCGGGCGGTATCGCGGCGCTTCAGGATCTGGTGGCCAACATCCCCGCCGACAGCGGCATCGGCTGGGTGCTGATCCAGCACATGGCGCCCGACCGCGACAGCGAGCTTTGCAAAATCCTCGAGCGCCGGACCGACCTGCCGGTGGAGGAAGTCACCCGGAATACACAGGTCGCGGCCGACCGGATCTATGTCATCTCGCCGGGACAGGTCATCACGATCCGCAACGGCATCCTGCACCCCGCCCAAGACGACGACCCGCTGTCACGGCGCACGAGCATCGACGCCTTTCTGATCTCCCTCGCCGAGGACCAGGGCGAGCATGCAGGCTGTGCGCTCCTGTCGGGGGCCGGCACGGATGGCACGCTTGGCCTCAAGGCGGTGAAAGAGGCCGGCGGTCTCACGCTGACCCAGACGCTCCAGACAGCCGAATACGACAGCATGCTGCTGAGCGCCACGCGCACCGGCCTTGTGGACAGGGAGGTGCAAGTCGGCGACATGCCGGGACTGTTCGTCGACTTCCTGATCCGGCAACGGCCGATCGCCCGCGAGGTCGAGGTCGCGGATGGCGAGCGACAGGAGATCTGCGACATGCTCCGCCGCTCCATCGGCCACGATTTCTCGGGATACAAGTCGAGCACGATCGATCGCCGCATCCGTCGCCGCATGCAGATGCAGGGTATCGACACACTGGCGGCCTATGTGGCGCTGATGCGGGATGACAACCGCGAACCGGCGCGCCTGTTCCGCGATCTGCTGATCGGCGTGACCCAGTTCTTTCGCGACCCCGACGCCTTTGCCGCGCTGATCGAGAAGGCGATCCGCCCGATCTTCGAGGAAAAGACAGCAGATGACGAAGTGCGCGTCTGGGTGCCGGGATGCGCGACGGGCGAGGAAGCCTATACCCTGGCCATGCTGTGCCAAGAGGCGCGCGAACAGGTGGAAAGCCCGCCGGAAGTGAAAATTTTCGGCAGCGACATCGACGAAAGCGCACTGCATTTCGCGCGCCTCGGACGCTATCCGCACAGCGTCGCCGCCGACCTGAGCGAAGCGCGGCTGGAGCGGTTCTTCGAAATCGAGGATGGCTCCTATGTCGTGCGCCCGCAGTTGCGCGAGATGTGTCTTTTCGCCCAGCACAACCTGTTGCGCGACCCGCCGTTTTCGCGGATCGACCTGATCTCGTGCCGCAACGTGCTGATCTACATGAACTCCGGGTTGCAGAAGCGGCTGATGCCGGTGTTCCACTATGCGCTGCGGCCCGGCGGTTTCATGTTCCTCGGACCCGCCGAGAACGCGGGCGCCTCCGAGAACCTCTTTGCCGAGGCCGACCGCAAGAACCGCATCTTCCGCCGCGTGGGCGAATCCGCACGGCTGCCGGAATTTCCGATCGCCGCGGGCGACGGCAAGGGGTCCAAGGCCGCATCGCGGCCCGATGCGCGTGACCGGCCCGCCGATCGCGACCCCGCCACGCGGATGGCCCACCGACTGCTGGAGCGGTACACGCCCGCCTATGTCATCGTCGATGGCGACTTCGAAATCCTCGAGGCCTCGAGCGGGACCGGTGCCTTCCTTGAACTGCCGCGTGGCCGCCCGACGGCCAATCTTGGCGCGATGCTGCGCACCGAGGTGGCCCTGGACGTGAAATCCGCTGTGTCCAAGGTTCTGGCCTCGGGCGAGCGGTTGGTGCGCGACGACCTCATCGTTGGTCGCGATGACGACCGCCGCTACCTCACTCTGATTGCCGAACCCCTGCCGGGGAACGATCCTGCCGACCAGCGCTGTCTTGTCCTGTTCCAGACCGGACCGGCCGCGATGGCCGAAAGTACCGAACGGGCGCGGCGCCGCGGCGGCGACGAGGAAATTGTCCGCGCGCTCGAGATCGAGCTTCAGAGCACGAAGGAGCGACTCCAGACCACGATGGAGGAGCTTGAAACCTCGAACGAGGAGTTGCGCGCCTCGAACGAGGAACTGTCTTCGGTCAACGAAGAGCTGCAATCCTCCAACGAGGAGCTTGAGACATCCAAGGAGGAGCTTCAGTCGATCAACGAGGAATTGCGCACGGTCAACAACGAGCTGTCCGCGCGGGTCGAGGATCTGAGCCACGCCAACAGCGACCTCAAGAACCTGTTCACCAACACGCGGATCGCGATGCTCTTCCTCGATACGGATTTCTGCATCCGGAATTTCACCCCTCCCGCCAAGCCGCTGTTCCATCTGCGCGACCACGACATGGGCCGCCCGCTCGACGAGCTTGCCGGACGCATCGACTTCCAGGCGCTGAAGGCCGAGGTGGCGGAAGTGATCCGCACCGGCCAGCAGATCGAACACGAGGTCGAAGCAAGCAACGGCGCGCCGGCGCAGACGCTGATCATGCGCATTCTTCCATACCGCGACGAGAAGGAGGTGGTACAGGGCGCCGTCCTGACCTTCGTCGACATCACCGAGCGCAAGCAGGTCGAGGAACGGCTTTCGACCATGGTATCAGAGCTGAACCACCGGGTGAAAAACAATCTGGCCAGCGTGCAATCCATGGTCCGCCAGAGCGGTCGGCAGGCGGCGACGAAGGACGAGATGATGGAGGTGCTGAACGGCAGGCTGCATGCCATGGCCGCGGCCCACCACCTGCTGTCTCGCCAGGATTGGCAAGGCGCAAGCCTCGCGGAACTGGCCGAAGCCGTCCTGTCCCAATTCGTGGGCGCCGACACGCATCAGCTTGACATGCAGGGTCCGGATTTCGCCTTGAAATCCGAGAGCGTGGTCGGGCTTGGCCTCATCCTCCAGGAGCTTGCCACCAACGCCGCGAAATATGGCGCATGGTCAGGCGGCGACGGGAAAGTGACGCTGAGCTGGGAAAAGGCTGTGCGGGACGGCCAGGACTTCAGGATCGCATGGATCGAGAGCGGCGGCCCGCCGGTTCATCCGCCAGAGCGGCACGGGTTCGGGCTGGACTTCGTCACACGCTCGACCAATCACGAATTTCAGGGCACTTGCGAGCACGAGTTTCCGCCCGAAGGCTACCGTTGCCGGATCGTTGCGCCGGCCGGCAGAATCCTGAAGCCGGCGGACGCGTCCTCCTGAATTACGAGCGCGGCTCGATGAGACCGAGGCTTTCCAAAGCGGCGGCCAGCGCGCGTTGACTGAGCGGTTTCTCGAGCATTGGCCGATCGCGGAAACGGGCCGGCACCTCGGTTGTCGCGTATCCGCTCGCCAGCACGATCTTGACGCCCTGGTCGTCGAGAACCTCCGCCAGGGGCCAGACCCGCTCTTCACCGAGATTTATGTCGAGAACCGCGCCATCCAGCGCCGTCTGCTGGACAAGTGCAATGCCATCGGCGACGTTTGAAACCGGCCCGACCGGGACACACCCGCAGTCGGACACCATGTCCTCCACATCCATAGCGATGATGACCTTGTCCTCGACAATCAGGATACGTTTCGCCTCATGTCGCATGAACCCCTTCCCGGCAAACGCCGATGTCATATGACATGCAACTCCCTTGCCGCGTCGTAAGTTCCTATGAGATCCCCCGCCCTGCGGCTTGCGACCCTCCCGGTTACGATCAATGCCGCAGGGCCGCGTCATTGGTTCGGCTTCCTCGCGGCACGCCGCGGCAAGCGTTCGAACTGTGCAAACCCGCGCAACATGACAAGCGCCGGGATCTCCGCTTGACACAGTGTTCATAACATTATCAGATCATACCAGTTAATGAGAGAATGACAGGAGGGCGCGAGGTGACCAAGCTGGCTTTGTTCGGAGCAGGCGGCAAAATGGGCGTTCGCCTGTCTCGCAACCTTGCGAAGACGGACTTTGATGTGGCGCATGTCGAGATATCGCAGGAGGGGCAGCAGCGGCTGAGACACGCCGTCGGGGCCGAATGCGTAGATACCGAAGATGCTCTCGTTGGAGCTGAGGTTGTGGTCCTTGCCGTGCCAGACACCGCCATAAAAGCGGTCTCTCACCAGATAATCGACCAAGTGGAAAGCGGCGCGATGGTCGTCTGCCTCGACGCTGCGGGTCCCTTCGCCGGACACTTGCCGAAACGTCAGGACGTGACTTATTTCGTGTCCCATCCCTGCCATCCTCCGATCTTCAACAACGAAGAAACCGCGGAAGGCAGGCGTGACCACTTCGGCGGAATTGCGGCGAAACAGGCCATCGTGAACGCGCTGATGCAGGGTCCTGAAGAGCATTACGCTCTGGGCGACAAGGTCGGCCGTGCCATTTATGCCCCGGTCTTCCGGTCTCATCGGGTCACGGTCGAACAGATGGCGTTGCTCGAGCCGGGTCTTTCCGAAACGGTCTGCGCGTCGCTTCTCGATGTCATGCGGGAAGCAATGGACGAAGTTGTCGCCCGCGGAGTGCCGAAAGAGGCTGCGCGCGACTTTCTGCTTGGTCATCTGAACATATTGGGCGCAGTCATCTTCGACGAGATCGACGGTGTATTCTCCGCCGCTTGCAACAAGGCCATCGAGTTCGGAAAGCCCGTCCTGATGAAGGAGGACTGGAAGCGGGTGTTCGAACCCGACGAAATCGCCGCAAGCATTCAGCGGATTACCTGACACGCGCGAAATCAAGCCGAACCGTCAGCGCTCTGGCAACAGCACAGACGCCGGAGCCGGACGAAGCAGCGCAGATCGTCTTTGAGTCACGGGATCCGAGATCCCCTGGATATGCGGATCCCGTGTCCAGAAGCGACAAGAATTTTACCGCGCTGGCGGGAATTCGAATTGGTCGTCGATGCGGCTCTCGGTGAGCAGCATAAAGACAGGCATGTTGCAGCAGACAGGAGGACATCTTGATGAATGAAGTGCTAAAAGGCGGGCTGATTGGCTGCGGGTTCTTCGCGGTGAACCAGATGCACGGCTGGCAAGAGGTCGACCGCGTGGAGATCGTCGCAATCTGCGATCGCGATCCGGCACGATTGACCGAGATCGGCGACAGATTCGACGTTGCCGCCCGCTATGCCGATGCGGCCGAGATGCTTGCCGCGGAGAAGCTCGATTTCGTGGACATCGCCACGACGGTGCCATCTCATCGCGCGCTCGTAGAACTCGCGGCCCGGCAGGGCCTTCACGTCATCTGCCAGAAGCCTCTTGCCGAAACGATGCAAGATGCCCGCGCCATGAATGCCGCTGTCGAGGAGGCGGGCCGCGTTTTCATGGTGCATGAAAACTTTCGCTGGCAGTCCGGGCTTCGCGCCGCCATCGATGCGGTGCGGACGGGCAAGATCGGGTCGCCGTTCTTCTGCCGGGCAAGTTTCCGTTCTGGCTACGATGTATATTCCGGCCAGCCCTACTTGGCGACGGATGAGCGCTTCATCATTCAGGACCTCGGGATCCACGTCCTCGACGTAACCCGGGCCATCATGGGCGAAGTCAGGACCCTCTCGGCTTCGATCCAGCGCGTGAACCCGAAAATCCGGGGTGAGGACGTGGCAACGATTCTTCTGACGCATGACAGCGGCGCGACGAGCGTCGTCGACTGCTCCTATGCCACGCGAAGGCAGCCTGAAACCTTCCCCGAGACCCTGCTCGAGATCGACGGCGAGACGGGCACGCTGCGGCTCGATGCGGGCTACCGGCTGACGATCCAGAGTGCCGGAGGTAAAGACGTCATTGACGTCGCCCCGCGACTCGATCCTTGGGCAGAAAAGCCTTGGCACAACATCCAGGAGAGCGTTGTGACCATTCAGCGGCACTTCGCGGATTGCCTTCGCCAGGGCCGAATTCCCGAAACTTCCGGGGCCGACAATCTCCGGACGCTGGCGCTGGTCGAGGCCGCCTATCTCTCCGCCGCCGAAGCAAGGACCATCACGCCCGAGGAGCTTTGAGCGATGGGTGATCTGATCCCGCTATTCGGCACCGAGGCGTTCCGGCCACAGGCACAGCGGTTCAACACGGGTCGATTGAGTTTCGAGCTGCTCGATGGCGGGCTGCATGACATCCGTTTCGACAAAATCGAAGTGATCCGTGCTGTCACTTTCCCGGTCCGCGACCGGGACTGGGGCACCATCGCACCTCGACTGGGTGTGGTGACGAAAGAAGAGATCGCAGGCGGCCTGACCCTCGCCTGGACTGCCGAATTCGTGAACGGGGATGCTCGACTTCGAGCAAGCCTGGTGGTCACGGCCTCGCATGATCGCCTGGAAGTACACGCGACGGCCCGATCCGACGGCGATTTCGAAACAAATCGGGCCGGTTTTACCGTCCTGCATCCGATCGCCGCATCGGCCTGCCGACTGACGGTCCAGTATTCCGATGGGACGACCGAGGAAAGCAATCTGCCGGATCGGATCGAACCGTGGCAGCCGTTCAAGGATATCCGTAGTCTGACCCATGAGCAGTCCGGCATAATCACTTGCTGCACGTTGAATGGCGATGTTTTCGAGATGGAGGACCAGCGGCAATGGTCCGACGCATCGTTCAAGACCTATAACCGGCCACTCGCCCGGCCCTGGCCCTATCGTCTGCGTGACGGGGAACCCTTGCAGCAGAGCGTGTCGCTGAGTTTCAGCGGAAAAGGACAGCGGACCTCCGCCCAGGACGAGGTCAAGCTTTCGATTGGTGCCCTGAACGGATGCCGCATCCCGGAACTCGCACTGGTGATGACACCCGCCGAGGCTCGTGAGGCGCTGAGCGATCTGGCGCCCCTCGAGAGCATCGCTCCGCAGCGGATCACGGCACATCTCGACCCCGAGACGGGAGACACGGACCTCGTCCCATTTGCCCGGTTGCAGACCCGACTGACCCTCGCTGTCGACCTCGAATACGCTGCACGATGCGACGGTGACCTCGACGCGGAATTTGCAGAGCTGGCCGCACAGGTCCGGGCGGCGACGCTGCCGATCGCCTCCTTGTTTGTCTGTCCTTCGGTTGACCGGCAATCGACGCCGCCCGGCAGTACCTGGCCGGACTGCCCACCGCTTGAGAACGTCCATGCGGCGGCGGCACGCGCTTTCCCCGACATTCCTCGCGGCGGTGGGATGCTTTCGTATTTTACCGAGTTCAACAGGAAGAGGCCGCCGGTCGCGATGCTCGACTTCGTGGCCCATGGAACCAACCCCATCGTGCACGCGGCTGATGACAGAAGTGTCATGCAGACCCTGACCGCCTTGCCGTGGATTCTCAAATCCGGCCAAGCGATCGCCGGCGGGAAACCCTACCGATTGGGACTGTCCTCGATTCCCATGCGGCAGAACCCCTACGGCTCTCGGACGATTGACAATCCCGAGGACCAGAGACTCTGTATGGCGAACTCCGATCCTCGGCACTTTGCCCAATTCGGCGCGGCATTCACGCTTGGCTATCTTGCGCAAATAGCGCCTTTCGGGATCGAGGTCTGGACCCCGGCGTCGGGGTCAGGGCCGCGAGGTGTTTGCAAAGACGGTATTCTGACGCCGCTTGGCGATCTCTTGTCGCGTCTGTCGCGCCTGGCCGGGCAGACGGTACGCGACGTGTCCGTATCTCAGCCTGAAACGGCCGCGGCGCTTGTAGTCGAAAAAACTCTGCTGTTGGCGAACCTTACTGATGGCGAGATCAAGATTGAAATCGATAACGGCGAGGAGATACGGCTTGGACCCTATGCAATCGCCGAACATCCGTTCTCCGGGTCTCAGGGATGATGACGGTAATTGGCTGCGGAGCGATCCAGGTGAACTTCCATCATGCCTGCGGCCGCCGAGGGGTCCCGTGCAGCGATCGCCTCGATGATCCTTTCGTGCTCCTCGAGTGTGATATCCTCACGGCCCGACCAATGCAGGAGCGAAGTGTGATAGTGGAAGATCCACTTCAGCATTGCTTCAGCCATGGCCGTGATGATCGGGTTGCCGGCAATCGAGGCGATCTTGCTGTGAAAGGCGATGTCGCCGCGAATGAAGTCCTGCGCGTTGCCGAGTTCCTTGCGTTGCTCCACGAGGAGCATGCGCAGATCTTCGAGATCTTCCTCAGCGCGCTTTTCGGCCGCAATCTTGATGAGCCCCACCTCGAACATTTTTCGGGCTTCCTTGAGATGATCGAGGTTTTCCGGCGCGGCCGTAAGCAGGAATTGGGCGATGGCATCGACCTGCGTGAAGGCCGTGGTCGGGCTGATCTCATTCACGCGGCTTCGCTCTCCATGAGATATAGTGATGAGGCCAATCGTATGCATCGTCTGCAGGGCTTCTCGGACTGCGGGTCGGCCGACTCCGAAGCGTGTCATGAGATCGCGTTCGGCCGGCACCGGGTCGCCCGGCTTGAGCTCACCGTTCAGGATCATGGTGCGCAACCGGTCGAAGACCTCATCGGAGAGTTTACGCCTGACAATCCGGTCTTGGGCGACTTGGGGCGTGTCGATCACGGGGTGAAGTCTCCGTTGAGTTCGGGGCCGCATCGAGCGCAAAACTTGCGGGCGATATTTCCTGCAACTGGTATAGTGAGATAATATATGACGCAGGCGGTCAGCGCAAATACAGCGTCCTCCTTACCTCGGGGACGGCCTCTCGTGGCTTGGATCGGTGATGACTTCACCGGTGCCGCAGCGACGATGGAGGTCTTGGCCTTCGCCGGACTGAAATCGGTGCTCTTTCTGGCCGAGCCGACGGACGCCCAGCTGGCGCAGTTCAAGGACGTCTCGGGACTGGGTATCGCAACGATGGCCCGCACCAAATCGCCCGAGTGGATGGATGAGCACCTGCCGCGCATGTTTCGCAAGCTCGCCGAGAGCGGTGCGGAACTCGTCCACTACAAGGTGTGCTCGACGCTGGACTCGTCTGTGTCGACAGGATCGATCGGCCGGGCGCTGAACCTCGGAGTAAAGGCTTTCGCGCCGCGCTCCGTGCCGATCATCGTGGCCGCCCCCGAAATGCGGCGCTACCAAGCCTTCGGCAATCTTTTTGCCGGAACCGTGCAGGGGGTCTTTCGGCTCGACCGACACCC
This sequence comes from Marivita sp., assembly GCF_020055635.1. Lineage (GTDB taxonomy): Bacteria > Pseudomonadota > Alphaproteobacteria > Rhodobacterales > Rhodobacteraceae > Marivita. The sequence continues at coordinate 2,501 of NZ_JAIPUT010000044.1, read as the reverse complement.
CGTGATGTCCCGTCATCCGGTGACCCCGATGGCAGAAGCGGATGTTGCCCGACACATTGGCACGCAAACTGAACTGGCAGTCGACTGCCTGGACATCGAAGCACTGGCGGACATAAGAGACGCGGCGGCACGGCTTGCTGCGGCGGACGGTGCAGCAGCCTTTACCCTCGACCAGATCGGGCCGGCTGAAGAGGCCGCCGCGGGCGCACTGCTGTGGCAGGGAAGGACGCTGAACCGCTTTGTCATCGGCTCTCAGGGCGTACAATACGCCCTCGTAAGGCATTGGCTCCACGAGGGCCTTGTCGAACCGCCGCAGCTCGTCGGCAGCATTGGTCGCGTAGAGAAGATGGCCGTCGTGTCGGGCTCCGTTTCTCCGGTCACGGCAGATCAGATCGCATGGTCCACCAAAGACGGATTTACATCGGTAGGCTTCGACGCCCTAGCGGCCTGCGGTTCGTCGGGTGATCTCGCCGCGGCCGAGGAAGCCGCGCTCGACAAAGCTTTGAACGTCCTCGACACGGGATCCTTGCCCCTGATCCACAGCGCCGCCGGCCCGGATGATCCGGGTGTGAAACGGCTTGAGGCGAAACTCGCGGGACGAGATGCATCCGACGTGAATGCCAGGATCGGCCAAGCGCTCGGTCGCATCCTGCGACGCCTGATCGAGTCGCGACATCTGCGGCGCGTGGTGGTGTCCGGGGGTGACACGTCTGGGCATGTCTGTACCGAGCTGGGGATTTATGCACTCTCCGCTCTCGCGCCGACGATCCCCGGAGCGCCGATATGCCGGGCCCATGCCGACGGACCGATGGACGGCCTCCAGTTGGCGCTGAAAGGGGGGCAGATGGGCAGCACCGATTACTTCAACTGGGTTCGAGACGGCGGAGGAGCGCGAGCAACATGACAGACCGGATTACGGCCACATACGATATCGAGTCTCCTGTCGGCGTGCAGCAAGCGGCGGAAGTGCTTGCGGGAGAGCAATCAACAGGGACTTTTGTCCGCCTCGCTGCCGAAACGGATGAGCTGCGCGACCGGTCGGCCGCCCGGATCGAGGGCTGCGTGGTGACCGGAGAGTCGCCGGCACCCTCGCTCCCCTGCCGGATAAAGGGAGACCGGTACGAGCGCGGCCAGGTCACCATCTCTTGGCCGATCGCAACAATGGGGCCATCGCTTCCGAATATCCTGGCCACGGTCGCTGGCAACCTGTTCGAGTTGGCGGAACTGTCGGCCATCCGGTTGCTCGACCTTCACCTGCCAAGAGAGGTCATCGATGCCAATCCGGGACCCCGCTTCGGAATAGCCGGCACGCGCGACCTGATGGGCGTACCCGAAGGCCCCATGTTCGGCTCGATCATCAAGCCGAGCGTTGGTCTCTCCGCCACCGAAACCGCGATCCTCGTACGCGACCTCGCCGAGGCAGGTATCGATTTCATCAAGGACGACGAACTTCAGTCGAGCGGCCCCGCCTGCCCTCTGGAGGACCGGGCAAAAGAGGTGATGGCGGTCCTCAACGCGCATGCGGACCGAACTGGAAAGAAGGTGATGTACGCCTTCAACATCACGGGCGAAATCGACGAGATGTCCCGCAGACTCGATCTGCTCGAAAAGCTTGGCGCGACCTGCGCAATGGTCTCGCTTCAGTCTCTCGGACTCGTGGGCCTTCGTGCGCTGCGTGAACGCAGCCCGCTGCCGGTGCACGGTCATCGCAATGGTTGGGGTCTTCTCTCGCGATCCCCTCATATCGGAATTTCCTTTCCGGCGATGCAGAAACTCTGGAGACTCGCAGGAGCGGACCATCTTCACGTCAACGGCATCGGCAACAAGTTCACCGAAAGCGACGAGACCGTGGCCGAGGCGGCACGCGCGGTCCAGGCGCGGATCTCCGACGAGGGGCCTGCTTTCACCGCGCTCCCGGTCTTTTCTTCCGGCCAGACAGCCTGGCAAGTTGCACCCTCGGCTGAAGCCGTCGGGAACGAGGACTTCCTGTTCTGTGCGGGTGGGGGGATCATGAGCCATCCTGACGGACCCGCAGCCGGCATCCGCTCCTTGCGGCAGGCTGCGGAAGCCTACCGGCTGGGTTGCACCGCAGAGTCGCATGCCACGGAAAACCCCGAGCTGTCATCGGCACTGACTGCGTTCAAGCGGAAATAGGTCCGGAAACGCCCCTGGCAGAGCACCACTCCATCAGCGACAGCCTTCGGTCGGAGGGCGGACCTTTTCTGCAAGTGCCAAGCGGTCGTGCTGAAAAATTGAAAGCTGGCACCCGAGTTAGGCTCCAGACCCATTGATTTCAGTCCGGTGTCGTGATTCAGGCTCCGCAAGGAGACCTGATCTATGAGCAATCTTTACTGGCTGACCGAGGCGCAAATTGAGCGCCTGAAACCGTTTTTCCCCAAGAGCCATGGCAAGCCCCGGGTTGATGATCGAAGGGTTCTGAGTGGCATAATTTTCATCAATCGCAATGGTTTGCGGTGGTGCGATGCGCCTGGGGAGTATGG
>NZ_JAIPUT010000043.1 GCF_020055635.1 Marivita sp. | reverse complement strand
GAAGGCGGTTTGCTGACCTCCGACGATCCGGAATTCATGGCGCGGGCGATCATGCTTTCGGGATCCTACATGCTGTATGACCGTCACGGGGCCGCGCCGCCACCCGAAATGTTCACCGATGTCCGGCTGGACACGCCGAACATGTCCGGGCGGATGGACAACCTGCGCGCGTCGATCCTGCTGCCGCAACTGGCGATGTTGGAGACCAATATCGACCGCTGGAACGCGCGGCACGATCTGGTGGCCGACAGGCTGCGGGGGATGAACGGCATCTACGTCCCGCACCGCCCGGAACAGGAGCGCTATGTCGGGTCGTCCTTCCAGTTCCTGATGCCGGAGGCCAGCAAGGAAACCGTGCAGCAGGTGGTAACAGGGGCCAAGGCGCTTGGCGTCGAGCTCAAGTGGTTCGGCGCGGACAGCCCGGTTGGCTTCACCTCGAACCACCAAAGCTGGCGCTATGTGACACCGCAGGACCTGCCCAAAACGGATGCCATTCTTGCCGGATTGCTGGACACGCGCATTCCTCTGACGTTCAGCCTCGAAGATTGCGCCCATGTGGCCGACATTATTGCGCATGTGGTGGCGCGCGCCCTGCAAAAAGGAGCAGCCTGATGCGGCGTATTGGTGTGCTGGGCGGTATGGGCCCGGAAGCGACGATCTTTTTCATGCAGCAGATCGTCGACGCCATTCAGGCACGCGACGATTCCGATCACATCCCCTTGCTGGTGGACAACAACACCCAGGTGCCTTCGCGCATCAAGGCGATCCTCGAAGGTGGCGGAGAAGACCCCGGTCCGGTTCTTGTCCAGATGGCCAAGGGGTTGGTCGGCGCAGGTGCCGAGGCGCTCGTCATGCCCTGCAACACCGCGCATTACTATGCGGGTCAGGTGGCGGCTTCGACCGACGCACCTTTCCTGAACATGGTCGAAATGTCCTGCGCAGAGGCTGCGCAGATCGCCCCCGGCGGCAAGGTTGGTTTGCTCGGTTCACCCGCGCTGCAACAGGTGGGCGTGTTCGAAAAGGCGCTGGCCGGTGCGGGTCTCAGCCCGGTTTACGCAGCAGAACAGGGTCGAGCGCTGGCCACGATCCGGTCCATCAAGGCACAGGGGCCCTCGGAATTCGCGGCGCACACGCTGTCAGACATCTGCACGCAAATGGTCGAGGACGGGGCGGATGTGATCTGCATCTGCTGCACCGAATTCTCGCTTCTGGCGCAGGATATCAAGGCCACGGTGCCTATGTTCGACGCAATGCAGGTTCTGGTGACTGCAACGGTCGCGTTTTCGCGCTCAGACCTGTCTGAATTGGACACTCCAAACGCGGGCGATCGCGTCGTCGGTGCCGCGACCTGACAAAGGGTCAAGCCACCCTAGACCGACACGCCGGCCAGCAATTCATCCCGATCCAGATCCCCTTTCGGGCCGCTCATCTTCACGGCACCGCGTTCAAGAACGTAAAAACGGTCGCCCAGATCGTAGGCAAAGCTGAAATACTGTTCGACCAGCACAATTGCCATGTCGGCCTGTTCGCGCAGCAGGGCAATCACCCGCCCGATCTGTTGGATGATGTTCGGCTGGATGCCTTCGGTCGGTTCATCCAGCAGCAAAAGCTTTGGCTTGGTGATCAGGGCGCGCGCGATGGCAAGCTGTTGTTGCTGCCCACCCGACAGGTCGCCACCCCGCCGGTGCAGGAAGTCCTTGAGGATCGGGAACAGCTCGTAAATGTGATCGGGGATCTGATGTTCTGATTTCGGCAGGCAGGCAAACCCGGTTTCAAGGTTCTCGCGCACGGTGAGCAGGGGGAAGATATCGCGCCCCTGCGGGACATAGGCGACACCTTTCTGGGCCAGCGCATGTGCGCTTGCCGATCTGATGTCCTCGCCATTCAGCGACAGCGTCCCACTGGAATAGGCATGTGTGCCCGAGATCGCCTTGAGCAGGCTTGTCTTGCCGACGCCGTTTGTGCCCATGACGCAGGTGATCTCACCCCGATGCGCGGCCATGTCGATCCCGTTCAGGATCTGGCTGCCGCCATAATGCAGGGTCAGGCCCTTCGTGCGCAGGACTTCATCGGCCAAGATACACCTCGATCACCTGTTGGTTCTTCGTCACGTGGTCCAGCGACCCTTCGGCCAGCACAGACCCTTCGTGCAGCACCGTCACCTTGCAGTTCAGGCGACGCACGAATTCCATGTCGTGTTCGACCACCACCACCGCGCGGGTCTTTGCCGCCTCTCGCAGAATGTCCGTTGTGTGTTCGCGTTCGGCAGGCGTCATGCCCGCGGCGGGTTCGTCAACCAGCAGGAGGCGCGGATCCTGTGCCAGAAGCATGCCGATCTCAAGCCATTGCTTTTGCCCGTGGCTCAGCTCGCCCGACTTGCGATGCAGCGCGCCGGAAAGGCCGATTTGCTCAGCCAGATCCGCGACCTTGTCATTGTCGTCTTTCGTCGGCTTGAAAAACAGGACTGCCAGGGGGCCCCGCGTTTTCTTCAAAGCCATCATCAGGTTGTCGAACACGCTCTGGTCCTCGAACACGGTGGGTCGTTGGAACTTGCGGCCGATACCGGCCTGCGCGATCTTGCTTTCCGACATCTTGAGGAGGGAGTCGCCGCGATCTCCATAGACGACCCGTCCTTCGTCGGGCCTGGTCTTGCCGGTTATGATGTCCATGAAGGTTGTCTTGCCTGCACCGTTGGGTCCGATCACCGCGCGCAGTTCGGCATCGGCGATCTGGAAGGACAGGTTGTTGATGGCCTTGAAGCCGTCGAACGACACGGACACGCCAGAGACTTCGAGCAGGGTGCTCATTTGTCCGCCTCCTGTTCCCGCAACGCGCCTTGATCGGGGCCAAGGTCTGCGCCGTGCCGGTTCGGGCCTTTGCGGTCGATCAGGATATCGACAAGGCCACCGATGCCCTTGGGGGCATAAAGTGTCACACAGACAAAGCTGAGACCCAGAAGCACCGTCCACCAGTCCACCCAGCTGATCGTGTAGAACCCGAGGTTGATGTCGGGCGCTTGCCCGCCGGTGAACCAGGTCGAGACCAGCGACACGAACGCCGCCCCGATCACCGCGCCGTAGAGCCGGCCACGTCCGCCGATGGCAACCCAGACGGCCAGGTAGATGGAGGCAATGGGGGCAAGCTCTGCCGGGTTGATGATGCCCGCTTGCGGGTAGTAGAGCGCGCCGGCGATCCCGGCGATGACGGCTGTCACGGTAAAGATGGCGAGCTTGAACGCCTCTACCGGGTATCCAAGGAAGCGGACGCGGGCTTCGTCATCGCGGATGGCGCGAATGACCGATCCGAATTTGCCCGACACGATCCAGGCACACAGCAGATAGCCAAGACCCAAGGCAAGCGCCGAGCCCCAGAAGAACCAGAGCGACACGATATCCTGCGATACGTCCGATTGACCGGGCAGGTTTTGCAGACCCGAAAGACCGTTGTTGCCCCGCAATCCACTGTCGTTCTGAAACAGATGCAGCGACAGGGCGAGGGTCATCGCCTGTGTCAGGATCGACAGGTACACACCTGTGACCCGGCTGCGAAAGGCCAGCCAGCCAAAGACCAGCGCCAAGAGGCCGGGCACCAGGACAACGGCCAAGAGTTGCAGCGGCAGGGAATGGGCAAAGGCCCAGATCGGCGGAAATTCGGATGCGCCGACAACGCCGAAGATCTGGCTGGCGATGCCGTCGGAGACCTCTTGCGGCGTGGGCGGCAAAGGTGCAGCGGCAAGGCTTTCCAGAACGATGATCTCGGTCCGGGCATACATTAGCCACATGCCGATCGCGTATCCACCAAGGCCGAAGAACGCCATGTGGCCAAGGCTGAGGATGCCGCAATATCCCCAGACCAAATCCATCGCCAGCGCCACGAGGCAGAGGCAAAGCGTCTTGCCAAGCGTCTTGACGAAGCTGGTGGAGATGACGCCGATGCCGAAGCCTTCGGACAGGATCGTCACCCCAACTGTGAACAGCGCGAGGATGGCAACGAAGACCATCACCGACGGGAAACGCAGTGCGAAGGGTTCGCGACGGGGCAGGGATACGTCTGTCATGGCCTATGCCTCCGCCGCGCGGCCCTTGAGGGCGATGATGCCCTTTGGCCGGAACTGGATGAACAGGATGATGAACAGGATCATGTAGGTCTGTGCCGCCAGCGTGTTGGACGGGTTCAGCCATTCGATCCCCTTTTGCAGCGATCCGACCATCGTCGCGCCCAGCAGGGTGCCCCAGATGTTGCCGACGCCTCCAACGACGACGGTCATGAAGCTTTGCACGATGTAATCGCTGCCCATCTCGGACGTGACCTTGGCGTAAAGCCCGATGGCGACGCCGGCGATGCCGGCTATGCCGGACCCGAAGCCGAAGGTCAGCATGTTGATCTTGTCGGGGTTGATGCCCATCGACGCCGCCATGCGCGGGTTTTGCGTGACCGCACGCACCTCCAGCCCCAACCGCGTGCGGTTCATGACGAACAGAAACAGCGCAAGGAACAGCAGGGCCAGAACGAAGATCGCGATGCGGATATAGCTGATCGACACGATGTCGTTGATGACAAGCGATCCGTCCAGCCAGTCGGGGGCGGTCAGCGGGCGCGCCTGCGTGCCGAAGATGTTCTTGGCCAATTGCTGAAGCGCGATGGAGATGCCGAAGGTGGCCAGCAGGGTCTCCAGCGGGCGATGGTACAGCCAGCGGATCACCAGGCGCTCCATTGCAACACCTGCGCCAAAGGTCACGGCAAAGGCCAGCGGGATCGCGACGATGATCGACAGTGTGTAATCGGGGATGAACAGCTGGACCACGTAGCCGGTATAGGCCCCCATCATGATGAATTCGCCATGCGCCATGTTGATGACGCCCATCACACCAAAGGTGATGGCAAGCCCGATGGCAGCAAGGAAATAGATCGAGGCCAGCGACAGCGCATCCAGCCCAAGATCAATCGCCTGGTTGACATGCACCTTGTTTTCAATGGCCTGGAGCGCAAGCTGCGCGGCCGCCACCACCTCGGGCGGCGCACCGATATAACGCTCGTAGAAGACGTGACTGGCAAGGCGGTCATCCACTTCGGCCTCGGTGGCGACGGCCGTGACCGTACCTTGTTCGGCCAAGGCCGCGTAAGCCATATCGCGGGCGGCCTGACTGTCGAGCGTTGCGACCTGAACACCGGCCACCTGACCGTCCGAGATGTTTGCGACAAGCGCATTGCGCTGGTCTTCGCGGCTGATGCGCGGCTTGGCGAGATCGGCGCCCACAAGCAATTCATACGCTTCGTCGCGTGGCAAGGCTTCGGAGCCCGGCTGTAGAACGCGACCGATATCCGGCGCGTCGGGAAGCGCATCGGCTGCCTCGACCCGGACGGCCAGAAGCGGGTTGAGTGCGGCACGTACGTCCACGCTCAGATCGCCACCAAAGCTCTGGATCGCGGTGATCCGTTCTGCGTCGGTTTCCCCGTAGCGGATGGTCAGCAAGCGTTCGAGCCGGTCTTTCCGAGCGCGGATCGTGTCGTCTGTTTCGTTCGGGAGGCTGACGCGGAGCGCTGCAAGGTGGCTTTCCTCGGCCCCGCGTTCGATTGCGTCAAGCGCACGGCGGCGGGTATCGGGGTCGGGGTCGCTGAGTTGAAACTGCACGAGGGCGGTGGCGATCAGGCCCCGGATGCCGGAATTCGGCTTGAGTTGGTCGAAGGCATCATCCGGAACCTCGCCAATCTCGGTCCCGTCGGCAAAATCATAGATGCGCAGCGTGTCGCGGTCTATCTCTTCTGCGTAGACGAAAAGCCCGGTCTCTTCATCGACCCACATTTCCTTGTTCTGCCATTTGTCGAGAACGACCTGCGCCTCGGGCAGTCCGGAATTGGCCAGCGCATCGACGGCCGGGCCGATTGTGCGCCGCGAGCTTTCAAGCAGGACGTCGCTATGGGTTTGCAACAGCCGCTGGATCGGTGCGTCGGCTTGTTGGGCCATGGCCGGACCTGACAGGCTCAGCCAAGTCAGAAAGAGAGTGGCAAAACGCAGCATTGAGGATGAATCCGTTTCGAAATGGTGCGTGCAGGCACACACCTACATCAGGTGGCCGGTCGCGGCGTAGGGTGCGTGCTTTCGCACGCACCGCTCGGGGTCAGTAGTTCGACTTGATCTGCACGCAGGTCGATGTGTCGGTGTTGTACATACCGCAGCCCAATTCCGCCCAGTCCGACTTGAGAACCGCAGATTCCGGAAGGAAGTCCGTCCAGGCATCGCCCGGCACTTCTTCGGTCTGGCTGATGATGTCGAACTGGCCATCTTCGGTGATTTCACCGATCAGGACCGGCTTGGCGAGGTGGTGGTTCGGCAGCATCACGGAGGTTCCGCCTGTCAGGTTCGGGAATTCCTGGCCGTACATTGCGGTGCGCACCGCATCGACGTCGGTCGTGCCCGCTTCGGTGACCGCGTTCACCCACATGTTGAAGCCGATATAGTGGGCTTCCATCGGGTCATTGGTCACACGGTCATCGCCCATGCGTTCTTTCCAGGACGCAACCCATTCTTCGTTGGCTTCGGTGTCGGCGGATTGGAAATAGTTCCAGGCTGCCAGGTGACCGACGAGGTTCGTCGTGTCGAGGCCGGACAGTTCCTCTTCTCCGACCGAGAAGGCCACGACCGGGATGTCGTCGGCGGAGATGCCGGCAGCGGCCAGTTCCTTGTAGAAACCGATATTCGCATCGCCGTTGATGGTCGAGATTACGCCGACCTTCTTGCCGTCGGCGCCCAGGGCCACGACGTCCGCGACGATCTTGGACCAGTCGGAATGACTGAAGGGCGTATAGTTGACGAAGATGTCTTCTTCCGCGATGCCCTTGTCCTTCAGATACGCCTCGAGGATGTTGTTCGTGGTGCGCGGGTAGACATAGTCGGTGCCCAGAAGCGCGAATTTTTCGACGCCGAGTTCTTCAAGGAAGTAATCCGTGGCCGGAATCGCCTGCTGGTTCGGGGCAGCGCCGGTGTAGAACACGTTCTTGGAGCTTTCTTCGCCTTCATACTGCACCGGGTAGAACATCAGACCATTGAGCTCTTCCAGCACCGGCAGAGCGGATTTGCGGCTCACCGATGTCCAGGCGCCGAAAATCACGTCGACATTCTGGACGGTCAGAAGCTCACGGGCCTTTTCTGCAAAGAGCGGCCAGTCGGAGGCGGGGTCGACGACGACGGCTTCGAGTTCGCAGCCGAGAAGGCCACCCTTGTCGTTCTGGATATCAACCAGCATCTCCATCGTGTCTTTGAGCGTGGTTTCCGAAATGGCCATCGTGCCGGACAAGGAGTGCAAGACACCGACTTTGATCGGGCAGCTTACATCCTGGGCAAATGCGGGCAGCGTGGAAGCAACCAGTGCGGCGGCTGCCGCAGAGCTGAGAAATTTCATCGACATTGTGCAAACGTCCTTCGTACGTTTTGCGCCGCAGGAGGTTGCCGAAAGCAGAACCGACCACCACGTATCGCAGACGCAAGTTAATTGCGGAGTGCGGTAAGGTCTGGAGTTGAACGGCCGGCCTTATCGCACGCTATCGACTGATGATTGCCACCAGCCGCGGGTATCTAGGCTGTACTTGGCGAGGTCAGGAACAGAGTCCCCGCGCGGTCGGTGGCTCTCAGGATCAAACGCACATGTTTTGGGCGATTGGGGGGCGACTGTCGCGAATTTAAGCATCTTGCGAGGGCGGGAACCTTATTGCGACGCTTTCCAAGTCCCCTGATTCACCGTTTCCGCAACACCGGAAGAACCTCGAAGTGCAGGAGCGGCGGTATCGGCCGAGGCGGACAGAAGCATGTCGCGGCATTGGTCGATTTCTTCGCGCGCCCGTTTGTTCGCCCAGGCAGATCGGCGTTCGTCACGCGAGAAGGCGGACTGCGTCAGAAGGGCCGCGTGCGCCATCTTTGCCTCGATCCGGACTGACAAGGCCCGGGAGGCGGTTTCCGGAGTGACGATCGCATCAAGGACGTCGAGCAGATGAGAACGCTCGGTTTCCACTTGTCTGCCTGTTGCATCGGGCAACAACCAATGATGCTCCATCTGCGCCGAAAGCCGTCCGACGCATTCGGTGACACGGTTCAGCAGGCTGTCTTCGGACTGCGCTGCTGTGACGGCAAGGCAGATGGCGACCGCGGCATATGCGAGAGTTTTTAAAACGCCCATAATTTGAGCATTTAGCGCAAAGATGTGCCGATCAAGTTAACATTTCCGAAAACAGCGCATTTTCGCCAAGGTGAGTCCGCCGCGCAGCACCCTGATTTGTCAGCGCATTGCGCGAAAACACGGCCTAAAGTGATCGCAAGGCAGCCCCGCGCAGGATCGCGCCGACCTGTGTCAACTGATCTACCAGCGGACTCGACTTGCGCCAGACCATCCCGATCGTGCGCGACGGGTGCGGGGCGGGAAATCGGGAAACCGAGACTTCTGCCGACCGGGTCTCGAGCTGGATCGCCATTTCAGGAATGAGCGTCACGCCCATGCCCGCGCTGACCATCTGAACCAGCGTCGACAGAGAGCTGCCCTCCATCAATTGGCGCGGCTGGGTCTTGCTAAGTTCGCAAAACGACAATGCCTGATCGCGGAAGCAGTGGCCTTCCTCAAGCAGAAGCAAGCGCATCGTCTTGAGCATGTCAGGGCTCGGGATCGCTTTGTCAGCCTCGCTCAGAGGGCGCACAAGGACAAATTCCTCGTCGAACAAGGCGGATTCCTGCAAGGCGGGCTCGGAGATCGGCAGCGCGACGATCGCCGCCTCCAGCCGCGACTCAAGAAGGTCCGAGACCAGCGATTTCGTCACGGTCTCGCGTATTTCCAGTTCGATCTCCGGAAAGCTGTCGGACAGGGCGCGGATCATTTTTGGCAGGAGATAGGGCGCGACGGTCGGGATCACGCCAAGGCGGAACCTGCCGGACAACGGCCCGCGCGACGCCCGCATGAGGTCTTCGAGTTCTTCTATGGAAACAAGCACCTGCCGTGCCTTGTGTATGAGGTCTTCGCCGATCGCCGTCAGCCGGACCTTGCGCGCACCGCGTTCGACCAGGGGTGCGCCGAACAGCGCCTCAAGCTCCTTGATCTGCAAGGACAGGGCTGGTTGCGAGATCGAACAGGATTCAGCCGCGCGACCAAAATGCTGATGCCGGGCCAGCGCATCGAAATAGCGCAGTTGCTTGATGGTCAGGTTTATCATCAGAAAAACTTATCATATTCTTTTGAATATCCAATTGGAATTAATCGTTCCCTGTGGTTAGAACCGTTCTAGATTGAGCGAAATGCTCTTCGTGATTCACTTCGAGGGAGAAAAATCATGGACGGTAATAACATGGACAAGGCTGGTGCCTGTCCGATCATGCATGGTGGCAACACCGGTACCGGCAACAGCGTGACCAAGTGGTGGCCAAGCGCGCTGAACCTCGGCATCCTGCACCAGCACGGTGCCCGCACCAACCCGATGGACCCGGACTACAACCACCGCGAGGCCGTCAAGGCGCTCGATTTCGACGCAGTCAAGGAAGACGTCAAGGCGCTGCTGACCGAAAGCCAGGAATGGTGGCCGGCGGATTGGGGTCACTATGGCGGTCTGATGATCCGACTGGCGTGGCACTCGGCGGGATCCTACCGCATGGGCGACGGACGCGGTGGCGCCGCAACGGGCAACATCCGCTTCGCGCCGCTGAACTCGTGGCCGGACAATGCCAGCCTCGACAAGGCGCGGCGTCTGCTGTGGCCGGTGAAGAAGAAATACGGCAATGCTTTGTCCTGGGCCGATCTGATCATCCTGTCGGGCACCGTCGCCTACGAATCGATGGGCCTGAAGACCTATGGTTTCGGCTTTGGTCGCGAAGACGTCTGGGCGCCCGAAGAGGACGTGAACTGGGGTGTCGAGCAGGAATGGCTCGCTCCGTCCGAAGAGCGTTACGGAGACCTGGACGAACCCGCCACGATGTACAACCCGCTGGCGGCTGTGCACATGGGTCTTATCTACGTGAATCCGGAGGGCGTGAACGGTCAGCCCGATCCGGCGCGTACCGCATTGCACGTGCGCGAAACCTTCAAGCGCATGGCCATGAACGACGAGGAAACCGCGGCATTGACCTGTGGTGGACACACTGTCGGCAAGGCACATGGCATGGGCGCGGGCGATACCATCGGCGATGCGCCCGAAGGCTGCCCGGTTCATTCCCAAGGGTTCGGCTGGGAAAACGCGGGGCACCAGGGCAAGGCGGCCAACGCCTTCACCTCGGGCATCGAAGGTGCGTGGACGCAGCATCCGACCAAGTGGGACATGGGGTATTTCGACTACCTGTTCGGCTATGAGTGGAAGCTCACCAAATCGCCCGCCGGTGCAAACCAGTGGGAGCCGGTCGACATGCCGGACGAGGTCAAGCCGGTCGATGCCACCGATCCGTCGATCCGTCGCAACCCGATGATGACCGATGCCGACATGGCGATGAAGGTCGACCCGATCTACAACGAGATCTGCCAGAAGTTCCGCGCGGACCCCGAGTATTTCGCCGACACATTCGCCCGCGCTTGGTTCAAGCTGACACACCGCGACATGGGTCCGAAGGCCAATTACTACGGTCCCTACGTCCCTGCGGAAGACCTGATCTGGCAGGATCCGATCCCGGCTGGCAACACCGGCTACGATGTTGAAGCCGTGAAGGCCAAGATCGCCGACAGCGGCCTGACCGCAGCCGAGATGATCGCAACCGCATGGGACAGCGCCCGCACCTATCGCGCCTCCGACAAGCGGGGCGGTGCCAACGGTGCCCGCATCCGTCTTGCGCCGCAAAAGGACTGGGTTGCCAACGAACCCGAGCGTCTGGCCAAGGTTCTTGACGCTCTGGAGCCGATTGCAGCCGAAACCGGTGCTTCGGTCGCCGATGTGATCGTGCTGGCGGGCAATGTCGGTCTGGATCAATCGCTCAAGGCGGCTGGTCACGACATCGACGTGCCCTTCGCTCCGGGTCGTGGGGATGCGACAGACGACATGACCGATCACGCAAGCTTTGATGTGCTCGAGCCGCTGGTCGATGGGTTCCGCAACTTCCAGAAGGAAAAATATGCGGTCTCCATGGAAGAGCTGACGCTCGACAAGACGCAGTTGATGGGTCTGACGGCACGCGAAATGGCCGTTCTGATCGGCGGCATGCGCATGCTGGGCACAAATCATGGCGGCAACAAGCATGGTGTCTTCACGGATCGCGAAGGCCAGCTGACGAATGACTTCTTCGTCAACCTGACCGACATGACCTATAGCTGGCACCCGCTGGACGATGGCACCTACGAGATCCGCAACCGCAAGACCGGCGAGGTCAAGTGGACGGCGACAAGCATCGACCTGGTGCTGGGCTCGAACTCGATCCTGCGCGCCTATGCAGAGGTCTACGCCCAGGATGACAACTCCGAAAAGTTTGCGCGTGATTTCGTCGACGCGTGGACCAGGGTCATGAACGCGGACCGTTTCGATCTGGTCGCGTAAGCCTTCAGAAAACACGCCCGGGCGGAGTATCTGCCCGGGCGATTTGCCATGTTTCGGCCGCCGAGGACTGACAAAAGCAACATTGGTGGGCGGATTGCACCACCGGGACGCTCCGAAGCTTTTTACATTGCCGTCATTTGACGATATTGCGCACCGAAGCAACTCGGGTCGGATCAGCAGGTAATATGGGCACTTCGGGCAACCTTTTATTTCTCATAGCTTTGCTGCCGTTCATCGGGGCGCTTGTTCCGGGGATCATGATTCGGGCTGGACGCAACGCGTGCGCGGCCTTCACGGCGGTTCCGACGGCACTGGCGCTATTGCTGCTGCTCACACTCGCGCCCGCCGTGATGGACGGGGAAACCGTGCAGGCCGAAGTCGAATGGCTGCCGCAGCTTGGCTTGTCAGCGTCATTCTTTCTGGACGGTCTGGGCCTTCTGTTTGCCTGCATGATCCTTGGTGTGGGACTTCTGATCACGCTCTATGCGCGGTTCTACCTGTCTGGCGACGACCCGGTCGGCCAGTTCTATACCTATCTCCTGCTGTTTCAGGGCGCGATGCTTGGGATCGTCATTTCTGACAACATCCTGCTATTGCTGATCTTCTGGGAGTTGACGTCGCTGTCGTCGTTCCTGCTGATCGGGTACTGGAAGCACCTGCCCGAAGGTCGGCAAGGCGCGCGCATGGCGTTGGCCGTGACCGGGGCAGGCGGGCTTGCGATGATCGGCGGCATGCTGATCCTGGGCAATATCGCGGGCAGCTATAACCTCACGGACATCCTTCAGGCAGGCGATGCGATCCGCGCGTCCGAGTGGTACATGCATGCGCTCATCCTGATCCTGCTGGGTGCCTTCACCAAATCGGCCCAGTTCCCGTTTCACTTCTGGCTGCCCCACGCCATGGCGGCGCCGACACCGGTTTCGGCCTATCTGCACTCTGCCACGATGGTGAAGGCGGGTGTGTTCCTGATGGCGCGGATGTGGCCGGTCCTGTCGGGGACGGATGCCTGGTTCTATATCGTCGCCACCACGGGCCTGATCACGATGGTGCTGGGCGCGTTGATCGCGCTGTTCAAAAGCGATTTGAAGGCGTTGCTTGCGTTCTCGACGGTCAGCCATCTTGGCCTTCTGACGATGCTCCTGGGGTTCGGGACCCAGGCTGCGGCAATCGCGGCGGTGTTTCACATCATCAATCACCTGACGTTCAAGGCCGCGCTCTTCATGACCGCCGGGATCATCGACCACGAAACCCATACCCGCGACATCCGGCGCTTGGGCGGGTTGCGCAAGCTGATGCCGGTCACCTTCGTGATCGGGACGGTTGCAGCGCTGTCGATGGCGGGGATTCCGCTGTTCAACGGCTTCCTGTCGAAGGAAATGATGCTCGAGGAGGCGTCGCACACCGATTGGGCCGGCAGCCCGTACCTCGTGCCCGTCATGGCGACGATCGGGGCCTTGTTGTCAGTGGTCTATTCGTTCCGCTTTATCGGCCACGTCTTCTTTGGCCCGGTGCGCGACGACTATCCGTCGCATCCACACGACCCGCCGTTCGGCCTCTGGGCCGCGCCAGCCCTGCTGACGGTTCTCGTCGTGCTGATCGGTGTCATGCCGTTCCTTGCCGACGGGATCGTGGCGGCCGCCGCAAGCGCGGTGACCGGAGCCGAACTGAACCCGCACCTGAAGATCTGGCATGGCGTCACGCCTGCGCTCTTCATGTCGATTGCCGCCGTTGGCGGGGGTGCGATCGTGCTTCTGGCGCATGGCCCGCTGGACCGCGCCTGGAACAAGACGCCGCGTCCCGAAGCCAAGGCGATCTTCGACCGGCTGGTGGCACGCTGCGTGTCGCTATCCCGCTTCATCGCGGAAGGGACCCATAACGGATCGATGAGCCGCTACCTTGCGATATTCACCGTGGCGTCGGTCGTCATGGGTGCCTTGGCCTTTGCGGGAAGCGGCATGTCCGCACCCACCCGCGGCCTTTTGCCGATTCCTGCGGTGATCGGAGTCGGCTGGGTGATGCTGATCGTTGCAACGATTTCTGTCGTGTCGATGCACCATCACAGGTTCCGCGCGCTCGTATTGATCGGGATCATCGGACTCACGATTTCGGCGGGCTTCGTGTACCTGTCTGCACCGGATCTTGCCCTGACCCAGATCTCGGTCGAAACCGTCACGATCATGCTGCTCCTCCTTGCGCTGCACTTTCTTCCGAAAGACACGCCACGGGAAAGCTCGACTGGACGAAGGGTGCGCGACGCGATCATCGCCCTGGCAGCAGGAAGTGGCGTTGCCGGGCTGTCCTTCGCCTTCATGCAGCGGGACATCTCGACGATTTCGTCCTTCCACATCGCCAACAGCTATGAAGGTGGAGGCGGCACCAACGTGGTCAACGTGATCCTCGTCGATTTCCGGGGCTACGACACCTACGGTGAAATCATCGTTCTCGGGATCGCGGGTTTTCTGATCTACGCCTTGATGCATTCGCTGCTCGACGGACCGGCGGCACGCCGTTTGCGGAACACGGATTACTCGCTTGACCGGTCGCGCGACCGGCACCCCTTGATGATGGTGGTGGTGACGCGCGTTCTCATGCCGATCGCCTTGCTGGTGGGAACCTATATCTTCCTGCGCGGCCACAACCAACCGGGCGGGGGCTTTGTGGCGGGGCTGGTCGTCGCCATCGCATTGTTGATGCAGTACATGGCGTCCGGCTTTGCCTGGACCCAGGCGCGACAACGGATCGAATATCACACGATGATCGGTTTCGGCGTGGTCATCGCCGGACTCACAGGCTTGGGCGCGTGGCTGTTTGGCAGCCCCTTCCTGACCAGCGCCTATACCTATGTCCACCTGCCTCCGATCGAGGAGTTCGAACTGGCGACTGCCATGCTGTTCGACCTCGGAGTGTTCCTGACGGTCCTGGGGGCGGTCATGCTCATGCTTTACAGCCTCTCGCGCATCGCCCGTTATGCCGGAGAAACTGTGAACGTGACGCCGATGGACTACGACCCGGGCCGCGCGTCGGAAGATGGATCGGAGAAAAGCTGACATGGAACTCATTGTTGCTAGCGCGATCGGAACGATGACGGCTGGCGGGGTCTATCTGATCCTCCGTTTGAGGACGTTTCCGGTCATTCTTGGCCTCGCGCTCTTGTCCTACGCAGTTAACGTCTTCCTTTTCTCGAGCGGTCGGCTTGCCATCGACATGTCCCCGATCCTGTCGAGATACGGTGACGGAACCTACACCGACCCTCTGCCCCAGGCACTCGTGCTGACGGCAATCGTCATCTCCTTCGGGATGACGGCCGTGCTTGTGATGATTTCGCTCGGAGCCTTCCTCGAGGCTGACAGCGACCGCATCGACATCGATCAGACAGACTTCGACAAGGACGCCGATCAATGAGTCACTGGATCATCGTTCCCATCGTCCTTCCGGCGATGCTTGCACCCCTGATCGGGTTCGTCATGCGGCACGATATCGTTCTGGCGCGGGTGGCCTCGGTTGTCGGAACCGCGCTGCTGCTGGCGGTGTCGGTCGGGCTTGTCATCCTGGCTGCGGATGGAGACACGCATATCTATCGCCTGGGAGATTGGCCCGCGCCCTTCGGGATCGTGCTCGTTCTTGACCGGTTGTCCGCGCTCATGGTGCTGTTGACGGCAAGCCTGGCCCTGATGGTGCTGATGCATTCGATAGCGACGGGCTGGGACGATCGCGGCAAGCATTTTCATGCGCTGTTCCAGTTCCAGCTGATGGGGATATGTGGCGCCTTTCTGACGGGCGACATCTTCAACCTCTTCGTGTTTTTCGAGGTGCTTCTGATCGCGTCTTACGGACTCATGATCCATTCCGGCGGCCGTGACCGAATGCGCGCGGGTCTGCAATACGTCGTGATGAACCTAGCCGGATCGACCCTGTTCCTGTTTGCGCTGGGCACGTTGTACGCAAGCACGGGAACGCTCAACATCGCCGATCTGGCAGCAAAAGTGCCAGAACTTCCGGCAGACGAGGCGGCGCTTGTCCGGGTCGCCGCGATGCTGTTGATGATCGTGTTTGCCGTCAAGGCGGCGCTTTTCCCGGTCCAGTTCTGGTTGCCGGCAACCTATTCCAACGCGCCCGCTCCGGTTGCCGCGCTTTTTGCGATCATGACCAAGGTCGGAGCCTATGCGCTCTTGCGTGTTCATACGGTGGCGTTCGGCCCGGGTGTTCCGGCAACCGACGGTCTGATCGGGGCGTGGCTGTTTCCGGCGGCGATCGTCACCATCGCACTGGGGGCCGTCGGCGTTCTCGGGGCGCGGCGACTCATGCCGCTGATCAGCTTTTCGGCAATCGGTTCAATGGGCACGCTGCTGGTCGCGGTGGCTGCGTTTTCGACCAGTGCCACGACGGCCGCGCTTTACTACATGGTTCATTCGACGTTTGCAGCTGCCTGTCTTTTCCTGATCGCGGACCTGGTCGTGGCCCGGAGGGGGGGCGACTCTCTGAGCCCGGCGCCGGCAACGGTTCACAACGGGCTGTTCGCCGCCATTTTCTTTGCGGCGGCGATCGGCATGGCGGGTATGCCCCCGCTGAGTGGATTTTTGGGAAAGCTGCTGGTTCTTGATGCGATGCGGCAACCGGATTTCATGGTCTGGACCTGGACTGCGATCCTTGCCGGATCCTTGATGACCGTGGTGGGTTTCGCCCGCGCGGGAAGTGCGCTGTTCTGGAAGTCGACCTCCATCGCGGAACCGGTGCCGGACCCGCAGGTCGAAACCCTGCCCGAGCCGCCCTATGCCAGCGTGGCGAAACCTTCCGAAATCGTTCCGGTCATGTTTGCAACGGCTGCTCTTGCGGGCCTGGCAATCTTTGCCGGTCCGGTCACCGAGTACCTCGAACAGACATCGCTGCAACTGTTCGACCGGGCGGCATATATTTCGGCGGTTCTCGGTGGAGAATTCTAGACCATGATGATGCGTTTGATCCCTCACCCCCTTCTGAGCATCGCGCTCGTTCTGGTCTGGCTTGGCCTGGTCAACACGTTCACCTTGGGGAATCTCATCCTAGGAGTGGTCTTCGGACTGGTCATTCCCATGCTCACCGCGCCCTACTGGCCTGACCGGCCCCGGATCGGAAAACCGCTTCGGGTGATCGAATATGTTCTGGTCGTCTTCTGGGACATCGTCGTGGCGAATGTGCAGGTCGCCTGGATCATCCTGTTTCGACGGAACGCCAATATCAGGTCTCACTGGATCGTCGTGCCGCTCGAACTCCAGTCCGCCGAAGCTATCACCGTGCTTGCCGGCACGATCACCATGACCCCCGGGACGGTTTCGGCAACCCTTGCCGCAGATGGCGGATGTATCCTTGTGCATTGTCTGGATACCGACGATCCCGACGCGGTGCGTGACGAGATCAAGTCCCGGTACGAACGGCGCCTGAAGGAGATTTTCCAATGATCGAACTTGCTCTGCTCTTTGCGGCCGGCTGTTACGGGATCGCCTTGCTGCTTGATCTCTGGCGGATCGTGCTTGGCCCCCACGCCGCGGATCGCATCCTTGCGCTTGATACGATGGTGATCAATGTCATCGCCTTGCTGGTGCTTTACGGAGTCTGGCGCGGGACGGCGATTTACTTTGAGGCAGCAATGCTGGTCGCCATGGTCGGCTTCGTGTCCACCGTGGCCTACTGCCGTTTCCTTCTGCGCGGCGACATTATCGAGTAAGGACAGCCCATGGGTTTCGTGACCGAACTTCTTATCTCCATCTTTCTGGTCGTCAGCGGCATCTTCGGACTGGTCGGGTCCTACGGGCTCATCAAGCTGAAGGATTCCCTGCAACGGTTGCATGCCCCGACCAAGGCGACGACGCTGGGTGTCGGCGGTGTTCTGGTCGCTTCGATGATCTATTTCTACGTTTCCACGGGCTATCTATCGGTCCATGAACTGCTGATTTCGGTCTTCCTTCTGTTGACCGCGCCCATCACGGCCAACTTCATCGCAAAAACCTACATGGCGCGTAACCTTCGGCCCAACGACCTTCCCGAAAGCGAGAGCGACTATGGGTGGTCCATCT
Organism: Marivita sp.; assembly: GCF_020055635.1. Taxonomy (GTDB): domain Bacteria; phylum Pseudomonadota; class Alphaproteobacteria; order Rhodobacterales; family Rhodobacteraceae; genus Marivita. Next base: position 21,301 of record NZ_JAIPUT010000043.1, on the reverse strand, counting down.
ACGATGAGCCGCCGGAATCCCGTCCGGACACGTAAGCCCGACCCGTTTGCGGCTCAGAACGCCTTTCTGCCTGTCTTGATGTCGCCTGTCGTCAGAACGGGCGACGCATCAAGTCCACGGGCATCAAGCATATCCGCCACCCTTTCGAGCGTGGAGACCAGTTGCGCCTGCTCCCAATCGGCCAAGGCGAGGAACGCGCGGACATAGCGCTGCTGAAGCGCGTCGGGAGCGTCTTCCAGCCTGGCCTGCCCGTCTTGCGTGACCGTTACATTGGTCTGGCGGCGATCCTGGTTCGATGGCACGCGTTCGACCAGGCCGCGCGCCACCAGCTTGTCCACCAACGCCGAAACCGTCGCTTGGCTGACACCCATCTGGGTCGCCAAGGTCTTGGGTGTGACGCTTTCCTTTCCGTTGACGATCTGAAGCACCCTGAGCTGCGCCGGGGTGAGGCCCACAGCATGCGCAAGGTCGCGGGCATAAAGCTCGGTCGCGCGCAGGATTCGCCTGAGGGCAATCAGGCTGTCATCCATTCTAAGTTCGGCATTTGTCGTCATCCCGCAGACCATGACACTAATTTGAAGCATCCCGCAATCTGCGATCTTAAGGGGAGCTCTTTGTTTGGCTAAGTAAATATTAGGGAAAACGTGAGATCCGCCGAAGAAATGAGAAGAAAATCCACCGAGCCAGGCAACCAAATGCCGCTATGTACGTTTATCGGGGTGACATGTTGAAATATGCATGACGATAGAGTAATTAGTTAGTCGAACTAACAAAGGGTCAAGAAAACATGGCAGAGCACAGTGACATCCCCCGAACGCGCAAGCCCCTTCTGCGCAAACCGGACGCGACGGACGGGGCTGCAATCTGGGAACTCGTGAAGGACTGCAAGCCGCTCGATGAAAACTCGATGTACTGCAATCTTGTTCAGGCAGAGCATTTCCGCGACACATGTGTGGTCGCCGAGCTTGATGGCGAGATTGTAGGCTGGATCTCCGGCCACATGATTCCCGACAAGGATGAACTGTTCGTCTGGCAGGTCGCCGTTGGCGGAAAGGCGCGCGGTCTGGGGCTTGGCAAACTGATGCTGATCGAACTGATCGAGCGCGACGCTTGCGACGGTGCGACACATCTTAAGACGACCATCACACGCGACAACGATGCGTCATGGGGTCTGTTCAAGTCGTTCGCCCGTTCGATCGGTGGGTCGCTGACCGACGTACCGCACTACACGCGGGATATCCATTTCGAAGGGCGCCACGACACGGAACATCTGGTGTCGATCACCCTTCCGGCTGCGGATGGCCTCAAGCGCGCTGCGTGACCTGACCTTCGTTTTCTCCCTGAAAATCTCAATTCCAATGCCTTGAAAGGACATCTGATGCCCAAGGACATGAACATGAACGACTCGATTTTTGAACGCCGCGAGAGCGAAGCCCGCTCCTATTGCCGCGGCATGCCCGCGACCTTCACCACCGCAAGCGGATCCGAAATCACGGATGACACCGGCAAGACCTATATCGATTTCCTGGCTGGCTGTTCATCGCTGAATTACGGTCACAACGACCCCGACATGAAAGCTGCGCTGATCGAGCACATCTCGAATGACGGGATTGCGCATGGTCTGGATTTGCACACCAACACCAAGGCGGCTTTCCTTGAGGCGTTGGAAAAGCACATTCTTGCACCGCGTGACATGGATCACCGTGTGATGTTCACCGGACCCACCGGCGCAAACGCCGTCGAGGCGGCGATGAAGATCGCGCGCAAGGTGACGGGACGAACCAACATCATCGCCTTCACCAACGGCTTTCACGGTGTGACCACGGGGGCCTTGTCGGCCACCGGAAACGGCTATCACCGCGGTGGTGCAGGCATGTCGTTGAACGGTGTGACCCGCATGCCATTCGATGGCTTCTTTCCCGGTGAAACGGACACGGTCGAATTCCTCGACGCGATGCTCAAGGACAAGTCTGGTGGCGTCGATGCGCCCGCCGCAATCCTGCTCGAGACGGTACAGGGCGAGGGTGGTCTGAACGCTGCCAGCCCGGAGTGGGTCAAGCGCATTGCCGACCTTGCGAAAGACCATGGGGCGCTTCTTATCATCGACGACATCCAGGCCGGATGTGGCCGGTGCGGGACGTTCTTCTCGTTTGAAGAGATGGGCGTGATGCCCGACATCGTCACGATGGCGAAATCGGTCTCCGGCTTCGGCCTGCCGATGGCGATGCTTCTGGTGCGCCCCGAATACGATATCTTTGGGCCGGCCGAACACAACGGCACCTTCCGGGGCAACACGCACGCCTTCATCACCGCGAAAGTCGCGATCGAGAAGTTCTGGGCGGATGACAGTTTCCAGAAGGAGCTGGCAGAGAAGTCGCAGTTGATCCACGAATCTCTTTCCGATCTGGCGGCGATGGTACCGGATGCCTACCTCAAGGGACGTGGCCTGATGCAGGGGGTCGATGTGGGGTCTGGTGATCTTGCCGGTGCGGTCTGCGCGCGGGCCTATGAAAAGGGCCTCATCATCGAAACCTCCGGCAGCGAAGACCAGGTGATCAAGGTTCTGGCACCGCTGACCACGCCGAAAGACACGTTGCGCAAAGGCTTCAAGATCTTGCTTGAAGCGGCGAACGACGTGCTGACAGGCCCCAACAAAATTGCTGCGGAGTAACGCAAATGATCGTCAGAGACTTCAATAAAATCGTCGAGCAGGAAAAAGACCGGGTTGTTTCCGACGCGAACTGGACAAGTGTGCGAATGCTGCTGGCCAGTGACAACATGGGTTTTTCCTTTCACATCACCTTTCTCGAAGAGGGCTCCGAGCACACGTTCGAATACAAGAACCACTTCGAAAGCGTATACTGCATGAAGGGCAAGGGCTCGATCACCGATCTTGCCACCGGCGAAACTCATGAGATCACGCCGGGTGTCATGTACGCGCTGGACAAGCATGACCGCCATGTGCTGCGGGCAGAAGAAGAGCTGGTCATGGCCTGCTGCTTCAACCCGCCGGTCACCGGCAACGAAGTGCACCAGGCGGATGGGTCCTACTCGGCGGCAGTGGAGGCGTAAGATGAGCCATACTGTGGAAAAAATTGGCGGGACGTCCATGTCCCGCCTGTCCGAATTACGAGAAACCCTCTTTATCGGAGGGCGGGAGAAAGAAGACGTTTACAACCGCGTCTTCGTGGTCTCGGCTTTTGCCGGGATCACGAACCTTTTGCTGGAGCACAAGAAATCCGGCGAACCCGGGGTCTATGCACTGTTTGCGAATGACGACAGCAACCACAAATGGCAGGATGCCCTGGACCGCGTCGCCGAGGCGATGAAAGCGGCACATGAGGACATCCTGACACATAAGGGCGATATCCAGCAGGCCCACATGTTCGTCGATGAACGTATCCTCGGTGCTCGGAATTGCCTGATCGACCTGCAACGCCTGTGTTCCTATGGCCATTTCCGCTTGCCCGAACACATGGGGCACATCCGCGAGTTGTTGTCCGGTCTGGGTGAGGCGCATTCCGCCTATGTCACGGCCCTGATGTTGCAGCGCAGCGGAGTGGAGGCGCGGTTCGTCGATCTGTCGGGTTGGCGCGACGAGGGCGATGTGTGTCTTGAAACCCGTATCACCGACGCATTCGAAGATGTTGATCCCGCAACCGAAATGCCGATTGTGACGGGATATGCCCAATGCGTCGAAGGGCTCATGAACGAGTTCGATCGCGGATATTCCGAAGTGACGTTTTCGCACTTGGCCGCCCTCACCGGGGCGCGCGAGGCGATCATTCACAAGGAATTCCACCTGTCGTCGGCCGATCCCAAGCTGGTTGGTGAAAATGCGGTGCGCAAGCTGGGCCGGACAAATTACGATGTCGCTGACCAATTGTCGAACATGGGCATGGAGGCGATCCATCCGAAAGCAGCCAAGACCCTGCGACAGGCAGGCGTGCCCCTGCGTGTCACAAATGCCTTCGATCCCGGCGATCCCGGCACCCTGATCGACGATCAACCCGCAGAAGAGGCGGCGGCGGAAATCGTGACCGGTCTGGATATCGTGACGCTTGAGGTGTTCGAACAGGACATGGTGGGCGTCAAAGGCTATGACGCCGGCATTCTTGACGTGCTGACCCGGCACAATGTGCGGATCGTGTCCAAGGTTTCGAATGCGAATACGATCACGCATTATCTTGACGCATCGCTGAAAACGATGCGCCGGGTCGAACGGGACATTGCAAAGATGTTTCCGGCGGCCGAGATCACCAGTCGTCGATTGGCGATGGTGTCGGTCATCGGACGGGATCTGAACGGGCTGTCCATCCTCACCCGGGGCCTGCAAGCCATCGCCAATGCCGGACGCGAAGCGATCGGCGCGTCTCAGGGGCCGCGCAATGTCGATGTGCAGTTCGTCATGGACCGCGACTCGATGGAGACTGTCATCAAGGCGCTGCACGCCGAACTGATCGAACAGTCCCCGACACGTCTTTCGCGCGCGGCCTGACGGTCGTATCTTATTCCGATGCCCGTATCAGGGCATCGGGATATCGGTCACGTATTTCGGAATCTGATAGCCCTTCTGCACTGCCGGTCGCTCTGCGATCCGCAGATACCAGTCTTTCACATTGGGATATGCATTCAGGTCGATTTCCTGCCAATCGAACCGGGCGATCCACGGAAAGATCGCCATGTCTGCAATACTGTACGGTCCGGCGACATATTCTCTTCCGTCCAGCCGCGTGTTCAATACCGAATAGAGCCGCTGCGCTTCTTTCCCGTACCGGGCCTCGGCATAGTCAGATGTGCCCTTGTTGAACTTTAGGAAATGGTGCGCCTGTCCCAGCATCGGGCCAAGACCCCCCATTTGCCACATCAGCCATTCGACCATGCTCCAATACCCGTCGCCCTCGACGAGGAAGCGTCGGTGTTTCTGCGCGAGGTAGAGCATGATCGCTCCGCTCTCCATCAGTGACGCGCCTGTCTCCCGATCGACAATCGCCGGGATCTTGTTGTTTGGCGAAATCTTCAGGAATTCCGGCGCGAATTGGTCATCCTTGCCGATGTCGATGGCATGCACCGTGTAGGGCACGCCAAGCTCTTCCAGCAGGATCGAGACCTTGCGGCCATTCGGGGTGGTCCATGTATACAGGTCGATCATTCGGAATGTGCCTTTGTTGAGTAAACGCGTCGTCCGCAGCTTGACCAAGATGTGCAGGTATTCCGCCGCGGCAGTCAAGGTCGCCGCACGATGTTTGCGGGCGGGTTGCCTGCTTGACCAAAGGCATTCCGGTTCCCGGAGCCCTGATCGGATGATAAGTCGGGTCTTGTGACGAACTGTTGGGGTGCGCGAATTACATGACTTTTCAAATGCCGAGCGACCAGACACTGATATTCGGAATATTCGGGCTTGTCTTCGTTCTCCTGATCAGTGGTCGCATCCGATACGACCTGGTGGCGTTCGGCGCGCTTGTTCTTGCGGCACTCCTGGGATTGGTGCCCGGCGAGGACGTGTTTTCCGGCTTCGGGCATTCCGCAGTGGCGATCATTGCATTGGTGCTCATCGTATCGCGTGGGCTTGTCGGATCGGGGGCCATCGAAAAGCTGGCGACACGGTTGCTTGACCCCGACCGTCCCTTGCCGCTTCACATCGCAGTCATGGCCTGTGTCGGGGCGGCGATCTCTGCGGTGATCAACAACGTGGCGGCGCTCGCGCTCTTCATGCCGCTTGATATCGAAACGGCAGCCAAGGCCAGGCGCACGGTAAGCCGGTCGCTGATGCCATTGTCCTTTGCGACGATCCTCGGCGGCATGGTCACGCTGATCGGCACTCCGCCCAATATCGTCATTTCCGAATATCGCCAAAGCGCACTGGGCGATCCTTTCGAAATGTTCGATTTCGCCCCGGTGGGCCTTGCGGTCGCCCTCGCTGGGATTGTCTTTGTCTCCATTCTGGGCTGGCGGCTTTTGCCGGCGCGCGAGGGGGCACTGGATCACGAGGACGGTTTCGCCGAGGGGCGCTACATCGCAGAGCTTCGCGTCGGAGAGAAAGCCAAGGCCGATCCCATGACAGTCGCCGATCTTTATCCGCTTGCCGAAGACCTCGATCTGAACATCCTCGGCCTCGTGCGACAGGGCAAACGTCTTCCCGGCTTCTCGGCGCGGCAAGAGATCAGGCCAAGCGATTTCGTCGTCGTCGAGGGAGACCCGAAGTCGATCGAGGTCTTCATGGGCAAGGCGGCCCTCGATTTCGCCGGTTCGGAGAAGCACTCCGAAGGCGTCAACTCGGGTGGGTTGGCGTTGACCGAAGCGATCGTTCCCGAAGGAGCCCGCGTAGTCGGCCGGACCGCACGCAGTCTGAAGCTCCTCTACAAGTATTCGGTGACCCTTTTGGGCGTGTCGCGGAACGGTCAGCGGTTTCGGGATCGTGTCCGCCTTCTGACCATCAAACCGGGGGATGTGCTTTTGCTGCTGGGGCCTGCGGAACGCAACATGGCAGCGGCGCAGTGGCTCGGCGTTTTTCCCATCAAGGGGCGAGAGACCCCTGTCGTCCAACGCTCGAAAGCCGGGCTTTCGATTGTCATATTCCTCACGGCGATTGCATCGGCGGTCATGGGGTGGACATCGCTGCCTGTCGCGCTGGCGGCCGCCGTCATCGGGTTTGTCGCCATCGGTCTTGTCTCGGGACGGGATGTCTACCATTCCATCGAATGGAAAGTGATCGTCCTTCTGGCGAGCCTCATCCCGCTGGCCGAGGCGTTCGAAGAGTCCGGGGGCGCCGAACTCATCGCGTCGCAGATTGTCCTGCTCACCGAAGGTTTCCCTGCATGGGTGGCGCTCTTGTTGCTGATGGTCGTGACGATGACGCTGTCGGATTTCCTGAACAACGTGGCAACCACGCTGATCGCGGCCCCGGTGGCCGTCGGCATGGCCGATGCCACCACGACAAACCCGGATGCATGGCTGATGGGTGTCGCGGTCGCCGCATCCTGCGCCTTTCTCACGCCGATCGGTCATAAGAACAACACCATCATCCTTGGGCCCGGTGGCTATCGCTTTGGCGACTATTGGCGCATGGGCCTGCCGCTTGAGGGGATCGTGCTTGCCGTGGCGATCCCTGCGATCCTTGTCTTCTGGCCTTTGTGATCGAGAAATCGACCGGTCCGCGCAAAAAGGCTTGTCGTCAGGAAACGGTGTTGGCGGCTTCCGTTCTTGCGACACGCTGCTTTTCGACATCCAGGTCAAGATCGGGGAACCCGTCGCGCGACAGCAGAATGGCCAGCGGGCGCAGGCTCTTGATATGGGAACAGACGATCATGATCGACACCATGATCGGCACGGCAAGAAACATGCCGACAATTCCCCAGACAGCCGCCCAGAACGCAAGCGACGCGATGATTCCGAAAGACGACAGACGCAGCGTCTTGCCCAGCAGGAGCGGGTCTAGGACCTGGCCTATGACAAATTGCATGATCCCGATGATGGCCAGAAGCGAAACACTGACCACCGTGTCTCCGGTCTGGATATGGCCCACCAAGGCGACCACGATTGTCGCGATGATCGATCCGATGTTCGGAATGAAATTCAGCACGAAAGTCAGCGCGCCCATCGCGAAGGCAAGCTCGAGTCCGAACGCCGTCATCACCGCATAGACAAGCGCACCCGTCAGCGCGCTGATCAGGGCCTTGACGACAAGATACCGGTTCACTCGGTGAACGATGGACGAGATGATCAGTTCGACCCGGGCGGCGCTTTCCTTATCGCCCATCAGGCTTGTCAGCTTGGTCGAGAACCAGATGCGTTCGAGAAACATGAATCCCACGAACAGCGTCACCAGTACCGCGCCGGACGCGATGTTTCCTGCCTGGCCCGCCATGGATGTCAGGTAGGGTCCGAAACGAATGCCGCGCAGCCATTCCAGAACGGCGGCTTCCACGTCTTCCCCCATCCAGCTGAACAGCTCGGCCACTGCGCGTTGGGCGGGATCGGCGTATTGGAGGATTGTCAGAACAACCGTGTTGGCCTGGGTCAGAAGGATCACCGAGGCCAGGATGAGAATTGCCGCGATCAGAAGCACCGCAAGCGTGGAGGCGATCCAGATCGAGACCTTCGCGCTTCCCAATCTCAGTTGCTGGAAGTAGCCGATCGCATCGGAGGTGAGCGAAAACAGCATGATGGCAATGGCCAGCGAAATGAGGAGAAACTTTGCCTGGACCAGAAGAAACAGGATTACGGCGAACGCAATGATCCCGAGAAACCAGCTCTGGATATTATGCGGGTTGGAAACGGCCGGTTTGTCCTGATCGAAATCGGTCTGATTGGGCATGTTGTGAATGTAAATCCAGTGGCTACGGCACGACAGAATTACGCTACAATAGCTTGGCGCGGTCGGAAACCCCGCTGTCATGACGCATGTCGTCTATCGCGCCCATACGAAGACCCGTGCAACCCAATCGGGCAGGCAGGGTGCAAATGGCCTAGCCCAGCGCCTTGAGACCGATCCGTACGGCGCGGTTCGGGTTGTTTTTCAGGATATGTTCGCCAAGCGCCCTGGCCAGCGTCGTATGCCCTTTCTCGACGGCACGGTTGAACAGCTCTCTTTGATAGCGCGGAAAGCTGCGCCGAGTGCGCAGCATCTGGTAGTAATCCCCGGTTGTGAGCGTCCCGTTCAGGGCGCCAAGGATGATCGGGCTGAGAATGCCCATCTGGTTGAGCGAACTGCCAAGACGATGGCCAAGCAGCGGTGCCCGAAGATGCTGAACATTGTGACCGGTAAATCGCGCGGCGTGCTGGGCGTCCAGGGGTTCGTATGGATCGAACAGGATCGACACGCGGTTGGCAGCTTGGCTGACCTTCGCCGCATCACCGTAGTGTCCGGAAAAATCGCGGTCCCAGACAACCTTGTAGCGCGTTTCCCAAGGCACGACGCTTTTGTCGACCGTCGATTGCGGCGAGATCGCCACCACGTCGCAGCCCGGTGCAGCCGGTGAAAAGGCGCATGCGGCGTAGCCACCCATGGAGGCTCCGTAGAAAACCACCCGTTTGAATTGCCCGAAGAAACCGCTTCCCTTCAACGCGTCGAACTGATCGTAGACCCAGGGCTCGCGATACCACGTCCACCCCCCTGCAAGCACACCCAGCATCGACCAGCCCTGCGCCTCGATAAAGCTGTAACCCCACGGGCGCCTGTCCTCGCGTTTGGTCATTGCGATGTCCAGGTTGTCGAAGGTGACGACAAGGGTATCCGGGTCACGCGGAACATAGAGAAAGCTGTGGCCGTTGGTGCCCGGCCGATACCAGCCATCCTTGCCGGCAAGCTGCGTCGCGATGGCATCCCAGCTTTCGTCCGGCGCGGTGGACGGCGGGTTTGGCGTGACGCGGATGCGCGTAACGGGTTTCCCCTCGTCTTCGCGCGTCGAAAGCGTCGTGTTGGTGCCGTAGGCCTTGAGGAAGGGAAACGCGCCAGAGCCGCGACGTACGTCCATGAACACCCGGGTGTCGGAATGTACGCAGCGCTGCAGGAAGCTTTCAAGGAACGGCGTTTTCCACTGGTCGCCGAAGCCCTGCAAGTTGCACAGGACATCGACGGGGCGAAGATCTTTCTCGGACCGGATCACCTTGATGCGATCGGGGTCGACCTCGTTGTCGGTCAGGAATGTGATGTACTCGGCCAGCCACGGCATGTCCTCGTCCTTGAAACTGGCGCGGCGGTTGGTGTTCACAAGGTGGATGTCGCAATCGAACCTGTGATGCAGCGCGAGAACGAAACTGCGGGCGGTTCCGACCAGATCGGCCACGCTGCTCACTTCGGTCAGGTCAACCTCGTCGATCAATGCCCCGTCGAAGGTTGTGCGTCCGCGGCCCTTGATCGGTGCCAGGGCCGGTGTGATGCCGTGCTCTTGCACGAGTTTGTCCAGGTAGCATCCTTTAGGGGGCAGACCGTTGTGCAGGCTGCCAAGCTGGCGCTTGTTGGATGCCCAGACATGCAAGGCGGTGGTCTGATCGGTGATCAGCCCTTCCGCAATCTCGGCGCGGCGCATGAACTTGAACCGCTCGCGGAAAGTGATCGGGTAAAAAGCGTTGAGCGGCTGAACATGCTCTTGCAGCCCCAGCATGTGCACATAATGCGTCAGCATCATCGGCCCCCATACACCCCAAGGCTGCTCGGACACATGCACCGGGCGGCCCTTCTCGGCCTTCTTGCGCATTTCCATCTGCCGTTTGCGGGGCAGGAACGGCGCGATGGAGTAGCGGTCATCGGTAAACGCGAGCATCTGCTGCAACGCCTCGCTGTCGGCGGGCAGACCCAGCACGGCGTTGTTGACCCGATGCTCGCCGGGCAATTCGTAGCCGAAGACGTAGTCGCTGTCGTACTCCATCGGACGGTGGCAATAGACATCGGTATCGACCCAGATCATGCCGGGGTTCTGGTGGATCATGTGCAGGCGGAACCAGTCGGCAAAGAGCGCATAGCTGTTCTTCTGCTCATATTTGATGAAATCGTCAGTATCGATGATCTCACGCCCGTCCCGACGGATCACCCCCTTCGGGACATTCGGAATATCCTCGTAGCTGAACAGCGTGATGGTCTGGCCCTTGTCGACAAAGGATTTCAGGCAAAGCTGTTCAAGCCAGCTAAGCGGCCCCCCGATCCAGAGCGTTCCAACCTCGCGTGTGCGTGGCATCTGCATGTCCTCAACTGCGCGCAGCTTCTTTTGGGCCACGTCGGTTAAAACGAGCCTAGAGCCTGAAATTCCGTTTGTGTAGCCTGCGTGAAATCTGACTCAGTTTTTCCGCGATCCGTGCTCCTGACGCCATGCGTGTTGCGCCAGGACATTGTGCTGGGTAAATTTTGGCAAAATACAAACGAGGACGGTCGCTGCAAGAACCGTCGTGTGAGGCACAAATGAGCACTGACACCTATACGGTTGTCACGACCATGAAGAACGAGGCGCCCTACATCATTGACTGGGTTGCCCATTACAAAGCGCTTGGTTTCGATCATATCCTCGTTTGCACCAACGACTGCACGGATCCCACGGTCGACATCCTTCTTCGGCTGCAAGAGCTCGGGCTTGTCACGCAACACGACACGATCGTCCGGCGCGCCGGCATCCATCGCAGCGCATTGCGTCAGGCCAGCCGCCGGTACGATATCGTCATGCAGGCCAGGTGGGTCTTTGTCTGCGACGTTGACGAATACCTGAATGTCCACATGGGGGACGGGTCGGTTCAGGCCTTGGTCGAAGGATCCGGGGCGGATGCGGACGTGATCTCCGTTCCGTGGCGCGTCTTTGGCCCTGACGGGATCGAGTCATTCTCGGACACGCCCGTGACCGACCAGTTTCGCATGGCAGAGCTGAAATGGGACGCCAAAGACCGTCCGGAAACGGGCAAGTTCGTCAAATCGCTGTATACGAACCAGCACAAGTTTCAGCGCATGGGCCTGCACGCGCCGGTCTCGCTTGATGAACATGTCGCCGACACCAAGCGGGTTCTGCCCGGTGGCGCGGACTATATCATCGACGGAAACCGCACTGAGAACCCGCCGCTTTTCACGCATGCGCAGGTCAATCATTACGCGCTGCGATCGATGGACAGCTTTCTGGTCAAACGCGCACGGGGCAGGGCGAACCATTCGCACCATGTTCTGGGCTTGGAATACTGGGAACGTTTCAACCTGAACGACGAAAAGGACATCTCGATCGACCGTTACCAGTCTGCGGCAGGCAAACTGGCCGAGGAACTCAAATCCGACCCGGTCCTCTCGGACCTGCACGCCCGCGCCGTCGATTGGCATCAGCGCAAGGCCGCAGCCCTCAGGATGGACCCTGACATGGATGAACTGGTCGCCGGGTTGAAAGCCGCACTTTAAGAGAGTCTCATAAGCAATTAAAACATTCAGTTCCAGAACCGGAAAAAACGAACGAACTTGCCCCGGCAGAAAAACCCCTCCCCTGCAAGGGATGACTCCTGACCCTGTGGCCGTTTTGCCAAGGGTCCCCGAACTGGATTTTTTCACCGCTTGATTATACACCTGTGGAAAAGAACGTACCGACACGGGCAGAAGACGGGGCAGTTGGACCGGTTCGGTGCAACCAGAACAGGCCGATTATGACGAGTGTGATCGAACGGCGAATGGCGGGACGCGACTTTGGTTCCGTGTCCATTCTGGACGCGGTGCTGTGGTCCAGGGGCGATACGCGCCATGTCACGCTCTTTCTCACGGCGGGATCGGATCTCGAGGCAGTGTCGCCTGCGGAGTCTGTGACGCTTTCGAGCCAGCAAAGCGTCGGCGGGGCCATGTGTCTGACTTACCTGGTTCAGACCGACAGCCCCCTCACCTTCTCGGTCAACGGCGCATCTGTCGATCTTGGCTGTTCGCATGCAGAGCATGATCTTTTCGACGGCCTCGATGCTTTCGCGGCGATCCGAAACGGCGAGGATGCCGAAACCGTCGCGACGTGGCTCGACCACCATGTCCAGACACAGGGTCTACAGGGAGCGGTCATCGTCGACCGGTCGCCACCGGATCAGGATCGCGGATTTCGAGAAGCGCTCGAGCAGCAGATGATCGCACGCGGCATGACCTGCCGGGTTGTCCTGCTTCGCAGCGACCTGCCTCTGGGCAAGCCGGACACACCGGCCGAGGCGCATCCCTTCTGCGTCCCCGAGGCACCGGGAAAGGACCGGATGAAAATTCCGGATCCCGCGCCCTGGTCTGCTCCGCTTGGGGCCATGTCCCTCTATGAGATCCTGCGGCTGCGGTTCCTGGCCGACGCGCGGGCGGCCGCCAACCTCGATGTGCATGACATCTTGCCGACTGGCGCTGCGAATATCTTCGACAGTGCCGTCGCCGCCGAGGGTGGCATGATCGCCCTGATCGGGCGGCACTGCTATCCGTGGCGGGTCCGCAAGGATCAACCGACCTTGTTTGCCGACCATATCTGCGTCCAGTTCGATTCCAGGAGCGGTCGGCGACGGTGGTGCATTGCCCCCTCCAAAGCCCCCGAAGATGTGGTGTGGCGCATGATCCGCGTCGGCAACGCCGCGCCTGATCCGTCACGAACACAGCTATTCTACCGGCACATGGCGCTGCGCCACCCGACGCCGTCGATCTCCAAGATCGTCCCGAAAACCTCGTTGATCGAACACCCGCCGCTTCTTGAGATGTCGGAAGGCTATTGGGGTCATAAACCCGTCCGGATGCCGGAACTCGAAGCGGAGGCGCTATCAAAGGGCAAGGGGCGACGCGCAATCGTCACGACGATGAAGAACGAGGGCCCGTTCATCCTCGAATGGCTGGCCTATCATCGCGCGATCGGCTTCGATGACATCCTCGTGTACACCAATGACTGTACCGATGGCACCGACACGATGCTGAAGATGCTCGACCGCAAGGGCTATGTGCAGCACCGCGAGAATCCTTTCCGTGAAAGCGGGCTGAAACCCCAGCATGCGGCCCTTCAGGCGTCTGACGACGAACCAGTGATCCGGAACGCCCGTTGGCTGACCTGCATCGACGTCGATGAATTCGTGAACGTCAAGGTTGGCGACGGGACGCTCGATGCGCTGTTCGCGGCTGTCCCGGACGCCAACATGATCGCGATGACATGGCGGCTCTTCGGCAATGGCGACGTGCATGATTACGATGACCGGCCGATCACCGAACAGTTTCTCCGCTGCGCGCCCGAATTTGCCCGCAAGCCGCATCAGGCCTGGGGCTTCAAGACCTTGTTCCAGAATATCGGTCTGTTCAAGAAAATGGGTGTGCATCGGCCAAAGGGTCTGAATCCGCAGCTCTGGGAAGAGATCAATTGGGTCAACGGGTCCGGTCAGCCCTTGCCGCGCGAGATGTATCGCAACGGGTGGCGGTCCACGACAGAGACCTACGGCTATGACCTGGTTCAGCTCAATCACTACGCGGTGCGATCGGCCGAAAGCTTTCTGGTCAAGCGGGACAGGGGCCGGGTGAACCACGTGGACCGGGATCAGGGGCTGGCCTACTGGTTCCGGATGAACAACAACGCCGAACAGGATCTTTCGATTCAGTCCCGGCTGCCGATGATGCAGGCAGAACTGGCACGGATGATGGCCGATCCCGAGATCGCGGCGGCGCATGACGGGGCGGTCGCGGCGCATCGGGCCAAGATCGACGCGCTCCGGAAGACGGAAACATACGCGAAATTCCATGCGGAGTTGACGGGGCCTCGGCTGGAAAAGCTGTCGCGGCTGCACCATCATTTCGGATCGAACGTGTTCCTGTCAGGGCCGGAGGTCGTACCGGACGATGTCCTTGAACAGGAGCCGGGCGCGGACTGGTTCTTCACGGTCGAACTGAGCGGAGAAACCGCCCACTGAACAAAAAAACGTAAATATTGAAGGCCGCCCTTTCGGGCGGCCTGGTCATCATCCGCGACGTGCCGGTGTCCGGTCACGTCGCGGGATTTGGTGTGCGGCCGTCATGGGCCGGCTGCGGCTCACTTCACCAGGGCCTGGATGGTGGCGCGTTTTTCGCTTTCGCTGTCGCCCGAGTGCAGGATCGACAGGATGATGTTGACCTCGGCGTCCGAGAGCGTCGAGACGTCAACGTCCGGGGCATATTGATCGAGCGTGGAGCTGTCGACCATGGCCGAAGCAGAGACTGCGGTGAGTGCCAGGGCGGTTGCTGCGATAAGTGTTTTCATTGTCTTGGTCCTTTCGTGATGGGGTTGGAGTTACTTGACCAGCGCCTGGATGGTGGCGCGCTTTTCGCCTTCGCTGTCGCCGGAATGGATGACGGACAGGATGGTGTTGACCGTTGCGTCCGACAGGGTCGAGACATCGGTGTTCGGCGCGTACTGCTCGATGGCGGAGGTGTCGACCATGGCCGAAGCGGAGAAGGCGGTCAGGACGAGGGCGGTTGTCGCGATGAGAGTTTTCATGTGTTTGATCCTTTTCGTTGCTGTGATCTGCGCATTGTGGCGCGGTTGGGTTGCTGTCTGTCGTCGGGCTGTCTGTCCGACACCAATCAAGCTAGGCATGCGGGGCGGGTTCCGGAATTCACAGCTCGCGCACAGACGCTCTCGCGAACGTGGACTTGACGCGAGCGACGCGCATGCAGGCGCTGCGCGGGGGTGCACAGGGTTGGTGCGGATCAGGAATTGCTGGGTTTTCGAAGGGGTCGGGTCGGTTGCAAACGACACCGCCGCGTGAAGAAATTCACACCGGCGGACATGTCACATGACATATCAACAAAACGTGTCGACGGGAAAACCGGCCTTTGTTTCAACGCGAACACCACGGCGCGACGGCGCGCGACAGCATTCGTGAGAAACATGTCAGACGTCTTGGAACGTTTCGACCTCGCAAGACGAGTCGCACTGCCGTTCAGACGCGATGGCAGTGGCTATGGCCTCTTGCCGAACCAGCGTCTCGGCAGCACGAAAAAAGGCCGGACACGCATGCCCGGCCTTCCGAAACTCTCTGTCAAAACTGTCAGCCGATGATGGCGTTCAACGTGGGTGACGGTCGCATGACCGCCTCGGTCTTCTTCGGATCGGTGTGGTAGTAGCCACCAAGGTCAGCCGGGCTGCCCTGCGCCGAGGCCAGCTCGGAGAGGATTGCCTCTTCCTTTTGTGTCAGTTCCTTCGCGATGGGGCCGAAATGGGCTGCCAGCTCCGTGTCCTCGGTTTGCGTGGCCAGCGCCTCGGCCCAGTATCGCGCGAACCAGTAATGGCTGTCGCGGTTGTCGGGCTCACCCACCTTGCGTGACGGCGACCGGTTGTTGTCGAGGATACCCTGCGTTGCCGCATCCACCGCCTTGCCCAGAACACGCGCCTTTTCGTTGTTCCGCGCATCGGCGAGAAATTGCAGGCTTTCGCCCAAGGCACAGAATTCACCAAGGCTGTCCCACCGAAGGTGGTTCTGTTCCACCAGCTGCTGAACGTGCTTGGGGGCCGAGCCGCCTGCGCCGGTTTCGAACAGGCCGCCGCCGTTCATCAGCTTGACGATGGACAGCATCTTGGCCGAGGTCGCCAGTTCGAGGATCGGGAACAGGTCGGTCAGGTAGTCGCGCAGAACGTTACCGGTGATGGCAATCGAGGTCTTTCCCTCTCGGATCGTTTCCAGCGACGCGCGGGTTGCTTCGCGCGGGGCCATGATCTTGAACCTGTCGGCCACACCTTTCGCGTCGAGGATCGGTTTGACGTAGCTGATCAGCTCGGCGTCATGTGCCCGTGTCTCGTCCAGCCAGAAGATCGCTTCACAGCCTTCGGCTTTCTGACGGTCGATGGCCAGTTGCACCCAGTCTTCGATGGGTGCCTTGCGGGTCGAGGCCGAGCGCCAGATGTCGCCGGTTTCGACATCGTGTTCGTGCAGGACCGTACCGTCACCCAGCACCATCCGTACGCTGCCGTCATGCGGAATTTCAAACGTGGTCGGGTGCGAGCCGTATTCCTCGGCCTTCTGCGCCATCAGGCCGATATTCTGCACCGTGCCAGCGGTCGCCGGGTCGAGCTTGCCGGTTTCCTTGAAGTAGCTGATCGTCTCGTCATAGACGGGGGCGTAGGAATTGTCCGGGATGACGCAATTGGCGTCGTGTTCCTTGCCATCCGGGCCCCAACCCTTGCCGCCTGCGCGGATCAGCGCGGGCATGGATGCGTCGATGATGACATCGGATGGCACGTGCAGGTTGGTGATGCCCCGGTCGCTGTCGACCATGTACATCGGCGCGCGGTCGGCCATGACGGCCTCGATCTCGGCCTTGATCTCGGGCTTGTCCTCGACGCGTGCGAGAAGGTCACCCAGACCGGAGTTCGGGTTGACGCCTGCGGCTTTCAGGTCTTCGCCATACTTGTCGAATACCGGCTTGAGGAAAGCCTTGACCGCGTGGCCGAAGATGATCGGGTCCGAAACCTTCATCATCGTGGCCTTGAGGTGCAAAGAGAACAGTGTGCCTTCGTCCTTGGTCTTGGCGATTTCCTCTTCCAGAAACGCATCGAGCGCCTTGGCCGACATGTAGGTCGCGTCCACGACGGTGCCGGCAGGATAGCTGAGGCCGTCCTTGAGCACGGTTTCGGAGCCGTCCTTGCCGACAAGGACGATCTTCGCGGTCGCCTCGTCGGTCAGGGTTGCAGAGGCTTCGTTCGAGCGGAAATCGCCGCTTGTCATCGAGGCAACGCGGGTCTTGCTGCCCTCGCTCCAGTCGCCCATGCGATGCGGGTTGTTTTGCGCATAGGATTTGACCGGCTTCGCGGCGCGGCGATCGGAATTGCCTTCGCGCAGGACCGGGTTCACGGCAGAGCCCTTGATCGTGTCATATTTCGCGCGAACGGCTTTCGCGGCGTCGGTGGACGGAGTTTCCGGGTAGTCGGGAAGCGCGTAGCCCTGGTTCTGCAATTCGCGCACCGCGGCGACAAGCTGCGGTACCGAGGCCGAGATGTTCGGAAGCTTGATCACGTTGGCCTCCGGAGATTTCACCAGATCGCCCAGTTCGGCCAGATCGTCGGCCTGTCGCTGGTCTTCGGTCAGCGCTTCCGGAAAGGTCGCCAGGATGCGTCCCGCAAGCGAGATGTCCTTGGTGCCGACGCTGACGCCGGCGGCTTTCGCGAATTTCTGGATGATCGGAAGGAACGACGCCGAGGCAAGCTCGGGTGCTTCGTCGACCTTTGTATAGATGATGTCGGGGATTGTGCTGTCAGCCATGGGGTCACGCCTTTCGAAGATTTGCATCTCCCATAGGCCAAACCAGATGAGTCGTAAACAGCATACAGTGGTATACATTGCCGCAACACGCAATTGCCGGCAAAATCACGTCGAGACGAATTCGACTCCGTCCGGTGTGAACAGGGCTGCTGTCAACTGACCGGTGGCATAGGCCCCGGTGTCGATCGAAATCCGGCCATCGCGCATCTTTGGGCGATCGACGATCGTGTGTCCGTGGACGATCCAGAACCCGTCCCTGCGGGGCGTTTTGCGAAACTCCGGATGTCCCCAGACAAATGTGTCGGGATCCTGCTGTTCAAGGGGGATGTTCGGGTCGGCCCCGGCATGCACCACGGCGATGTTGCCGGACCACGCAAAGGTTTCCAGACTGGCAAGCCATGTCACCATGTCTTCTCCCATGGCCTCGAACAGATCGTCACGAGCGCGCGTGAACACCTGTGCACCGCTGGACTCGGTCACGCCGGCGATACCGAAGCTGGCCAGGGTTTGCAGGCCGCCATTGCGCAGCCAGCGGCGCCCCTCGGCTTCGGGGTCGTGCAGGAAATTGATCATCATCTGTTCGTGGTTGCCCATCAGCGGCGCAATCCGATCATGCTGCATTGCGAAACGCAGCACCTCGGCGCTTTGATCGCCCCGGTCGACAAGGTCGCCGACACAGATGATCGTGCGGTTTTCAGGAAGCGCATCCACAAGCGCGGTCAGCAGGTCGTACCGCCCGTGTACATCGCCGATGACGCAGAACGGCGCATCCGGCCTGACCGGGTCGAAATGCGGTTCGGGCTCCGGCGGCTTTGGTTTTCCGAAAAGGGTGGGAAATTTCATGACACGCGCTTGTTTGAACAATGGGCTCTTGCCCGTTTCTGGATTGGACTTACAGGAGAATATGGGCATTGAATCCGCATTGGAAAGACGACGAGGCCAAGCGGATGGTGGTTCTGGTCAAAGCTTCGTGCTACGCGAAGCGCGGATCAAGGGGTATTGCAAAGGCGAAATGACCTGATGAAACGTGTTCTTGTGACCGGGACAGCCGGTTTCATCGGCTTCCATCTTGCCCGCCTGTTGCTGGAGGAGGGCTTTGTCGTCCACGGCTATGACGCGATTACGGACTACTATGATGTGACGCTGAAAGAGCGGCGCAACCAGATGTTGCTGCAATCGCCGGGCTACAGCTTTACCCATGCGACGCTGGAAGAGGACGGGACGTTCGAAACGGTTGCGGCGGAGTTCGCCCCGGACATCATTGTCCACCTCGCGGGGCAGGCCGGTGTGCGCTATTCGCTGGAAAACCCGCGCGCCTATCTCGACAGCAACCTTGTCGGCACGTTCAACGTGATGGAGGCGGCGCGGCAGGTGCAGGTGGAGCATCTGCTCATGGCGTCCACGTCTTCTGTCTATGGCGCAAACGAGGAGATGCCGTTCAAGGAAACCGACAAGGCCGACACGCCTTTGACCTTTTACGCGGCAACGAAGAAGGCCAACGAGGCGATGGCCCATTCCTATGCGCATCTGTGGCAGATCCCCACGACGATGTTCCGGTTCTTCACCGTCTATGGCCCGTGGGGGCGGCCTGACATGGCGCTGTTCAAGTTCACCAAGGGGATCTTCGAGGGCACGCCCATCGACATCTACAACCACGGCGACATGCACCGCGACTTTACCTATGTCGAGGATCTGGTGCGCGGTATTCGCCTGTTGATGGATGCCGTGCCCGGCGGGCCGGAGACAGCGGTGGAGGACGACACGCTGAGTCCAGCCGCGCCGTATCGCGTCGTCAATATCGGCAATTCTGACAAGGTTCGCCTGCTGGACTTTATCGAAGCGATCGAGGCGGAGACCGGGATCACGGCCAGGCGCAACTACATGGACATGCAGAAAGGCGATGTGTTCGCCACATGGGCCGATGCGACGCTGTTGCGAAATCTGACCGGCTATGCGCCCAAGACCGAGGTGCGCGATGGTGTGGCAAAGTTTGTCTCGTGGTATCGGGACTACTATCGCGTCTGAGGATTGATTGCGGTTCCAAGGCAATTATTGCTGATTATCAAGGAAATGCGAAAAGTCCTGATTGCCGATAGGCATGGTCGGGTTGGCGTTGCGGCGCGATACTTGGCCATGACCAGCAGAGGAAATCGCGCATGACCACGTCTTACTTTGCCCCCAAGGGCGGGCATCCCGGTCAGAACCAGCTTTTGACCGATCGCGCCATGTTCACCGAGGCCTATGCGGTGATCCCCAAAGGCACGATGCGCGACATCACCACCAGCTTTCTGCCGTTCTGGGAGAACACGCGCCTGTGGGTGATTGCCCGGCCTTTGACCGGCTTTGCAGAGACGTTTTCCCATTACATCATGGAGGTTGGTCCCGGCGGCGGATCGGATCGGGCGGAAACCGATCCCGAGGCGCAGGGCGTGCTGTTCGTGGTCGAAGGCACTTTGAGCCTGAGTGTCGATGGTGACACGCACGAGATGACCGCTGGTGGCTATGCCTACCTGCCGCCGCAATCGGGCTGGACCCTGCGCAATACCGGGTCAGAGCCCGTCACCTTTCACTGGCTGCGCAAGGCGTATCAGGCGGTCGACGGCCTCGATCATCCGCAGGTGATCGTCACGAATGAGGCTGATGTCGCGGCAACGCCAATGCCGGGAACAGATGGAAAATGGGCGACGACGCGCTTTGTCGATCCTGCGGATCTGCGCCACGACATGCATGTGACTGTCGTCACCTTCGAACCCGGCGCGGTGATCCCGTTTGCCGAGACACATGTCATGGAGCACGGGCTTTACGTGCTCGAGGGCAAGGCGGTGTACCGGCTCAACCAGGATTGGGTCGAGGTCGAGGCGGGCGATTACATGTGGCTGCGCGCCTTTTGCCCGCAGGCCTGTTATGCAGGCGGGCCGGGGCGGTTCCGGTACCTGCTCTACAAGGATGTGAACCGGCACATGCCGTTGAAACCGGGGCGGTGAGAATCGGGAGAAACGTCCTTCTCACCGTCTCGAAAATTGTATTCAAAAAATATTTTCGTATTGTGAAAAACTTAAGCAAATGAAAAATAAATATATTATTACGTTTCGAAATATGAAAAATAATTTCGAAAAAATTGCGCATCGTGGTGGGCAAGCTGTAGTGTCATCTCAAATCGGAGGAGCACCGCCATGAGTTTTCAAAACCCTGTTTTCATTCCGGGTCCCACCAATATCCCGGAATCGCTGCGCAAGGCGTGCGATATGCCGACCATCGACCACCGGTCGCCGCTGTTTGGTCAAATCCTGCACCCGGCCCGCAAGGCGGTTCAGCAGATCCTGAAAAGCACCAGCGCAGAAGTATTCATCTTTCCAGCCTCCGGCACGGGTGGCTGGGAAACCGCGCTGACCAACACGCTCAGCGCAGGAGACAGCGTTCTGGTTGCCCGCAACGGGATGTTCTCGCATCGCTGGATCGACATGTGCCAACGCTTTGGTCTGGATGTCCAGATCGTCGATGTGCCGTGGGGGCAGGGCGTTCCGGCGGACCGCTTTGAAGAGATCCTGACCGCAGACACGTCGCACAAGATCAAGGCGGTTCTGGCCACGCATAACGAGACTGCGACGGGCGTGAAGTCCGACAT
>NZ_JAIPUT010000103.1 GCF_020055635.1 Marivita sp. | reverse complement strand
GTGTCTGCCCGCGCTGACCATGCCTCGATATCGTCAAGATGCCGCATTCCAGTTAGGCAGGCGGTTTCCATCCCGTCAAGCCATCGCGCCAGACGGTCAGCGGGTGGGCCGCCAGCGCGCAGCCCCCCTGCCCCGCCAATGGCCAGAGGCGCAGAGACTGCGCCTCTCTCCTCGCTGGCCGCGATCCCCGCAGCCGTGACTGCCGCCTCCATTCGGTCACCCTGCTGCCCGGAACTGCTCGGCATTGTTGGAGAGCCCACATTCGAAACTTCGACTGCGTAGAGGTCGAAGCGCAGATCCTCGATCGAGCTGGTGGTGTTGGGAACCTTGAGGACCCCGTCGGCCTTCGCGCGTGCGGCGAACCGGTCGACGGCGGCCGCGACACTGTCCCCGGTCAGCAGGTCCTCGACGCGACCGAAGGTGTAGACCGTTGCCCGATCCGCGAAGGCGTGCCGGGCGAGCCAGGAGAGCGCCGCGTGGCCCGGCGCCGCTCGGCCACCGGGTCGCGGCCCAGCCGTCCGCCGAACCGGTCCCGCTCCCGCGCGCCCCGGATCGCAAGCTCAACGACGCGGCTCAGGTCCGTGTGGAACGCTTCGGTGCAGCGCGACCAGTCCATCGGACGGTCGCGGAGCGTCGGCAGGTCCCCCACGGGCGTGGACGGCAGCAGACGCGCGATCGGCGCGTGGCGCGCCCGCGTCGCGATGAGCCCGTTCAGAAACCGGATGGCGTTGCGAAACTGCCGGCAGCGCGCGGAGCGCAGCGATGGCCTCCGCGGTATCGATCTCTGCCGGACGGACATGGCCGAGCCTGGCCCGCAGGCTCGCGATCGACAGGGTGGACTGGGTGGGCAACAGCTGGTCACCCCGCGCGTCGAACCTAGTCTCGGCCAGCGCGACATAGTCCGCGATCGCGTCCCAGTCCGCCATCACGTCGCCGGGCACGGTCTGCGGCGTTGCCACCTCCGGCGCCCGGCGGATTGCGGCGGAGATCCGGTTCACGAAGCCATCGAAGGCCCGCTGCCGGGCCTCGGGGGTCCTCGCACGGGTGCACTCGCCGGCCCACACGATCCGGGCGGCGAGGCGCTCCCATTCGACGACTTCGGCCGGGATCTGCGCAAGCCGCTTCCCGGTCAGCCGCTTGCCCGTTGGAACGCCGACCGGTAGGCTTGGGCCGAGGCGGAACTATATAGCGAGGGCAGCCGGAGATAGACATCGAGAAGGGTATCGAGACGGTCAGTACGTTCAGTCATGGGTTTTTCCGTTCATCGGAGGGGAGTTGCGTTCATGCACCGGCAAATGAACGAAACGGTCCCGCAGATTTGCCCCATAAAGCTGCGCAGCCGTTCCGTTCGAGAGGCCCGAAAGACCCGAAATCGCAGAGTTTTCCGTTCGGGACGGGTGCTCCGAGGCGATGGCCACAGGCTTGGGCACGGAGCCGGGGATCACGCCCAGCTCTCCTGCCAGCGCGCCACCTCGGCCGGCACGAAGCGGACCTGCGAGCCCACCCGGCGGCAGGGCAGCTCGCCGGACCGGGCCCGGTCGAGGACCCAGTCACGACCGCGCGCGACCTGCGCCCCGACCTCCTCGGGAAGCATCAGGTCCACCCTGTAGGCCGCGTCCCACCCCGCAAGCGGCGGCCCGCCCTCGAAGGCGAACACCTCCGCCAGCCGGTAGAGCACGCTGCGACCGCGCCGGACCGGCAGCAGCAGCCCGTCAGCCGCCGCCCGCCAGAAGAACGGGTTCGAGCCGTGCCGACAGCGACGCGGCACAGCCTCGTTCCGAACTTCTGGATTTTCCGTTCTTTCCCACGCTCCCGACCTCCGCGTTTCTCGTTGCGGAGGGGACAAAGGGAAAAATGCGGCTCGTCCCAAATCGCCGCGGCAAGTCATGTGATCGAATGTCCGTGGGGGCGGTTTGCCGCTCCCAGCGGAGGGACGAGGCCGCCCGCCGCGTGACTGGCGGCCCTGCGCGACATGGTCCGGCCCGCGTCCGGGACGCCCTTTCCAATGACCCGTGCGGTCAATGCCGGATGACACGGCGGCGCCTGCTGCGCTTATTTGGACGCCTGACCCCGAGCCCGGCGGCCAAACCCGGACGCGCGTCGAGAAACGTCGACAGGAGCAGAGCGGTCTGAACCCAGACAAAAAGGTCGAGAAAGTCGGAGGCCGGGAGTCCAAGAAGCTTCCGCATCATGACGAAGCTCACGATGAGTGCTCGCGTACCCGCCTTAACGTCCGGCATCTCGATCGCAGGCCCCGACCGGGCGCCAAGGGCGGCACAGAGCGGCAGGGTTTCGGTCGTGAAGCATGCGTCGATTGCCGAGCCGGCGATCTTGGCGAGCCGCTCCTGATAGGGAAGAAGCTGCTCGGCCAGGCCTGTCGACAGGAACTCGTCGGTCAGGGCCTCTCCGAGCAGGACGCAGAACGTCTTCCTGTCGTCCGGGTCGGTGATGCCGAGAGCGGCGATCTGCCGGCCGAGACTGTCGGCGAGATCCAGGATCTCGCCCAGCGGCACACCGCCCGGCCCGTTGGTTGTTTGGTGGGACATGCTGTCCTCCTGTTCATCTGATGTCGCCGCCCGGTCGGACGACGGGGCGCCCCGCGGGTGCCCGAGCAGAAGATAGGATCGCTTCGATCCGAACGGAAAAACCGGCGGACGCAAATAGGTCGGCTGTCGCGGTCTCCGGCCCCGGCTGCCGCGCCGCCGTTCCGCGGCACCCCGTCAGAACAGCTCATGCGGCGGGAGTTCCAGTCCCGCCCGCCGAGCGACGCCGACGGAATGCGCACCGGTCCGCTCGAAGGGACGACACCCCGAAACCGC
The DNA here is from genome assembly GCF_020055635.1 of Marivita sp. Taxonomy (GTDB): domain Bacteria; phylum Pseudomonadota; class Alphaproteobacteria; order Rhodobacterales; family Rhodobacteraceae; genus Marivita. The sequence goes on along the minus strand of NZ_JAIPUT010000103.1, from coordinate 5,048 downwards.
CCGCAGGAAACGTGCGTCATCGCGCGGGGAAATTGCGTCGCTTCGCGGGGATCCTGCGTCATGTCGCGGAGAAAATGGGTCATTTGGTGGGGATTTTGCGTCATGAATTCTGCAAATCATTGAAACACCTAAGAAAAAGACGCGGGATTCCTTGGCCAGTTGCGGGTCGAACATGAACTTTCCTCTTGTTGTGTCGGATCGGGCCCCGCCTTCCGGAGAGGGACGCGGGCGCCACGGCGGACGCCCGCGGTTGCTCGGCGGCAGGCAGTCCGGGCTCGATCGCGCGCGCCTTCAGGCGCCAAGCGCCCGGGCGAGATCGCGGTGATGCGGCGCGGCTTCTGCCAGCGCCTCCAGGTGGTCGCGCAGCCCGTCGCCGAGGCGGCAGAGTTCCGCCACCAGGTCCGAACCCGGGTCGAGCTGCGCGAAGCAGGCGGCCTCCAAACTCTCCGGGTCGTCCACCCCCTTGCAGGGAGAGCAGGCGATGGAGGTCCAGGATCCCGCGGCGGAGGCACGGCGTCATCCGGCGCGCCCCGGTCATGGCTTCGAAGAGCCGGGCGGTGCGGCGCACGGCCGGGCGGCCGCCGAGATGCGCGGCTCGACATTCGCCAGAAGGAAGCGCGCGAGCGCCATCTCCGCGACCAGCGCTAGCGTTTTATCAGTTTGACGAAAAGCCGCTTTGCAGCGCGCTTGTCTCGCCTGGATTGAAGGATTTCCTCAAGAACGATGCCGTGTTGATCGACCGCGCGCCACAGCCAGTATGACCGGCCCGCTATCTTCACGACGACTTCGTCTAAGTGCCAGACATCGCCGGGGCGCGGCCGCCGTCGCCGCAGAACGTGGGCGATCAGAGGGCCGAACTTGACGGTCCAGCGCCGGATCGTCTCGTACGAAACGTCCACGCCACGTGCCAGCATCATCTCCTCGACCTCGCGCAGGCTCAGGTTGAACCGGACGTAGAGCCAGACAACATGAGCGATGATCTGAGGTGGAAACCGGTGGCGCTTGTAGTTGATTTTCAATGTCTGCATCGAAATCCCCTAAGCCCAGATCAATGCACCAGCAACCTCACGCCCGTTAACGTGACAACACCGGGCCGGGCTCTCGCAAGCTGCCCCGCAGTTTCCCTCGGAGATGCTACGCGAGATCCGGAACGAGCGCGGCGACCTGCTCTGCCTGCCGGAGTGCCTGGAGCGTCTCGTGGTTGGACAGCACCCCGGGCGCAAGCGCCCGGGCCCGTTCTGCCGTCATCAGGCAGAATTCCCGGCGCAGTCCGGGTGAGAGCACATAAGTGATCTTGCCGTCCCGCGTGCGCCATGTGATCAGGCTTTTCCGGCTTGAAAGGTCATTGTGCGAAACGATGCCCACCGCTGCCGCCGAGCGCCGACAGGCAAGGATCATACCCTCTGGAAGCTTGTCATATTGTTTTTTGAGGCGCCTGTCGCAGGCGGCTTCAGCGCGCCCTTCGCGGAGGATCTCCCGCGCATCGGGAAAGAGCCGTGCCATCTCCAGCAGACATTCCCCGAACATCGCCCGGACCTGCGGAGACGCGGAAAAGGCCTTTGGCAGCTCCGCCCGGATTTCTGCCTGCTCCTCGGGAGCGAGGTCCTCCAGCGCACGAGCGGGGAACTCCGTCTGCCGCAGAGCCCATGCAGCCCCCTCGAGGTCCTCGAGCACCTGAGAGACGAAGCCGGTGATCCTCGTGAGCCACTTCTGTTTTTCAGGGGTCGAGAGACCGAAGCGGCTTGGGGCTATAAGCCACGCATGTGTCCCTGTCCCTACGGAAAGCTTTGCGGCCCAGCCGTAGTACTTGATGATTTCCAGGCTGACGAGCGACGCGCGTCCGTCAAGCGTCTCGACGCTGTACGTGATGTAGCCGGATCCATGCTCCATCTTGAAGGTCTGGATGGGGCCGTCCTCGGAGATCATTTGCGACTGGGTTTGATGGGAGTGCTGATCGTTCATCTGGCCTCTCCTTTCTTTTCTGGTATGGTGTGAACATGAATTTCCCGCTCTGCGGGTCGGGCGATATCGGCGCTGCGCCCAGGGGCGCTTGGATAAGAGGTGGCGTCTTTTCCTGAATGACGGAAAAGCTGCCGGGCGGAAAATTCTTCTCCTTCTCCTTTTTCTTTCCGCACATTGCCGGAGAGCCGGACCTCTTCCGCGGGTCGCCGAGGGGAGCTGACTGCGGTGCTGCGGACCCAGTCAGGGATCGAGCATGCGCTCGACAGGTCCTTTGGATGCTCTCCGACAGAGCTGAAATTTTTTGGTGCATGTCGTTCTGTCCCATCTCTTTCGCAGGACGGATAACGACTCCTGGCACCGTCCGCCGGGAAACAGGAACAGGTTCAACCATGACGACTTCATTCACCCTCGCGCGCGGCAACCGCATCTGCCTGGCCGGGCGCTACACCGGCTACTCGTTGGCCCGCGGCGGCTTCTGCGGAACCTGCAACGACAGGATCGACCGCTGGTATATCGACAATGACAGCGACACGACCCTTGACCGGCGCGGTCCGGGACATCGCACGCGCGCAGAAGCGCTTGATGCCTTCGCAAGGAGAAATTTTTCGGAAATCGTGCCTGAGCGCTTTTTGCCGGGAGCAAGTCGATCAAGATACTGAGTGTGTCACGGACACGAGCCGAAAACCGGAGACAGGGTTGGACAAATGCTTTGCGGCGCGCAGCAGAGCGGACGTCCGGCCAGGGTTTCCCGGTCGAGGCGCACGAGGTCGAACACGTGCGACCCTTGCGAAGGCTGCGCGCCGGTCTACCGGCGCAGGGCCACCGTCGAGCGCAGGCTCGGCTGAGACGGCGCCGTCTCGGGGCGGTCTTGCGACGGGTACGCCGCGGCGGCGCGCAGCCGGGGTGTGCCTGGAGCGGGATCGTCCGCGACGGGCTGATCATGGACCTGCCAAGGAAAGATCGGGGGGAGACCCTGACACTGCATATGCGCGGCGGAGGGCGCGGTGGTGCTGATGGGATGGCGCTCCCTTGACATCAAGGTAGCGAAACGCTACCTTTTGCTTCAGGAGGTAACCAATGGCCAAATCCGTGAAGTTTGCCGACGATGCGTTCGTTGATGAGGCGCGCGCCGTTTCCGGGCTCCAGAGCCGTTCACTCGCAGGGCAGATCATGCACTGGGCGCGGATCGGTCGTGCCATCGAGAGATCCAGCAGCTTTGACCATGCCAGGATTTCGCGGGTGCTCGCAGGAGAGCTCGAAACTGGTGTCCTGACTGCGGAGGAAAAGGCCGTCTGGTCAGAGAGGTTCCTGGAGAAGATGTCGGAACCCGGACCCGACGAAGAAGCTTTCTTCATCGAACTCCGCAAGAGCGGCAAAGCCGTAGGCCTTGATGCTTCCGGGAACATTGTCCGTACGGACTCACGAACCGACGGATGAATCCGACAATGATCCTGCTTGCCGGCCCCAACGGCGCCGGCAAGTCGACCCTTTACCAGACCCGCGTGGCACCGGCATTCGCGGGTCCTTTCATCAATGCCGACGTCATCCAGCGCCATGAGCTTGGCGATGCCAGCCCGGAAGCCTCCTACAAGGCCGCGGAAATCGCGGCGCAGCGACGGGCGGAGATCATCTCCAGAGGAGGCGATCTCGTTGCCGAGACGGTCTTCTCGCATCCGTCGAAGCTCGAGCTGGTTAGAGAGGCACGCGTCAGAGGATATACTGTCTGGGTGATGCATATCGGGGTGGATAGCGCCGACCTCGCGGTGGCGCGCGTCACATATCGCGTCGAAGCCGGTGGGCACGGAGTGCCCGAAACCAAGATCCGCGAACGATACGATCGCTCGGCACCTCTTATCCGCGAGGCAGTGCGTCTCGCGGATATTGGCCTTGTCTACGACAACTCCGTGGCGGGTCAAAACCCCAAGCTCGTCCTGACATTTGATCGAGGTCATCTTGTCCGGGTCAGGGCGGATCCCCCAGCCTGGGTGAGGCAAGCCTATGCTCCAACCCTGCCCTCCATCTGACCAACCGGGTCTTCCGGGGGAGTGGGCAAAACCTGGGGGTCAGGCTGCTCTTTGGTATGCGCTGGTCAATCGTCCATCGAGAACGGCGGCCGGCACGATGGCAACGTGATGGGCGCCTTTGGGTGCCCTAACTGTGCCGCACATGCTTCTCGTGGACCGGTTCGAACGGAAAGCGACCGCGCGAGGCTCCGGGGCGGTACCTTTGGCATGGCAAAGTGATGACCGCCGCGACAATCCTCAAAGTTCTTCAGATCGATTGCGATCGTCTGCGCGCCCAAACCTGAGAATTACGAGAAGCGGCCAAGCGCGTCAGATCTCGGTGCCAGGACCTCTATTCCTACCTTGCGAACAACGTCGACGCGCTCGTGGACTACGGCCATCGACACCGGAATGGCCTCGCAGTTTCGTCGTCCCGGGCAGAAGGCTGTGTTGATGACATCGGCAACACCCGCATGGGCAAGCGGCGGCGCATGAGATGGTCACCGCGGGGCGCGCATCGGGTTGCCATCACTCGGGCCGCTGTGCTTGACGGAAGGCTAGCCGTCTCAAAGCGGGCCGCTTGACCACCAGCTTTTGCCCACTCCCGAATTAAAGGCAAAATCTCATATTTAAGGGCAAAGAGTGGCCGTTGATTTCGTTGGATTTCTCATCTCACAATTAAGGGCTACGCGACAACTGGAGATCCGTGCGGTTGGTGTCACTACATGCAATGTCGGCGACGCACCTATGCTGCCCGACCTGCTGGAACAGGTCCCGCCCGATCAAGAGATTGCCACGGTCACCGCTGATGGGGCGTATGACACGCGCAGATGCCACAATGTGATTGCTGATCGGGGGGCCGCAGCCATCATCCCGCCGCGTAAAAATGCCCAACTTTGGAAGCCAACCACGGCGGGAGCTATTGCGCGAAACGAAGCTGTGAGAGCCTGCAAATATCTCGGACGGGCACTCTGGCGAAAGTTGACCGGCTACCATCGCCGAAGTCGCGCAGAGACGAAGATAAACTGCGTCAAACTCCTTGGCCAAGGCCTCATGGCCCGAGACTTTGATCGACAGGTCGCC
>NZ_JAIPUT010000042.1 GCF_020055635.1 Marivita sp. | reverse complement strand
CTTTTGCCGGTGCCGCCTTTGCCACGTCCAAAGCGGCGCTGGCCGCACTGACCCGCGAAATGGCCCATGATTTCGGACCCTTGGGGGTCCGGGTAAACGCAATTGCGCCCGGCGAGGTCGAGACCAGCATCCTGAGCGAAGGCACCGACAAGATCGTCGAGAAACTGCCGATGCGGCGGCTTGGCCAGCCACAGGAGGTGGCGGACGTGATCTATTTCCTGTGCTCGGGCCAGAGTGGGTATGTGACAGGAACGGAGATCGAGGTGAACGGCGGCCAGCACGTCTGACGTGCTTCCTGCGACGGTGAGAAAAGGGTCATCCGTCACCGTCCGCGCCCATCCTGCGTCGACGCAGGATGTGTTTCCGTTAACGGAAACGCGCTCCCAAGATCAGTAGTGGATCGCCCGGCCCCAGGCATCGAGCACCGCCTCGTGCATCATCTCCGACAGGGTCGGATGCGGGAACACGGCTTGCATCAAATCCTGCTCAGTGGTCTCCAGCTGTCGTCCGACGACATAGCCCTGGATCAGTTCCGTGACCTCCGCACCGACCATATGCGCGCCCAGAAGCGCCCCGGTTTTCGCATCGAACACCGTCTTGACCAGCCCCTCGGATTCCCCCAGCGCAATCGCCTTGCCATTGCCGATGAACGGGAAGCGCCCGACCTTGATGTCGTAGCCCTGCTCCTTGGCCTGCGCCTCGGTCAGGCCGACGCTGGCGATCTGCGGCTGGCAATAGGTGCAGCCCGCGATGCTGTCCGGCTCCACGGCATGCGGATGCCCACCGGCGATCAGTTCGGCCACCATGACACCCTCATGGCTGGCCTTGTGCGCCAGCCACGGCGCGCCAGCGATGTCACCGATGGCATAGACACCCTCGACCCCGGTGCGGCACATCGGATCGGTCACGACATGGGACCGGTCGATCTTGACCCCAAGCGCATCGAGACCCAGACCTTCCGTGTTGCCGACGATGCCCACCGCCGAAATCACCGTATCGAACTCTTCTTTCGCAACCTTGCCGCCCGTCTCGATATGGGCCGTGACCTTGCCCTTGCCGCGATCAAGCTGCTTGACCATCGCCTGTTCGCGGATCCTCATGCCCTGCTTTTCGAACTGTTTCTTTGCGAAACCGCTGATCTCGGCATCCTCGACCGGCAGGATTCGGTCCATCACCTCGACCACGGTCGTCTCGGCGCCCAGCGTGTTGTAGAAGCTGGCGAATTCGATGCCGATGGCACCGGATCCGATCACCAGCAGCTTTTTCGGCATGCGTTTGGGCACCAGCGCGTGTTTGTAGGTCCAGACCAGATCGCCGTCGGCCTCCAGCCCCGGCAATTCGCGAGCGCGGGCGCCGGTCGCGATGACGATGTTATTGGCGGTCAGGTCTTCGGTGCCCTTGTCGGTCCTGACCTGCACCTTGCCCTTGGCGGGGATCGTCGCCTCGCCCATCAGCACGGTGACCTTGTTCTTCTTGAGCAGATGGCCCACCCCGGAATTGAGCTGCCTGGCGATCCCGCGTGACCGTTTGACCACCGCGTCCAGATCGTAGCCGATGCCGTCTGCCGTGAGGCCGAACTCCTTGGCGCGGTGCATCAGGTGGAACACTTCGGAGGTGCGCAACATCGCCTTGGTCGGGATGCAGCCCCAGTTGAGACAGATGCCGCCCAGATGTTCGCGTTCGACAATCGCCACGTTCAACCCAAGCTGCGCGCCGCGGATGGCCGCGACATAGCCGCCCGGTCCGGCCCCGATGACAATCATGTCGAAGCTCTTGCTCATGCCCTGCGTTCCTCCCTCAAGGTCAGGTTCAGAGCAAAGCGTAAGCGAATGCGCAGAGGCTCACAATGGGGTCTGCACAGGTAGGTCCGAAGCGGACCGAATGTTTCGCGCGCGAAACAATGGGTCAACGCCGCTGACCGTTTAACCTTTTGTTAACATGTGCGAATTCAGGCTTCGGCCTTCTTTTCCCAACGGCCCGATTCCTCGGACCAGTATTGCGCCGAACAGCCTGCGCCAGTGAGTTTGCGCCACTGGCCACGCGCCACCTCGACCGCCGGAGGGTCATTTCCGTCAAAGAGCACACAGACCCGTTCTAGCGCCTGCACCTCGTCCGGTGCGACATCCGCGCCATCGACGCTCATCAGGCATTGCGGGGTGTTGGCGGCCTGCGCCGAGACGGTCAGCAGTACCGGCTGGGCCGCGTCATGCGGCCCGCCCGCCAGACCATGCGGCAGGAACCCGTCCTCGGACCCCAGCCACAGTTTCTGATCCAGCCAGTCCATACGCGCGGCATCGGTCCCCCGCACCGCGACGCGCCAGCCGACACCCAGCGCCTTGCCCAGCAGCATGGGCAAGGTCGCCTCGAGCGGCTTTTGCGTGAGGTGGTAGAAATACGCCGCGCCCATGGTCAGTCCCGGGTTTCGTACTTGTCGGCGATCAGCCGGTCGAGCGCGCGGACGCCCCAGCCGGTCGCACCCTTGGGCGACATGTCGAGATCGCTTTTGACATGCGCAACCCCGGCGATGTCGAGGTGAATCCACGGGATGTCGTCCTTGACGAAGCGCTTGAGGAACTGCGCCGCGGTGATCGACCCGGCGGGCCGTCCTCCGACGTTCTTCATGTCGGCCACGGGAGATTTCAGCATGTCGTCATAGGCCTTGCCCAGCGGCATGCGCCACGCGCCTTCGCTTTCCGTTTCCGCCGCCTTGAGGAAGGCATTGGCGAGCGGGTCGTCATTCGAATAGACGGCGGCGTTTTCATGCCCGAGTGCAATGATGCAAGCCCCGGTCAGGGTGGCGAGGTCGATCATCGCGGCGGGCTTTTCCGCTTCCTGCGCGTGCCACATCACGTCGCACAGAACCAGCCGACCTTCGGCATCGGTGTTGATGACCTCGATCGTGTCGCCCTTCATGGACGTGACCACGTCACCGGGCCGCACCGCGTTGCCCGAGGGCATGTTCTCGACAAGGCCCACCATGCCGACCACGTTGGCCCTGGCCTTGCGTCTGGCAATCGCATGCATGACGCCCGCCACCACACCGGCGCCGCCCATGTCCATGGTCATGTCCTCCATACCGCCCGCCGGCTTGAGGGAAATGCCGCCCGTGTCGAAGACCACGCCCTTGCCGATCAGCGCCAGCGGGGCGTCGCCCTTGGCACCGCCGGTCCAGCGCATGATGACCACCTTGGACGGGCTGACCGACCCCTGCCCGACACAGAGCAGCGCGCCCATGCCCAGCTTTTCCAGCGCGTCCTCTTCGAGCACCTCGACCTCGACCCCGAGATCGCCGAGGGCCTGAAGCCGTTTGGCGAATTCTGTGGTGGTCAGCACGTTGGCGGGTTCGTTGACCAGGTCGCGGGTGAACCAGACGCCTTCGGCCACGGCCAGACGCGGCGCCGCTGCGGCTTCGACCTCCTCGGGCTTGCTGCACATCAGGGTGGCCTTGCCCATCGGGTCGGATTTCTTGGTCTTGTGATCGTCAAAGCCATAGCCGCGCAGCGCCAGGCCAAGCGCGATTTCTTCCGCCCTGCCCGTGCCCTCGACCAGCACGGTCAGCTCCGACGATCCCGCCGTCATGGCCAGCGCGGCCCCCGCCTTGCGGGCCTGTTCCGGCGTCGGACGACGCGACAGCTTGACCAGGTCGATGGCCTCGGCCTCGACCCCGGCGGGCCAGGTGAAGGACATCACCTTGCCCTCGTCGAGCTTGTCCCAGGCCTCGGAGGTGGTGGCCCGGGCGATGGCGCCCTTGGCCAGCCGGTTGAGCCGGCGCGCGCCGGCGCTCAGCTTGAGATCGGGGGTGACAAAGACCGCGATCCGGCCCTGCGCGGTGGCAAGGGCGTCAAGATCGACCGGCGCGAATGAGAGTGCGCGAAGTTCCGCCATGTTCTGCTCCATGAGATGGTTTTGACATAGGGGTAACGCCCGCGCGTGCGGTTGACCAGAGGCGGGTTTTCCCGCAAACCCTAGGGCACCGGGTCGTGTCGGCCCACTCTATCTCGTGTGAAGGGGTCCGCTGTGCCAAGATTCGACAGATACATGCTGTCGCAACTCATGGTCCTCTTTGGGTTCTTTGCGCTTGTGCTGGTTGCCGTCTACTGGGTCAACCGCGCCGTCATCCTGTTCGACCGGCTGATTGCCGACGGCCATTCGGCCGGCGTGTTTCTGGAATTCACCGCGCTCAGCCTGCCCGGCGTGATCGCGCTCGTGCTGCCGATGGCGTCGTTTGCGGCGGCGGTCTACGTGACCAACCGGATGATCGGCGACTCGGAATTGACCGTGGTTCAGGCGACCGGCTACAGCCCGTGGCGACTGGCGCGGCCGGTCCTGCTGTTCGGGGTGATCGTGGCGCTGATGATGTCGGTGCTGACGCATTTCCTGGTGCCGGCTTCGATATCCCAGCTCAAGCAGCGCGAGGTGGAGATTTCCGGATCCGTCAGCGCGCGTCTGCTGCGCGAAGGCACGTTCCTGCATCCCGGACCGGGCGTGACATTCTTCATCCGCGAAATCACGCCCGAAGGCGAATTGCGCGACGTCTACCTGTCGGACCGCCGGACCGACGACCGCGAGACCACCTATACCGCGGAGCGTGCCTATGTGGTGCAAGGAGAGACCGGGCCACGCCTCGTCATGGTGAGCGGACTGGCGCAGACTTTGCGGCTCGAGACCCAGGCGCTGTCGACGACGCTGTTTCAGGATTTCACCTATGACATCAGCACGCTGATCGTGCAGGATCAGAACCTCAACCTGCGGCCCCGGCATCTTTCCACAGGGGACATGATCGCCCGTCCCCAGGAGATGGCCGACCTGGTCGGGGTGCGGCTGGCCCGGATCACCGAGGAACTGCATGGACGGTTCCAGCAGGCGCTGCTGGGGATGGTGTCCGCGCTGATCGGGTTCGCGACGCTGCTGACCGGTGGCTTCAGCCGGTTCGGCGTCGGGCGTCAGATCGTGCTGGCGATCTTTCTTCTGGTCGTCATCAAGCTGGTGGAAAGCGCCGTCACCGATCCGACCCGCGACCATGCCTATCTGTGGCCGCTGGTCTACCTGCCGTCGGTTGTCGGGCTGGCCATTGCGGCCGTGGTGCTGCACCTGGCGGCACGACCGTTCCGACATTCCAGGGGTAACGCAGCGACAGAGGAGGAGGTGGCGGCATGACGTTGCATCTTTACTTCGCTCGGCGTTTCCTATGGACCTTTCTGGGCATCTTCGCCGTGTTCTTCCTGTTCCAGGTGCTGCTTGACCTGGTGGAGCAGATTCGCCGGCTCGACGACTCCGTGAGCTTTGCCGAGGTGATGCGGCTGACGCTGCTGAACACCCCCGAAGGCATGTACCAGATCCTGCCGCTGGTGATGATCCTGTCCTCCATCACGCTATTCGTGTCGCTGGCGCGGTCATCGGAGCTGGTCGTGGCGCGGGCGGCGGGCCGGTCCGGGCTGACCGCGCTGGTCGGGCCGCTGGTCGTCGCGGCGATGATCGGCGGGTTGGCCGTGGCGATGGGCAACCCGATCGTGGCGGCGACCTCGAAAGCCTATGCCGACCTGCGCGAGACCTACCGCAATGGCGGCACCTCGGCGCTGTCGATCGGTGCCGAGGGGTTGTGGCTGCGCCAATCCGATCCGCGCGGCCAGACGGTGATCCGGGCAGCCCGCGCCAATCCGAACGGCACGGTGCTTTATGACGTGATGTTCGTCGCCTATGCCGAAGGGGGTGGGCCGACGCGGCGCATAGATGCCGACCAGGCGACGCTGGAAAACGGCGAATGGGTCTTGCAGGACGCCAAGGTCTGGCCACTGGTGGCGGGGGTCAATCCCGAGACCAATTCGGTGCGCCATGACGTCCTGACGGTGCCGTCGACGCTGACCGAGGACAACATCAAGGACCGGTTCGGACGGCCCTCGGCGATCTCGGTCTGGGAATTGAGCGATTTCATCACCGATCTCGAGGATGCCGGGTTCTCGGCAAGGCGGCACGCGGTGTGGTTGCAGATGGAGATGGCGCGCCCGGTCTTCCTGGTGGCGATGGTGCTGATCGGCGCGGCCTTCACCATGCGCCACAGCCGGATGGGCGGCACCGGAATTGCCGTCCTGTCGGCGGTTCTGCTTGGGTTTTCCCTGTATTACGTGCGCAACTTCGCGCAGATCCTGGGCGAAAACGGGCAGTTGAACGCGCTGGCCGCCGCCTGGGTGCCGCCACTGGCCTCGGTGCTGCTGGCGCTTGGGCTGATCCTGCACAGGGAGGACGGGTGATGCGGCGCGCCCTGCTTGCCGGCCTCTGCGCGCTGATGCTGACCACGGGGACGCTGCGCGCCCAGACCGACGACGTCCTGCTGCTTGCCGACCAGGTGCTGGTGGAACAGGGTGGCGACGTCCTGGTGGCGACCGGCAATGTCGAGGCGCTGCACGAGGGCACACGGCTGACGGCGTCGACGATCGTCTATGACCGCACGGACAACACGCTCGACATCCAGGGGCCGATCCGGATCATCCAGCCCAATGGCGACGTGCTGACCGCGACCCAGGCCGAGCTGGACCAGGGGTTCGAGAACGGCCTGCTGGAAAGCGCGCGATTCGTCCTGGACGAACAGCTTCAGATCGCCTCGGCCCGCGCCGCGCGGGTGAATGGACGTTACACGGCAATGAGCCAGGTGGCCGCGACCTCGTGCCAGGTCTGCGGCAGCAACGGCCCGCCGCTCTGGGCGATCCGGGCCAGCCGCGTGGTGCATGACGCCGAGGAACGCCAGATCTATTTCGACAATGCGCAGTTGCGGGTACTGGGTGTGCCGGTCTTCTACATCCCCCGGATGCGCCTGCCCGACCCGACTCTGGAACGGGCGCGGGGGTTCCTGATACCGGAACTCAAGACATCGAGCCTTTTGGGCTTCGGGATCAAGCTGCCCTACTTCGTGCCGATCGGCGATCATGCGGACCTGACGCTGACACCCTATGTGTCACCGATCACCCGGACGCTGGAGTTGCGGTATCGTCAGGCGTTCCGCAATGGGGATCTCACGGTCAACGGAGCGCTTAGCCGGGACAGCCTGGAAAAGGGGGCGGCGCGCGGATTGCTCTTTGCCGAGGGATCGTTTCGCCTGCCGCGGGACTTTCGGCTTGCCTTCGATATCGAGGCGGTCAGCGACGAATCCTATCTCAACGACTACAACAGCGTCTTCAAGAAAGACCGGCTGGACAGCGCCATCACCCTGTCGCGCACCCGGCGGGACAGTTCCTTCTCGACCGGGCTGATCCATTACGAAAGCCTGACCGATGGCGAGAACAACGCCACACAACCGACGATCATCGGCGATCTGCGCTATAACCGGAGGTTCTTTCCGGCCCGTGTCGGCGGCGAGATGCGACTCGGGGTCCAGCTGCATGGCCATTTCCGGTACTCGGATACCGATGTCGACGGCAGCGACGCCGACAGCGTGGTCGACGGGCGCGACATGGCCCGCGCCAACCTCGATCTGAGCTGGCGGGACCGCTGGACCCTGCCGGGTGGCCTGCGCGCGGGCGCGGTGGGACAGGTCTGGGTCGATCATTTCTTCGTCGATCAGGATGCCACGTCCGAGCCCGACTATACCGAGATCACACCGGCGGCGTCGGTCGAACTGCGCTGGCCCCTATTGAAACGCACCTCCAACGGCGCGCGGGTTCTGCTCGAACCGCTGGCGCAAGTCGGCTGGATCGGCGGCGAGAGATCCGGTGTTCCCAACGACGAAAGCACGCGGGTGGAATTCGACGAAGGCAACCTGCTGTCGCTGTCGCGCTTTCCGGCCCCGGACCGACGCGAACGCGGTCTGGTCGGCGCGGCCGGGCTGCGCTGGATGCGGCAGGACCCCGAGGGCTGGCGCGCGTCGCTGACTCTGGGACGGGTCTGGCGCGAAGACCTCGACGCCGCGTTCTCGCGCTCGTCCGGGCTGGACAGCACGGCCTCGGACTGGCTGATCGCCGGGCAGTTCCAGCACAAGACCGGGATCCAGCTTCTGGGACGCGGGATCTTCGATCCTGTCGACACGCGCTTCACCAAGGCCGAGATGCAGGCCAACGTGAGCGGTGACCGCTATGCGCTTGGTGCCTCCTACATCCTGCTGACCACCGACAGCCTTGAAGACCGCGACGACGCCCAGTCGCAATGGCGCCTGAACGGGCGTTACAACGTCGCCCGCAACTGGACCGCCACAGGCAACACCCGATACGACATCGCCGAAGAGCAGTTCCTGAATGCAGGGATCGGCGCGGAATACCGCAACGAATGTGTCGCGGTGGACTTTTCGGTCTCGCGCAGCTTTGCCTCTTCCACTAACCTTGAACCATCTACCGATTTCGGCCTGACCGTCGCGCTGACTGGGTTCAGCACCGGCGGCAGCGGCAAGGAGTACCGCCGTTCATGCAGCTATTGAACAATTCGATCCGCAAGCTGGGCGCCATCGCGCTTGGAGTGACGCTGGCGCTTGGCCCGGTGTCCGCGACTGCCCAGAACCTTTTCGCCCCCGCGCTGCGCATCAATGACAGCGTGGTGACGGCCTACGAACTGGACCAGCGCGCGCGGATGCTGACCGTGCTGAACGCGCGCGGCAATGTGCAGGAGCTGGCGCGCGAACAGCTGATCGACGACCGCCTGCGGCTTCAGGCCGCCGATGCGGCGGGCATCGTGCCCTCGGCCGAAGAAGTGCTGGACGGCATGTCGGAATTCGCGGGCCGGGCCGACCTGACCCGCGAGGAATTCATCCAGGCGCTCGAGGCCAATGGCGTGGCCGCGCAGACCTTCCGGGATTTCGTGCGCGCCGGCCTGAGCTGGCGGTTGCTGGTGCAGGCGCGTTTTGCCGGGCGGGTGAACATCTCGGAAGACGAGGTCGACCGGGCGCTTGGCGCGGCGGGCGGGTCGTCGGTGCGGGTGCTGCTCTCCGAAATCATCATGCCAGCCCCGCCGGCACAGGCCGACGCCGTGCGCGACCGGGCCGAGCTGATCAGCCAGACCACGTCGGAGGCCGAGTTCTCGGCCCAGGCGCGGCGCTATTCCGCCACCGCCAGCCGCAACGCGGGGGGCCGTCTGCCGTGGCAGAACCTTGAAGATCTGCCGCCCGTCCTGCGCCCGCTGGTGCTGGCGCTGGCGCCGGGCGAAGTGACCGATCCGATCCCGATCCCGGACGCGGTGGCGCTGTTCCAGCTGCGCGGAATCGAGGAGACCGGGTATACCGCGCCGACCTATTCGGCCATCGAATACGCTGCCTATTACCTGCCCGGCGGGCGCAGCGACACCACGCTGGCCCAGGCGCGGGTCCTGGAAAGCCGGGTGGATCGCTGCGACGACCTCTACGGTGTCGCGCAAGGCCAGCCCGCCGAGGTGCTGGACCGTCAGACCCTGCCGCCCGAGACCATCCCCACCGACATCGCGTTCGAGCTTTCCAAGCTCGATCCCGGCGAGGTGTCGACGGCGCTCACGCGGTCGAACGGTCAGACGCTGGTCTTTCTCATGCTGTGCGGCCGCACCGCCGAGGTGAACGAGGATGTCGACCGTGACCAGTTTGTCCTGGGATTGCGGAACCAGCGGCTCGACTCGCTGGCCCAGAGCTACCTGTCGCAACTGCGCGCCGACGCCCGCATCACCACCCCGCAATGACCGCAGCCCCCATCGCCCTGACCATCGGGGAGCCTGCCGGGATCGGACCGGAACTGGCCGCCAAGGCATGGACGGCGCTGCATGACGAGGTGCCGTTCTTTCTGATCGGCGACCCGGCGCATTTGCCCGGGGGCACCGACTGGGTCGAAATCGCCGCGCCGGACGAGGCCCGTGCGGCCGGCCCGGCCCTGCCCGTGCTGCGGCATGACTTTGCCGGGCCGCGTACCCCCGGCAGACCGCAGGCGACCCAGGCCAAGTTCGTGGTGTCGGCGATCGAACGCGCCGTGGCGCTGGCCTCGAGCGGCAAGGCCGGAGGCCTGTGTACCCTGCCGATCCACAAGCAGGCGCTTCAGGAGGGTGCGGGGTTCGGCTTTCCGGGGCATACCGAGTTCCTGTCGCATCTCTGCGACGCGGAGGAGGTGGTGATGATGCTGGCCGGCCCCGCCTTGCGGGTTGTGCCGGTGACGATCCACATTCCGCTGCACGAGGTGAAGCGGGCGCTGACGCGCGAGCTTCTGGAGACCCGCATCCGGATCACCCATGCCGCCCTGCGGGCGCAGTTCGGGATCGCCGACCCGCGGCTGGCGGTGGCGGGGCTCAACCCACATGCCGGCGAGGGCGGGCGCATGGGGCGCGAGGAGATCGACGTGATCGCGCCGGTGCTGGAGCGGTTGCGCAGCGAGGGAATGCGGATCACCGGTCCGCTTTCGGCGGACACGTTGTTCCATGCCGCGGCGCGCACCGGCTATGACGTGGCGATCTGCATGTATCACGACCAGGCGCTGATCCCGATCAAGACGCTGGATTTCGACCGGGGTGTGAACGTGACGCTTGGCCTGCCCATCGTGCGCACCTCGCCGGATCACGGCACCGCCTTCGACATCGCGGGCACCGGACAGGCCAACCCCACTTCGACCATCGAGGCGCTGCGCATGGCGTGGCGGCTGGCCTCGGCACAACGTCCGGCGGTGTAGATGCGGATGGGACAGCGTTTGCATATTTTTGAAGAGAAGAAGCAGGGGATGCGCCCGGCATGCAGAGGGCTCCATGGCGACAATTGATGGCTTGCCTCCGCTGCGCGAGGTGATCGCGACCCATGGTCTGAGCGCGCGCAAGGCGCTGGGGCAGAATTTCCTGCTCGACCTGAACCTGACCGCCAAGATCGCGCGGCAGGCGGGCGACCTGACGGGCATGGATGTGCTCGAGGTGGGGCCCGGGCCGGGAGGTCTCACGCGGGGACTTCTGGCCGAAGGCGCGCGCCGGGTGCTGGCGGTGGAAAAGGATCCGCGCTGCCTGCCGGCGCTGGCCGAGATCGCCGACGCCTATCCCGGACGGCTGGACGTGGTGGAAGGCGATGCGCTGGCGATCAACCCGCTGGACCGGCTGACACCGCCGATCGCGATCTGTGCCAACCTGCCCTATAACGTGGGCACCGAATTGCTGGTGCGCTGGCTGACGCCCAAGGCGTGGCCGCCGGTCTGGGACAGCCTGACACTGATGTTCCAGAAAGAGGTGGCGCAGCGCATTGTCGCCAAGCCGGGAGACAAGGCCTACGGGCGTCTTGCGGTTCTGGCACAGTGGCGCTGCGACGCGCAGATCGTGCTGCACCTGCCACCCGAGGCGTTCACGCCGCCACCCAAGGTCAGTTCCGCCGTGGTGCATCTGCGCGCCCTGCCCGCGCCCCGGTTCGAGGCCGATCCGAAAGTGCTGGAACGGGTGGTCGCCGCCGGGTTCAACCAGCGCCGCAAGATGCTGCGGGCGTCCCTGAAGGGGCTGTCACCCGATATCGAGGATCATCTGACGGCCGTCGGCATCGCCCCCACGGAACGCGCGGAACGGGTGTCGGTCGAGGGGTTTTGCGCCTTGGCGCGCAGGTTGGGCTGAGCCACACGAACGGCGGGCGATGGGCCCGCCGTCGCCCGTCACTCGGCCGCGTCAGGCGCTTTTTCGTCCGACCTGGAAGCATCCGATGAACCGGCGGAGTCGTCGGTCTTGGAATCGGTCTTGGGCTCGGGCTTTTTGCGGGGCTTGCGCGGGGCGCGGGGTTTCTTCGGCTTTTCCTCGGCCTTGGCCTCTGGCGTTTCCACCAGGCCGCTGTCGCTGTCACCGTCGCCGGACGTGTCCATCACGTCGGGCTGCGGAGCCGTGGCGGGATCGGAGGTCTGCGGCTGCTGCTGCTGGTCCTGATCCGGACGGGCGCCCCGGTCCGCATCGCGCTGCTGCTGGCGTTCGCGGTTTTCCCGCTCCTGCTGCTCGCGGCGGGCGTCCTGTTCGCGCTGTGCCTCGCTCAGCAGGCGCATGTAATGTTCCGCATGCTGCTGGAAGTTCTCGGCATTGACGCGGTCATTGCCAAGCTGGGCATCCCGCGCAAGCTGGTTGTACTTGTCTATGATCTGTTGCGGAGTCCCGCGCACCTTGCCCTCGGGGCCGGAGCTGTCGAACACGCGGTTGACGACGTTGCCGACAGAGTTGGGGCGGCTGCGGTTGTTCTTGTTCCGCGAACGTTTGTTTGAAGAACGCATTTGTTACTTTCCAGCCTTCTTTCAGCTGTTTTGCGATTGCTGTGTGCGCTTCGTGCGCGGGTCCTGTGCAATTGCATCCATGTTTGGGCTTACGACCGTGCGAGAGGGGTGCAAACCTGCCTCGACCGCTTCGGCCCCTTTGAGTAATCATGTCCGACCGCAGCTTACAAGTATAATCTGCCCAACTGCTTCGGAATATGGTGGTCAGGGGTCAATCTGCGGCAGGAAGACGCCGGAGACGACCCGGTCACGACCATCAAGGTCGGCATGGACGCTGACGTTTTCAAGACCATGCGCCAAAAACAGGTCCCCGACCGCCCCCGCCTGGGTCGGGCCGATTTCGACCACGAGCCGACCGTTCGGCACGAGGTGGCGCGATGCGCCCGCCGCGATCGCGCGATAGGCGCTGAGGCCATCCGCCTCGTCGGTCAGGGCCATGCGCGGCTCATGCGCAAGCTCGGGGGCCAGCGCCGGCATCTCGTCGCGTGCGATATAGGGCGGGTTCGACACGATGAGGTCGAAGCGCGCCGTCCCGGGCACCGGATCGAACCAGGCCCCCGGCGCGAAATCGGCGCGGTCGAGCAGGCCGAGCTGCGCGGCGTTGCGGCGGGCGACGGCAAGGGCCGCATCGCTCAGGTCGGTGGCAAGGCCGACAGCCTTGGGGCGTTCGGCCAGCAGCGTCAGAAGGATGCAGCCAGAGCCGGTCCCCAGATCCAGTACGGTTGAAAAAGCTGCCTCAAGGGACTGGTTTACAAGGATTTCCGTTTCGGGTCGGGGATCGAGAACCGCCGCCGTGACGAGGAAGTCGCGGCCATGGAACGCGCGTTTTCCGATCAGGTGGGACACCGGTTCGCGGCCGGCGCGGCGGGTGATGAGCGCGTCGAACGCGTCCGCCTGTGCGTCGGTGACCGGATCGGCCATAACGAGGGTCAGGCGGCCGGGTGGCTGGTCAAGCACATGCGCAAGAAGCCTGCGCGCGTCGCGGGCGGGGTCGTCGATCCCGGCCGCCCTGAGCTGCGTCACGGCGCGGCGCAGAAGGTCGGTTCCGGACATGCTCAGGGCGTCGCTCCCATTTCGGCCAGCAGCGTGGCCTGCGCATCGGCGGTCAGCGCGTCGATGATATCATCGAGATCGCCCGCCATCACCGCGTCGAGCTTGTAGAGAGTGAGGCCGATCCGGTGATCGGTCAGGCGGCCCTGCGGAAAGTTGTAGGTGCGGATGCGTTCGGAGCGGTCGCCGGAGCCGACTTGGGACTTGCGGCTGGCCGAGCGTTCGGCGTCGACCTTCTGACGTTCCATATCAAAAAGGCGTGTGCGCAACACCTGCATCGCGATCTCGCGGTTGCGGTGCTGGGATTTCTCGGAGCTGGTGACGACGATGCCGCTGGGGATGTGGGTGATCCGAACCGCCGAATCGGTGGTATTGACATGCTGGCCACCCGCGCCGGAACTGCGCATGGTGTCGATGCGCAGATCGCCCGCGTTGATCTGGATGTCCACATCCTGCGCCTCGGGCAAGACCGCAACCGTGGCGGCAGAGGTGTGGATGCGCCCGCCGCTTTCGGTTTCCGGCACGCGCTGGACGCGGTGAACGCCGGATTCGTATTTCAGCCGGGCGAAGACGTTGTCGCCGGTGATATGCGCCACGACCTCCTTGATGCCACCGATCTCGGTCGCCTGTTCCTCGATGATCTCGAAGCGCCAGCCGCGCGCTTCGGAATAGCGCTGGTACATGCGCAGCAGGTCTCCGGCGAAGAGCGCCGCCTCTTCGCCCCCGGTGCCGGGGCGAATTTCAAGCATCGCCGGGCGTGCATCGGCGCTGTCGCGGGGCAGAAGCGCCAGTTGCAGGGCGTGCTCCACCTCTGGCAGCCGCGCCTTGAGGTCGGGCAGTTCCTCCTGAGCCAGTTCGCGCATCTCGGGATCGTCGAGCATCACCTCGGCGTCGGCGATATCGGCGCGGATCTGTTTCCATTCGGCGATCTGTTCGACCACCGGCTTGAGGTCGGAATATTCCTTGCCCAGGGCCGCGATGTCGCCGGCCCCTTCTGCCATCCGGGCCTCAAGGTATTCGAAACGCGATGTGATCTGGTGCAGGCGGTCTTCGGGGATCATGGTGAGGATGTCGGACATCCGCGCGGTCCGGTCAAGGGCTATCCCTCTTGCGACCGGAGCCGGTCCAGCCAGCCCTCGACCCGCGCCTTGTTCACACCCAAGTCGGATTGACCGAAGCGCTGGCGGGCAAAAAGCTCGAGCACGTCGGCGTCCTTCATGACGGTGGTGTAATCGGGAAAGCCCATCCATTGCGAGCGGGTGATGTAGGTCACCTTGCCCTCTTCGACGCTCCCCGCCAGCACTTCGGTGCGGGGCGTCGCGAGGATGATGCGGTCGAGCGTGGCGAATGTGCCATCCTCGGCCGGGATGCGCCGACGGACACCGCCGGCCAGATCCTGATCGGCCGTCACCTTGGGATCGACATGCCAGACAGCCGGGTCTGACGGGGCCAGCCTGATCCAGGCCAAGCCTCCGACAACGATCAAGATCAATGCCCAGAAAATCAATTTCACGACGCCTTATACCCTTGCCTCGACGGGGCACCTGCCCCTTTGATCACTTGTACAGACCTTCAGGCGCGGCGCGTCCAGCCCCAGAGAGACAGAATCTCTGTCGCCACATGCGCACCCGCGATTGCCGTGGCTCCCGTAGTATCGAATGGGGGGCTGACTTCAACCACGTCGCCCCCCATCAGTTCGATCCCGGCGATATTCCGCAGGATCACCGCCATGTCGGCCGTGGACGGGCCACCCCAGACCGGGGTGCCGGTGCCTGGTGCAAAGGCCGGATCAAGGCAGTCGATGTCGAAGGTGAGGTAGGTCGGGTAATCCTTGAGTATCTCGCGGATCTGCTCGGCGACGGCCTCGGGACCGATGCGATGCATCTCGCGGGCGTCGATGATGTTGAAGCCCAGCGTGTCGGGATTGTCGGTGCGGATGCCCACCTGGACAGACCGGCTTGGGTCCACCAGACCCAGCTTGACCGCCTTGTAGAGAAACGTGCCGTGGTCGATGCGCTCCATGTCGTCATCCGCCCAGGTGTCGGTGTGGGCGTCGAATTGCAGCAGCGAGAGCGGCCCGTATTTCTCGGCATAGGCTTCGAGGATCGGCAGGGTGATATAGTGATCGCCGCCCAGCGTGACCGTTGCGGTGTCGGTCGCCAGAATGCCCGCGATATGGGATTTCAGCGTTTCGGGGAATTCCGATGTCTTGGCATAGTCGAAGGCCAGATCGCCGTAATCGGCAATCGCGAAGTCTTCGAGCACGTTGTAATCCCAGCCGTAAGGTTTGTCGTAGGGTTGCAGGGTCGATGCCTCGCGGATGGCGCGCGGGCCGAACCGGGTGCCGGTGCGATGGGTCACGGCCTGATCGAAGGGCACGCCGGTGATGGCGATGTCCACCTGCGTCAGGTCCTTGGTGTATTTGCGCCGCAGGAACGACGTGGCCCCGGCGAAGGCGTTCTCGAAACTCGCACCTCTGAGGTCGTCGCGGGTGAAGGCGTGGTCGATCTGGGTTTTTGCGTCTTCAAGCGCCATGGCTCACACTCCGTGCCGTGTTTCGATAAGGCGGGCAAAGAAGGACGCGCCAATGGGGGCCACATCGTCATTGAAATCAAAGGCCGGGTGATGGCAGGACGGCCCGATCCCCTGCCCCAGCATCAGGTAGCTGCCCGGTCGCGCCTCGAGCATGTAGGAGAAATCCTCGGCCCCCATTTCGGGATGCCGGTCATCGATCACACGGGCTTCGCTCACCACCTCCTTGGCGACGCGGACGGCGAAATCGGTCTGGGCGGCGTGGTTGATCGTGGCGGGATAGTTGCGGATATAGTCAAGCCTGGCCTTGACGCCATAGCTGGCCGCCTGCCCCGCGACGATCTCGGCAAAGCGGCGTTCGACCATGTCGCGCAGACCCGGATCAAAGCTGCGCACGGTGCCCGCCAGCCGCATGGTTTCGGGAATGACGTTGGTGGCGCTGCCGGCTTGGATGATGGTCAGGGACACCACGAGCGGCAGGCGCGGATCGGCGTTGCGCGACGGAATCGTCTGGAGCGCCTGACCGATGGCCAGACCGCAGGGCACGGGATCGAGGGTGGTGTGCGGGAACGCACCGTGCCCGCCCTTGCCGGTGATCGTGATCTCGAAATCGTCCACCGCCGCCATGATCGGGCCCGAACAGGTGTTGAACACACCGGCCTCGCCGAAGGGATCGGTGTGGAGCGCATAGACCTCTTCGATGCCGAAGCGGTCCATGATGCCTTCCTCGACCATGATGCGCGCGCCGCCCACGGTTTCCTCGGCGGGCTGGAAGATGAGCGCAACCGTGCCCTTGAAATTCCGGGTTTCGGCTAGATAGCGCGCCGCGCCCAAGAGCATCGTGGTGTGCCCGTCATGGCCGCAGGCATGCATCTTGCCGGGGATGGTCGAGGCGTACTCGACACCCGTGGTTTCCTGCATCGGCAGCGCGTCCATGTCGGCGCGCAGGCCGGTCACGGGGCCATTCCCCCTGCCGTGGATCAAGGCCACAACACCGGATTGCGCGATGCCTTCATGGATCTCGTCGACGCCGAACTCTTTCAGGCGCGCGACAACAAAAGCGGCTGTCTCAAAGCAATCCAGGCTCAGTTCCGGGTGCATGTGCAGATGCCGCCGCCATGTCTTGAGGTCCTCGGCGTAATCCCCGATCCGGTTGATGATGGCCATGTCTGGACTCCCCTGCCGTGATGCCGCATCCCTGCATCTAATCCCGAAGCACGGAGGCCTGCAATGTCCGATGACCTGATCCACGATCCCAAGGGAGGGATGCCCCGGCTGCTGGAAATCATGCGCCGGTTGCGCGACCCCGAGACCGGTTGTCCCTGGGACATCGAACAGGATTTCGCGTCGATCGCACCCTACACGATCGAGGAAGCCTACGAGGTGGCGGACGCCATCGAACGCCAAGCCTGGGGCGAGTTGAAGGGCGAGTTGGGCGATCTGCTGCTCCAGTCGGTCTATCACACGCAGATGGCCGAAGAGGCCGGGATGTTCAGCTTTGACGACGTGGCGAACGCGATTTCCGACAAGATGGTGGCGCGGCATCCGCATGTGTTCGGCGACGAGAGCCGGGACAAATCGGCCGAGCAGCAGGTGCTGGACTGGGAACAGATCAAGGCGGCCGAACGCGCAGGGAAAAAGGAAACCGGCGTGCTGGACGGGGTCGCCAAGGGGCTGCCCGCCCTGACCCGCGCGATCAAGCTGCAGAACCGTGCGGCGCGGGTCGGGTTCGACTGGCCCACGACGGACGAGGTGTTGGACAAGATCGTCGAGGAAGCGCAGGAGCTGCGCGAGGTTCAGGACGCGGACGAGCGGTTCGAGGAATTCGGAGACCTGCTGTTCGCGATGGTCAACCTGGGCCGCCACATGGGGCTTGATCCCGAGGCCGCGCTGCGCGCCGCCAATGCCAAGTTCACCCGCCGGTTCGAAAGCATCGAGGCCGCGCTGGCCGCACAGGGCAAGACGCCCGCCGACAGCGATCTGGCGGAAATGGACGCGCTTTGGGACGCCGCCAAGGCGGTCGAGAAGGCACAAAAGAAAAACGCGCCCTGAAGCAGGACGCGTTTCCCAAAAATCCGAGAGTTCAGACGCTTACTGCGCGTCTTTGATGAACTTCACCGCATCGCCGAAGGTCTGGATGGTTTCGGCCGCGTCATCCGGGATTTCGATGCCGAACTCTTCTTCGAAGGCCATGACCAGCTCGACGGTGTCGAGGCTGTCGGCGCCGAGATCGTCGATGAACGACGCATTCTCGACAACCTTGTCCTCTTCGACACCAAGGTGCTCGACAACAATTTTCTTAACGCGATCTGCGACGTCGCTCATGTTTTCTTCCTCACAGTTTCGTCGGCGCGGAGGCCGGGTTAGCCCGCGCCCGGGCGGAATTGATCTTGCCCTTGCGGGCGGTGGTTTGCGCCCCGGTCGAACGCCGAAGACCGGAACGGCCCGAAATGGAAAGGGCTGGTCCAAAACCTGCGCCGCTATAGCACATGGAATCGGGATGGCAAACGCTTTCAACACAAACGCATGCGCGTGAAAAGGGGTGTGTTTTCAGGGGTTTCTGCACCTGCAAAATCCCTGTTTCCCCTGCGAAATCAGAGCATTGCCATGCCGCCATTGACGTGCAGCGTGGTGCCGGTGACATAGGCCGCCTCGGGGCTCGAGAGATAAAGAACCGCTGCCGCGATCTCTTGTGGGGTGCCCATGCGGCCCGAGGGAATCTGTGTCAGGATGGCGGATTTCTGATCCTCGGTCAGCTTGTCGGTCATCGCGGTCTCGATGAAACCGGGGGCCACGGCGTTGACCGTGATGCCGCGCGAGGCCACTTCGTAGGCCAGCGATTTGGACATGCCGACCATGCCGGCCTTGGCGGCGGCGTAATTGCCCTGCCCCGGATTGCCGGTGGCACCGACGACCGACGAGATGTTCACGATGCGGCCCCAGCGCGCCTTCATCATGCCGCGCAGCACGCCCTTGCACAGCTTGAACGTGGCGGTCAGGTTCACGTCTATCACCGACTGCCATTCGTCGTCCGACATGCGCATGAAGAGGTTGTCGCGGGTTATGCCTGCGTTGTTCACGAGGATGTCGACGCCGCCCATCGCCTCGGCCGCCTGTTTCGGCAGGGCAGCCACCGCGTCGGGGTCGCTCAGGTTGCAGGGCAGGACATGGGCGCGGTCGCCCAGATCAGCAGCCAGTGCTTCAAGCGGTTCGGTGCGTGTGCCGGAGAGGCCCACGGTTGCTCCGGCGGCGTGCAGCCCGCGGGCGATCTCGCCGCCGATGCCCCCCGATGCGCCTGTGATCAGCGCGCTCTTGCCTGTCAGATCGAACATGTCGTGTTCCTTTTCATCTCGTTTCAACCTTGCACCCCAAGTGCCGTGCTACGAAGGCTCCTGGCGCCGGCCTTGATATTCCGGGGCTCCTCAGCCCTCTTGCGTTGCGGCCTGCACATCGGCAGCCGAGCCGACTGCGCGCGTCGCGGCAGACCGGTCAATCCGGCGCACCATGCCGATCAGCGCCTTGCCCGCTCCGATTTCCCAGAACTCATCGACGCCCTGCCCGACCATCCAGCTGATGGATTCGCGCCAGCGCACCGCACCGGTGATCTGTTCCACCAGCAGCGCGCGGATCGTTTCGGGATCGCTGACCGCCTCGGCGCGCACATTCGCCACCACGGGCACAGCAGGCGCGTTGATCGTCACCTTGCCCAATGCGTCGGCCATCGCCTCGGCCGCCGGGGCCATGAGCGCGCAGTGGAACGGCGCGCTGACCGGCAGCAGAACCGCCCGTTTCGCGCCAGCCTCTTTCGCCAGATCAACGGCCCGTTCGACCGCTGCCTTGTGGCCCGAGACCACGACCTGCCCCGGATCGTTGTCATTGGCCGCCGCACAGACCTCGCCTTGCGCCGCCGCGTCGGCAACCTTGCGCACATCCTCGAGCCCCAGGCCAAGGATCGCGGCCATCGCGCCAACGCCAACCGGCACCGCGTCCTGCATCGCCTTGCCCCGCGCCCGCAAGAGGCGCGCCGCGTCCGTGACCGACAAGGCGCCCGCCGCCGTCAGCGCCGAATATTCGCCCAGCGAATGCCCCGCCACGAAAGACGCCGCCTCCACAGCAACGCCTTCCGCCTCGAGCGCGCGCATCGCGGCAAGCGACGTGGCCATCAGCCCGGGCTGGGCATTCGCGGTCAGGGTCAGGGTTTCGATATCGCCCTCCCAGATCAGCGTGCTCAGCTTTTCGTCCAGCGCGTCGTCCACTTCTTCGAAGATCGCGCGCGCGCCCGGATAGGCTTCGGCCAGGTCGCGGCCCATTCCGATGGTTTGCGCCCCCTGCCCGGGAAAAAGAAAAGCTCGGCTCATGGCACCCTCCGGTTTTGATTGGCACAAGCCATTACAGCCCGTGTCGGGACGACGCAACGTTCCTGCACGAATTCTGTGCGCTGACGAAGATTGCGGATGCGCCGGGACGCGATAGCTCTGGCAAAACCTTTTCAACACCCGGAGAGCCCGTCATGTCCGCCTCAAATTCGACAACCCACTACGGTTCCGTCGCCAAGACCCTGCACTGGCTGACCGCGCTTGGCATTCTGGTGGTCATTCCTCTGGGGATCATCGCCAATGACATGCCTTACGACACCGCCGAGCAACTGGCCGACAAGGCGTGGCTGTTCTCGCTGCACAAGACGGTGGGTGTGACGCTGTTTTTCGTGGCGCTGGTCCGCATTCTATGGGCCGTGACCCAGCCCAAACCGGCGGCGATACATCCGGATCGCAAGGCCGAAACGCTGCTGGCCGAGATCGTGCACTGGCTGCTTTACGGCTCGCTGGTGCTGGTGCCCCTGTCGGGCTGGGTTCACCACGCGGCCACCGAAGGCTTTGCGCCGATCTGGTGGCCGTTCGGACAGAACCTGCCGCTGGTGCCCGAGAACCTGGCCCTGTCCGAAACCGCCGCCGGGCTGCATATCGTTTTCGAACGGGTTCTGGTGATCTCGCTGATCCTGCACATCGCGGGGGCCATCAAGCACGCGGTGATCGACAAGGACCAGACGCTGGCGCGCATGCTGCCGGGCCGCAAGGTCAAGTTTGACCCGGCCAAGCGCCCGAACCGGGGCCTGGTGCCGCCGGTACTGGCCGTTCTGGTCTGGGCCGCCGCCCTTGGCGTCGGCAGCATGTTCGGCGTCTACCACAAGGGCGGCGCGATTGCCGCCGAAGCGCCTGCGTTGCAACAGGTCGAAAGCGAATGGGCGGTGACCGAAGGCACGCTTGGCATCACCGTAGAGCAGATGGGTGCCGAGGTTTCGGGATCATTTTCTGACTGGACCGCGGATATCCGCTTTGACGAAACCGTTACCGATGGACAGGCCGGCGCGGTCGATGTCGAGATCGCCATCACCTCGCTCACGCTCGGGTCGGTCACGCAACAGGCGATGGGGCCGGATTATTTTGCCAGCTCCGAGTTCCCGACCGCCCGCTTCGGCGCCGACATTCTGAACACCACAGAGGGGTACGTGGCCGAAGGCTCATTGACCCTGCGCGGGCTCGAACAGGCGGTTTCCCTGCCCTTTGACCTGACGGTCGAGGGTGACATAGCCCGGATGCAGGGCAGCACCGTTCTGGACCGGCGCAATTTCGACATCGGCAATGGCATGACAGACGAAAGCCAACTGGGCTTCGAAGTGATCGTCTCGGTGGACCTGACTGCCGAGCGTGGCGGCGACTGACATTCGCCCGCTTGCATCTGCGTATAAAAAAACCCCGGGCGCATCGCCCGGGGTTTCTTCGTTTCGGTGTGGCCAAGGTCAGGAGTCGCTGTCCGCCACCTGCATCGCCTCGACCGAGATCTGAACCTCTACCTCGTCGCTGACGAAGGGCGCGAACATGCCGACTTCGAAATCGCTGCGCAGCAGCGTGGTGGTCGCGTCGAACCCGGCCCAGGGCTTGCCTTCCATCGGGTGATCGCCCGCCTGGTTCAGCGTCGCGGCGAGCGTGACCGGCTTGGTGATCCCGTTCAATGTCAGGTCGCCGGTGATGTTGGCGGTGCTGTCGCCGGTGACATCGATGGCGGTCGAGGTGAAGGTGACCATCTCGTCTTCATCGGCCCCGAAGAAATCGGCGGTCATGAAGTGCTCGAACCGGCCTTCCCAGCCAGTGAACATCGACCGCACCGGGAAGGACACGGTCACGGAAGAATTGGCCGGGTTCTCCTGGTCGAACTGGATGTCGCCCTCAAAGCCCGAGAACATGCCCCAGGTGGTCGAATATCCGAGGTGGTTATAGGAAAAGAGCACCTGGCTGTGGCTGGCATCCAGCGTGTAGGCTTCGGGTTCGGCCAAGGCGGCAAGGGGAAGCGCGGCAAGTGCGGCGGCAAGGATCGTGGTTTTCATGAATCTGTTCCTGTGTTGCGGTTTCGATGGGCTGTAAATTGCGCCCGGAACCCGCCGCAGCAATTGGTGCAAACTCAACAGAATATGTGTCGGGATGAACAGTCATCCCCGATCGTTCAGTCATTCCCGGGCACACGCACCCATTTTGCTCCGGTTGCGCGGTCGGTTGGAACAGGGGCACTGCGCTGCACCATTTGTGCAGGTGGAGGCGACCCGGGGCTTTGTGGCGGTGCTTGGTCAGCCCCCAGCCGTTGCCACATCACGGACGCAAGGTTTTTGCCGATCCCGTAATACCAGTGATTGTGGCCGGGAATCACGGTCAGCGAGGTCGGGTGCCCTGCACGGGCCAGATGGGTCAGCGCCGCGCGCGAACTTTCGACGGTGAAGGCCACATCGGCATCGCCAACGAAGCTGTGGATCGGCACCGGGTTCAAAGCGGGAATCATACGAAGGCGGTTGGAATGACCGGAATGAGTCGCGACCGCCCTGAACACACCGCCCCCAAGATTTGCGATGCGCATTGCATGGGCGCCGCCATCCGAATGACCCACCAGATAAATGGATTTGAAATCGATCGCATACTGTTCGGCAGCGTCTTTCAAGAGCGCGCTGAGGAACATCGGCCCCTCCGTGACAAGGGACCAACGTGGTGCCCGCGCGTCCGGGGCCACCAGAACGACATTCTGACGCTTTGCCAGATCCTGCCACATGTCGATCATCGACGCACCGTTCCGCCCTGCCCCATGCAGCAGCACGATGACGGGCCGCGGCGGACCATCGGTCGGCCCGAAGCCGTGCCAAAGACGCTCTTCGGGCGCGCCGAACCCGGCAACCGGTCCGATCTGGAATTCATGCAGCGTGCCGGCATCGGCGGGGACTTGATAGACGTAAGGTCCCCGTCCAGCCCCGTCGAATGTCGGGCCGGTCCGTTCGTCATACGCGCCCACACGATCCGGCAACAGCGCCGCGTGACCAAGCACAAGGGCGATCGGTCCCAGAAGCCAAAGTGTGGCCATGACCACCAGCTTGCGCAGCACCCTGCGGATCACCGGCGGGCGGACCCGAGAAAGCACAGGCCCGCGAGCCCCATGACGACAATCGACAGCGCCAGCCCCATGATCCGCGCTTCGGGTGCGGCACCCTGCACGCCGATCCAGATGCCCGGAAGCGCGATCAGGCAGGCCATTCCAAGGATGCGACGCATCAGGCGACCAATCGTGTGCGCGCCGCGTACATGGGTTTCGTCATAATGCACCATTCTGCCTCTCCCCCGGCCGCGATGTCCCGGCCGTGTTACCGTTTACCGATGAGAAACAGTCTGTTCGGAAAATCTGCCGAATTCAGGGCGCGTTGCGCGCCGGTGCAAGGCATGTTCCGGGCAGGATTGTGACAACCCGTGCGCCCCCGGGCAGCAGCGCTTGATCCCCCGATCAATCCGTGTATACGGAGCGCTCCTTTCGCGGAACGATTTTTACCGCGCAGTCTCTCGTGGGCAGGTGCGAAAGGGTCAAAGCCTGTCCTTTGAAATGCGCCAGAACAGAAACGGAGTGCACATGCCGCTATACGAGCATGTTTTTATCTCGCGTCAGGATTTGTCCAACGCGCAGGCTGAAGGCCTCATCGAACATTTCGGCACGGTCCTTTCCGACAACGGCGGCAAGCTTGTTGATCAGGAATACTGGGGCGTCAAGACGATGGCCTACAAGATCAACAAGAACCGCAAGGGCCATTACGCCTATCTGCGCACCGATGCCCCGGCATCCGCCGTGCAGGAGATGGAGCGCCTGATGCGTCTGCATGACGACGTGATGCGGATTCTGACCATCAAGGTCGACGCACACGAAGAAGGGCCTTCGGCCCAGATGCAGAAACGCGAAGACCGTGGCGACCGCCGCGAGCGTCGCAATTGATCGCCTGAAGAAAGGACGCTAAACCATGGCTGCAAAACCATTTTTCCGCCGTCGTAAGGTGTGCCCATTCTCGGGCGACAACGCACCCAAGATCGACTACAAGGACACCAAGCTGCTGCAACGCTATATCTCGGAGCGCGGCAAGATCGTGCCGTCGCGCATCACCGCGGTGTCGGCCAAGAAACAGCGTGAGCTGGCCCGTGCGATCAAGCGCGCCCGCTTTCTCGCCCTGCTGCCCTACGCAGTGAAGTAAGGAGACACGCACATGCAAGTCATTCTTCTGGAACGCGTGGCCAAGCTTGGCCAGATGGGCGACGTCGTCGACGTCAAGCCCGGCTTCGCGCGCAACTACCTGCTGCTGCAGGGCAAGGCGCTGACCGCCTCGAAAGAGAACATCGCGTCGTTCGAGACTCAGAAAGCGCAGCTCGAGGCGCAGAACCTGGAAACCCGCAAAGAGGCCGAAGCGATGGCCGACAAGCTTGGTGGCCAGCAGTTCATCGTGATTCGTCAGGCGTCGGACGGGGGCAACCTCTACGGTTCCGTCACCACCCGTGACGCGTCTGATGTGGCCACGGCCGAGGGGTTCACCATCGACCGCAAGCAGGTCATCATCCGCCAGCCGATCAAGACGCTTGGTCTGCACGAGGTCGAGGTGCACCTGCACCCCGAAGTGATGGTCACCATCGAGCTGAACGTCGCCCGCTCTCCCGAGGAAGCCGAACTTCAGGCCTCCGGCAAATCCATTCAGGATTTGGCCGCCGAGGAAGAAGCCCAGGCCGAATTCGAAATCCAGGAGCTGTTCGACGATCTCGGTGCCGCTCAGCTGGACGAGTTGGAAACCGAAGTCGAACAAGCGACGGACCAGCCTGCGGTGCAGGAAAAGGCCGAGCTGGACGAGAAGCTGGACGACGACAAGTAAGTCGTCTCGCCATGACATGAGGAAAGGGCCGCGCTTTATGGTGCGGCCTTTTTCGTTTCCCCGGACACGCGGTCACGCCCGCGCCGCGCGCATGCCGGCTTGCCTTTGCGCGCGTATCCTGCTGTCTTGCGCCCATGCCGATCACGCTCAAGCGAATTTCCGTCTCTGCCTGCCGTGTACCGATCACCTTGCCGGTGGCGACATCGTTTGGCGTCATGCACAATCGCCCTGCCGTGTTTATCCGGATCGAAGACGGCGACGGCGCCTTCGGCTGGGGCGAGATCTTTGCCAACTGGCCTGCCGCCGGGGCCGAGCATCGCGCCCGGCTGGTGATCGAGGATTTCGCCGACCTCCTGCTGGATCAGTCCTTCGAAGGTGCGCCTGACCTTTTTACCAGGCTGACGGACCGCACCCATATCCGCGCCCTGCAATGCGGCGAATGGGGACCGTTCCGCCAGGTGATCGCGGGTCTGGATACCGCCATGACCGATCTTCAAGCGCGTCGAGCCGGGCTGCCGGTTGCGCGTTTCCTGTCCTCCGAGGCGCAGATGGCTGTCCCCTGCTACGCCAGCGGAATCGCCATCGCGCAGGCCGCTGATCAGATCGCAGCCAGCCGCGCTTCGGGGTTTGCTGCCTTCAAGGTCAAGGTCGGCTTCGACATGGAGCGCGACACCAACCTGCTGGCACGCGCGGTTGACGGTCTGACCCCCGGTGAAACCCTTTGTGCCGACGCCAACCAGGCCTGGGCCCTGCCAGACGCGGAGCGGTTTCTGGCCATCTGCGCAGAGCTTCCGCTGGGATGGCTCGAAGAACCGCTGCCCGCTGACGCGCCGCTCAGCCATTGGCGCGCGCTGGCGGATCAAAGCCCGTTTCCCTTGGCGGGCGGCGAGAACATCACCGGCACCGGCGGTTTTGCCGATGCCATCGCCACCGGCGTGTTCGGCGTGGTGCAACCCGACATTGCCAAATGGGGCGGCTTCAGCGGGTGTCTTCCGGTCGCGCGGGCCATCCGCGACGCCGGTCTGCGGTTCTGTCCGCATTTCCTCGGCGGCGGCATCGGCCTTGTCGCCTCGGCCCACCTGCTGGCCGCTGCGGGCGGCGACGGGCTGCTTGAGGTCGACGTGAACCCGAACCCCTTGCGCGATGCCTTCGACCCCTGGGGCGGCGCGGCCACGCGCGACATGCTCGGGCTATCGGACGCACCGGGCCTCGGCATTTCCGAGCTGCCAGAAGAGATCACGCGCTACATCACCTATTCAGGCGACCTGCACATGTAACGGCACACGGCTGCGGCACAGGGATCCGGGCGGGTCCCGACGTGTCGTCACGGGAGATCCCGAAACGTAAAAGGCCGCCCAACCGGGCGGCCTTTGAATTTCTGCAAGCCGTCTGGGCTTATTCTTCGTCGTCCAGGGCTTCGACGGCTTTCTCGAGATCGGCTTTCGAGACTTCCTTTTCGGTCACGTTGGCCTGCTCGGCCACGTGGTCGACCACCTTGTCCTCGAAGATCGGCGCGCGCAGCTGCTGCTGCATCTGCTGGTTCTGGCGCACGAAGTCGAAGAAGGCCCGTTCCTGGCCCGGGTACTGCCGTGCCTGGTTCATGATCGCCTGCGTCATCTCGGCATCGGTCACCTCGACCTCGGCCTTCTGACCCAGCTCGGCGAGCAACAGGCCCAGCTTCACGCGGCGCTCGGCCAGCTTGACATGCTCGTCGGTCGGTTCGACCTCGGGGTGATCGTGGCCCTCGACCTCGGGGTTTTCCTCATGCCAAAGCTGGTGGGCGATCTGCTTGGCTTCGGCCTCGACCAGCGACGGCGGCAGATCGACGGACACTTTCTCGTCCAGCTGATCAAGCAGGTCGCGCTTCATCACCTGACGCGCGGCACCGGCATATTCGACCTCGAGGCGCTCGGCGATCTGCGCCTTGAGCGCGGCAAGATCCTCGGCACCGAACTTGGTGGCCAGCTCGTCGTCGATCTCGGCGGCGACGGGTTCCTTGACCTCCTTGATGGTGCATTCGAACACCGCGTCCTTGCCGGCCAGATTCTCGGCGCCGTATTCTTCGGGGAACTTGACCTCGACGTTCTTTTCCTCACCGGCCTTCACGCCGACCAGCTGCTCTTCGAAGCCGGGAATGAACGAACCGGACCCCAGCACCAGCGGATAGTCTTCCGCCGCACCGCCCTCGAAAGGCTCTCCATCGACCTTGCCGACGAAGTCGATCACGACCTGATCGCCGTCCTTGGCCTTGGAGCCCTTCTTGCGCTCCTTGAAGTTCTGCGCGGTCTCGGCGAGGTTCTTGAGCGCCTCGTCAACTTCTTCGTCCCCGGCCTTGACGATCATCTTCTCGAGCTTGAGCGACGACAGGTCGACCTCGGGCATCTCGGGCAGTTTCTCGTAGGACATGTCGACCTGGATGTCGTCGCCCTCTTTCCAGTCCTCGTTGGTCATCTTGACCTCGGGCTGAAGTGCCGGGCGGTCGCCGCTGTCTTCGAAATGCTGCGCCATCGCGCCGTCGATGGTTTCCTGCATCGCTTCGCCCAGCAGGCGCTGGCCGAACTGCTTCTTGAGAAGCGGCATCGGCACCTTGCCTTTGCGGAAACCCTTCATCTCGATTTCGGGCTGCGCTTCCTTGAGCTTTTCGTTGACCTTCGCGTCAAGCTCGTCCGCCGATACGGTGATCGAGTAGCTGCGCTTGAGGCCGTCGTTGAGTGTCTCGGTGACCTGCATGTCGTCCTTATCCATTGCATAGGGGCCGCGGAGGCGTCCGCGGCGGTCAAAATCCACCGCGTCTTAGTGGGGCGATCGGAGCGGCGCAAGCGGAAATGCGCGGCCCTGCGGGGCATCGGCAGAACCGGTCCGACGGCAGCTATCGGCTGACCGCGCGGACAGGCACCGGAACTCCGATATGCCGATTTTCGTTCGATGGGTGGGAAGAGCGGCCCGTCTGGAAACTTGCCACCCTTCCCGTCAACGCCGGCACTGCCGGCCTCAACAAGGGAAGTCATCAATGACACGTTACAAAACTTCAATCTCCTTGTTCGGACTGCTTGCCTGTCTTGGCCCCGCGGCACTGGCGCAATCCGACGGCGACCAGGGGTATTGCGATCTTGGCTATGTGATGGCCGACATGAACGAAGACGGCATGGTCAACCCGGCCGAACACAACGTGGCCATGCAGAGCGAATTCTCGGATCTCGATGCCGATGGTGACGGGACCATCAGCATGGATGAATACACCTCGTGTCGCAGCGCCTGGACAGAGGCATCCAACGTCCGGCAGACGCTTGGCGAAGACGACATGGCGATGCTCGACCGGAATGACGATGGCGAGATCAGCCAGGAGGAATTCACCAGCGCGACCCAGGATGCCATCGAAGCGCGCTGGGGACCGAATCCGCCAGAGCAGAAGGTCGAAGTCATGGAATCGGCCATGGACTCGGACACGGAGTCCGCCGACACGGAAGACACGGCCGATGCGTCGTCCTCCGGCGACATGAACACCGGCTCGGACACGGACACCGGCTCGGACACGGACATGGCCACGGATCAGGAAAACGGCAGCGATCAGGGCTCAGACGGCAGCGATTCTGCCGAGGCATCGACAACGGCCGGCACCGAGGATGCGCAACAGGATGCAATGAACCAGGCCGCCTCAGACATGATCGGACGAATTCTCGTTGTCACGCCCGGCATGACGATGACCCAGGACGATTTCGCAGCCCGTGCCGCGCAAGCCTTCATCCTGATCGACCGTGACCAGAACCGCAGCATCGACGCCAACGAATGGACAGCGACCGATCGCTCTCCGCAGCAGATCCGCGACCGGGCCCGCGCAGAGTTCTCGGCGATGGACACGGACGCATCCGGCGACGTCTCGCGCGAGGAATATGAAAGCGAGTCGATGCGGCGCTGGGACGCGAGACAGTCCGATTCCGGGGCCGATTCCGAGGCCGATTCCGGGGACGGTTCCGGAGCCAATGCAGACGCCAATACTCAGGCCGATGCTCAGGATGCGTCCTCGGGCGATGACGTCGGACAGCCGGTGGTTCTCTACCGCTATCCCGAGCCGATGTAAGCGCGCCTGTCGGCACAACGCGCAGGCCGCCGTCACTCCGGCGGCGGCCCGTCGCGGGCCTTGCGGGGCCGGACGACCGCACCCTTCCGTCCTCGACCGCGAAGCGTCGGGCCGACTCGGAACCATTCGGCGATCCCGTTCATTTTTCCGTCAGACCAAAGCGGTTTTCACCGCCAGCTTGTCAAACGCCAGGGGCCCTGGCGGGAAAGAGCATGTTGAATGGAAAAGCCATCGGTAAGATTTCCTTTCGCCTCCAACGAGCACGCGCGCCTGAAGGAGGTGCGGGAGGTCGTCGGGCCAGCGAGAAACGGCGATCCCGTCCTACAACGCGTCGCCGACCGCGCCAGCGTTCTTCTGGGAAGCCCGGCGGCTGTGGTGTCCGTGGTCGAATCCGAACATCAATGGTTTCTCGCACGGGTCGGCATCGATCTCGACGCCACGCCGCGCGACTATTCGATCTGCTCGCGCACGATCATGTCCAACGAACCGCTGGTGTTGGCCGACACTCTGAAGAACCCGGAATTCGCGGCGCATCCTGCCGTCATGCTGGAACCTCGCGTGCGGTTTTACGTCGGCGCGCCGATCATCCTGTCATCGGGATTTCGCGTCGGCAGTGTCTGTGCGCTTGATACCCAGCCGCATGAGCCGCCCACCCGGGAGACGCTGGACCAACTTGTGCAGCTGGCAGCCGAGACCGCGGCCTACCTCGAAACCCTCTATGCCGAGCGGAATGCGGATCGTACGGACAGGCGCGAGCGTATCAAGAGCGACGCGCAGAAAGAGTTCCTGTCCCTTGTCGGTCACGAGTTCCGCACCCCGCTGACCGTTCTTCTGGGCAATGCTCTTTTGCTGCGCGCCCGCGTCGAAGGCGCGACCGAACAGCGGATGGTCGACGCGATTTCCGCTTCGGGACGTCACCTGCATCACCTGATCGAGCACGTGATCCGGTTCAGCAATCTCGATAGTGGAGAGCTTGTTCTCGCAGAGGAATCGATTGTCTGCAACGACCTGCTCAGCGCCGCCGCCACCCCGATAGGGCCGATCGCGCAGGCGTCAGACAGGGCGATCTCGACATTCTGCGCGAAGGACGTTTCGATCGTCCGAGGTGATGGCGAACAGCTTTCTATCGCGCTTACCGCGCTGATCACGAATGCCGTGACACATGGCGAGGGCGCGATCGAGGTGTCTGCCCGCCGGTGTGATGACGGAACACTCAGCATGGCGGTCTATGACGACGGGGATGGCCCGCGCGCGGACCAGATCGAGAAGGCCGACCGCCCGTTCATGATCGGATCCGACGTCGACACGCGGCAGAAAAGCGGCCTCGGCCTGGGCCTGCCGCTCGCGAAGCGGATCGTTCAGCTTCACGGCGGCTGGTTGCAAAGCGGCAGGGAAGGCGCACGGGCGCTGGTGGAACTTCGGTTGCCCGGCTGGCGCTGTGCACCGCCCCTCGCCTGAACAAGCGGGCTGTTGGTGCGAACACGAAGCCCGAAAGCTCAGCCGGCATTCTGGTCAGCGAACAAGTCCGCCGGTTCGATCCCGCGCTTTTCGGCACTGGCGCGCACCGCGTCCTTCAGCGCCGCGCTTCGGTCCAGCAATCGACGGAACCGCAGTTCGTCCAGTTCAAGCAGGGTCGACGGCGCAATTGCGCGCACTTCGGTCCTGCGCGTCCGGTTCATCAGGATCGCCATCTGGCCAAACATCTCTCCGCGCCCGAGCCGCCAGGTCTGGCCGGCGGTTTCGACTTCGGCCGCACCCGATGCGATGAAGAACACGCTTTTCGCGGTGCCGTCCTTGCGGATGACGATATCGCCGGCATTCACGTATCGCGTCTTGAGCACGCGGCCCAGCCGTTTCAGAACCGGCTCTTCCAGGGCCGAGAACAGCGGAAACTGGCGCACCAGCTCGATGCGTTGCAGCGCGATGTCAAGCTGGGGGCGCTCCTCGGCCGCCGCGCGGCGCAGATCGAGATCCGCCATCAGCTTGGTGTAGACTTCGGCTCCGATGAGGCCGTCCTCGCGCATGGTCGCGTATTCGCGCTCTTCCAGCCGCAGGGCGGTGCGGCGGATGAAGCGGCGTTCCAGCTCCTCGGCATAGCCGGGATATTGCAGGCGAAGCCCGTCCAGGGCGGTTTCGACAGTGTCGATCCGGCGCGACAGCGACTCGCGCAAGAGGTCCGCCACCCGCCTGCCGTGAATGCGGCGGATGCGGCTGTCGATGAAGGCCCCCAGATCGCGCAGGACCAGCCGTTGCGACAAGAGCAATTCGAACCGGTCCGCCGTCATCCGGGCCAGGGGTCCGGACAGGCGCAACCGGCTGTGCAGCAGGCCCGCGGCACGGAAAGTCCGCCCGTAGGCGACGCTGCGCCGCGCCGCACGATTGTAGCCGCCGCGCCCGCCCGAGCGGGCCCCCTCGATCAGGCGATCGGCGTCCGACAGCACCTGTTCGGCCATCCGGGCCGAGATCGTCCGCTCGCGCATCCGGACAAGGATCGTGTCGCGTTCATGCCCGGCCAGCGCGATCAGGCCCAGGGTGATGCGGTCGCGGTCCTGGATATCCGCGCTGTCCTCGGCCGTCTTGACGGCGTCCTCCAGCCGTTCGCCGAACCGCTTGGCTTCGGACCGGACGATATCATGGTCGAGTTCGTAATTCTCGGTCGTGCGCGCCACGTCCTCGCGGACCGTCTGCAAGGCGACGGCCACCACCTGCCGCGACAGCGCTTCATCTATCGGCGAAAGCCGGTCGAGCCCCAACCGGCGGATCATCCAACGGAGCGTCGTGCCCTGCACGATCAGCGTGAACAGCGTGAACCCTGTCGCCAGGATGCCGACGAGGCGCTGGATGCCGTCGGGAACGCGAAAGCTTTCCGTGACCGCGAGCGCCAGGGCCAGCGTCACCGCCCCGCGCAGGCCGCCCCAGAGGATGGCGACCCGGTACGGCCGTTCGACAGAGGGCGAGACCTTGAGCATGGTCAGCATCGGCAAGAGACCGAAAAGGATCAGCACCCGTGCGGCGATGGCCGCGAGGATCACCACGCCGACCAGCAGGAAATCCTCGACGCGCACCTCTTCCAGAAGCCGCGGAATCAGCAGCGCGGCAAGGATGAAGATCAGCGCCCCGGCCCAATGCGCCAGCACGTCCCAAAGTTCGCGCAGGTTCGCCCATGCCTGCGGCGGCAGGCGCCCCGGCCCGGTCAGGTTCAGCGTCAGCCCGGCCGCGACCACAGCGATCACGCCGGAGGCCCCGACGCTCTGTTCCGCACCGATATAGGCAAGGTAAGGCAGCGCGACGGAGATCGAGATTTGCGCAAGCTCGTGTCGGCTGAACATCGCCATGACCCAGACGGCGATACGCGCCGCCAGCCATCCGGTCAGCGCCCCGCCGAAAATCAGCAGCGGGAACCGGGCCAGAGCGTCCCCGAGCTTGGGGTCGGGCACACCCAGCATGACGAAGCCCATGAACAGCCCGAACAGCGCAATCGCCGCGGCGTCATTCAGCAGGCTTTCCCCTTCGATGATCCGCGCAAGCCGGCGCGGTGCCGAGATCGACCGGAAGATCGAGACCACCGCCGACGGGTCGGTGGTCGACACGATCGCCCCGATCAACAGGCAGGCGGCAAGCGGCAGCGCAGAGGCCCAGGCAAGCGCATAACCCACGCTGAGCGTCGCCACCACCACCGCCACAACCGCAAGCACCAGGATCGGCACCCAATCGTCGAGCATCCGGCGCAGGTTCATGCCAAGCGTCGCCTGAAACAGCAGCGTCGGCAGAAAGACGTACAGGAACACGTTCGACCGGATCGGCAGGTTCAGGATCGCCTCGGCCACCGGATTGAGCGCATCGGTATATTCGGTACGCAGGAAAAAGATCGCGCCGACGCCGATCAGGATGCCGATGCTCGCCAGGATCACGCTGTAAGGCAGTCGCAACCGCGCCGCCAACGGCTCTGCCACCCCGATGACCAGGAACATCGACGCGATGACTGTCGTGATCAGAACAATGTCCATGTTCTTGAAATACCATGTCGTTCGCTGGCCGCATCTTGAAAACGTCCTTGCTCGTGAACAGAACAGGTCTCCTTCGCTGACCTGCCCTGATTCGAAGCTTTTGGCTGCGGCAGGCAACGCACGACGAGCGAAAGACTGGATCCGCATGCAAAATCAGCCGACAATCCTCTCCAGCGGCAAATTGCATGGGGACGGTCGGATGGCATCACTGAGCACGGAACGCTTGCGGGACTACCGGGGCGTCGTCACCGATACCGATGTCTGGGGCTGGTTCATGCTGCGGCCCGACGACGTCTTCGTCGTCACGCCGCCGAAATGCGGCACGACCTGGATGCTCAATATCGTGATGATGCTGATCCACGGCCGCGCCCTGCCCGATGCCGGTGGATCGCAGCACGCGCCCTGGCTCGACGCCGCGTTCCGCGACCGGCGCGAGATAAGCGCATTCCTCGACGGGCTCGACCGGCGGCGCTGCATCAAGTCACACACGCCGATGGACGGCATCTCCTACGCCGCCGAGCCGACCTATGTCGTGGTGTATCGCCATCCGGTCGACGTGCATTTCTCGCTCCGCGCCCATGCGGCGAACATGAAGCATGACTGGCTTGATTACATGTTCCCCGAGGATGAGCGCGCGGGCTTTCGCCGCTTCCTCGACGCGCCGCTGACCGATGGCGGCACCGACGACCTTACCATCGCCTCGATCGTGCAGCACTACCAGGAGGCCCGCGCGCGCGAGGCCAACGGCAACGTGCATTTCTTCCATTACGCCGATCTTTCCCGCGACCTGCCCGGGCAGATCGCGCGGCTTGCCGGGCTGCTCGGCATCCCGCTGTCCGACGCAGTGCGCGACGAGATCACCGAGGCCACGACCTTCGCCACCATGCGCAACGCGGTGGAGACCAGCGAACGGCGCTTCCACGAGGACACTCCGTTCCACGATCTCGCCGATTTCTACAATTCCGGCAGTTCCGGCAAATGGGAGGGCCGGCTGACCGCGGCCGATATGGACGCCTACACCGCGCGGATGGCCGAATTGCTGCCTTCGGATGACGCGGCGTGGTTGAACTGGGGAGACCGCCGCGCGCCCTGAGCCGCGTTCATTTGATTTCGCACTGGCTGCTGGCCGTTGCCCGGGGCCACCACCTGCAACAGTGTTGGGGTCTGCCAAGCGACGAGAGGCGTGGAACCTGAAGCCGCCAGAGGGTCGGCCTACTCAGACGTAGAAATCCAGTTCCTCTTGGGCTTTTAGGAGATCCCTCATTTCAATCGGGTCCTCTCCGAAGAAGAACACCAATCCCCAATGCGTCCCGAAGGCGGATCGATCCGGCACGGTTTCCTGCGCAGGTGCGACCAGTTCGTGCGTGTCGAAATAGGGATGCTCCGTGGTTTCTTTCGGCATTTCGAGTTTGCTGACCACACGACGACGCGGGTACACGCCAAAGCAACCGGCGTATCCCTTGGCGTCTTCCACTTCGCGCGGGAAAAACGCGTCCACCTCTTCTTTGGTGCTCTTGGGATCGAAGACCAGGATGGAGGCCTGGTAGGCACTGAAGCCGTAAGCCCGTTCGATCAACTCGAATGCCTTGAACCCGGGCGGGCGGTAGGCAACCTCGCCAAAGTACATTTCACCGTCGGATGTCACGAAATACTCCGGGTGGATCTGGCCGAACTTGATGTCGAAGGTCTTGATCAACTTCTCGATCTGCTTGGTGATCGCATCGCGCCAGCTTTCCAGTTCCCTGGTCGCGGGCACGAATACCGAGTATCCAAGCGTGACATATTCCGAGATGTTCAGAAACTTGATCTCGCCGTCATGTATCCAGGCCTCGACCGCGAATTCCCACCCATCGAGATGGCTTTCCATCAGCAGTGGATATTCTTCGTCCGGAATTTTATCGATGTCTTCGATGTCACGGATCATGCGGTGCCCGAGGCATCCGGCCTTGTCGAAGGCCTTGACATGGATCGGATCATCCGGGTCGCCGTCAAGCTTGAGCAGCGTCTGGTTCACCCGCTTCATGAA
Source organism: Marivita sp. (assembly GCF_020055635.1). Classification (GTDB taxonomy): domain Bacteria; phylum Pseudomonadota; class Alphaproteobacteria; order Rhodobacterales; family Rhodobacteraceae; genus Marivita. The sequence goes on along the minus strand of NZ_JAIPUT010000042.1, from coordinate 4,776 downwards.
ACGGACGATGTCGTCCTTTTCATAGGCTTCCTCGAAGATCCCGACGCGGATGCCACCCAGTTGGGCACGCCGTTTCATCAACGCCTTGTCGCGGAACAGGATGGATTGGCCGTACATGCGCGGCTGATCCATGAGCACCGAGTTGATGGCGCCGGACCATTCGACCGTTTCTTCGAACAGGGGAATGGCAACGTCGACGCCATCGTCCTTGAGCCGTTGGGCGATCTCCATGGACCTGTCGTTCAGCCGGGCGAAATCCCACGAGATGTAGGGAATGCTGTTCGCTTCGCAAAAATCAGCGGCCCAATCTGGTGCGACCACCACGTAGCGACGATCAAATTTCTGGGCCGCCTTGATGGCGTTGACACTCCATCCGAGCAACGCGACGTAGCCCTTGTTCGGGTCTTTGGGCGTTTCGGTTCCGCGCACGGAATCCAGTGTCGGGTCGGTCCAGTTCGAGACGTCTCTGGCGGGAAGGGCTTCTGATGATTTCGAGATAACGCAGTCTCCTTGGTTGTGTTCACAACATGCCAGGCATCCGGTCGAACGCTTTGACACATCTGGATCAATATACTTAGCTTATCTAAACATATAGAAGCAGGGTCCATTTTTCAATCGGGCCCTCGAGCAGGCTACAAGCCAACCGAAATCTCGGAGAAAGGTTCCCTTTGACAACTTATTATTTGTTTTCCTGCTAGGGAAAAAGGTTCTCTGGCGGCATATCCGAGCGACCTCTGCCGCAGAACCCTGGTCAGAAACGTATGCGGATTACTTAGACAGGCAAAAGAACCCGTCTCGTTTCAAGAAGCTACCGGCTCCGAACACGCAGTGACGGACCCATGAGGGATCAGCCGAAGGCTTCTGTTCGGACGCGGCGGGATGCTTCGGACATCGCCCGGTTGACGTGTCCCGCGCATCCGAAGATCGCGGCATCACCCGGCCTTGACAGCGGTTCGCGGCCAAACTTGCCTGCCCTGGCGGGTTCAGGAGTTGCCAAGCCTTCGGCAATCAGGTGTAACGTCGATCCGATGGCTGGCGAGAAGACAGCCCTGCAATTTGCCGATGCGATCTCCAGCTTGATGGATCGATCCGCGTGAAAGAACCTTGGGAGCCTGTCCTGCATGTACGTTTTTTCCAATCCGGTTGGAGCCGGCTCACTTTGGTTCCACAACCTTGCCACGGCGGACGGAAGCCCGGTTGCCTATGACCCGCAAGCCAGGGCGTTCATTGCGACGCCCCCGTTTTGCGCCAACCGCGATATCATAGGATGCAACTGGATTGCCGCGAAACCGGGAGCCTTCTGTCGCTCATGTGCCATGACGACGGTGTCACCGGATACATCCATTCCGAATTCGCTTGCCAATTGGGCGCAGACCGAGGCCGCGAAACGCTGGACGCTCGACAATCTTGGCCGCTGGCACTGGTTTCGCCCGGAAGACCCGGGAACGCCACCGGTGTTTCACATGCTTGCCGAAGGGCCTACGCCCGTTGCCATGGGACATATCGACGGCGTGGTCACCATCAGCGTGGCCGAAGCCGATCCTGTTCTCAGCACAACGCGGCGCGAGGCCCTGGAGGAACCCTATCGCACGATGATTGGCCATATGCGTCATGAGATTGCACATATGCTCTGGTGGCGGCTCAGTCTGCGCACCGATTTCATCGAGGCCTTTCGCAACGTGTTCGGCGATGAACGAGCAGACTATTCAGCGGCGTTGCAACGTCATTATGCCAACGGACCGCCCGCGGACTGGAGCCTGAACTATCTGACGACATATGCGTCTGCCCACCCGCACGAGGACTGGGCAGAAACGGCAGCCCATCTTCTGCATCTGACCGACATCACCGATAGCGTGATCTCGTCAGGCTTTTCATCGCCGGCCCTGCCGCATCCGGGCTGGGATCCCTATTCGGAACCGGATGCCATGTCACTGTTACGGGTTGCGGTGTCTGTCGTCATGGGTGTCAACCACGTGAATCGTTCGATGGGTCTGGCAGATATCTATCCGTTCGTGGTTTCTGTCGAAGCTCAACGCAAACTTGCCTTCGTCCATGAATGGCTGCGCAAAGGTGCGCAAGGCAGATGACCGGCGCCCCTTTCGCGGGGCATGCTGATTACCGCGAAATGTTCCTGGATCAGGCGACCCGGCGCAGGAAACGCCGAAGGCGCTCGTCCTTTGGCGTGTCGAGCACCTGGTCCGGCGGGCCGACCTCGACGATACGGCCACCGTCCATGAACACCACGCGATCCGCGATCTCGCGGGCGAACTGCATCTCGTGCGTGACGATCAGCATGGTCTGGCGCTGCTCGGCCACGCGGCGCATGAGGTCGAGCACCTCGCCAACCCATTCGGGATCGAGTGCGGAAGTCGGTTCGTCGAAGAGCATGAGATCCGCACCGATGGCCATGGCGCGCCCGATGCCGACGCGCTGCTGCTGGCCACCCGAAAGCGCAGAGGGATAACTGTCGGCCTTTTCGGCAAGCCCGGTCTCGGCCAGCACGGCAAGCGCGCGGCGCTCTGCCTCATCCTTCGGACGGCGCTGCACCGTCACCAGCGCTTCCATGATGTTCTCCTTCGCCGTCTTGTTGGCAAAGAGCGCGTAGTTCTGAAAGACAAAGGCCGTGGCCCGGCGAAGCGCAAGCATGTCCCGCTTGGACGCACGTTCGGCATCGACGACGACGTCGCCCACCGCAATCGTGCCGGCGTCCGGCCGGTCGAGGAAGTTCACGCAGCGCAGAAGCGTCGACTTGCCGGTTCCGGACGGGCCGATCACGACGACCCGCTCTCCATCGGCAATGTCGAGATCGATCGCATCCAGCACCGTGGTGCCGCCGAAGCGCTTGGTGAGTCCGCGTATCGAGATCATCGCGCATAGGCCTTGTTGAGATATGTTTCGAGCTGCTTCTGCCCCTGGTTCAGCGTCTCGACGATGATCCAGTACAGGATGGCGACGACCAGGAACGCCTCGAAGTAGAGAAAGCTGCCCGCTGCCTCCTTCTGCGTGGCACCCATCATCTCGGTCACCCCCAGTGTGAAGGCCAGCGACGTGCCCTTGATCATGTCGATGAAGTAATTGACCAGCGTCGGCGCCGCGATCCGGCCCGCCTGCGGAAGCACGATGCGCCGCATCATCTGCGCCGGGGTCATGCCGATCGATTGCGCCGCCTCCCACTGGCTGCGGTCGACTCCGATGATCGCGGCGCGGATCGCCTCGGCCATGTAGGCCGAGAAATGCAGCGTCAGGCCCATGATCGCGGCCGTCACACCATTGATCTGGGCGAGGAACGACAGGACCTGCGGCAGCCCGTAATAGAACAGGAAAAGCTGGACCAGAAGCGGCGTGCCGCGGAAGAAGCTGATGAACAGCATCACCAGCCAGTCCAGCCCCGGCACCCGGATCACCCGTTCCACGGCAAGCAGCGAGGCCAGCACAAGCGCGCAGACCATCGCCACGCTTGCCATGAACAGCGTCAGCGGCACGTAGCCCAGGATCACGGGCACTAGCCCCAGCATGTAGTCGAGGTCGAGCGCCCGCATGGTTCAGCTTACTCGGCTTCGGTTGCGGGCGGGGTGATGTCGCTGTCGAACCATTTCCGCGAAATGTCCGCCAGCGTGCCATCCTCCTGCAACGCGGTCAGCGCGTCGTTCACCCGGTTGCGCATCGCACGGCCGTCCTCGGTGTCGCGGAACGGAAACGCGTTGCGGATTTCGGAGAACGGCTGACCGGCCAGTTCCAGCGGCAGCGGGCTTTCCTGGATCACCTGCGCCGCCGAGACCCGGTCCATCACGAACGCATCCACACGACCCAATGCGGTGTCCTGCTCGATGTTGGATTCGTAGGTCCGGATGTCGATCTCGTCGGCATAGGGAAGATCGCGAAGCAGCTGCTCGAAATTCGAGCCGAGATTGACCGCGACGGTCTTGCCGCGCAGGTCTTCCACGCCTTCGATCTCCTCATTGCCTTCCCTCGTGACGACCTGTGCGCCATCGATCACGTAGGGCTGGGTGAAGACGAACCTCGCCTCGCGTTCTGGAGTGATGGTGATCTGGTTGGCGATCGTGTCGATCCGCCCGGCGTCCAGCGCGCCGATCAGGCCCGAAAAGGACATGGTCTCGAACGAGATCTCGAGCCCGGCCTCCTCGCCGATGGCGTTCATCACGTCCACCTCGAAGCCCTGCAACTCGTCCTGGCGCACGAAGGTGAAGGGAAAGTAACCGCCGGACATGCCGACGCGCAGCGTATCGCTATCCTGTGCCGTTGCGGCTCCGGACAGACCGACCGCAACGATGGAAGCGGCGACAAGGGTTCTCAGCATCTTGAATCTCCTGCTTTAGATTGACCACGGACTTGACGTCTCAACGCCTCGCTATCAACGGGTTGTTCCAAAATGAGAGAGACTGTCCGGGCGGCGGGCTTCAATCAGGAGCGACGTCCTCCGCGGGGCTGGCTTCGTGGAACAAAGATCCATGCCTGCAGGTTCGAAGAGGTCCAATTGTTTCGCCTCGCGCGACCGCAGGCCTCCGTTCCCTGGCCATTGCCTGGTACCGGCTTTGCCAACGCAACAGCCCTAGACAACTCCGATCTGCATGTGCGCGAAGGAAACGCGATACAATCTGCTGCGTGCTGAATCGCGACACCGTCAAACGCCCGCTTGAATCATGAACGAACAGATGCCCCTATTTCAGAGGCCTTTTTTGTTATCAGTGACGTGAGGTGGTGCGGGTGAAGGGACTCGAACCCCCACGCCAAAGGCGCCAGAACCTAAATCTGGTG
>NZ_JAIPUT010000009.1 GCF_020055635.1 Marivita sp. | reverse complement strand
ACCTCGGCCACGTCCGCGATTTCTGCTTCGGACAGGTCCGGTGCGATCTTGAGGAAGATCGGGATCCGACGCTTCAGTGTGCTGCGCGTTTCCATCACCCCCGCCAACAAGGCCGACAGCGCGTCCTTGCCTTGCAGGTCGCGCAGTTTCTCGGTGTTGGGCGAGCTGACATTGACGGTGGCGAAATCGACGTGCGCGGCGCAGGTGGCCAGCACGGTGGCAAAGTCGGCTGCGCGGTTGTCGCTGTCCTTGTTGGCCCCGAGGTTCAGGCCGATGATCGCGTCGCGCGGGCGGGTTCCGAGGCGCTCTGCGATCCGTGCCATGCCGTCATTGTTGAAGCCGAAACGGTTGATCACGGCTCGGTCTTCGCTCAATCGGAAGAGGCGCGGTTTCGGGTTGCCGGGTTGCGGTCTCGGGGTGGCCGCCCCGACTTCGAGAAAACCGAAACCCGCGCGCGCCAGCGGGCGAAGGGCGACGGCGTTCTTGTCGAACCCGGCGGCAAGGCCCACCGGGTTGGGCAGGCTCAGGCCTGCAAGCGTCGTGCGCAGGCGCGGGCTGGTGATCGTGCCGGTGGTGGGCGCAAGGCCCAGTTGCAATGCCCGGAGCGCCAGCGCGTGGGCGGTTTCCGGGTCGAACCGGTGCAACAGCGCAAGCCCGGCCGTCTCCAGCGCTGTCATGCGAGATCATCCGGAAACAGATGGCCGTTGCCCGCCATCGGCAAGGGTTTCGCCCAGACCACGTCGGCAAGGCGCAGCGGGCCATAGAGATGTGGAAAGAGCGCCCCGCCCCGCGATGGCTCCCAGCGCAGGTCACCCGCCATCGCGGCCTCGTCATAGGCCAGGAGCATCAGCCCCTCGGCTCCGGCAAAATGCCGGGTCGCGGTGTCGCGCACCTGCTCGGACGTGGAGAAATGCACGAAGCCGTCCTCGATATCGATCGGGGCCCCGGCGGTTTCGCCATCGGCCTGCAACTTGGCCCATTCATCTGAGCGGAGGATTTTGTAAATCATCCCTGCGATGTGCCGCCTGAATCCCGTCGCGTCAAGCACTGTCATGTGCCTGTTGCGCGGGCGGTGGAGCGTCGATCGCCCGGGTGCCCCTTGGGTAAGTTTTGACTCCCTCCGCGCGGCGATGCACGATTGCGCCATAACAATCCGACAGAGGGGACTCACATGGCTTACCGACTTCTATCCAGTGCCGCGGCGCTGGCGCTTACGGCGGGGGTGGCTCAGGCCGATTACACGCTGCATGTCATTCATATCAACGACCTGCACAGCCGGATCGAGCCGATCAACCGATTCGATTCGACCTGTTCGGCGGAAGACAATGCAGCGGGCGAGTGTTTCGGTGGCGTCGCGCGGGTCAAGACGATGATCGACCAGCTGCGCGCCGAACTTGACGGCCAGAACGTCATCGTGGTGGACGCGGGCGACCAGTACCAGGGCTCGCTCATGTACACGACCTACAAGGGTGATGTCGAAGCCGAGATGATGGAGAAGATCGGGTTCGACGTGATGGCCGTCGGCAACCACGAATTCGACGATGGTGATGACGGGTTGCTCAAGCTGATCGAGAACGTGTCGTTTCCGGTGATCTCGGGGAACCTTGACGTGAGCCAGTCGAACATCCTGGCCGACAAGGTGCAGAACCATGTCGTGCTCGAGGTCGGGGGCGAGAAGATCGGCATCATTTCCGCGCTTGCCACGGACACGGTGGAAACCTCGTCGCCGTCGGACGCGGTCATCTTCCAGGACGAGGCCGACAGCCTTGCGGCGGATGTGGCGACGCTGACCGAAGAAGGCGTGACCAAGATCATCGCGCTGAACCATGTCGGGCTGCCCAAGGACCTTGACATCGCGGCAGCGGTGCCTGGGCTGGATGCGGTGGTCGGTGGGCACAGCCACACCTACCTGTCGGCGACCGACCCGGACCGCGACGGCGCCTATCCGACCTTTGTCAGCCAGGAAGACGGCACGCTGGTGCCGGTGGTGCAGGCCTATGCCTATTCGAAATATGTCGGCCATCTGGAACTGAATTTCGACGATGACGGCAACCTGACCTATGCGGCGGGCGACACGATCCTTCTGGATGCGTCGGTCGCCGAAGACCCCGAGATCGTCGCGCGGGTCGCCGAACTCGCCGGTCCCATCGAAGAGATGAAGACCCGCATCGTGGCCGAATCCGCCGAGGCCATCGAAGGCAGCCGCGACGTGTGCCGTGCTATGGAATGTCCGATGGGCAATCTGGTGGCCGATGCGATGCTCGACCGGGTGAAGGACCAGGGCGTCCAGATCGCCATCCAGAATGGCGGCGGTCTTCGCGCGTCGATCGACGCCGGTGAAGTGACCATGGGCGAGGTGATCTCGGTGCTGCCGTTCCAGAACACCCTGTCCACCTTCGAGGTCACGGGTGCACAGATCCTGGCAGCCCTCGAGAACGGCGTGAGCCAGGTCGAGGAAGGGGCAGGCCGCTTTCCGCAGGTGGCGGGCATGAGCTTTGCCGTCGATCTGAGCGCCGAACCCGGCAGCCGTGTGTCGAACGTCATGGTGGGCGATGCCCCTCTGGATCCGGACGCGACCTATGGCGCGGTGTCCAACAACTACGTCCGCAATGGCGGCGACGGGTACCGCATGTTCCGTGACGCGATGAACGCCTATGATTACGGCCCCGACCTGGCCGATGTCACGGCGGAATACCTTGCCGCGAACGCGCCCTATACGCCTTACACGGACGGTCGCATCAACGTGACCCCGTAAGGACATTCCTGGGCCGGACGCATTTGTCCGGCCCAGCTTTTGGCCATGTGTGGACGTTTCTCCCTGACCCTGCCGTCCGATGCGATGGCGCAGCTGTTCGATGCAGTGCCGTCGAACGCGCTGCCCGAGGTTCCCAATTACAACATCTGCCCGACCAACCAGGTCCATGCGGTTCATGTGGCCGAGGGACAGAGAAGGCTGGTGGCGATGCGCTGGGGGTTCCTGCCGCATTGGTACAAGGCGGAAAACGGCGGACCGCTTCTGATCAACGCGCGGGCCGAGACGATAGCGGAAAAGCCCGCCTTCAAGGCCGCGTGCCGTGAACGGCGCTGCCTGATCCCCGCCACGGGGTTCTACGAATGGACCAAGGACGAGGACGGCAATCGCCTGCCGTGGTACATCCATCCGACTGACACGGACCTGTTGGCTTTTGCCGGTGTCTGGCAGGACTGGGAACGCGACGGCGTGGCGCATCGGTCCTGTGCCATCGTGACCACGGCGGCCAACGACGCGATGTCGGCCATCCACCACCGCCAGCCGGTGACGTTGCGCCCCGAAGACTGGGCGCTGTGGCTGGGCGAGGCGGGACACGGTGCCGCAACGCTGATGAAGGCCGCACCCGAGGACGCGATGGCCTTCTACCGGGTTGATCCCAAGGTCAATTCCAACCGCGCCGCCGGGCCGGACCTGATCCGTCCGATGGACACGTGATCGGGGTTTTCCCGGCGCGCGCTTGGCAGTAGCGTGGCGCCGAACAGGGAGGTCCCAAATGTCCAACGCCAATATCGACGCGACCATGACAGCGCTCCGCGAATTTCTTGGAGACCGGCTGTCCACCGGGGCATCGATCCTCGACCAGCACAGCCATGACGAGGCCTATACCAAGCCGGTTCTGCCCGATGCAGTGGCCTTTCCCGAGACCACCGAGGAGGTGTCGCAGATCCTGAAGATCTGTTCGCAGCACGGCTGCCCGGTGATCCCCTACGGGATCGGGTCGTCGCTCGAGGGGCATATCGTGCCGGTGCAGGGCGGCATCACCGTCGATACCAGCCGCATGAACGCCGTGCTTGAGATCAACCAGAGCGATCTTGACGCGGTGGTCGAACCGGGTGTGACGCGGGTGCAGCTGAACGAGGCGCTGCGCGCGACAGGGCTGATGTTCACGGTCGATCCGGGCGCCGATGCGTCACTGGGTGGCATGGCGGCAACGCGGGCGTCCGGGACCAACACGGTGCGCTATGGCACGATGGCCGACAATGTTCTGGCGCTCGAGGTGGTGCTGCCGGACGGGCAGATCATTCACACCGGCAGCCGGGCCCGCAAATCGTCGACAGGCTATGACCTGACGCATCTCTTCATCGGATCGGAAGGCACGCTGGGCATCATCACCAAGCTGACGGTCAAGCTGCATGGTCAGCCTGAACATGTTGCGGCGGCGACCTGTGCCTTTCCCGATATCGCAAGCGCCGTGGACTCGGTGATCCTTGCGATCCAGATGGGGCTGCCGATGGCGCGGATCGAATTGCTGGACGAGGTGCAGATGAAGGGGATGAACCTCTACAATCCCGACATGGGGCTGCCCGAGATGCCGCATCTGTTCCTGGAATTCCACGGCACCGAGGCGGGGGTGGCCGAACAGGTCGAAAGCTTTGCCGGGCTTGTCGAAGAGCATGGCGGGTCGGATTTTCGATGGGCCACCCGAACGGAAGACCGCAACCGCCTCTGGCAGGCACGGCACAATGCCTATTACGCGGGCAAGGCGCTCCGCCCCGGCTGCGAGGGGGTCGTCACCGATTGCTGTGTGCCGATCTCGGCGCTGGCAGGGTGCATTGCACGCACCAAGGATCTGATCGCCGCGTCGGGGCTGATTGCGCCTCTGGTCGGGCATGTGGGGGACGGGAATTTCCATCTTCTCATCCTGGTGGATCCCGACCAATCCGGGGAACTGGCGCAGGCCCGGGACCTGGCCAACCAGGTCAACATGCTGGCGCTGGAGTTCGGCGGCACGGTCAGCGGCGAACACGGTATCGGCCTGGGCAAGCGCAAGTACCTGCCGCAGGAACATGGCGCGGCCTATGCGTTGATGGGAGTGCTCAAGAAGGCAGTCGATCCGGGCAACATCATGAATCCGGGTAAGCTGGTGACCTTGAACTGAAATATGCGACCGCAGCCGCCGATTTCATTTGTATTGGGAGGGACCGGTCCCCACATCCAGAACTGAACGCAGCGTCACAAAAGAATTGTCGTAGCGTCGTGGTGTCTTGTTTTCGCCAAATATCGGCTAAACAGGCCTGCCAATGACGCGAAGGCGCGGGCGCTGCGTGACAAAAGGGAGGGGAAACCATGACGTTTGCGAGTTTCGAGGACCGCGACACTGTCGAGAATGAAATGCCGTGGGCCGAGCGGGACATGCCCGTGACGCTCTATGGTCAGTTGAGCAAGACCGCCGCCGCCTTTCCGGACCGATCTGCCGTCAGCTTCCAGCTGCTGTCGGGTCCGACCGACAAGGCGGAAACGCTGAGCTGGTCCGGGCTGCTGGGCAAGACGGTCCAGGCGGCCAACATGTTCCGCAAGCTCGGGGTCGGTGAAAACGACGTCGTGGCCTATGTCCTGCCCAATAGCACGGAAACCGTGCTCACGCTTCTGGGCGGTGCCGTCGCGGGGATCGTCAACCCGATCAACCCGCTGCTCGAACCGGAACAGATCGCGGCGATCCTGCGCGAGACCGGGGCCAAGGTCGTGGTGACGCTCAAGGCGTTCCCGAAGACGGACGTGCCGCAGAAGGTGGCCGAGGCCTGCCGCCACGCGCCGAAGGTGCAGACGGTCCTCGAAGTGGATCTGAACCGCTACCTCACGCCGCCCAAGTCGTGGATCGTGCCGCTGATCCGGCCCAAGAATCCCGGCGGGCATCATGCGGATGTCCTGAGCTTCAATGGCGAGCTGGAAAAGCAGAACACCACGCTCGATTTCGCCGACAGTCCGGGCGACCGCGTCGCGGCGTATTTCCACACCGGCGGCACGACGGGCATGCCCAAGGTCGTCCAGCACAAGTATTCCGGCATGCTGTACAATGGCTGGATCGGCAACACCGTTCTCTTCACCGAGAAGGACACGATGATCTGTCCGCTGCCGCTGTTCCACGTGATGGCGACGCAGGCGCTTTTGATGTCTGCCATCGTGTCGGGGTCGCATGTGGTGTTCCCGACGCCGCAGGGCTATCGCGGCGAGGGCGTGATGGACAATTTCTGGAAGCTCTGCGAGCGCTGGAAGGTGACCTACATGATCACCGTGCCGACGGCCGTCGCCGCGCTGATGCAGCGGCCGGTCAATGCGGATATCTCGAGCGTTCAATTCGCGATTTCCGGGTCGGCCCCGATGCCGGTCGAGCTTTTCCGGCGGTTCGAGGAATCCTGCGGCCTTACGATCTGCGAAGGCTACGGCATGACCGAGGCGACCTGTCTGGTGTCGATCAACCCGCCCGATGGCGTCAAGAAGGTGGGATCGGTGGGGATGCCGTTCCCCTATACCGATGTGAAGATCATGGCGCTGAAGGATGGTCAGGCTGCGGAATGCGCAACCGACGAGATCGGCGAGATCTGCGTGTCTAACCCCGGCGTGATTCCGGGCGGAACCTATACCGACACCGCCAAGAATGCCGATCTCTATCATGACGACATGTACCTGCGCACCGGCGACCTGGGCCGTCTGGACGCGGATGGCTATCTGTGGATCACCGGCCGGGCGAAGGACCTGATCATCCGGGGTGGGCACAATATCGATCCGGCCGACATCGAGGACGCGCTGCTGGCGCATCCCGCCGTTGCCGTGGCCGGCGCGATCGGGCAGCCCGACGCCCATGCGGGTGAACTGCCCTGTGCCTTCGTCGAACTGATGGACGGGGCCAGCGTGACCGAGCAGGAGCTCCTGGAGCATTGCAAGGTGCATGTGCATGAACGTGCGGCCCAGCCCAAGCACCTGACCATCATGGACGAGTTGCCCAAGACGGCTGTCGGCAAGGTGTTCAAGCCCGACCTGCGCAAACAGGCGATCGCCCGGGTGTTCAACGCCGCGCTGGACAAGGCGGGATCGGCGGCGCGGGTGACGGCGGTGGTCGATGACCGCACCCGCGGGCTGGTGGCGCAGGTCGAGATGCACGGAGCGTCGCATGACGAGGTGAGCGATGTCCTGGGCAATTTCGCAAATCGCTGGGAAGAGGCGGCCTGAGCGCCGGAGATGGTTTCGGATCGGCAATGCCGATCCGACCGACGCGCGCCTTCGGCGCGCGTTTTCTTGCATATTTGGAAAGAGAAGAAGTTGGCGCGTCTGGCGGTGGGGCAAGGGTCTTGACGGGGGCCGCGTTGCCGTATCTCTTTTCTCAATGATCGATGCGCCCGCCATGCCTGCCACTGTCGTCCCTGCCTTTGAGGCAGTGCCCGCAGAGCCGCGCGCCGTTCTGCTGAATGTGCGCGCGTTGATATTCGAGATCGCCGCTGGCCTTCCCGACGCCGCCCGCATGTCCGAGACACTGAAGTGGGGGCAGCCGTCCTATGCCGTGCCAACCGGCACGCCGCTGCGGCTGGGACTGACCCGGGCCGGGCAGCCGGCGTTGTTCGCGCATTGCCAGACGCGCGTTGTTGCCGACGCTCGGGCGGTTCTGGACACGGCGCTCGAATTCGAGGGCAACCGCGCGATCCTGGTGCCGATGGACCGACCGTTTCCCGACGCGGCCCTGCGGCAGGTGATCCACGCCGCGCTGACCTATCGGCTCAGGGGGTCATCGGGTCGATCAGCGTGACCGGCAGGTTCAGCGCCTGTTCGATGGTGTGCGCGACCTGCAACAGACGCGCTTCGCCGCGCGGCGGGCCGATCAGCTGCAGGCCGACGGGCATGCCCGATGGGGTGAACCCGACAGGCAGCGACAGCGCGGGCAACCCCGCGACGGTGGCGAGAAAAGCGAATTGCAGCCAGTCGATATAGTCGCGCATCGGACGTCCCGCGACCTCGGTCGGGTATTCGATCTCGACCGGCAATGGCGCAAGGCCGTTGACCGGGCAGGCCAGAACGTCATGCGTGCGAAAGAACGCCGCCATGCTGTTGTAGATCGTCGACCGGTCCCGTTCGGCCTGGACGTAGTCGTCGAAACTCATCGCGCGGGCATCGGCGAGGTTGCCCTTGATGGTGTCCTTGTAGTGCCGCGTCACGCTTTCGGGTGTGACCTGGTAGCTGCCGAGGAAGGACATGCAGCGCAATGCGCGGAAGGTTTCGTCGAGGCGGGGCAGGTCGGGGCAGTGGTCCGTCACCGTGACATCGGGCAGGCGGAGGCTCTCGAGCGCGCTTCGCAACACGCTGTCGATCTCGGATGTGACGGCGGCAAAGCCGTTGAGGTCGGGTGTATAGGCGATGCGCACCGGGCCCGCGTCCTGCCGCGCGCTGTCGAGATAAGATGTGCTGGGAGCCGGGAAGGAGATCGGCCAGATCGGGTCGTACCCCGCCATCGCGTCGAGGAAGAGCGCGCAGTCCAGCACGTCGCGTGCCATGGGGCCGTCGACGCCGCCGCTGGTGAAGCCGAGATGGGCCGAACTGCCGCCCGCGATGCCGGGCGAGGGGCGCAGGCCGACGATGCCGCAGTAATTGGCCGGGCTGCGCAGGCTGCCGCCGAAATCCGACCCGTGGCTGAGCCACAGCTCTCCGGTGGCCAGCGATACCGCCGCGCCGCCCGAGGACCCGGCCGCGTTCATCGCCGTGTTCCAGGGGTTGCGGGTGGCGCCGAACACCGCGTTGAAGGTGTTGGCGCCAGCGCCCATCTCGGGCGTATTGGTCTTGCCCAGAACCACGCCGCCGCGCTCTTCGAGCCGCGCAACGAGCGGGTCGGAGACGGACGGGATGTGGTCGGCCATGCCCCTGGTGCCGAAGGTTGTCCGGACGCCTTCGACCGGGTTGAGATCCTTGATGCCGATGGGAAGGCCGGCCAGCGCCATTGCAGGTGTGACCGCCGATTTGCGGGCGCGCTCGGGGCAGCGGGTGACCACGGCGTTCACCGCCGCTTCGACCTGATCCATCCGGGTGAGGCTGGCCTCGATCAGATCGGCGGGTGTGACCTCGCCCTTGCGCAGCTGCGCGATGGCGTCGCGCGCCGACAGGGCGCACAGCTCCGGGCCGGAAAAATGCGTGTCGGGACGTGTCACGGGGCGCAGAACATGCCGTGGAGATGCGCGATCAGCCGGGCCGTGTTGGCGTCGCTCAGGCTGTAGTAGATCGTCTTGCCATCGCGGCGGGTCTTGACCAGCTGCTCGTCGCGCAGGCGGGCGAGCATCTGGCTGACCGCCGCCTGGCGGATATCCAGCAGGGTTTCCAGCTCGCCGACGGATTTCTCTCCGGTGCCAAGATGGCACAGGATCATCAAGCGACCTTCATGCGCCAGGGTTTTGAGATAGGCCGCCGCTTCGCGTGCGCTCTGCGCCATGTCCTGTGCCGCCTCCGGGGCGACCCCAACGTCTTTCATTTGCAAACCCTCGCGTGTCCACACTGCATATAGCACCGAAGCGTGAGGCGGTTCAAAGATTTATCGCGCGGCTCAGTCCTCTGTAACCGGCGGTGCCCCGCCCATGAAATTGTTGCCGCCTTTGTAGTCACAGGGGTCATCCTGCATCTGCAGGTGCAACCCGTCGCCGGTGAAGGGATTCGCGCGGGCGAGATCCTCGTCCACATCGATGCCGAGGCCGGGGGCGTCGGGGGGGGTGATATAGCCGTCCTCGACCCGGATCGTGTTGCGGATCAGCGCCTTGTGGAACGGCGTTTCGATGGTCTCGGCGATCAGCACATTCGGGATCGAGGTGCACAGGTGCACGTTTGCGGCCCATTCGACCGGACCGGCATAGAGATGCGGGGCCAGTTCCGCGTTGAACGCCTCGGCCATCGCGGCGACCTTCTTCATCTCCCAGATGCCGCCCGCACGCCCCAGCGCCGGTTGCAGGATCTTTGCGCCGCCGGTGCGCAGCAGGGTGGCGAATTCCGCCTTGGTGGTCAGCCGTTCGCCGGTGGCAAGGGGAATGCGAACGGCGCGTGCCACCTCTGCGAACTCCAGCAGGTTGTCCGGCGGGATCGGTTCCTCGTACCAGAGCGGGAGATAGGGTTCGATCGCCTGGCCCAGCCGGATCGCGCCGGAGGTGGTGAACTGGCCATGGGTTCCGAAGAGCAGGTCGGCCCTGTCGCCCACCGCGGCCCGGATTGCCTTGCACATCTCGACCGAGAGCGAGATGTCGGTGAGCGCGGGCTGGTGCCCGCCATGGATCGTGTAGGGGCCGGCCGGGTCGAACTTGACCGCCGTGTAGCCCTGCCTGACATATTCCACCGCCGCTTCGGCATGGGCGTCCGGGTCGGTCCAGAACGTGTTCAGATCGTGATGCGGCAGGGGGTAGAGATAGGTATAGGCGCGCACCTTCGGGTTCATGCGCCCGCCCAGCAGCGCCCAGACCGGCCTCTCGCGGGCCTTGCCGAGGATGTCCCAGCAGGCGATCTCCAGGCCCGAGAACGCGCCCATGACGGTCAGGTCCGGGCGCTGGGTAAATCCGGCGGAATAGGCGCGGCGGAACATCAACTCGATGTTTTCGGGGGTCTCACCCTTCATGTGCCGGTCGAACACGTCTTCGATCACCGCCTTCATCGCGACGGGGCCGACCGACGAGGCGTAGCATTCGCCCCACCCGGTGAGGCCGGTGTCGGTGGTCACCTTGACCAGTGTCCAGTAGCGCCCACCCCATCCGGGGGCGGGCGGGGCGGTGGTGAGGATGTCGAGCGACTGCAGTTTCATGGCGGCTCCTTCTGGTGTCGGGCGGACGATGCGTCGACGCATCGCAGAGTTTCCGTTCACGGAAACGCGTGCGGGAGGTCGACGCCGCTCAGAAGACGATCACGTTGCGCTTGGCCCCGCCTGCCTTGGTGTCCTCGATGGCCTCGTTGATCTGATCCAGCGACCAGCGGCCCGACACCAGTTCGTCCAGCTTGAGCCGCCCCTGGCGGTAAAGGTCGGCCAGCCACGGAATGTCGCGGCGGATCACCACGTCGCCCATCTTCGACCCGGTCATGCCCTGCGCCATGTAGGCCAGCACCACCGGTTCGTATTCCGCCATCGCCCCGGAATGCGGCATTCCGACCATCACCATGCGCCCGCCCCAGCCCAGAAAGCGCGGCGCGTCGTTATAGGCGGGAATGGCGCCCACGGTGACCGCCACCAGGTCAGCCCCGCGTCCGAGAACGCGCATGACCTCTTTCCAGGGCTCTTTCTCCGTCGCCAGCACGCCGTCGGTTGCGCCAAAGGCCCTGGCGGTTTCCAGTTTCTCCGCCGTCATGTCCACCGCGACGATGCGCCGTGCGCCCGCGATCCGCGCGCCCTGGATGGCGTTGAGGCCAACGCCGCCTGCGCCGATCACGACGACGTCCTCGCCGGCGCGCAGGCGGCCGGCATTGACCACCGCGCCGACCCCGGTGATCACACCACAGGCCATGAGTGCCACCGCCTCGGGCGGCATGTCGTCGGGCAGGGGGACGACCTGGCTCTGGTCGACAACCACCCGTTCGGCAAAGGCGCCGCAATTCATCGCCTTGACCACGGCGGTGCCATCGCCGCGCGTCAGCGGCGACGGGCCGGTGCCGGGCGTTTCGCAGATCGTCGGTCGACCGCTGGCGCAATTGGGGCAGGCGCCGCAGGCCTTGATGAGCGTGACCACCACGCGCTGGCCCTCGATCAGGTCGGCCACGTTCGGTCCGACAGCCGAAATGCGGCCCGCCGCTTCGTGGCCATAGACCGCCGGAAGATCACCGCCCCAGGCGCCATCGGCGTAGTGAATGTCTGAATGGCAGATCGCCACCGCCTCGAGCGTGACCTCGATCTCTCCGGCTTGCGGCGCCCGCAGCTCCAGGTCCTCCAGTTCGAGCGGTTTGCCGAATGCGGTGCAAACAGCGGCTTTGATGCGGGTCATGGCCCCTCCGTTGATCTTTCGGGCAACCTGCGGCGGGGGCGGGTCAAGCGCAAGAGGGAAGGCGACTTTTGCAGGTCAGGCCGCGACAGCGCCACGTCGCGGCGCCAGAAAGAGGATCAGCGCAATGACGATCAGGCCCAGCGACACCAGGAACGGCGCGCCGGGAAAATCGACCGGAGCCCCGCCGCGTGTGAACTGCGCGAAGACCGATGTCATCAGCATCGGCGCCACGATCATCGCCACCGCTCCGACCGAGGTCAGCGCGCCCTGCAATTCGCCCTGCCGCCTGTCGCCCACCACCTCGGACATGAGGCCCTGCAAGGCCGGTGTGATGACCGCGCCAAGCGCCGCCAGCGGAGTCAGGATCAACGCCACGGTGCCGGATGTCACGAAGGCCAGCGCGCCAAAGGCGAAGATGTCGAACACCAACCCGTAGATCACCGTGCCGCGTGGGCCAAGGCGGGCGAGGATCAGCCGGATCAACCCACCCTGAACCACTGCCATCATGACGCCGAACAGGCCCAGCGACAGCCCGATCATGCCCGCGTTCCAGCCGAACCGCGCCTGCCCGAAATAGGCCCAGATCGCCGGGTAGACGAAAAAGGCCACCTGGTAGAGGAAGAACACCGTGAACAGCCGTCCCAGACCCGGCAACTGGCGCAGCGATCTGAACGCGCCCAGCGGGTTGGCGCGGCGCCACTCGAACGGGCGTCGGATCGCGTCGGTCACGGTTTCCCCAAGCACCACATAGCCCAGGGCTGCATTCGCGCCGGCCAATGCCGCTGCGGCCCAGAACGGCGCGCGGGTCCCCCATTCGCCCAGCAGACCGCCCATCAACGGACCGATGACAAAGCCAAGCCCGAAGGCCGCGCCGACAAGGCCGAAATTCTGCGCCTTCTTGCCGGGCTCCGAGATGTCGGCCATGTAGGCCGTGGCGGTCGCCTGCGTCGCGGCGGTGATCCCGCCGATCACCCGGCCCAGCAGCAAGAGCCACATGGTCCCGGCCACCGCCATGATCACGTAATCGGCGGCCATCGCAAAAAGCGAGACCAGCAGCACGGGGCGCCTGCCGAAGCGGTCGGACAGGTTGCCCACCACCGGTCCGAACAGGAACTGCATCACGGCAAAGACCGTCGCCAGCACGCCGCCCCAAAGCGCCGCATTGGCCAGATCGCCGCCCGTGACCTCGCGGATGAGGTCGGGCATCACCGGAATGATCAGACCGACACCCATGGCGTTGATCATGACGGTCAGCAGGATGAAGACGACGGGCAGGCGCATTCAGGCAGCTTTCACGAAATCAGGCCGATGCGCCTTTTCATGTGTAAACTACACTTGACAGATTTCAGGTCAATGCGCCTGTTCAATGCGCCTGTGCGGAGATGAACTCGGCAAGAACACGGGCGTATTCGTCGGGCGCTTCGACGCAAGGCAGGTGCCCGGCCTTGCGGATCAGGTGAAACCGCGATCCCGGCACGAGATCGGTTGTTTCGCGCACCAGGTCGGGTGGCGTCGATCCATCCTCGCTTCCCGCGATGCCCAGTGTCGGCAGGCGGAGCGCAGCCGTGGTGGTGAAGAAATCCGTTCCGGCGATGGCATGGCAGCAGCCGATATAGCCTTCCGCCGGAGTGCGGGTCAGCATGTTGCGCCAGGCAGGGAATTCGGTCGTGGCGCGGAAGGCCGGGGTGAACCAGCGCGCCATCGTGGCATCGGCCAGGGCCTCGATCCCGCCCGCGTCGACATCGGCGATCCGCTGCTCCCAGATCGCGCGGGTGGCGATGCGCGCGGCGGTGTTCGACAAGACCATCGCGCGCACCAGGTCGAGCCGCTTGGCTGCCAGCCCCTGCGCGACCATGCCGCCGATCGACAGGCCGACAAACACCGCGTCCCTGACCCCGAGATGGTCCATCAACTGTTCCGCGTCGCGCACGAGGATGCCCATCGGGTAGGGCCGTTCCGGGCAGTCCGACAGCCCGTGCCCGCGCGCGTCATAGCGGATATAGGACAACCCGGTCCGCGGCATTCGAGCGATCAACTTGTCCCAGAGTCGCAGATCGGTGCCCAGCGAATTGGCGAAGATCACAGGCGCTCCGTCCGGGTCGCCGTCGATGCGGTAGTGCAACCGGATGCCGTCAAGCTCAGCGATCTGCATTGCGTGCCTCCTCAGTCTTGCCCGAATTGCGTCAGCGCGTGCAGGAACACCGCGCGGTCCACGTTTCCGCCCGAAATGGTACAGATCACCGTGTCGCCTTCAACCCGGTCAGGGTGAAAAAGCGCTGCCGCCAGCGCCACCGCGCCGCCCGGTTCGGCCACCAGCTTGAGCCGGGCAAAGGCCAGCGCCATGGCGCGCTGGGCGTCGTCGTCACTGACGACGATCCCGGGAGCGCAGAGCCGGTGCATGATCGGAAAGGTCACGTTTCCGGGCTGTGGCGTGACGATGGCATCGCAAAGCCCCGTGGCGCTGCCGGTGTTGCGTTCGATCCGGCCGGATGCCAGCGACCGCGTTACATCGTCGAAGCCTTCGGGCTCGGCCGGTCGCACCCGCATCCGCGGCGCGCGCGCCTCGAGCGCCAGCGCAATGCCCGATGTCAGGCCCCCGCCACCGCAGCAGACGAGCACCTCGGCTTCGGTCACACCCAACTCTGCCGCCTGTGCCGCGATCTCGAGCCCGCAAGTGCCTTGCCCGGCGATCACCTCGGGGTCGTCGAAAGGCCGGATCAGGGTCAGGCCGCGGTCTTGCGACAGTTTGGTTCCGATGGCGTCGCGGTCTTCTGTGGCGCGGTCGTAAAGCACCACCTCGGCCCCCAGCGCGCGGGTGTTGTCGATCTTCATCCTCGGCGCGTCCGATGGCATGATGATTACCGCGCCGACGCCGAACTGCCGCGCCGCCAGGGCCACGCCCTGCGCATGGTTTCCCGAGGAATAGGCGATCACGCCTCTCGCCCGTTGTTCGTCCGGCAGGGCGGATAAAGCCGAGCGCGCGCCGCGGTACTTGAAGCTGCCGGTATGTTGCAGGCATTCCGCCTTGATCAGAACGCGCCGCCCAGCGATCTCGTCCAGAAAGGGCGAGGACAGAAGCGGCGTCACCCGCGCGTGACCTTTCAGGCGGCCCGCCGCCGCCTCGATGCGATGAATGTCCATCTGCGTTCTACCTCAGCATATCCAGCCAGCGCTTCAAGGCGCTCAGGCTTTGTGGTTCGTCAAGAAAGGGGATATGCCCCCGGTCCGGCACTTCGACCGCGACCATGTCCGGGCGCCGCCTTTTCATCTCGGCAAAGGTGGCGGGCGACAGAAGGTCGGAATTTGCCCCCCGGAGACAGGCCAGCGGCAGACCGGACAGGGCATCGAACAGCGGCCAGAGGTCGGGCGCGGGCTGCGCGCCGCCCTCGAGCACCGCCTCGCGCAGGCGCGGATCATAGGTGAGCTCCAGCCCGTCCTCGGTTTCGTTGAACAGGATCTGCGCCTCGCGCAGCCAGCGTTCGGGCGGCACGTTTGCAAACCCGGTCAGCACACGTGCCCGGGCGGCGGCCATCTCTGCGTGGGTTTTCAGAACCGGGGGCCGGCCAAGGTAATCCTTGATCACCTCCAGCCCCTCCGGCGCGATCTCGGGGCCGATATCGTTCAACGCGACCCCCAGCAGCCGGTTCTTGACCGTCGCCGCCAGAAGCATTGCGATCAGCCCGCCGCGCGAGGTGCCCAGAACAGCCGCCTTGTCGATGCCGAGATGGTCAAGCAGTTCCACCGCGTCGCGGCCCTCGACCGGGATCTGGTAGGTCGACGGATCGCCCCAGTCCGATTGCCCGCGTCCGCGATAATCCAGTGTGATCACGCGCAGATCCGCCAGGTGCGGTGCCACGAATTCGAAATCGCGCCCGTCGCGTGTCAGGCCGGCAAGGCACAGCAGGGGCAGGCCATCGCCCGTGTCGGTGTAATAGAGAGACAGGCCGTCGGAAGTTGTGAATCGTGGCATCAGGCCAGCTCCGGAATAGTGGTCAGATCGGTCAGCACATGGGCGGGGCGGTGGGGCAGGCGGTCCACCGGGTCGCCCGCGCGGTTGACCCAGACGGTCTCGAAGCCATAGCCTGCCGCCCCGGCGATGTCCCAGCCGTTCGACGACACGAAGAGCACGTCGTCCCGGGTGCAGTCGAACCGCGCGCCGACCATGTCATACACCCGCGACGAGGGCTTGAAGATGCCCACCTCCTCGACCGACAGGACCGCATCGAGAAACGCGCCGATCCCGGCGCTGTCGACCGCGCCCTCCAGCATGTCGACGCTGCCATTGGACAGGATCGCGCAGGTCTTCCCCGCCGCCTTGAGTTGCGCCAGCATCATCGGCACCTCGCGGTACGCCGCCAGCTCCCAGTAAAGCGCCAACAGCCGTTCGCGCAGTTCCGGATCGTCGGTCAGGCCGACCTTCTCCATCGCCCAGTCGAGACCATCCTTCGTGACATCCCAGAACGGCGTGTAGTCCTCGGTGATGGTGCGCAGCCACGTGTATTGAAGCTGCTTCAGCCGCCAATGTTCGGCCAACTGCGGCCACACGGCCTCGAGCGCCGCGCGCCCCGGTTCCTCGGCCGCGACGCGGGCTGCCGCAGCCACGTCGAAAAGCGTGCCATAGGCATCGAAGATGCAGACCTTTGCCATGTCGCAACACCCCTTCTGTTGATCTGCGGGCAAGGTGTCAGATCGGATCGAGCGAGAAAAGCACTGTTTGATCTCTGGCCGCCCATGCCATGCGATGCCACCCGAGCGGCTGGTCCGTTGCGACCAAGGACCACGCAAAAACAAACCCCCGAAAGCGCAAGCTCCGGGGGTTGTCAAAATCAAAGCGTGTCGGAAAGACCTGCTTAGAGCATACCTTCGCGCTGTGCCTTCTTGCGCGCCAGTTTGCGCGCACGGCGGATCGCTTCGGCTTTCTCGCGTGCTTTTTTCTCGGACGGCTTTTCGAAATGTTGCTTGAGCTTCATTTCACGAAAAACGCCTTCACGCTGCAGCTTTTTCTTCAGAGCGCGGAGCGCCTGATCGACGTTGTTGTCACGAACACTAACCTGCATGTGGTTTTCACCACCTTTCTAAGTTGGATTTGCAAGGAATTGCAGGAAGCAGCCTGTTAGCAAAGACCGGAGGACTTGTCCAGCCGTCATTGCGCCATATCCGGCGTGGCTTGTGCGGAGGTCGTGCCGCGCAACGGGTTGGCCGGATGGATGAAAATCGCCAGCGACAGAAGCGCGAAGATGCACTCGTACACCTCCCAGCGGCGGCTTTCGGCCAGCAACGGGATCGCGACCGACACGAAGATGGCAAACGCCGCGTGGTAGAGGCGCGGCACCGGGATCACCATCGCCTGCGTCACGCGGCGGACCCACCCGGCCCAACGCCAGAGCACCGGCAGGATGATCAGGTAGCTCAGGATGATCCAGGACAGCACCGGGCCAAAGATCACCTCGTCCAGCTTGACGTCGCCGATCACCAGGTTGTGCAGGGTGAATTCCTGCTGGTCGTTGTTTTCCTGGAAATAGTCGGGGCTTTCAAACCCCAGGATACGCTGGCCCCACGAGATTTCCTCGCCCGCCGCCCAGACATAGGCCAGCCCGTAAAGCACCCCCAGCACCAGGGCGCCGCGCGTCAGCGAGTCACGAACCTGCAGCACGCGGGCGACCAGCACGGCACCGCCGCAAGCCAGAAAGATGGCGGTGAAGTTCTCGATCAGGGAATCCTCGGCGCCGAAATAGCTGAAGAACAGGTCTTTCGAAATTGCCGATACGACAAAGGCGGCGACCAGGACAAGAATGCCGATGGTCAGAAACAGGTAGTCAGCTTTTTGGCGAGTCACGATTGGGGCATCCGGAGCGGTTTGAAGTTGTCATAAATAAGTTACACAACTCCGAACACCGGAAAAAGTTCCGAACGTTCGAAAAGGTGGCCTTGTCGTCGTCGTCGATCTACATGGTTGTCAGCTGACACGTGTTTATCGACTGGAGTTCACCCCCATGACCGAGACCCAAAGCGATCCCGCCACAGAGCTTCTTGACGCCGCGCTGATGCATGTGCCCTTCGACGGCTGGTCGGACACCGCCTTCAAGGCGGCCATTGCGGACACCGGCACGTCGCACGCCCTTGCGCGGGGTCTGTTTCCGCGCGGGGCCGTCGATCTTGCGGTGGCGTTTCACCGGCGGGGCGATGATGCGATGGCCGCGGCGCTGCGCGAGCGGGATCTGGGCAGCATGCGCTTTCGGGACAAGGTGGCGCTTGCCGTGCGCCTGCGGCTCGAGACCGTCGATGACAAGGAAGCGGTCCGTCGCGGCGTGACGCTTTTTGCGCTGCCGATGCACGCGGCGGAAGGCGCCAGGCTCATCTGGGGCACCGCCGATCGCATCTGGACGGAACTGGGCGACAATTCGCAGGACATCAACTGGTACACCAAGCGCGCGACGCTGTCGGGGGTCTATTCCTCGACCGTGCTCTATTGGCTGGGCGACGATTCGCTGGACAACCAGGCAACCTGGGCCTTTCTGGACCGACGCATCGATGACGTGATGCAGATCGAAAAGGTCAAGGCGCAGGTCCGCAAGGCTCCGGGCCTGAACCGAATGATCAAGACGGCCGACTCTGTCTTTTCACGGATCAAGCCACCCAAGCCGCGCCGCACCGACCTGCCCGGCGGCTGGACCGTGCCGCGCTGAGCCTAGCGGATCGGATCGAACAGCGCGTCCCTGGCGGTGCAATCGCGCACCACGTCCCGCCCGCAGGGCACCGGGTCCAGCGATCTGGACAGGCAGATCCGCGCTTCCTGGATGCGCCCCTGTTTGCAGGTGATCGTGATCATGTCGCGCTCAAGCTGCGGGTTGGCCTCGAGAAACGCCTCTTCCACGACGGACGCGGGCAAGGTGATCGCCTTGTCCAGTTGGCGGAACACCGCGGGCCGGGTCACTGTGCCATAGGCGTCGCGCGACAGGGCAAAATAGTCCGAGGCCGAAAGCCCCGAGCAGACCCCGTGCTTGTTCCATTGGTGCCATGCCAGCCCCGAGGTGCCCATGATGTCGGCCATGTCGCGGGTCATCGCGCGGGACGGGTTTGATTGAGCCGTCGGACAATAGGATGGCCAGCCGCGATGGTATTGCGGCCAGAGCCCGTGCATCACCCAGCCGAAATCGGCCTCTGCATCGCATTGCGGCGACTGGCGCGCGTCGCCTTCAAGCGCGCACCACGTCGGCGACCAGCTTAGCGACAGCACGTAATAGTCGAACGCACCGGCCCGTTCGCCCTTGGCCCAGACACTCGTCGCGGCGATCAAACCGATGAGAGCAAGCCCCAATACCTGCATTCCCTCTTCCCTCTTTGCCTCTGCGCGACTATAAGGCCGCCAAGTTCCCTGACAATGGAAACCGTCCCGGCCTGATCCGGGACCTCTTGGACCCGCTCCGAGAGACCAGAAAAGCTATGCGTAAGGAGACGCGAGATGGGTAAACCGATCATGGCAAAAGCCACCGCCGTCTGGCTGGTGGACAACACGACACTGACCTTCAAGCAGATCGCGGATTTCACCGGGATGCACGAACTCGAGGTGCAGGGCATCGCCGATGGCGACGTGGCCGCGGGCGTCAAGGGGTTCGATCCCATCGCCAACAACCAGCTGGACGCGGATGAGATCAAGAAGGCGGAACAGAACCCGCTGCATCCGCTCAAGCTCAAGGTCTATGCCGCCGCGCAAGGCGAGGAAAAGCGCCGTGGTCCGCGCTACACGCCGCTGTCCAAGCGTCAGGACCGCCCGGCGTCGATCTACTGGCTGGTCAAATTCCATCCGGAACTCAGCGATGGCCAGATCTCCAAGCTTGTCGGCACGACCAAGCCGACCATCCAGGCGATCCGCGATCGGACGCACTGGAACATCAACAACATCCAGCCGATCGATCCGGTGGCCCTTGGCCTGTGCAAGCAATCCGAACTCGACGCGGCCATTGCCAAGGCTGCGAAAAAGCAGGAAGCGGTGATGACCGACGACGAGCGCCGCAAGCTGGTCTCGACCGAGCAGAGCCTTGAAATGGATGCCGAACCGCGCCTGCCAAGCGCCATCGAGGGGCTGGAAACCTTCAGCCTGTCGGGTGGTTCGGAAGAAAAGGAGAAGAGCGACAGCGATTACGCCGACGCGGACAGCTTCTTCAACCTTCCGGACGGCACCCATGACGATGACGACGACGATGAGGATGACGACGATCCGCGCCGCTGATCGCGCGATCTGACCTGTCGAAAAAAAACCCGGCCCGGTTTGCGGAGCCGGGTTTTTTGCGCCCTCTTGGGCCTCAGGACGACTTGCGCATTTCCTTCGGGGCACCGGTGGCAAGATCGGTGCCCATGTAGCCTTGGCCGTCCTCTTTCCACGCGGCAAAGCCGCCGGACATATGGGCGATGCGGTCTTCGCCATGTTCCAGGCATTGTCTCGCGACCTTGGCCGACCGCACGCCCGATCCGCAGTGGAACACGATCTGTTTCGTCGACTGGTCAGGCATGTGATTGGGCTGGAACGCCTGCATCGGCGCCAGCAAAGCACCGTTGATCCGCTCCAGGGCGAATTCTTGCGGCGTGCGGACATCGATCAGGATGATCCTGTCCTCGGCAAAGGCATCGGCCACTTCTTGAGGGGTCCAGTGTTCAAGCGTTCCGTGGTCGGTGGTTTCCGTGTCCATGCGGCGTCTCCTAGAATCGGTTCAGTGGAATTTTCAGGTAACTGCGGCCATCCTCTTCGGGCGCGGGGGCGCGTCCGGCCCGCAGGTTCATCTGCAAGACGTGCAACATCCGGTCCGGCAACACGAGCGTTTTGTCCTTCGCCTCGCGGCGCGCGATGTAATCGTCCCTGCTGACGCCACCGCCGATATGGATGTTGTGTCGTCGGTGTTCGGCCACCGTCGCTTCCCATGCCGGTTGGGCGCGCTGATCGGTGCCGTAATCATGCCCGACGAACAGCCGCGTGTGGTCGGGCAGGGCAAGGATGTCCTGCAGGGACTGCCACAGGTCCGCCGCCGTGCCCCCGGGGAAATCCGCCCGCGACGTGCCGGCATCCGGCTGCATGAACGTGTCATGCACAAAGGCCGCGTCCTCGCCCACGACATAGGTGATCGACCCCAGAGTGTGGCCGGGCGACAACATCACCCGTACCGGCAACGATCCTATCTCAAACCTGTCGCCCTCGGCAAAAAGGTGGTCGAAATCGCTTTTAGGGTCGAAGGCATCCGGCATGTGGTAATAGTCGCGCCACAGTTCGGCTATGTCCTTGACCATTTCCCCGATGGCGTTGGGCTTGCCCAGCTTGTCCTTCAGATAGGAGGACGCCATCAGATGATCGGCGTGCGGATGGGTGTCGAGAATCCAATCGATCTCGATACCTTCGCTGTGCGCGAAACGCAAGATGGCGTCCACGCTGTCGGTCCTGGTGGAGGCATCTTGCGGGTCGAAGGTCAGAACCGTGTCGATCAACGCGGCCTTGTGGGTTTTCGGATCGGTGACCAGGTACTGGATGCTGCCGGTATCAGCATCATGAAATCCGGTCACCTCTGGTGATCCGTCGCCTCGAGAAGGACTCGTGCGTGAGTATGTCATGATTGCTCCCCTTGGTGTTTGGCCCTCAACAGCAGGGAAACGGAACAGGTTCCATTTTTGGAAGATGTCCTTTCGAGGCAGTTTTCCCGTCAGACCGGCTTGCGCGCGTTCATCGCCGCGGTGATCGTGCCTTCGTCAAGGTAATCCAGTTCACCGCCGATCGGCACGCCTTGCGCCAGCGAGGTCATCGTCACCCGGCCCTCAAGCTGATCTGCGATGTAATGCGCCGTGGTTTGTCCGTCGATCGTGGCGTTGAGGGCCAGAATCACTTCGGTGATCTCTTCGCTGTCCACCCGCGCCGACAGCTTGGGGATGCGCAATTCCTCTGGCCCCACCTGATCCAGCGCCGACAGGGTGCCGCCCAGAACGTGATACCGGCCTTTGAACACGCCCGACCGCTCCATTGCCCAGAGGTCGGACACGTCCTCGACCACGCACAAGAGACCGTTGTTGCGCTGGTTGTCCTGGCAGATGTCGCAGATGTCCTGCGTGCCGATATTGCCGCAGTTCAGACATTCCCGCGCATCGCGGGCCACACGCGTCATCAACTCGGCCAATGGCCCCAGCAGCAGCCCGCGCTTGCGGATCATGTGCAGCACGGCACGACGCGCCGACCGGGGCCCCAGCCCCGGCAGACGCGCCATCATCGCGATGAGCGTCTCGATATCGCCGCCGTCACGCATGTGTCAGGTCCAACCGATAGAGAAGGGGGGTGTCACCCACCCGGCTCAGAACGGCAGGTTCATCCCCGGCGGCAGTCCCAGACCTTCGGTCAGCTTGGACATCTCTTCCTGCGCCTTGGCCTGCGCCTTCTGCTGGGCGTCCTTGATCGCGGCGAGGATCAGGTCCTCGACCACTTCCTTGTCGTCGCCGTTGAAGATCGACGGGTCGATGTCCAGCCCGGTCAGTTCGCCCTTGACGGTGGATGTCGCCTTGACCAGCCCCGCGCCGCTTTCGCCGGTGACGGTCATGTTGGCCATCTCTTCCTGCATCTCGGCCATCTTGCCCTGCATTTCCTGCGCGGCCTTCATCATCTTGGCCATGTCGCCCATCTGGCCCAAACCCTTGAACATGTCTCTCTCCGAGTTTCAGCGCCCCTTGATCGGTGGCGCGGTGTAAAAGATCATCCCCACACATATTGCAGCGATGATGGCGATGAACAAGGCGGGCGACCCGACGCAGCCTTCCGCCATGGCGAGTTTTCGCGAGGCGGGGGCGAGCATGGTCAGGAAGGTGACGAACGCGGTCCAGCCCAGCACCACCGCCAGCGATCCCCACTGGCTCTTGAACCGGAGCGCCGCGACAGTGCCGAGGAACAACACCAGGGCGGCGGGCGACGACGCCAGGAACACCGCCTCCTGCACCGCGGTCACGGATGTGCCGTCCCAATCGGGCCGTTGCACGGCGCAGGATTGCGCCAGCGCGGCCCCCGGCAGCAGCGACAGGATCAGCCCTCCTCGAACGGGTCCCATTCGTCTTCCACTTCGGGCAACGCCTCGGCCTCGGCCACGGCGGCAAGTTGGTCGGGTGTGCGCACCTCTTCGATCACCGCGCCGGGAAACGCCGCCAGGACGGCCTTGACCAGCGGATGTTCCGCCGCTTCGGCCTTGATGGCCGTCACCGCCGCGTCGCGGGTCTCCACGATGGTCGGCGCCTCCGATCCGTTCACCACCGTCACGCCCCAGCGGTTGCCGGTCCAGCGCTGCAACGCGCTGCCCAGCCTTTGCGCCAGGTCGCCGGGCGCGTTGTTGGTCGGCGTGAATTCGATCCTGCCGGGTTGATAGGCGGCCAGCCGGACACAGCCCTCGACCTCGACCAGCAGCTTGACGTCCCGGTTGGCCCGGATCAGTTCAACCACGTGCTCGAAGGTCGGATAGCGCGCCAGCGCCTGATCGGTGGCAACCGCCAGGGCCGCTCCGCCGTGGGACGCATGTGGACCCGAGGACGATGCATGTGTCGGGGCAGGGGTGCCCGTCGCCTGTGTCCGCGCCGCCCCGACGCCCGCGTTCATGCCTCCCCCGGGTGAAGGCGGCGGCGGTGGCGGCGCGTCCTGAAGTCGCTTCAGCAGATCTTCGGGGCTGGGCAGCTCCGACACGTGGGTCATGCGGATGATCGCCATCTCCGCCGCCATCATCGCGTTGGGCGCCTGCGCCACCTCGTCCAGCGCCTTGAGCAGCATCTGCCACAGCCGCGTCAGCGGCCGCATCCCCAGAGCCTCGGCCAGTTCCTGACCGCGCTGTCGCTCATCGGGGCTGATCGTCGGGTCTTCCGCGGCTTCCGGCGTGATCTTCACAACCGAGATCCAATGGGTGATTTCGGCCAGGTCGCGCAGCACCGCCATCGGGTCGGCGCCATCGGCATATTGCGCCGACAGTTCGGTCAGCGCGCCCGCGGCATCGCCCTTCATCACCAGATCGAAAAGGTCAAGCACGCGCCCCCGGTCGGCCAGGCCCAGCATCGCGCGGACCTGTTCGGCGGTGGTTTCTCCGGCCCCGTGGCTGATCGACTGGTCCAAGAGCGAGGTTGCATCGCGCGCGGACCCTTCGGCGGCCCGCGTGATCAGCGCCAAGGCATCATCTGAGATCTCGGCCTTTTCGCGTGTCGCGATCCTGCGCAAAAGCGCGATCATCATCTCGGGCTCGATCCGGCGCAGATCGAAGCGCTGACAGCGCGACAGGACAGTGACCGGAACCTTGCGGATCTCGGTTGTGGCGAAGATGAATTTCACATGCGCGGGCGGTTCTTCGAGCGTCTTCAAGAGTGCGTTGAACGCCGAGGTGCTCAGCATGTGAACTTCGTCGATGATGTAGATCTTGTAGCGCGCCGAGGCCGCCCGGTAATGCACGGAATCGATGATCTCGCGGATGTCGCCGACCCCGGTGCGGGATGCCGCGTCCATCTCCATCACGTCGACATGACGCCCTTCCATGATCGCCACGCAATGCTCGCACTGGCCACACGGGTCGGTCGTCGGCCCACCTGTGCCATCGACGCCGATACAGTTCAGCCCCTTGGCGATGATCCGCGCCGTGGTGGTCTTGCCGATGCCGCGAATCCCCGTCATCACGAACGCCTGCGCGATGCGGTCCGCCTCGAACGCGTTCTTCAGCGTGCGCACCATCGCCTCTTGGCCGACAAGATCGGCAAAGGTTTCAGGACGATACTTGCGTGCAAGCACCTGGTAGGGGGTGGTTTCGGACATTGGCAGACACTTCCTTGCGGTCGGCTGTCAGGCTATGCGCTCCGTGCCGGGACGTCCACCACGCGGATGCGATTTCCACAGATTTCAGAGACCCGTCACAGCAGCCAGAGCATGATGCCGGTGGCCACCGAGCCAAGCGACAGCCCGGCCGAGATCCAGCCCATCTTCTGCGATGACTGGCCGTCGGCCTTGTGATCGTCCATGCGGCGCTGCGCTTCATGGCTGTTGCGCCACGCGGCCCAGAAGATCAGCAGCGCCACCACGATGAACATCGTCGCAACCGCCTGGGCGATCCAGGTCGGCTCCACCGGTCCGAACAGCGCCTTCAGGCCAAGCGCAATCGCGATGCAGGCCATCCCGGTGCGCATCCAGCCGGCAAAGGTGCGTTCATTGGCCAGAACCGTCCGGTCTTCGGCCCAGTTGGTGCGGCGTTCCGCAAGATCCGTCTTGTCCGTCATATGTCCTCATGCGTCCGGTGCGGGGCCTACCCGTTCCACCGCACCCGGCCCGCCTCTGAAACGTCATATCCGGTCAGCGCCGCGGCATGGGCCGCGAAATCCGAACTGCCCAGAAACCGGATGAACCGCTGGAACGGCGGCTCGAAATAGGCCCGGCGGCTGACCAGAAGGTCAAAGCGCTCTTCGATCAGGGGAACGAAGGCAAGCTTGTGTTGCTGGGCCAGCGCCGCAAGCCCGAAGGTCGCGTCCGCTTCGCCCGAGGCCACATCCAGCACCGCGTCCGTCTCGCTCCGGGCCACGGGGCGCATGCGGATCGTGTCGGGCAGGAGATCGGCCTCGCGCAACACATGCTCGAAAAGCGTCCGGGTTCCGGCCCCGACCTGTCGCGGGGTTACGGTCCGGCCGGGCAGATCGGCAAGCCCTGTGATCTGAGTCGCCATGTCGGGATGCACCGCCAAACCGCGCTGGCGCCTGGCGAAACTCAGCAGCACGACCGGCGATCCGGCAAATCCGGCCGCAACCGAAGCTACGTTCCAGTCATTCGTCGCCGGATCGAACATATGCAGCCCGGATGCCAGCCCTTCGCGCGCGACAAACCGGTCCAACCCGTCCTGCGAGCCGTCGAAATAGGTGGCGATCCCGGATTCCGACTGGCGCAACGCCCAGTCGAGCAGGGGGTCGTGGCTGCCCAGAAACACCGATGGGCGTGCGTCATCGGTGTCGGCCTGACCGGTCTGGCCCCGCTCGATCCAGCGCAGCACAGCCTGTTCGGGGAACAGCAGTTTTCCGGTCACCTTGGAACAGGGCACGGTGCCGCTGGCGGCAAGGTCATAGACCTTGCGCTCCTTGATGCGCAGCAGCGCCGCAAGCTCCGGCACCGTCAGATAGCGGTTTTGCGAGGTCGGGTCGGTATTCATCATATCAGCGCAACCATGCCCGACTGCCGGGACCGCGGCAAGCCGGGTATTGGCGGCAAGACGTGGCCGGCAGAACGTCGCGGGGGCTGGCATTTGCCTCCGGACTCTGCATGCTGTGGGTGTGACCGGGCCGCATCGTTGGTGCGCCGCGCATCGCCTGACTTTCAAGCGGATGAACAGACATGACCGAGACGGACAATTCGGATCTTCGCGACGGAGAAGTTCTTTGCGACGGGCCGGTTGCGCCGGATGCGACCGTCCAGTTCATCGGTACGATCCGGACGCCCTTTACAACGCGCGACCTTTGCCCGCGGCAGGGCAGGCTGGACGGGCCGGAGTGTCGGCTCGAACTGCTGCCGCAATGGGAACCGGCGCTGGACGGGATCACCAGGTTCGCGCATCTCGACGTGCTTTACTGGTTGCACCAATCGCGCCGCGACCTCGTGCGCCAAAGTCCGCGCAGCGATGGCGCCACCACGGGCACTTTCGCCCTGCGCTCTCCTGTCAGGCCGAACCCGATCGGCGTGTCGCAGGTGCGGTTGATTCGGCGGATGGGCCCGGTCCTGATCGTCAAGGGTCTGGATTGTCTTGATAAAACGCCGCTTCTCGACATCAAGCCAGAGCGCTGTGCCTACACACCGCAGGCACCGTTCAAAAAGGCCGACCGCGACAAATAGAGGCATAATGCCTCGCCTCGCCACTTCGTTACAAATGGAGCGTAGGCGGAGCGCACAACATCGGGTAGAACGCTGCAACGCAGACAAAAAAAGCAGGTCTATGTCCGAGCAGTTTAAGAAGTCCGGGCTCACGCCCGAGCAGCCCAGTGCAAAAGACTGGGTGAAGGTCCTCGCCAAATACCGCGAACCCAGTACGCTCCGCAGTTCGTTCGAACTCGCCGTGACGATTGGGCCCTTCGTGGCACTCTGGGCCGCCGCCTGGGTGGCGCTTGATGTAAGCTATTGGCTTGCCTTCCTGATATCGATGGTCAACGCGGCTTTCTTGCTGCGGCTGTTCATCATTCAACACGATTGCGGTCACGGATCGTTCTACACGAACCGCACGCTGAGCGACTGGCTGGGCCGAGTGCTCGGGGTGCTGACGCTGACGCCCTACGATGTCTGGCGCCGTACCCATTCGATCCACCACAGCAATGCCGGGCATCTCGACCGGCGCGGCATCGGTGACGTGCACACCATGACGGTTGCCGAATACAAGGCGCTAAGCCCTTGGAACCGCTTGATGTATCGGCTGTACCGGCATCCGGTGGTCCTGTTCGGCCTGGGGCCGGGGTATTTGTTCTTCATCCAGAACCGCATTCCTCTCGGTCTGATGTCGCAGGTCCGCTACTGGGCTAGCGCGATGGGGACGAATGCGGCGATCCTGGCGGCGCTTCTGGTGATCCTCTATTTCGGCGGCCTGATGCCGATCCTGTTGATCTACCTGCCCTCGACGCTGCTCGCGGCCACCGCGGGCGTCTGGCTCTTCTATGTTCAGCACCAGTTCGAAACGACATTGTGGGACAGTGAAGAGGATTGGCAACTGCACGACGCGGCGCTGCACGGCAGTTCGCATTACGTGCTGCCCCCGGTGCTCCAGTGGTTGAGCGGCAATATCGGCATCCACCATGTGCATCACCTTTACAGCCGCATCCCGTTCTACAGGCTGACCGAGGTCGTGCGCGATCACGCCAACCTTGCCGAGCATAACCGCATGACGATTCGCGAAAGCTTTGCCAATGCGCGCCTGCACCTGTGGGACGAAAGTTCCCGGCGGTTGCTGTCCTTCCGGCAGGCCCGCGCTCTCTAGGGCGCACCGCTTCTGATGCCGGGCCTCACGCCCGGCTGAACCCCACACGCAAGACATGCAAAAGGCCGCCCCGAAAGGCGGCCTTTTGCATGTCTTGCGAGCGGTGGTGATCAGCGCTTGGAGAACTGGAAGCTCTTGCGGGCCTTGGCGCGACCGAACTTCTTGCGTTCCACCACGCGGCTGTCGCGGGTGAGGAAGCCGGCGGCCTTGAGCGCGCCACGCAGGGACGGATCGTAGAGCTGAAGCGCCTTCGAGATGCCGTGCTTGACCGCACCGGCCTGACCGGACAGACCGCCGCCCTTGACGGTGGCCATCACGTCGAACTGGTCTTCGGTGCCCGAGATGGTGAAGGGCTGGCGCAGGATCATCTGCAGAACCGGGCGCGCGAAATACGCCTTCATTTCCTTGCCGTTCACGCTGACCTTGCCCGAACCCGGCTTGATCCAGACGCGGGCGACCGCATCTTTCCGCTTGCCTGTGGCATAGGAGCGACCCAGCGCATCACGCTGCGGCTCACGCGGGATTTCAGCCACTTCCGGCGCGGCATCGAGGCCTGCGGCGGTGTTCAGCTCTTCGAGTGAATTGAGTTGCTCAGCCATTATTTCGCCGTCCGTGTATTCTTGGAGTTCATGGACTTCACATCCAGCACTTCGGGGCTCTGCGCCTCGTGCGGATGGTCGGAACCTGCATAGACGCGCAGGTTGGTCATCACCTTGCGGGACAGGCGGTTGCCCGGCAGCATGCGCTGAACAGCCTTCTGGACGACGCGCTCGGGGTGGGCGCCTTCGAGGATCTGCTGCTTGGTGCGGGACTTGATGCCGCCCGGATAGCCGGTGTGCCAGTAGAAGTTTTCGTGACGCTTGTTGCCGGTCATCTGGATCTTGTCCGCATTGATCACGATGACATTGTCACCCATGTCCATGTGCGGAGTGAAGGTCGGCTTGTGCTTGCCGCGCAGGCGCGTGGCAACGATCGACGCAAGACGGCCCAGAACGACGCCCTCGGCGTCGATCAGGATCCATTTCTTGTCGATGTCTGCCGGTGTTGCAGAATAGGTTTTCATCGTGGGATGTCCCTGACGTTGGATTGGTGGTTCAGGGCGCAGGCGCCCCGTGTGTTCCGATGGGCGGGTTATAAGGATTGCGAAATCCCCGTCAAGCGGCGTTATTCCGAATAAATGAAGCAAAATCAGATGGTTGAAAATAAGGTATTATATTACCCCACTGAAAACCGCCCGATCACGTCTCGCCGAGTTCCAGCTTGCGGTAGATGAGGTACTTGTCGAAGCTTTCGGGGGCCGCATTGCCGTCATAGCGCGGCGTTTCGGTGAACCCCAGCCGGTCATACAGCGCCAACATGGAACTGTTGCCGCGCACCGTGTCGGCCAGGATCGTGGTCGCGCCAAGCTCGACCGCCTTTGCGATGCGCATCTCGATCATCTTGCGCCCCAGCCCGTAACCCCGCGCCAGGTCGCGGACAAACAGGCGTTTCAACTCGGCCCGGTGATCGTCGATCATGCGCACGAATCCGCAGCCCAGAAGATATCCCGACCGATCCCGCGCCAGCACGATCCCGCCCTTGGGGGGCAGGAAATCGTCTATGATATCAAGGCTGGACCGCACCTCTTCCTGCACCGAAAGCCCCGGGCCGCCGACCGTCATCAGCCGTTCGAGGATCTGCGCGTAATATTCTGTCAGGATCTCGGACAGTTCGTCCAGGTCCGGGCGCGCGTCAACAAAGGCCAGGGTGATGTCTAAAGCCATGCTTGGTCCAGGGGGAAGTGAGTCGTCGCGGCGAGCCTAGCGACCGTTCTTTGGGCAGGCGACCATTTTTTAACCATTCCACGGAGAAATCAGACACTTATCTGCTCTGGCGGGTGTACAAGAAGATCATGCAGCTGGTGCATGGCCTCTTCGAAGGTCGCAAGCGGGATTTGTGCGTTGATGGCGATGCGCACGGCATGCGGAGCGCGCCCGTCGCGCAGCGCGAATTCGTCGGCCGACCGGATCTGGATGTCGCGCGCCTCGGCCGCCCGGCAGAACGCGGCGGCGCGCCAGCCTGCGGGCAGGGGCAGCCAGAGGAACGGAACATCCTCGTGCCAGGTCAGGTTATGCGCCCCCAGCGCGTTCACCGCGACCCGGACATAGGCCGCCATGCGGTCCCGGATGGCGGCCGCAATGGCATCCGTTTCCGGGCTTGCCAGGATCTGCTCGGCCACTTCCGCCAACGGTTGGGCGATGCCGAAGAACCCGTATTCCGCGATCTGGCGCAGGTCCGATCCGCGCCCCGGCGGGGCAATGGCAAAGCCGAGCCGCAAGGCCGGGGTCAGCACCTTCGAGATCGACGCCACGTGCCATGTCCGCTCCGGCGCGAGGATGCGGTAACTGGGCGCCGTTGAATCGGTCCGGCGGTAGCAGTCATCCTCGATGATCTGCAGATCCAGCGCGCGGCATATCTCGGCGATCTCCCGGCGTCGCGATTCCGGCGTGCACAGCAGCGTCGGATTGTGCACGTCCGGAGAGGTGCAAAGCACCTGGGCGCCGGTCCGCCGCGCGATGGTTTCGAGCGCGTCCGGGACGATCCCCTTGTCGTCGGTCGGAACGCCCGCGACCTCGGCGCGCAGCAGGTCGGCGGCGCGGCGAAATCCGGGATAGGCCATCTCTTCGACCAGCAGTGTCGGGCTTGGCCCCCGCAGGATCGCTTGCAGGATCACGTTCAGCCCGTTCTGCGCGCCGTTCACCAGCACGATATCGCTTTCGTCGATGCCGCCCAGCGGGATGGTGCGCAGCCAATGGACCGCGGCCTCACGCAGCGGCCTGTACGCCTCGCGCGTCGGATAATGCAGCAAGCGCTCTGGCGCGGTTTCTCCGATCCGGGCGAAGGCCGCACGCAGCAGCGCCACCTGTCCGAGATCGGGAAGCTGCGGGCTGACAAGCGACAGCTTGCCGTCCTGCATCGGCACCGAGACATATTCGCGTCGCGGCGCTGCCCCTTGCCGGGAACGATGGGCCACGTAAGTGCCGCGTCCCACCTCGGCCACCGCATGTCCGGCATCGGTCAGCAGCGTGTAGGCGCGTGCCACCGTGCCCGGCGTGATGCCCAGGGACCAGGCCAGTTCGCGCACCGGAGGCAGCCTGTCGCCCGCGCTCAGATCGCCGGACCGTATGGCGGACTGGATGGCATCGGCCACCCTCCGGTATTTCGGTCCGCTTCCCGACTGAGGAAGCCTGACGATGTGCTCTGGAGATATTGTATCCGACACAATCTTTCTCTGGATCGTACAATGCTGAGAATGTATCGCATTTTGTATCGTGTTAGCGCAAGTCGTATCACGAATTAATAACATTGTGTCGATACATTCAAGGAGTCACCCATGACACACGCAATTCATGCCCCGCAGATCGCCTATCTTGGTGCGCAGTCCACGCTGTCGCCGCTGGCTGTCGTGGCGTTGCGAGTCGCGGTGACCCTCACGAAATGGTCCGAACGCAGCCGCACGCGGCGTCATCTCAAGGCGCTTGACGATCATCTGCTGCGTGATGTCGGTCTGGATCGGTTGACCGCCCACCGGGAGGCCAACCGGAAGTTCTGGCTGATGTAATCCCTGTGTCAGCTGGACCTCTGGGGGCGCAAGGACCGGCCTTGCGCCCCTTTTTTTGGACCCCGGTCAGCCGTTGTAAAGAACGCCCCAGCGCGCCAGCAACCGTTGCTGCAACTTGCGCGACCGGATCGCATAGGACTTGCCCCCCGGCGGGCTTTCGCGTTGCTCGCGGCTCAGGGCGTCGCGCCGTGGCAGGTCTGCGGAGAAGAATGCGAAGGCCAGTTCGGTGCCGTCGGGCAGGTCGATGAACCCGCCCAAGCCACTGACGAAATTCAACGTTCCGGTCTTGGCGTGAACCGAAATCAACGGGTCTTCGATGATCTGGCGTGTTTCCGTCCGGATCGGATGTGTCTTCAGAAGTGGTTTCAATCCCATTGAATTTCGCGCGGTTATCAACGCCTTGACCATGTCCCGCGCTGACATTCGGCTGTCATCGCCCAGGCCGGAATGGTCCTCGAGCGCCACCGAGGACATGCCCAGCCTTTCCTTGGCCCAGATATTCATCGCATCGGCAGAATCCTTCAATGCCGTCACCGGCCCCACGCGTTGTGTCGTGGCGGTCAGCCCGATGCATTCTGCGGTGATGTTCGTCGAATAGCTCAGCATGTCGCGCAGGATGATCCGCAGCGGCGCGCTTTCGTGCACCACGACCTCACGCGTTCCGCCGGGCAGCGTGTCGATCAGTTCGGGTGCCTTGAGCACGATGCCGTTCGACCGGGCCAGCACCTGGAACACCTCGGCGGCATAGCGCGCCGGTTTGCGCACCGGAAGCCAGCGCGCGCCCCGGTCGCCCAACGCCCCGCGCGCCACGGTCCAGTTGTCGTGGTCGCCGCCGTCATCATAGGTGTAGACCGGGTATCGGCGCGGCTCGATCCGCATCCGGGCGGCCTTTACCTCGGGGCGCAGGCTGCCGGACCGGGCGTCCATGCTCACGGCATAATCGCTGCCATTCCGGATCCATTCGAAATGGACCCGGTTGAAATTCAGGTTGAGTCCCGAAATCCCCGGATTGTACCCCACCTGGTAAGGCTGTTCCGCATCGATGCCGTTCAGCGATGGCAACGCGCCATCCCAGACCAGGAAACGGCCCGTCACTTCGGTCAGGCCCACGTCTTCGCGCAGCCGTCTTGCCAGGTCCGCAACCGCGTCCGTGTCGAGAACCGGATCGCCGCCGCCGACAAGCACGAGGTCGCCGTCGAGCCTGCCATCCGTGATCGGCCCCGCCGCCAGCAGGCGGGTCTTGAAATGATAGCCCGGCCCCAGAACATCGAGCGCATAACAGGCGGTCACGGCCTTGGCGACGCTGGCGGGGGGCAGGCCGCGCAACGGATTGTGCGATTCGAGGACCAGCCCGGTTTTCACATCCGCAACCTGGACGCTGATCCTGCCGGGCAGACCCGCCTCGGCGATCAATTCGCTCAACGGTGCCTGGTATGTCTTGAGCAGGTCGCCACCGCGCAGGGCAGGGCGCAGCGAGGTTTGCGGAGCAAGGTCGGATTGCGCAAAAGCGGCCGGTGCCAGCCCGGTTGCTGCAAGGCCGCCCAGGACGGCGCGACGTGAAAATTCCCGTGTCATGTCGCGGATGTAACCTGACGGATCGCGAGGTGACAAGCACACGGTTTGGTGATCTTGAAGACTGCGCGAACAGGCCGTTCCCGGTCGCGTGATGCCGGGTCAGTCCGCCTTGTCCCAGACCCCCGACGCCCGCAGTTCGGTCGAGCTGACCGGCAGCATCGGCATGTTGACGAAACACCAGGCGGGGGTTTCCTGATCCGCGAGAATCCGGGAGGCCCGACCGGGCAGGCGCGCCGCGCGATATTGCCGGGCGGTGCGCGAATGCAGCCCGGATTGCCGCCAGCCGGGCCGGGCGAGGACGCCCAGCGGCACGGCGTGAACGATGTCCTGCCAGCGTTGCCAGCGGTGAAACTGTTGCAGGTTGTCGGCCCCCATCAGCCAGACGAACCGGACGCCGGGACAGGCGGCTTGCAGTGCATCGATCGTTTCCGCGGTATAGCGTGTGCCGACCCGCGCCTCGAAATCGCTGATGATCACGCGGGGGTCCTGCATCATCTCCTGCGCCCGGCTTATCCGCAGGTCCAGCGCGGCGGGCCCGTGTTTCTTGAGCGGATTGCCCGGCGACACAAGCCAGATCACCCGGTCCAGCGCAAAGCGCCGCAGCGCGACGCGGGTCAGATGCACATGCCCCGCATGGGCCGGGTCGAACGATCCGCCCAGCAGACCGACGCGCATGCCGGGCCGCAAGTGAGGCCGGTCCGGCGGCAAGGTTACTGCGACCACTCGGGGGGACGTTTTTCGAGAAAGGCCGCGATGCCTTCTTCGGTGTCCCGGTGCAGCATGTTCTCGACCATGACCTGTCCGGTATGGGCATAGGCGTCGTCCAGACCCATCTGGGCCTGTTCATAAAACGCCTGCTTGCCGATCTTCACCGCCGCCCCCAGCTTGCTGGCCACCAGCTGTGCCAGCTCTTGCGTCGCAGGGGCCAGGTCGTCGGCGGGGACAACCGTGTTCACCAGCCCCAGCGCCTCGGCGCGGTGGGCGTCGATGAACTGGCCGGTCACCAGCATCTCGAACGCCTTCTTGCGCGGGATGTTGCGTGACAGCGCCACCATCGGCGTCGAACAGAACAGCCCGATATTGACGCCGTTCACCCCGAACCGCGTGCCCTCGGCGGCCACCGCCATGTCGCAGGAGGCGACCAGCTGGCACCCGGCGGCGGTGGCGATGCCATGCACCTGCGCGATCACCGGCTGCGGCAGGCGCTGAAGCCCGGTCATCACGCTTGTGCAGCGGTCGAAGAGATCCTTGAAATACGCCTTGCCGCCATCCTCGGCCTGTCGCCCGGCCGTCATCTGCTTGAGGTCATGGCCCGCACAGAATGCCTTGCCCGCGCCCGAGATCACGACAACCCGCACCGACGTGTCGGTTTGCAAACTCTCGATCTGGGTTTGCAAAGCCTCCAGCATTTCCTCGGACAGCGCGTTCAGACGTTCCGGCGCGTTCATGTGCAAATGGCACACCGCGTTTTCATCGTGACGTTCCAGGATTTTCATCTTGTCCTCCCAGTGACTTGAGGCGACTCTAGCGGTTCAGGGCAGCGGAGGAAAGCATGGCGCTCAAAGTTCCGGCAGATGAAATGGCACTCTATCTCGACGAGGTTTTCCCGCAGGTCAAAGGCATGTTCGGCATCGACCGGCTGGATGAAGACCTGCTGGTGATGCGTCTGCATGCCGGCGAGCAGCATCTTCGGCCGGGCGGCACCGTGTCCGGTCCCGCGATGTTCAGCCTTGCGGATGTCGCCGCCTACGTGGCCACCATGGCCCGCATCGGCAAAGAGGCGCTGGCGGTCACGACCAACTGCTCGATCGACTTCATGCGCAAACCGGTGGCCGGGGCGGACGTGATCGCCCATGCACGGGTTCTCAAGCTGGGCCGCGCGCTCAGTGTGACGGATGTCCTGCTGTTCTCGGACGGCCAGCCCGATCCGGTGGCGCGGGCAACGTTGACCTATTCGTTGCCCCCTAAAAGTGCCGCCTGATCAAAGCAGCCAGATCAAATGGGCCCTGATCACAGCCGCATGTGGCGCGCCCGCGAACCGCGTTCGATGGCCGCCGCGTGCAACCTGTCCAGCTCCAGTTCGTAGCGGATTTCCTCCAGCAGCCGAAGCTCGGCCTCGCGCAGCGTGCCATCGGCGGCCGCGACATCGCAGGCCAGCGCATAGGCGGTTTCGAACAGCCGTTCGGGCAGGTTGTCGCGGATCAGGCCGAACAGCGCATCAAGCCCGTCTTCCTGCTCGAACAGCTCGAACACCAGCCCGGACATCTTGGGAATCCGCGTTTCGTCATATTCGGCGAAGACCGGCAGGTTGTTGACTGCCGTGTTGATCTTGACCAGTTCGGCCGTCCGGATTCTCTCGTCCGATGCCGAAACGGCGATCATCAGCGCGATCAGACAATCTTGCGGGCTCAGCGGGTGGGTGTCGTCGTCTGTCACGGGTGTTGCTTTCTGGAATGACTTGTCACTGTTGTGCAACTTATTGACCCGACCGCGCCCCCGCAATAGGGAGTGCGCCTTGAAGGTCGCGCGCGTGCGCGACGCCCCCAGGAGTACAAGAGCAATGTCCGATCTGCGCGAAGCTGCAATGACCTCAAAGGCGTGGCCCTTTGAAGAGGCGCGCCGGTTGCTCAAACGCTACGAAAAGGCACCGCCGGAAAAGGGCTATGTGCTGTTCGAGACCGGCTACGGTCCGTCGGGTCTGCCGCATATCGGCACCTTCGGAGAGGTCGCGCGCACCACGATGATCCGCCGTGCCTTCGAGGTGATCTCGGACATCCCGACCAAGCTGATCTGCTTTTCCGACGACCTTGACGGCATGCGCAAGGTGCCGGGCAACGTGCCCAACCCCGACATGCTGCGCGAACACCTGCAGCGCCCGCTGACCGATGTGCCGGACCCGTTCGGTACCCATGACAGCTTTGGCGCGCATAACAACGCGATGCTGAACCGGTTCCTGGACACGTTCGGGTTCGAATACGAATTCATCTCCTCGACCGAGTTCTACCGCACCGGTCGGTTCGACGAGGTTCTGCTGCGTGCCGCCGAACGTTATGACGCGGTGATGGCGGTGATGCTCAAATCCCTGCGGGACGAACGCCGCGAGACCTATTCGATCTTCCTGCCGATCCATCCCGACACCGGCCGCGTCCTTTATGTGCCGATGAAGAATGTCGATGCCGCCAAGGGCGAGATCACCTTTGACGACGAGACCGGGCGCGAGATCACGCTTCCGGTCACCGGCGGCAACGTCAAGCTTCAGTGGAAACCCGATTTCGGCGCACGCTGGGCGGCGCTCGATGTCGATTTCGAGATGTACGGCAAGGACCACAGCACCAACACGCCGATCTATGACGGCATCTGCGAGATCCTCGGCGGTCGCAAGCCCGAGCATTTCACCTATGAACTGTTCCTCGATGCCAATGGTCAGAAAATCTCCAAGACCACCGGCAATGGCGTCAGCATCGATGAATGGCTGACCTATGCCAGCACGGAATCGCTGTCCTATTTCATGTATCTCAAGCCCAAGACGGCCAAGCGGATGCATTTCGACGTGATCCCCAAGGCGGTCGATGAATACCACCAGCAACTGCGCGCCTACCCGACGCAGGACGTCACGCAGCAGGCCAACAACCCGGTCTGGCACATCCATTCCGGCGACGTGCCAGCGTCGCAGATGGTGGTGCCGTTCTCGATGCTGCTCAATCTCGCGTCGGCTGCCGGGGCCGAGGACACCGAAACCATGTGGGGCTTCATCAAGCGATACGCGCCCGACGCCAGCCCCGAAACCCATGCCGACCTGGATCAGGCGGCGGGCTTTGCGGTGCGCTATTACAACGACTTCGTGAAACCGACCAAGACCTTCCGCGCGCCCGACATCAAGGAACGCGACGCGATCGAAGACCTTGCGGCACGACTCGAGGCGCATGACGGTCCGACCGACGACGAAACGCTGCAAACACTGGTGTTCGCTGTCGGCAAGGATCACGGGTTCGACCCGCTGCGCGACTGGTTCAAGGCGCTTTACGAGGTGCTTCTGGGTCAATCTCAGGGTCCGCGCTTCGGCGGCTTCATCGCTCTGTACGGCGTCGATGAGACCGTGTCCCTGATCCGCAAGGCCTTGGCGCACGAACTGGCCTGAGCCGGGAATTTTGCCCATCGCGAGTCGCGCGCTACCTCTGGTTCAGCAACCAGAGGTGACCCCATGCGCAAACTCATCGCCGGACTGACCCTTGCCCTGTCGATGACCGGCACGCTTTGGGCGCAAGACGTTCTCGCGCCCGAACCGGCCATCGAAGACACCATCCAGAGCCAGATCGACGCCTTCCTGCAAGACGATGTCGGCACGGCCTTCACCTTTGCCGCGCCCAACATCCGCAACATCTTTCGCACTCCGGAAAACTTTGGCGCGATGGTCCAGCAGGGTTATCCGATGGTCTGGCGCCCTCAAAGCGTGACCTTCGGCGACCTGAGGTCGATCGCGGGCGGGCTTTACCAGATGGTGATCCTGACCGATCGGGCCGGAAACCTGCATTACGTGGATTACAGGATGTCGATGATCGACGGCCAATGGCGAATCTCCGGCGTTCAAATCCTGAAAGCGCCGGAGGTTGCCGCCTAGCGTGCGTTCCGTCGACGGAACGCTGCGATGCGTCACCGCATCGCCCGCGCCAGGTCCTCGGCAGTCAGCACATAGGCCTTGCCAAAACCGCCATTGAGGTTTGCCCCCAGCGGCGTGAAGCGCACCAGCGCGAAATCGGCAAACCCGATGTAAAGCTGGGCTTTGGGCTGTTTCACCAAAAACGCCTTGGCCAGGGCCGGGTACTCCGCATCGCCATGCCGCACGAAACGGGCGGTCGCCTGCAAGCTCAGGCGCGGATGGGTCAGCGGATCCCCCTTGCCTGTCGGCTCTCCGATCAGCAACGAACAGACCGGGTTTTGCTGCAGTGCAGCGCTGTGATGACTGAGGTCCGAGATCAGGCTCAGCGGCGCGCCTTCGGGCCCTGCGACCAGCGCAACCCGACTGATCATCGGCGCCCCATTGGTCTTGTCCGTATAGGCCAAGGCGGCGAACCGGGCGGCGTCGATCAGTTCGCGGGCCAGGGCGCGGGCGTCCTCGTCGGTGGGGCGGATGGGTGATTTCATGTAACTGATCCTGTCCTCTGGCGGGGGTGTGGCAATTTTTATGCTGCACCTGCACAATAAAACTGTACCCTCTGGCCGAATCGAAGGAACAGACCATGCCCGGCCACGTCATCACAGTTGCGCAGCAAAAAGGCGGCTCTGGCAAGACCACCGTGTCCGCAAATCTTGCCGTCGGCTTCCTGCGCCAGGGCAAGCG
Source organism: Marivita sp. (assembly GCF_020055635.1). GTDB lineage: Bacteria > Pseudomonadota > Alphaproteobacteria > Rhodobacterales > Rhodobacteraceae > Marivita. The sequence continues at coordinate 71,310 of NZ_JAIPUT010000009.1, read as the reverse complement.
CGTGGCGCTTGTCGATATCGACCCGCAAGGCAGTCTTGGCCGCTGGTTCATGACCCGGATCGACACAGGCTCCGGACCTGTGGAGAACCTCGAATTTGCCACATCCTCGGCGTGGGGCATCACCTACGAGGTGCGCAAACTGTCGGATTCTCATGACATCGTCATCATCGACACGCCCCCCAAGGCCGACAGCGACCTGCGCCCGGCGCTGCGGGTGGCCGATCTCGTGATCGTGCCGGTCAGCGTCAGCCATGTCGATCTCTGGGCCACCGAAGGCGTGCTGGATCTGGCACGACGCGAAGACAAGGAAGCGATGATCGTGCTCAACCGCGCGCGGCAGAACACCCGGCTTGGTGCCGAAGTGGCCGAGGCGGCGGAAAAGCTGATGGCGCGCATCGCCGACGCCACTCTGGCCAACCGCGTGATCTATGCCGAGGCTCTGGGGCAGGGCCGGGGTGCCGCCGAGGGGCGCAAGACACCCGCACAGGCCGAGGTAGACGCGCTTACCTCCGAGGTGGCACAGGCGCTGGCAAACGGGTAAGGGCAGGGCACCCGATCAAGGAGCCTGCATCATGACCGACCTCGACGCCCTGAAAGCCGTGATCCGCGCCGACAGCGCGGCGCGCCGGCAGACCGTGTCAAAGCTCGGCTATTTCTGCGCGCCGTTCCGGCCCGCATCGGGCCCGTACTCCGACAAGGTGATAAAGGTCTATCGTGGCCTGCGCGATGCATCAGCCCTCGACCGCCTGGCGCAGTGCCATGACGATTACGTGGCCGCCCTCAACACCGCCGGGGTCGCCCTGCCGCAGACCGAATTTCACCTTCTGGACATGGACGGCACGCGTATCCCGGTGATCGTGCAGGAGGCGCTGCCCTCGGACAGCATGATGCGCCCGCAGATGCAGACCGCCACGGTCGATGAAACGCTCCAAATGATGGAAGCGGCGGGCGACGTGATCGCCACCTTCTGGAACAATTCCGACCAGTTCGACACCCGCATCGGCTTTCACCCCTCGATCCGCAATTTCGCCTATCTCGACGGGCGCGCGCTTTTTTTCGACACCTTCCCGCCGCTGATCCATTACAGCCGCGAGGAAATGGGCAAGATGCTGCTTCTGTTCTCGGACAAGGCGCTGATGCGCTGGGTCGGGCCGCTGCTTCAAACCAAGGTCACGGGCATTCAGGACGAATGGTATTCGCCCCCCGAAACGCTGGTCGGTCTGGTCGGATCGGCCTGCCGTCTGCGCCCCGATGATGCCGAAGCCTATCTCGACTGGGGCCGCGATTTCACCCAGCGCCGCATGGCGCGCTGGGCGGACGAGGCGCTGCCCGAGTTGCAGGAACCGCCGCGCCTGCCGGGCTACTGGACCGGGTTCCGCAAATTGCTTGGCCTGCAGGGCGAACCCAACGTATCGTGATCTGATCCGGATCAAGGCGGCGGGCGTCTGACTGCGCTATGCAGACCGTCAGGCCAAGACAAGGAGGATTCCATGTATTCCAACATTCTCGTACCGATTGCGCTCGACAACGAAGACGACCGCATCCCCGACTCCATCGCCGTTGCGAAGGCGCTTGCAAAGGACGGCGCAGCGATCACCCTTCTGCATGTGGTGGAATCCGTGCCAAGCTACGCCATGACCTACATTCCCGAAGATTTCATGGTCGCGACCCGCAAGGGCATCAAGTCCGAGATGATGCGGCTGGCGGCCGATCATGATGTCAATTCGGCTGTGATCGACGGTCATGCCGGGCGCTCGATCCTCGACCATGCCGAGGAAAAGGGCTGCGACCTGATCGTGATCGCCTCGCACCGGCCCGGCATGCAGACGCTGCTGCTTGGCTCCACGGCAACCCATGTGGTGCGCCACGCGAATTGCGCGGTTCATGTCCTGCGCTGATTGACAATTCCTGCGCGGGCTGCACCTCCTCCCACGCAGGAGGTGCCCATGAACGATGACCTGAAACTCGACACCCGCAACGGGCTGCCCGATGCGCTCCGCGTGCTCTTGCAAGAGTATCCGCGCGACACCTGGCCTGATCACGACAATTTCGCGGGGCTCGTGGCCTTCTGGCTCGACCGGCACCTGATGTTCCGGCGCCTGATGACCGCGCTCATCACCGATGCCGAAGAGGCGATTGATCGCAAGATCGATCCGCAGACCCATGCCGCCAAGCTGTCGCGCTACGGCTCGATGCTGCTCCAGAACCTGCACGGGCACCACCAGATCGAGGACCACCACTACTTTCCGGTGCTCAGCGCGCGGGAACCGGTGCTGAAGAAGGGGTTCGGACTGCTCGATTCCGATCACCACGCCATGGACGGGCTGCTCAACCGCTTTGCCGACGGGGCAAATGCAGTGATCCAGGGGCAGGGCGAACCGGGGCCCTTCCGCGCCGACCTGCTTGATTTCCAGACCATGCTCGACCGTCACCTGATCGACGAGGAAGAACTGGTGGTGCCGGTGATTCTCAAGCACGGGCCTGCCGGGCTGGGCTGACGGCTTTACTTGCAAGGCGCGCCCGTGGCACATCTGCCGCCACATCACACCGGAGCCCCGCGCATGGACATCGACGACCTGGCCCGCCGCATTCTGAACGGCGAACGCCGCGCGCTCGCGCGGGCCATCACGCTGGTCGAAAGTGGCCGCGCCGACCACCGCTCCGAGGCTCTGGCGCTGTTCGACAGGCTCAAGGGCCACGACCGCGAGGCGTTGCGAATCGGATTGTCCGGCACGCCGGGGGTGGGCAAATCCACCTTCATCGAAACCTTCGGGCTGATGCTGACCGCCAAGGGGCTCAAGGTGGCGGTGCTTGCCGTCGATCCCAGTTCGGCGCGGTCTGGCGGATCGATCCTGGGTGACAAGACCCGCATGGAACGGCTGTCGCGCGACCCCAACGCCTTCATCCGGCCCTCGCCGTCGCAATCGCACCTGGGGGGCGTCGCCCGCCGCACCCGTGAGGCGATCGACCTGTGCGAGGCTGCCGGCTTTGACGTGGTGCTGATCGAAACCGTCGGCGTCGGCCAGTCGGAAACCGTGGTGGCCGAAATGTCGGACCTGTTCCTGCTGCTGCTGGCCCCGGCCGGCGGCGATGAATTGCAGGGCGTCAAGCGCGGCATCATGGAGATGGCCGACATCATCCTGGTCAACAAGGCCGATGGCGACCTCAAGACCACCGCCACCCGCACCTGTGCCGATTACGCGGGCGCGTTGCGCCTGCTGCGCAAGCGTCCTCAGGATCCGCAGGGGTTTCCCAAGGCGATGACCGTGTCCGCGCTCGAGGATACCGGCCTGCAAACCGCCTGGGACGAGATGCAGGCACTGACCGACTGGCGCCGCGCACAGGGCCATTTCGCGGCCCGCCGGGCCGGGCAGGCGCGATTCTGGTTCGAGGCAGAACTCAAGCAGTCGCTGCTGGCCCGGCTCGAACGGGAGCCGCTCAAGGGACTGGTCAAGTCGCTGGCCCAAGAGGTGGAGACCGGAAGCCAGACGCCCAGCCAGGCCGCCGAGGCCGTGCTTGCCCAGCTTGAAGGCCGCACATCCCCGATTTCCTGATCTCAGGATGCGCTCATGCGCGGTTCTTCGTCCTGTCCGGCCTGCGGCCATGCAAAGGTGACGGTCCTCCCGGTTTCAGGAATCGAAATATATGGCGATTCGCGCGTGGTTTCGCCTGGACCGGACTTGACGGCTATGCCGCATCCCTCTAAGGACAGCCAACGAGATTTCGGGCGCTGTCAGTCGGCGCCCTTTCATATTGGCGGGAGCCTGTCCTTCCGCTTCTGATAAAACGAGGATGAACCCATGTCGCGTGTTTGCGAACTGACCGGCAAAGGCCCGATGACTGGCAACAATGTCAGCCATGCCAACAACAAGACCCGTCGGCGTTTCCTGCCGAACCTGAACGACGTGACGCTTCAGTCCGAAACGCTGGGCCGTGGCATCAAGATGCGCATTTCCGCCCACGCGCTGCGCAGCGTCGACCACCGCGGTGGTCTTGACAAGTTCCTTGCCAAGGCAAAGGACACCGAACTGTCGGCCGCCGCGCTGAAGGTGAAGAAGGAAATCGCTAAGGCGCAGACCGCCCAGGCGTAAGCCTTCCGTATGTCGAATTTGACAGCCTCGCAGGGGTTTCCCGGCGGGGCTGTTTCCTTTTGTCGCCTTGCTGCCGGATGTGGGGCGGGTAGGTCATGACCATGCGGTTCTGGATGCGACAGATCACGGTCCTGATGGTCGCGTTGGTGATTGGCGTCACCAGCGTCCAGTTGGCTGCGGCACGCGGCCAGCCTCCTGCGACCGGCACCATGGTGATCTGCACCGGCACCGGTCCTGTGCATATCCTGGTCGATCAGAATGGTGTCCCGACCGGGGGCGTGATGATCTGCCCGGACTACGCCATGGCCTTTTTCGCCGATGTCTGGTCACAGGTCTCCGATGTCCGCCGGATCGACTCGTGGCAGGATGTCTGGGTCGTGCAGCCCGGTGTTCAAAGCGCCGACCAGATCCGGGTCGACGCCCAGGCGAGGGGGCCGCCATTGGCCGTTTGAAACTCACATCCCACTGATTTCAAATGGAAAGACACGAAAATGTTCAAAACGTTTCTCTTCGCCGGGGCGACCACCCTTGCGCTCGCAGCACCCGCCTATGCCGAGATCACCATCGCGGACGCCTACGCGCGCGCCGCCTCGCCGATGGCCAAATCCGGCGCTGCGTTCCTCGTCATCCGCAACACCGACGACACGGCCGACAGGCTGATCGGCGCCAGTTCCGACGCGGCGGCCCGCACCGAATTGCACACCCATCTTGAAGGCGAGGCCGGGGTGATGCGCATGGTGCATGTCGAGGAAGGGTTCGAGCTTCCCGCCGGTGGCACGATCGCGATGCAGCGCGGCGGCGCCCATGTCATGCTCATGGGTCTGACGGACCCGATGGAGCAGGGCGAGACTGTCACCCTCACGCTGACCTTCGAAAAGGCGGGTGACCTCGTGGTCGAGGTTCCCGTCGATCTTGAGCGTCAGGATCACGGCGGCATGACGCACGGCGACATGAAGGGCACCGCGGGCAACTGACCCGGTCAGGCCAGCAGGCGGTCCACCCAGAGGGGAACCGTCCTGCTGGCCGGCCCGGCGACATGGTCATCGAAGGCGTGCGTCATGTCGCTGTCCGCCAGGTTCAATTCGACCGTCGCGGCCCCCGCCAGCCGCGCTTCCTCGACGAATCCCGCAGCCGGATAGACCTGCCCCGACGTGCCGATCGCGGCGAAGAGATCGCAGGTTTGCAGCGCATCGAGGATCCGCTCCATGTGATAGGGCATCTCTCCGAACCACACGACATCGGGCCGCGCGCCGGTCATGCCGCATTTCGGGCAGGTGTCTGTCACGGACATTTCCGAAGGCGCATCCCAGCGATGCGCACAGGCAGCACAAAGCGCCCGCGACAGTTCGCCGTGCATGTGTACCGCCGTCGCACCGGCCTTTTCATGCAGCCCGTCGACATTTTGCGTGACCAGCATCACCTCGCCGCGAAAGTCGGCCTGCAACCGCGCCAGCGCGTCATGCGCAGGATTGGGCGTGGCTTTTGCCGCCTGCTCCCGCCGCGCATTGTAGAAGCGGTGCACCCGCGCCGGGTCGCGGGCAAAACCCTCGGGGGTCGCCACGTCCTCGATCCGGTGCTGGGCCCACAATCCGCCTTCGTCGCGGAAGGTGCCCAGCCCGCTTTCGGCCGATATGCCTGCCCCGGTGAGAATCACGATCCGGTCCACCTGTCGCATCCCGTGCCCTTTCCCGAAACGCCGCGAACGGCTAAGTCCATTGCATGACCTACCGTATCCTCTTTGTCTGTCTGGGCAACATCTGCCGGTCTCCCACCGCCGAGGCGGTCACCCGCGCCAAGGCGCAGCAACGGGGGCTCGACCTGGTGCTCGACAGCGCGGGCACCGGTGACTGGCATGTCGGCAAGCCGCCCTACGGCGCGATGCAGGCGGCGGTCAGTGCGCGAGGCTATGACCTGTCGTCGCTGCGCGCCCGGCAGGTGGGCCGAAAGGACTTCGCCGCGTTCGACCTGATCATCGCGATGGATGACGACAATGTCGCAGACCTGCGCGGTCTGAACCCGGAGGCCGCAGTGCGGGCTTTTACCGATTTCGCGCCCGGCAGTGGCGCCACCCATGTGCCCGACCCGTATTTCACACGGGATTTCGACGGCGCGCTGACGCTGATCGAAAGCTGCGCCGACGGTTTGCTGGACTGGCTGGACGCGTCGGGGACGGCTCAGGCCTGATAGATCGCCTTGGTCACGTACCAGGTCACCGGCACCGCGACGACCGCGCCGATGGCGGCCGCGGCCACGATGGGCACCAGCGTGTCGAACCCGGCGGTCAATACGGCGATCATGGCGGTGCCGGCCAGCGTTGTGCCGATCAGGGAATACAGGATACTGGCAAGTCGGAACATCAGAGCCTCCATAGCGTCTTGGTTGGCTCATCCATGCCACGGGACAAACCGCAAATCCTTGACCCGGATCAAATCGCCGCGATCTGTCGGGCTTTTTCCGCCTCGAGCGCCCTGCAGGCGTCCTTGAGCGTCAGGAAGGTCTTGCGGCGGTGGCACCACGGTGGCGGCCCGTCCTCGTCCCGGTCCTGCCAGTCAAGGCAGGTCCGCGGACAGTGACACGCCCCGCAGGCAACCATCGTCGCCTTCAACTCGTCCAAAAGGAACGGGGCGTCGTCCCCGGAGGGATGCAGACCCAGATGGGCCAGCATCCCTTCATGTGCGCTCAGCCGGGCATCGAAATCGGCCCGCATGGAGTCTAGAAAATCTGACACTTGCTCCTCCCAAAGTGTAAATTTTTCCTGACATAAATGTGTACGGCTGCATGCTGCCTTTGGATCACCGAAAATGCAGAAAAACCGCAACACCCTGAAAGGGCGCGCGGTTTTCGAGCCCCAAGGCGGCTCCGGTCTGGGCAGATGGCAGCAGAAGAAGGGGGCGCGGTCCCGAAGGGGAGCGCGTCCGCAGGGGATGGACTCCGCGCCGTCTAGGCACAGTTCCGGCAGAGCGGGGTTGTCGGCACGGCCTGAAGCCGCTCCTCCGAGATCGGGTCGCCGCACTTCACGCAGATGCCGTAGGTGCCCTTCTCGATCCGCGACAGGGCCGCATCGATCCGGCGCAGTTCGTCAAGATCGGCATTGCCCAGCGCCTCGAGCACTTCGTCCCCCTGCCGCTCCGAGGCGCGGTCTTCCCAATCCTTCGGCATCGGATCGTCAAGGCTGTCCTCGATCTTCGCCAGATCTCCGGTCAACTCGGTCCGGCGCTTCAGAAGCAGCTCTTTGGTGTCGTTCAGGTCCATGACGGTCTCCCTTCCTTTGGTTGATCCTGTCCCGGACCAACGCACTGCGCGTTGATATCGGTCAAATTAAAGTGCCGGTGGGAAAAAGAGGCGCACCGGGCGGTGCCGCCCGTTACTCCGATACCTCCACGACCTCGAGGCCGATATTGCCGATCACCGTGTTGCGCCCGAGGTCGCGATGCATCAGCACACCGTCGACGATATAGAGATCCTCGACGTCGAACAGGAAGGGACCCACACCCGCCGACGCGATCCGCACCTTGTCGGTGCGCGCCATCGCATCCCGGCCCTGAAGCGTGACATAGCCCGATCCGGCCGCGATCAGGCTGAAGCGGGTGGGGTCGGAATTGGCGGCAAGGTTGCTGACGATATACAGGATCTCGTCCGTGTCGGTGATCCGATCTGCGCGAAAATAGCACGCGCCTTCATAGCCGCCCAGCGCCATCGCCGTGAGACCCGCAACCGCGATGGTCACCGGTGCCGTGGCGAGCGCCGTCGCCGTGCCGACCGCTCCGCCGGCCCCCGAAGCGATGCTGCCGCCCGCCGCCGCCGCGCTGCTGACGCCGCTGCCGATCATGCTGACACCCGAGACCGGGTTTTCCAGCGTGTAGGCCCCCATCGCCCGCACCCCTTCGGCGGTGACGGCGCCAATCGTCCCGGCGGTGGACTTGGCCGCCTTTCCGGCCTTGCCGGCAAGCACGCTGGGGCGGAAATCGCAGACATCGGCCTGCACGGACGGCGCGGCCAGCACAAGGGCAGCCAGGAGAATCGATCGCATGAGTGGTGGTCCTGCTCGGGTGTTTTTCAGGCAGCTTACGCCAAACCGGGGCCCGATGTCAGGGCGGCGCGATCACGTTCCGGTGGACCGGCAACAGACCGCGCACCTCCGCATGGCGCCGTAGGGTGCGTGCAAGCACGCACCCTACGCCCGGAAAGACGGGTTCAGCTGTCCATCTTCAATGCAGAGATGAACGCTTCCTGCGGGATGTCGACCTTGCCGAACTGGCGCATCTTCTTCTTGCCGGCTTTCTGCTTTTCCAGAAGCTTCTTCTTCCGGGTCGCGTCGCCGCCATAGCATTTCGCCGTCACGTCCTTGCGCAGCGCGGCGAGGGTCTCGCGGGCGATGACCTTGCCGCCGATGGCCGCCTGAATGGGGATCTTGAACATGTGGCGCGGGATCAGGTCCTTGAGCTTTTCACACATTGCCCGCCCGCGGGTTTCCGCCCGGTCGCGGTGCACCATCGTGGAAAGCGCATCGACCGGTTCGTCGTTCACGAGGATCTGCATCTTGACCAGGTTGTCTTCGCGATACCCGATCATCTGGTAATCGAACGACGCATAGCCCTTGGTCACCGATTTCAGCCGGTCGTAGAAATCGAACACCACCTCGTTCAGCGGCAGGTCATAGACCACCATCGCGCGGTTGCCGACATAGGTCAGGTCCAGCTGTTCACCGCGCCGGTCCTGGCACAGCTTGAGAACGTCACCCAGATATTCGTCCGGCACGAGGATCGATGCCTTGATGCGCGGCTCCTCGATATGGTCGATGGTGGACGGATCGGGCATGTCGGCGGGGTTGTGCAGTTCAAGCATCTCGCCGTCGCGCGTGTAGATGTGATAGATCACCGACGGTGCCGTGGTGATCAGGTCGATATCGTATTCGCGCTCCAGCCGGTCGCGCACCACTTCGAGGTGCAGCAGGCCAAGGAACCCGCAGCGGAACCCGAAGCCAAGCGCGGCCGAGGTTTCCATCTCGGATGTGAAGGACGCATCGTTCAGCGCGAGTTTTTCGATCGCGCCGCGCATGTCCTCGAAATCGTTGGCATCGACCGGGAACAGTCCGCAGAACACCACCGGGATCGACGGTTTGAAGCCGGGCAGGGGAGCCTCGCAGCCCTTCTTCTCGGTCGTGATCGTATCGCCGACACGGGTGTCGCTGACCTGCTTGATCTGCGCGGTGATATAGCCGATCTCGCCGGGGCCAAGCGTGTCCACCGCCTGCATCGCCGGGCGATATACGCCGACGCGGTCGATGTCATAGGTGCCGCCGGTCTTCATCATCTTGATGCGCTGGCCCTTTTTCAGCACCCCGTCGATGACGCGCACGATCACCACGACGCCCAGATAGGGGTCGTATTTGCTGTCCACCAGCATCGCCTTGAGCGGCTTGCCCGCATCGCCTTCATGGGGCGGCGGCAGGCGCTTGACGATGGCCTCCAGCACGGCCGGGATGCCGATGCCGGTCTTGGCTGAAATCTCCAGAGCCTCTGACGCGTCGATGCCGATCACGTCCTCGATCTGTTCCTTCACCCGCTCGGGTTCCGATGCGGGCAGGTCGATCTTGTTGAGAACCGGCACGATCTCGTGATCCGCATCGATCGCGGTATAGACGTTCGCCAGCGTCTGCGCCTCGACGCCTTGTGTGGCGTCCACCACCAGCAGCGAGCCCTCGACCGCGCGCATCGACCGCGACACCTCGTAGGCGAAATCCACGTGTCCGGGCGTGTCGATCAGGTTCAGAATATAGGTCTCGCCATCCTCGGCCTTGTATTCGATCCGGACCGTGTTGGCCTTGATCGTGATGCCGCGCTCGCGCTCGATATCCATCGAATCGAGAAGCTGTTCCTTCATCTCCCGTTCCGTGACGGTGTTCGTCGATTGGATCAGCCGGTCGGCCAGGGTGGATTTCCCGTGGTCGATATGGGCAACGATGGAGAAATTGCGGATATGCGAAAGCTCTGTCATGCGCGGGATATGATGCGGTTTTGAGGTCTGGTCAAGGTGGCGTGACGCGGCTTGCGGCTTTGACAAAAGGTGATTTGAAAACGTCGCGCGTTTCGGGCATCCTTGCATAAGGCACAGACCGACGATGCCGGGCGCAAGACCCGGACGCGGGACGATGACAAGCGAGCAGGCAGCATGAGATTTCTGGCATCACTACTGGCATTGGCATTGGTCGCAGGATGTGGCGGCAACCGTTTGGATCGGGGCGACAGCGGCGTAGTCACGCGGTTTTCCTCCGGCCCGATCAGCCGGGCCTGCTTGTCCTCGGACCGAAAGGCGCGCACGTCGCGGCTGTGCGGTTGCATCCAGACGGTCGCCAATCAGTCCCTGTCCGGCTCGGATCAGCGCCGGGCGTCGCGGTTCTTTGAAGACCCGCAGCGCGCGCATGATGTCTGGATGTCGAAAAGCCCGTCGGACGATGCGTTCTGGGAACGCTACAAGGTCTTTGCCGCGCGCTCCGAACAATCCTGCCGCGGCTACTGAGACAGGTCGAGAAACGCCCGCACGGACGCTTCGAACTCGCGCGGCCTTTCGGCATGCAACCAATGACCCGCGCCGGGGATTTTTGCAAACCGGGCCTTGGGGAACAGGCGCTTGATGGCCGGGCGATGGTCTGCCGCGATGTAATCGGATTCCGCGCCGGACAGGAACAGCGTGGGTTTGTCGAAACTCCCCGCGATCTCGGGAAAGCCGAGGATCTTCGGCATTTCTTCGGTCAGCGCCTCGAGGTTCAGCTTCCAGCGTTTCGCCTTCAGGTCCAGCGACTGGGTGAAGAACGCCTGCAATGTCGGGTCCGGAACCGTCGCGGCTAGCTGTTCGACGGCATCCGAGCGCTTCTCGACCCGAGACAGGTCCACCGCGCGCATCGCCTCGATGAACTGGATCTGCGAATGTCCGTATGCAACCGGCGCGATATCCGCCACGATCAGCCGGTTCACAAGTTCGGGCCGGGTCAGTGCCAGCACCATCGCCGCCTTGCCACCCATCGAATGCCCCAGCACGTCCATCGGGCCACCCTGCGCGGCGATCACCTCGGCCAGATCGTCGGCCATGTCGGGATAGCCGTGGCTGTCGGACCAGAAACTGTCTCCGTGATTGCGCATGTCGACGGCCGTGACCGGACCACGATCCGACAGGCGCTTGCCGATCACTCCCCAGTTGCGACCCGAGCCGTACAGCCCGTGAACGATGAGAAGATGCGGGGCTGTGCCGGTCGAATGGGTAAACAATGTGTTCAGCATATTGGCCTCATAAAGCGCCGATACCCGCTTGAGCAAGGGGGTGGCGCGCCTTACACCCATGCCATGGAACATGTCGAGATGATACGGACCCAGGCGGATCAGCTTCGCACGCTCATGGCCCAGCGACTGGGCCTCAAGCGCGGGTCGCTGGCCCGACGTGTGGCCAGGGCCGGGCGGCGTCTGCCCTCGGGAGTGCGCAACGACATCGCCACCGTGGCCGAGGCCGAGAAGATCGCCAGCAATCCCAAATTGGCGGTGCGTCTGGACGCCAACACGATCAAGAGTTCTTATGACCGGGCCGCCGTTCACCTGCGCGCCATCGATGTCGCCGACCGCCGCAAGGGGATGGCCTTGTCGATCCTCGGCAGCATGGCCTTCAACTTCCTTGCCGCGATGACATTGCTCCTCGTCGTCCTGCGCTGGCGCGGACTGATCTGACGCCGTTGACCCGGTGACCCGGCACCCTAGATGACCGCGTCATGAACAAGGCACTCATCATCGGTTCGAGCGGCGGCATCGGCACGGCGCTGACACAGGCCCTGACCGCCCGCGGCGTGGCCGTGACCGGCCTTTCGCGCAGCGGCGACGGGCTCGACGTGACGGACGAGGCCAGTGTGTCGGAGGCGCTTGGCGCCCTGGACGGCCCCTTCGATCTGGTGTTCGTCGCCACCGGCGCCTTGGAGATCAACGGGGCCAAACCGGAAAAGACCCTGCGCCATGTCTCCGCCGAGGCGATGATCGACCAGTTCAAGCTGAACACGGTCGGTCCGTCGCTTGTCCTGAAACATTCGATGCGGTTGCTGCCCCGCACCGGGCGGGCGGTCTTTGCGGCATTGTCGGCGCGCGTCGGGTCGATCGGCGACAACCGGCTGGGAGGCTGGTACAGCTATCGCACCTCCAAGGCGGCGCTGAACCAGATGTTGCACGGCGCGGCTGTCGAGCTTGGGCGCACACATAAGGACCTGATCTGCGTGGCGCTGCATCCCGGCACGGTCGAGACGCCGTTCACCGAGAAATATGTCGGCCATAATCCGTCCGTTCCGGCCAGCGAAGCGGCGGAAAACCTGCTCTCGGTTCTGGATGACCTGACATCCGGGGACACTGGCAAGTTCTACGACTGGCAGGGCAAGGAGGTGCCGTGGTGAGCCGCCTCGTTCTCGTCCTCGGCGATCAATTGACCGACACCATGTCCGCGCTTGAAGCGGCCGACAAGACATCGGACGTGGTCGTGATGGCCGAGGTTTCCGAAGAAGCGACCTATGTCCAGCATCATCCCAAGAAGATCGCCTTCATCTTTTCCGCGATGCGCAAATTCGCGGCCCGTCTTCAGGACGATGGCTGGGACGTCCGCTACACGAAACTCGATGACGCCGAAAACGCAGGCTCCATCCCCGGCGAGCTGCTGCGCCGGGCCAATGACACCGGCGCAACCGAGGTGATCGCGACGCAACCCGGCGAATGGCGCTTGATCGGCGCGCTGGAGGACATGCCGCTCAAGCTGAGCATGAAACCCGACACCCGGTTCGTCAGCACGCAGGAGGAATTCGACGCTTGGGCCGAGGGCCGCAAGGCGCTGCGGATGGAGTATTTCTACCGCGACATGCGCCGCAAGACCGGGCTCTTGATGGATGGCGACGACCCCGAGGGCGGCAAGTGGAATTACGATGCCGAGAACCGCAAGCCCGCGCCCGATGACATCGCCTTTTTCGGCCCGATGCAGTTCACGCCCGACGATACGGTCAACGAGGTGCTCGACCTTGTGCAGGCACGCTTCGGCAATTCCTTCGGAACGCTGCGCCCCTTCCATTTCGGCACCGATCAGGAACAGGCCCGGCGCGCGCTGACGCATTTTGTCACCTACGCGCTGCCGCGGTTCGGCGATTACCAGGACGCGATGCTCAACGACAACCGCTTTCTCTACCACGCGCTGATCTCGCCTTACCTGAATGTCGGGCTGCTCGACCCGATGGAGGTCTGCCGAGCCGCCGAAGAGGCGTACCGGGACGGCCACGCGCCGCTCAACGCCGTCGAAGGCTTCATCCGCCAGATCATCGGCTGGCGCGAATACGTGCGCCGCATCTATTTCCGCGAAGGCCCGGACTACCCCCGCCGCAATGCGCTGAACCACCAGCGCAAGCTGCCGTGGTTCTACTGGACCGGCGAGACGGACATGAACTGTCTCGCCAAGGCGATCACCCAGACCAAGGAAGAGGCTTACGCCCACCACATCCAACGCCTGATGGTGACGGGCAATTTCGCGCTCCTGGCCGGCATCGACCCTTACGAGGTGCATGACTGGTATCTGCGCGTCTACATCGACGCATATGAATGGGTGGAGGCCCCGAACACCGTGGGCATGAGCCAGTTCGCCGATGGCGGGATCATCGCCTCCAAGCCCTACGTGTCGTCCGGCGCCTATATCAACCGGATGTCGGATTACTGCAAATCCTGCCGCTACAAGGTCAATGACAAGACCGGCAAGGATGCCTGTCCGTTCAACCTGCTGTACTGGCATTTCCTGGATCGGCACGCCGAAAGGTTCAGCGGGAACAACCGCATGAACCAGATCTATGCCAATTGGAAACGGATGGATCAGGACCGCAAGGACACGATCCTGTCCGAAGCCGAGGCGTTTCTTGACGGGTTGAACTGAGGTCTCCTGTCAACCCGGCCCAGCGGTGGATCGACCCGTTTCGGGTCAACCCGAAATCACGAGGCGTCGACGCCTCGTTTACCCGTAATGCGCAACCGGCGTTCCGGCGATCGCCGCCATGTTCAGCAAGCCGCGCGGCGTGATGCCCGGTGTGACCACATGCGCGCGGTTGCTCATGCCCATCAGGATCGGCCCCACCTCGAGCCCGCCCGCCCGCATCTTGAGGATGTTGCGCACCGCCGAGGCCGCGTCGGCGTGCCCGAAGATCAGCACGTTTGCGGTGCCGGCCATCCGGTTGCCGGGCAGGGTGCGTTCGCGCAGGTCCGGATCGAGCGCCGCATCGACGTTCATCTCGCCCTCGTAGCAGAAATCGCGCGGTTCCGCGTCGAGCAGCGCAATCGCCTCGCGCAGCCGTTTGCCCGAGCCTTCCTCCTGGTTGCCGAACTGCGATTGCGAACAGAAGGCGATGCTCGGCGCGAGACCGAAGCGCCGCACATGCCGCGCCGCGCCGATCGCCGTCTGGGCCAGTTCCTCGGGCGTCGGGAGGGACCGCACATGCGTGTCGGCAATGAAAAGCGGCCCGTCTTCGAGGATCATCATGCTCAGCGCGCCATGCGGAGTGTGCTCGGCTGTGCCCAAAACCTGCGTGACATAGTTCAGGTGCCAGCGGAATTCGCCGAAGGTGCCGCAGATCAGGCTGTCTGCCTCGCCGCGATGTACCATGACCGCGCCGATCGCGGTGGTGTTGGTGCGCATGATCGCGCGGGCAAGATCGGGCGTCACGCCGCGCCGCGCCATGATCTTGTGGTAGGTCTCCCAGTAGTCGCGGTAGCGGGGGTCGTTTTCCGGGTTCACCAGCGTGAAGTCGCGTTCAGGACGGATCTCCAGACCCAACCGCTCGCAGCGCGTGGCGATCACGTCAGGACGGCCGATCAGGATCGGGGTCTCGGTGGTTTCCTCGAGAATGGCTTGCGCGGCCCGCAACACCCGCTCGTCCTCGCCCTCGGCAAAGACGATTCGACGTGCGCCGGTGGCGGCCGCCTGGAACACCGGCCGCATGAGCAGCGCGGACTTGTAGACGCTTGCATCCAGCTTGGCCTTGTAGGCCGCCAGGTCGTCGAGCGGCCGGAGCGCGACACCCGATTCCATCGCGGCCTTGGCCACGGCGGTCGAAACCACGCCGGACAGCCGCGGATCGAAGGGTTTCGGGATCAGGTATTCCGACCCGAAGGTGAGCTGTTCGCCATGATAGGCCGCCGCCGCCTCTGCGCTTGTGGTGGCGCGGGCCAGCTTGGCGATGCCCTCGACGCAGGCGATTTGCATGTCGTCATTGATCTCGGTCGCGCCGACGTCCAATGCGCCGCGAAAGATGAACGGGAAACACAGCACGTTGTTGACCTGGTTGGGAAAATCGCTGCGTCCCGTCGCCATGATCGCACCCGGTGCCACCTCGCGCACCTCGTCGGGCAGGATCTCCGGCGTCGGGTTGGCCAGCGCAAAGATGATCGGGCGATCCGCCATCCGCGCAACCATCTCGGGCTTCAGCACCTTGGGGCCGCTCAGGCCAAGGAACAGGTCCGCCCCGTCGATCACGTCATCCAGGCCGCGCAGGTCGCTGTTCTGCGCAAAGGCCGCCTTTTGCGGGTTCATGTCCTCGGCCCGGCCTTCATAGACCAGCCCGTGAATGTCGCAGAGCCAGATGTTTTCGCGCTTCACGCCCAGCTTGACCAACATGTTCAGGCAGGCGATGCCCGCAGCCCCGCCGCCCGTGGACACGATCTTGATGTCCTCGAACGCCTTGCCCGCCACGTGCAGCGCATTGGTCGCGGCCGCACCCACCACGATGGCGGTGCCGTGCTGGTCGTCGTGAAAGACCGGGATGTTCATCCGCTCGCGGCATAGCTTTTCGACGATGAAACAATCGGGGGCCTTGATGTCTTCGAGGTTGATCGCGCCGAAGGTCGGCTCTAGCGCGCAGACGATATCGGCCAGCTTTTCGGGGTCGCTCTCGTTAACCTCGATATCGAAACAGTCGATATTGGCGAATTTCTTGAACAGGACCGCCTTGCCCTCCATCACCGGCTTGGAGGCCAGCGCGCCGATATTGCCAAGCCCGAGGACGGCGGTGCCGTTGGTGACCACCGCAACAAGGTTGCCCTTGGCGGTGTAGCGCGCCGCGTTGGTCGCATCGGCCTTGATCTCGAGACAGGCTTCGGCCACGCCGGGACTGTAGGCGCGGGACAGGTCACGCCCGTTGGCAAGCGGCTTGGTGGCGCGGATTTCAAGCTTACCCGGCTTGGGATGCTCGTGATAGAACAGCGCCGCCTGGCGCAGTGACTCGTTGGTGCCGTCCGACATGAAAATTCCCCCCGCACGTGTTTGGTTTAGGGGTAAACCACAACGGTGCGGAGGGAAAGAGCGCCGGGGCAGCGCTCGTTCACGAAGCTGAATTCAGATATTCTTTAAGATGCGCGATCCGGCGTTCGGCCTGGCGGCGCGTCAGGCTGGCATCGAAGGGCTCGTCCGCCTCGCTGGTCAACTCGCGCAGCTCGACCGCCTGTACTTCGGTCATCTCTTCTTCCGGGTCGGGGCCCAATCCAAGCGATGGATCAAGCGCAATGCTGTTTCGCATCGGCATGTTGTACTCCTTGGTTTGAGGCGGAACGCGACGACACGCCAAGAGGTTCCCGCGAGCCCTTGCATTCGGCGTCGCGGCCTCGCAATCATGCAGGTCACAACAATGGGGCGGGACAGAGATGGAATTGAAGGACGCAGCGCACGCGGTTCGGGAAAACGCCTATGCGCCTTATTCGCGGTTCAAGGTGGGTGCGGCCCTGCGCGCCGCCGACGGCACCGTCTTCAGCGGCTGCAATGTCGAGAACGTGGCCTATCCCGAAGGCACCTGTGCCGAAGCCGGCGCGATTGCCGCGATGGTGGCGGCGGGCGCGACCGTCATCACCGAAGCCTACGTGATCGCCGACAGCCCGTCACCCGTGCCACCCTGTGGCGGTTGCCGCCAGAAACTGGCCGAGTTCGCGGCCAAGGATGTGCCGGTGACACTCGCGACACTGGACGGCACCGAGTTCAAGACGACGGTGGGCGATCTGCTGCCCGGCGCGTTCGACGCAGGCCACATGGATAAAAGCTGATGGATGCAAGGGCCATCATCGCCACGCTGCGCAAGGGCGGCACGCCGGATGCCGAGTCGCTTTCGTGGTTCGCGCAGGGGCTTGCCGATGGCTCAGTCACCGATGCGCAGGCCGGGGCCTTTGCGATGGGGGTCTGCCTGACCGGGCTGGGCGACAGCGGCCGCGCCGCGTTTACAGCCGCCATGCGCGACAGTGGCAAGGTCCTGCGCTGGGATCTCGACGCGCCGGTACTGGACAAGCATTCGACCGGCGGCGTCGGCGATTGCGTCAGCCTGATCCTTGCACCCGCTCTGGCAGCCTGCGGCGTCTACGTGCCGATGATCTCGGGGCGGGGCTTGGGCCATACCGGGGGGACGCTCGACAAGCTCGAGGCCATTCCCGGTTTCCGCACCACGCTGACCGAAGACCAGTTCCGCCAGGTGGTGGCCAAGGTTGGCTGCGCCATTGTCAGCGCCAGCGCCGATATCGCCCCCGCCGACAAGCGGCTGTACGCGATCCGCGACGTGACCGCGACAGTCGAAAGCCTTGACCTGATCACCGCCTCGATCCTGTCCAAGAAACTGGCGGCAGGGCTCGAAGGGCTGGTGCTCGACGTCAAATGCGGCTCGGGTGCCTTCATGAAATCCGCAGACAGCGCCCGTGCGCTGGCCCGCGCGCTGGTCGATACGGCGAACGCCACCGGCTGTCCGACATCCGCGCTGATCACCGACATGTCGCAACCCCTGGCCCCCAGCCTCGGCAACGCGCTTGAAGTGGTCGACGTGATGCGCGTCCTGACCGGGGCGGCGTCCGGGCGGCTCCTCGACTTGACGGTTGCGCTGGGGGGGGTCTTGCTGGACCAGGCCGGGCTCGGTGACGGACCCGCAAAGATCCGCACCGCCATCAGCAGCGGCGCCGCAGCCGAGAAATTCGGGGCGATGGTCTACGCGATGGGCGGCCCGGTGCATTTCGTCGAGGACTGGGTGCGTTTCCTGCCCGAAGCGCCGGTGATCCGCGAAGTGACCGCGCCTGCCTCCGGCACCGTCACCGCCATTGACGGAGAAGCGCTGGGCCTGACCGTCGTGTCGCTGGGCGGCGGGCGACAGGTGGAATCCGACGTGGTCGATCCCGCCGTGGGGCTCGGCGATGTGGTCTCCATCGGGGACACCATCACCAAAGGCCAACCGCTGGCCCGCATCCATGCCGCCCGCGAAGGGCAGGCCGACGCGGCCGAAAACGCGGTGCGCGCCGCGATCACTCTGGGCGACGGGCCTGCAACCGCGCCCAAGCTGGTTCTGGAGCAGATCACATGAGCCGCGCTTTCCTTGTCGTCATGGATTCCGTCGGCATCGGCGGCGCGCCGGACGCCGATCTTTTCTTCAATGACGGCACAGCCGACACCGGGGCCAACACCGTTCTGCACATCGCCCAGGCCTGCGCGGCAGGCCGCGCCGAGAACGGGCGCAGCGGACCCTTGCGCCTGCCGACACTCGACGCGCTGGGCCTGGGCCGGGCCGTCGAACTGGCATGTGGCGAAACCGCACCGGGCCTTGATGCATCACCCACCGGGCTTTGGGGTGCCGCGACCGAGATCTCCAGAGGCAAGGATACGCCCTCGGGTCATTGGGAACTCGCGGGCCTGCCGGTGCCGTGGGACTGGACCTATCTTCCGGACACTGTGCCGTCCTTCCCGCCCGAGATCACCGACCGGATCTGCGCCCTCGCGGGCACGGATGGCATTCTTGGAAATTGCCACAGCAACGGGATCAAGGTGATCGAAACCTTCGGGGCCGAGCATCTGCGCAGCGGCAAACCGATCTGCTACACCTCTGCCGACAGCGTCGTCCAGATCGCCGCCCATGAAGAGGCGTTTGGCCTCGACCGTCTGCTCAAGCTCTGCCAGGACCTCGCGCCGATGTGCCATGACCGCAAGATCGGGCGGGTGATCGCGCGGCCCTTTGTCGGACAGGAGGGCCGGTTCGAACGCACCACCAATCGCCGCGACTATGCCATCGCGCCGCCCCGACCCGTGCTCACCAACTGGGTGCAGGAGGCCGGCCAACGCGTTGTCGGTATTGGCAAGATCGGCGACATCTTTTCGATGGCGGGGATCGACGAGGTTCACAAGGGCGCCGATGCCAGGCTGATGGATCTCCTCGCGCATCAGATCGACACCGCCCCAGACGGGGCTCTGATCTTTGCCAATTTCGTCGAATTCGACAGCAAGTACGGCCACCGCCGCGATGTGTCCGGCTATGCAGGCGCGCTGGAATGGTTCGACGGCGCGTTGGGCAGGCTGCTGCCGCGCCTCAAACCCGATGACCTGTTGCTCATCACCGCCGATCATGGCAACGACCCGACGTGGATCGGCACGGACCACACCCGCGAACGCGTGCCCGTGCTGATTGCCGGGGCCGGCACGGGCGAAATTGGCCATGTCGGATTTGTGGACGTGGCTGCCAGCATCGCCGCGCATCTGCGTGTTGAGCCAAGAGGATCGGGGCGGAGTTTCCTGTGATGGATGAAGAACAGCGCGAACGCATGCGCCGCGGCATGGACGAAGAACAGCTTGACCGCATCATGCGCCTGCCCAAGGTCGAACTGCATCTGCATCACGAAGGCGCGGCGCCGCCTGCCTTCATCCGGGGGCTCGCCAAGGACAAATCTGTCAACCTCAACGGCGTGTTCAAAGCCGATGGCAGCTATGCCTTCCGCGATTTCGTGCATTTCCTGAGCGTCTACGAAGCCGCGACAAGCGTGCTCAAGACACCCGAGGATTACGCGCGCCTGACCAAGGCGGTGCTTGAAGAAAGCGCCGCAAATGACGTGGTCTATTCCGAAACCTTCCTGTCGCCGGATTTTTGCGGCGGTGGCGATGTGGGCGCATGGCGCGAATACCTGCACGCCATCCGCGACGCCGCCATTGAGGCCGAACGCGACACCGGCATCATCCTGCGCGGCATCGTCACATGCATCCGCCATTTCGGCCCTGACAAAGCCAAGGCCTCGGCGCTTTGTGCTGCTGAAACCGCGGGTGACTGGATCGTCGGCTTCGGCATTGCCGGGGACGAGATGAAGGGCAAACCCAGGGACTTTGCTTACAGCTTTGACATGGCACGTGAAGCCGGATTGCGCCTGACCGCGCATGCGGGTGAATGGGGCGGTGCGCAATCGGTGCGGGATGCTGTCGAGGACCTGAAGGTCGAACGCATCGGCCACGGCGTCCATGCAATCAACGATCTGGCGCTTGTGGACGAGCTTGTGGAAAACGAAATTACCCTCGAGATTTGTCCGGGTTCCAACGTGAACCTGAACGTCTACCCGAACCTTGCCGCGCACCCCATTGAAAAGCTGCGGCAACGCGGGGTGAAGGTCACGGTCTCGACCGACGATCCGCCCTTCTTTCATACCACGATGCGCGACGAATACCTCAAGCTTGCCCGCAGCTTTGGCTGGGACGAGGCTGTTTTCGCCGAGATAAACGACACCGCCGCCCGCGCGGCCTTCTGCGACGAGGACACCCGGGCCCGTGTCCTGAAACGACTGGAGCGCACATGACCCAACACCTGACCATCGTCGACCACCCGCTGGTGCAGCACAAGCTGAGCCTGATGCGCGAAATAGACACCTCGACCAAGTCGTTCCGCCAATTGCTGCGCGAAATCAGCCACTTGCTGGCCTACGAGGTGACACGCAACCTGCCGCTCACCACCAAGCGCATCGAAACCCCGATGTGCGAGATGGACGCCCCGGTGATCGACGGCAAGAAGCTTGCCCTGATCTCGATCCTGCGCGCGGGCAACGGGCTGCTCGACGGCATCCTCGACCTGATCCCGGCGGCGCGGGTGGGGTTTGTCGGTCTCTACCGCGACGAGGCCACACTCAAGCCGGTGCAGTATTACTTCAAGGTCCCGTCGCAACTCGAGGATCGCATTACGATTGTCGTCGATCCGATGCTCGCCACCGGCAACAGTTCGGCGGCCGCGATCGACCT
Organism: Marivita sp.; assembly: GCF_020055635.1. Taxonomy (GTDB): domain Bacteria; phylum Pseudomonadota; class Alphaproteobacteria; order Rhodobacterales; family Rhodobacteraceae; genus Marivita. The sequence goes on along the minus strand of NZ_JAIPUT010000009.1, from coordinate 50,167 downwards.
GCTCAAGGAGGCAGGCGCCAAGAACATCATCTTCCTCTGCCTGCTTGCCGCCCCCGAAGGCGTCGCCCGCATGAAGGAGGCACATCCCGACGTGCCCATCGTCACCGCGTCCCTTGACGAGCGTCTGAACGAGAACGGCTATATCGTGCCCGGCCTGGGTGACGCGGGCGACCGGATGTTCGGCACGAAGTAGCCCTTTACACTCAATGACCTGACAGGCAGTCTTGGGACACATCTGTGGGGACAGAGCCATGACCGGACATATCTTCAAAGCCGTGGCCGTGCTGGTCGCGGTGCTTGCCGCATCGTCTGACGCCACCGCGCAGAACCTGCGATCGGTCGGGCCACCGGCGGAAACCCCGCCGGCAAGCTTCGAGGGGCGTCAATATGTCGACAGTCGGGGCTGCGTCTATGTCCGGGCGGGGGTCGACGGGGCGGTGACCTGGGTGCCGCGCGTGTCCCGTGACCGTCAGTTGATCTGCGGACAGCAACCCAGCCTTGCGCAGCCCCCGGCCACCGTGGCACAGGCGCCGGCGCCGGTCGTCAGCACGCCGCAACGGGTGGTGCCGTCCGTACCCGATCGCCGCGTTCAGGTTCGGAAATACAGCCCGAAAGCCGCCCCGGCTCAGCCCGTGCGTCGCGAACCGCGTATCGTGCCGGAACATGTCTACAAACAGAATGGCGACACGCTGCCGCCGCTGCCGAAAGGCTACGAACCCGCCTGGGAGGACGACCGCCTCAACCCGCACCGTGCGCACATGACCCGCCAGGGCCACCGCGCGACGCAGCAGATCTGGAGCAACACCGTGCCGCGTCGTCTTCTGTCAGAGCCGCAAGAGATCCAGGAACCGGTGATCGTCGGGCGCGGCAAGGGCCTCGGTCACTGATCACTCACCGCAGATGCCCTGCAACCGCACCCAGTCCGCATCGCTCAGAACCGGCCGCGTGTCGGTGCCGCTGACCGGGTCGGCCTCGATCAGGGGAAGGGACGTTTCGCCCGTGATGTCAATGGCATAGGCATAAGGCGTGCTGCGCAGATTGGCGGTTTCGAACCCCGCCAGCACCACCTCGTTCGCAAGCGGAACAGGCTCCCGCGACAGAAGATATTCGCTGTAGCGGTCCAGATCGTCCTCGGCCAGTTGTCCGGTCGTCAAAAGCCGCAGGCTCGACCACAGCCCGGTCTGGATCAGCAGTTCCTCAAGCGGATCCTGAGACAAAGCGCGCAACCGCTCCACCAGGATATAGCCTGCGGTCACGTCGGGCTCTTCGGGGTCTTCGATCATCGCGCGGTTCAGCAGGATGCGCCCGCCGGGCAGATGCGCGGTTTCCGCAACACCGCCGGGCAGCACCACAAGCGCGCCGCGTTGCGCCGGGCCAAGCACCCGCGAAGCCAGCCGTCGCAGCGGTTCCTGCGCATCGCGCGTCATGCAGGGCTGACCGGAAATCCGGGTGATCCGCGCCAGAAGCGCGTCGCCGATCTCGATGCGCTTGACGGCCGGGACCACCTGCACCGTATGCCGCAAAAGCGCATCCGGCAGCCAGAACACGACAAAGCCCACGACCAAAGCCGCGATGAAGGTTGTGATCCACACCCGAAGCTTGCCGGGCTTGGCGCGGCTCCTGTCGATGGCCGAGCGGATACGCTCGATCGCGTCGATCATCTGGGCGCTGTCCTCGCCGAATTCGAGCGTTTCGCCCGGATCGCCATCGGGATGATAGATCGCGGGCATCTGCCCCTTGTTGGCGCGCGCCACGGCGGCCACCGACCAATGCGCCAGCACGTTTTCCCGCAGATCGAGGATCGTCAGCGACGCATCGCCCAGCGACACGATCACATCCTTTCGCTGGTCCGCGGGCGTCGCACGCCAGACAGCTTCGGCCTCCAGCCGTTGAAATTCCTTCAGCGCGGTCATGCGGGCTGCTCTGCCTCGTTGATTGCAGGCAAGGGTACACCCGCGCGGAGTTTCGCGCAATGCGGCAGAGGGGGGATACGCCTGCACATCGACGGCCGGATCTCGACCCGTTTGTGGCGTGGTCTTGCGGATGAGGGGTGGCTCTGCGGAGCTTTGCTGCCGATGGTGTCCCGCTCAAGAGCAATCGTCGCACGGCACAGGTTTCTGGATGATAACGCCTCAAAGGTCTTTCGAAAAATAGTGCAGATACGGGCGCAGCATCGGTTGATCGTTGTATGTCGTCGTTTCCACGGGCTCATCCAGTTCCACAAAGCCAAGCTTGGGATAAAGATCTCGCATCTCGACATTGGGCGTGAGCGTGTCTGCTATCAGGCGCTTCAACCCCATGTTGCGCGCCGCGTTTTCCCGCGCTTCGATCAAGGCTCTGCCGGTGCCGGTGCCCCTTGCGTCTTCGATGACAAAGACCCGTTTCAATTCTCCTGTCTGTTGATCGAGGCGTTTCAACATACCGCATCCGACGATGCCACCGGTCTTGTTTCGCGCGATCACGAGGCAGCCCTTGGGCGGCAAGTAGTCGCCCGAATTGGCCCAAAATTCTGCAAGTGCGCTCTTCGGAGCGGCAAGAGGGATATCAAAGCCCATGCCTCGCATGCGGTGCACGATCAGCTCATAATACTGAGACAGAATGCCGTTGAGCTCTTCTCGGGGTGGCAAACTTTGGCAGAGTTCGATCTCGATGTTTTTCATAAAAATACCCTGAAAATCGCAAAGTTTTTTTGGCGACGGACCGTCGCAATATGTTCAGCATCAAAGCGCCTTGGCCCGCTCGCGCAGCTGGAACTTCTGGATCTTGCCGGTCGAGGTCTTGGGCAGTTCCTCGAACACCACCTTCTTGGGTGTCTTGAACCCCGCCAGCCGCGACCGGGCAAAGGCGATCAGCTCTTCCTCGGTGGCGCTGTGGTTGCCCTTCAGCTCGACAAAGGCGCAGGGCACTTCGCCCCAGGTGTCGTCCGGCTTGGCCACGACGGCACAGAGCAGCACCGCGTCATGGGCCATCAGGCAGCCTTCGACCTCGACCGAGGAAATGTTCTCGCCGCCCGAGATGATGATGTCCTTGGCGCGGTCGGCGATCTGCACATGGCCGTCGGGATGCATCACCGCGATGTCGCCGGAATGGAAATGCCCGCCGGCAAACGCCTCTTCAGTGGCCTTGGGGTTCTTGAGGTAGCCCTTCATCACCGCATTGCCGCGAATGACGATCTCGCCCTGCGTGGTGCCATCACGCGGCACCGGCGCGCCTTCGGAGTCCAGAACGTCGATCTTTTCCATCATCGGAAAGGCAACACCCTGCCGCGCCTTGATGGCGGATTTGGCGTCCTGCTCCAGCCCGTCCCAGGCATCGCCGTTCCAGAGACATTCGGTGACATGGCCATAGGTCTCGGTCAGCCCGTAGACCTGCATCACGTGAAAGCCCAGATCGCCGATCTTGGCCAGCGTCGCCGGGGCAGGCGGCGCGCCTGCGGTGTAGACTTTCACCAGATGGTCAAAATCGCGCCGCTCGCTCGGGTCGCAATTCACGATTGTGTTCAGGATGATGGGCGCACCGCCGAAATGCGTGACACCCTCGTCGGCGATCGCGTTATAGATCGCCCGCGCCGAGATATCGCGGCAACACACCACCGTGCCGCCCAGAAGCGGCATCATCCAGGTGTGGTTCCAGCCGTTGCAATGAAACAGCGGCACGATGGTCAGGTATTTCGGCCGCAGCGCCATTTCCCAACTGACCGCCGTGCCCATCGTCATCAGGTAGGCGCCGCGATGGTGGTAGACGACCCCCTTGGGCCGCCCGGTGGTGCCCGAGGTGTAGTTGAGCGCGAGGCTCTCCCACTCATCCTGGGGCATGATCCAGTCGAACTCCGGATCGGCCGCGGCCAGCACGTCTTCATATTGCGGATAGTCGCTGGTTGCGTTGACACCTTCATGTGGGTCGGCAACCTCGATCACGGCGGGGGCAGCGCCCTCCATCTGCTCCATGGCTTCGGCAAGAACCGACATGAACTGCGGGTCACACAGAACCACCTTCGCCTCGCCATGGTCGAGGATATAGGCGATCGTGTCCACATCCAGCCGCGTGTTGATGGTGTTGAGCACCGCACCACAGGCGGGAACGCCGAAATGCGCTTCGGCCTGCGCGGGAATGTTGGGCAGGATCGTTGCGACGACGTCGCCCGGCCTGATCCCCATCGCCGCGAGCGCCGACGCCAGCCGCGTCACCCTGTCGTGGTATTCGCGGTAGGTCTTGCGATGCGGACCATGCACCACGGCAAGCGTGTCCGGGAACACCTCTGCCGCGCGTTGCAGATGCGACAGCGGCGTCAAGGGCACATGGTTCGCTGCGCGTTTGTCCAGACCCGTTTCATCCCGCATCCAACCCATGATGCACTCTCCATAAACCCCTGATCCCAAGGACATAGCGCAGCGATTGACGTTTGGAAAAGCAAATCCTTGCGCCGATCCGGCCCGGATGGCACCTCTGGGTCATGATCATCTCGCCCGGACGGACCTTCATCTTCGTGCATATCCCGAAAACGGGCGGAACCTCGATGGCCCTGGCCCTCGAGGCGCGGGCGCATCGCGACGACATCCTGATCGGAGACACGCCGAAAGCCATCAAGCGCAAGCGCCGTCTGACCGCCCTGAAACCCCGGGGCCGGCTTTGGAAACACAGCACGCTGGCCGATATCGACGGCATTGTCAGCCCCGAGGATCTGGATGGACTTTTCGTCTTCACCATGGTGCGCAACCCGTGGGATCGGATGGTCAGCTACTATCACTGGCTGCGGCACCAGCGGTTCGACCATCCGGCGGTCAGACTGGCGAAAGCCCGGTCCTTCGACGCGTTCGTCCTGCACCCCGAGACCAGCGCAAGCCTGCGCGCCTTTCCTTATGGCCGCCATGTCACCGACGCCAATGGTCGGGACCGCGCCGCGGCCTTCGTGCGCCTCGAAGCACTGCAAGAGGATCTTGCTCCGGTGGAAAAACACCTGGGGTTCACGCTGACCCTGCCGCGCGCCAATGCCTCGAACCGGCCCGCGGACTACCGCACGGCCTATTGCGACCGATCGGCAAAGGCGGTGGCCGAGATGTGCGCAGCCGACATCGCGCGGTTTGGCTATCGGTTTGATGCCTGAAAATTATGCGGACAGGCAAGGTTCGCTGAATAAGACAGCGAAATGTCCGTAAATTGCTGCGCTGCAGCACGGCGTCGGGATATTTTTGGTCCCCTGCGGGTTAGCGTGACAACACCGCACGTCAGAGGCGGACATTGTCAAAAGGGAGGACACTTGAAAAAGGAGTTTTCCCATGTGTCTGACGACCGAAGCCCTCGCCTTGTTCCTCAACATGATCATGGTGCCCGAGATCACGATGGAACCGGGCCGCATCATCGTCCATGCCGAATCCCGCGACGCCCATTGGGTCGCGGTCGAGGATGAATGGTGCACGATGGCACCGCAGATCGACAGGCTGGACCGCTTCGCGACGCTGCGGGCAGAGTAACCCCGACCGGCGCCAGACCGAAAACCGCCCGCGCAAGGGCGGGCGGCGTCCGAACGTCTGTTGCGGGCGGTCTCAGGCCACCGACTTCTCCGGCGCGAAGCGTCCGTAGAAGCTCTGACCTTTCGCGGCCATCTCGCGCAGCAGGTCGGGGCAGGCGAAACGGTCGCCGAACGCTTCGACCAGCTCATCACAGCGGACCGCCGCATATTCCGAACCCAGCATGTCGAGCCAGGACAGCGGGCCCCCGGACCACGGTGCAAAGCCCCAGCCAAGGATCGCGCCGACATCGCCTTCGCGGATGTCCATGAGAACACCGTCTTCCAGCGCCCGCACCGCTTCGAGCGACTGCGCAAAAAGCAGACGATGCTGCACGTCGATCAGATCGGGCTGGTCCTCGGCTTCGGGATACTGCGCCTTGACCACATCGGACAGACCCTGACGCTTGCCCTTGTCGTCATAGTCGTAGAACCCCGCCTTGGTCTTGCGGCCCAGCCGGTCTTGCTCTTCCATCCAGAAGATCACCTCGTCCACCTCGCCATCGGGATAGGCATCCCCCATCGCCGCCTTGGTGGCACGGGCGATCTTGGCCCCCAGATCAATCGACGTTTCATCGACAAGCTGCAACGGACCCAGCGGCATGCCCACCATCTTGGCGGCGTTTTCGATGAGGGCAGGGGACACGCCTTCCTTCACCATCCGGATACCTTCGTTGATGTAGGGAATGATGCAGCGGTTGGCATAGAAGAACCGCGCGTCATTCACCACGATCGGCGTCTTCTTGATCTGACGCACAAAGTCGAGCGCCTTGGCCACGGCGCGATCACCCGTTTGCTTGCCCTTGATGATCTCGACCAGCATCATCTTCTCGACCGGCGAGAAGAAGTGAATGCCGATATATTGCTCGGGCCGCCTGGACGCCTTCGCCAGATCGCTGATCGGCAAGGTCGAGGTGTTGGTGGCAAAGATGCAGTCTTCGCCGATGACCTTCTCCACCTCGGCGGTGACCTCGGCCTTGATCTTGGGATCCTCGAACACCGCTTCGACGATCAGGTCACAGCCCGCCAGATCGTTGTAATCCGTTGTGGCCGTGATCCGCGCCAGCATCGCGTCGGCCTTGTCCTGAGTGATCTTCTTGCGTGACACGCCTTTGGCCGTGTAATCGGCGGAATAGGCCTTGCCCTTGTCCGCCGCCGCCTGTTCGCGGTCGAGCAGCACCACCTCGATCCCCGCCTGCGCCGACACAAGCGCGATGCCCGCGCCCATCATGCCGGCACCCAGGATGCCGACCTTCTTGACGCGCTGATCGTTCACGCCTTCGGGCCGCACGGCACCCTTTTCAAGCGCACCCTTATTGACGAACAGCGACCGGATCATCGCCCCCGAAGAGGGGTTCATGATGATCGACGTGAACCACCGCGCCTCGATCTTGAGCGCGGTGTCGAACGGCACCAGAGCACCTTCATAGACCGCCGACAGCAGCGCCTTGGCCGCCGGATAGACACCCTTGGTCTTGCCGTTGACCATCGCCGATGCCCCGACGAATGTCATGAAGCCCGCCGGATGGTAGGGCGCGCCGCCCGGCATCTTGTAGCCCTTGGCGTCCCACGGCTTGACCAGATCGGCATCCTTTGCGTTCAACACCCAGTCTCGCGCCGCCGCCATCGGGTCTTCGCTGACCTCGTCGATCAGGCCCGCCGCCTTGGCTTTTGTCGGATCCGACAGCTTGCCTTCCAACAGGAACGGCGAGGCCGCCATTGCCCCCATCTTGCGCGCCACACGGGTCGTGCCGCCCGCACCGGGGAAGATGCCGACCATGATTTCCGGCAGGCCGATCTTGGCCTTGGGATTGTCGGCGGCAAAGACGCGGTGACAGGACAGCGGAATCTCCAGCCCGATGCCAAGCGCGGTGCCCGGCAGTACCGCCGCGACCGGCTTGCCGCCCTTCTGGGTCTTGGCATCCATGCCCGCCAGCTCGATCCGGCGCAGCACGCCATGCATCTTCATGATGCCTTCGAACACCGCCTCGGCCCCGGCCTCGCGCAGCGTCGCCAGCACGTTGAGGTCCATCCCGGCCGCGAAATCGGGCTTGGCGCTGGTGATGACGATGCCCTTGACGGCCTCGTCCCCCAGCGCGGACTGCACCAGGTCATCGAGCGTCTGCAAGCCCTCGAAGCTCAGCACGTTCATGGATTTCTCGGGAACGTCCCAAGTGATCGTCGCAACGCCCTCGGCGTCTGTGCTCATCGTGAAATCGGTCATTCTCTGTCTCCCACAGGGCGCTTGGCCCAGAAAATCATTTCGGTCGGTCCATGGGCCAGCCCGACGCCGCCCCGAACCCGCTTGCCACGCTGAAACAGCGCCATGTCCCGTCGCCCCCGAGCCGCAGCTGCATGGAAGACGCGAACGGCTCCACCATGCGCTTGCCGCCCCGCAGGAGCTCGGTCTCGTATCGGCCCACGATCAGTTCCGGACCAAGCTGCTCCACATCCCGGGAGGTCCGGATCATGGTGTCGATGCCAGCCCCCTCCATCATGTCGATCCAGGCGGTGAACCCTTGCTGCAGCTGGGCCTCGTCGGACACGATATGCGTCTCGTCCCGCGTCGCGACGGTCAGCGGCAGAAGCACGGCATCCCGGTAGGTGGCGAAATCCGCGTCGAAGAAGGAATCCCCGACACGGTCCAGCCAGGCCTGAAAGTTGACCGCCGGCATGGATCAGACCCGCTCGATGATCGTCGCGGCCCCCATGCCCGAGGCGATGCACAGCGTGGCAAGGCCCGTTCCCTTGCCGGTCCGCTCGAGCTCGTCCAGCAGGATGCCGATGATGATCGCACCGGTCGCGCCCAACGGATGGCCCATCGCGATGCCGCCGCCATTGACATTGACCTTGCCGGCATCGACGTCGAACGCCTGCATGAAGCGCAGCACGACCGAGGCAAACGCCTCGTTGACTTCGAAAAGGTCGATGTCGCTGATGCTCATGCCGCTGTCGGCAAGGATCTTTTCCGTCACCGGCACCGGCCCCGTCAGCATGATCGTCGGATCGGTGCCGATCTTGGCGGTGGCCTTGATCCGCGCGCGGGGCTTCAGACCCCATTTCTCGCCGAACGCCTTGTTGCCGATGAGCACACCGGCGGCCCCGTCCACGATGCCCGACGAATTGCCCGCGTGGTGGATATGGTTGATCCGCTCCAGGTGCGGGTATTTCATCAGCGCCACCGCGTCGAAGCCCGGCATGACCTCGCCCATCTGCTGGAACGACGGGTTGAGCGCGCCAAGGCTCTGCATGTCGGTGCCGGGGCGCATGTATTCGTCATGGTCCAGGATCGGCAGACCGTTCTGGTCGCGCACGGTGAGGATCGACTTTGCAAAGCGCTTGTCATCCCACGCCGCCTTGGCGCGGCGCTGGCTTTCCACCGCAAGGCTGTCGGCATCGTCGCGGGAGAATCCGTATTCGGTGGCGATGATGTCGGCCGAAATGCCCTGCGGGACGAAATAGCTCTCCATCGCGATGCTCGGATCAACCGCGATCGCCGCCCCGTCGCTGCCCATGGCAACCCGGCCCATCATTTCCACGCCACCGGCGATATAGGCCTCACCCGCACCGCCGCGCACTTGGTTGGCGGCAAGGTTCACCGCTTCCATGCCAGACGCACAGAACCGGTTGATCGCAAGACCGGGGATCGACTGATCCAGCCCCGAGGCCAGCACGGCGGTCCGCGCAAGGCACCCGCCCTGTTCGCCGACCTGCGTCACGTTCCCCCAGATCACGTCCTCGACGGCATGGCCGTCCAGGCCGCTGCGCTCCTTCACCGCGTCCAGCACCTGCGCGCTCAGACGCACGGATGTCACTTCGTGCAGGCTGCCGTCCTTGCGGCCCTTGCCCCGCGGCGTGCGCACGGCGTCGTAGATATAGGCTTCCGTCATTCTGCTCTCCGTTTCAGGCCCGGTCCGCAGGGGAGCCGGGCATCAGGTCGTATGGGTGTTTCCAGCGTGGCAGGGCTTCGATGCCCGTGAGCCAGCGGTCGATATTGGGCCAGTCCGCCCGGTCGAAACCGAACGGCTCGGGATAGAAAAGGTAGCCGCAGCACGAGATGTCGGCGTTGGTCACCCCGTTACCAACAATCCAGTCGCGGCCCGCAAGATGCGCGTCGAGCACGGCATAAGCCGCATTCAGCCGCCCCTGCATGAAGCCGATCACCTCCGCCGGGCGCTTGTCCTCGGGCAGGAAATTCATCAGGAACCGCGTCATTCCGGCCTGGCTGCTGAGCTTGTGGTTGTCCCAGAACACCCAGCGCATCACCTCGCGCGCCTCTACCGCCGAGGCCCCACCGAACTTGCCGGATTTTTCCGTCACATACATCTGGATCACGCCCGACTGCGTCAGCCTCACATCGCCATCCACCATCACCGGCGCTTCGCCCATCGGGTTGATGTTGGTGCGGTAGTCCGGCGTACGGGTCTCGCCGCCGAAGAAATCCACCTTCACCGGCGCCCACTCGAGCCCGCTCAGTTCCAAAGCCAGCGCCGCCTTGTAGGCATTGCCGCTCTCGCCGAAGCAATAGAGTTCGATGGTCATTATGTGAGGTCCTCGACTGACAGCGCCTGCCGCGCAGGCCGGGATGCCTCCGGCGGGAGTTTATCTTGCAAGATGAAGCGGGAAACGGTCTCTTCTTTACCGCCCGTTAAGGTTAATGGCTCCAGGGTGAAACGGCATGGCAGGCTGGAGAGCTGAGCCATGTGCAAGGTGAAGCCCCGCCGACAGTGCCTGACGCCGCGTGGTAAAGAGGCCGACCGGCGGGGTGGAGCTTGCCGCGCTCCTTCATCTTGCCGGATAAACTCCCGCCGGAGGCATCCCGAACCTGTTGTTTGCGCAATGGCTGACAGCATCAGAGCGCCCTCGCGATCAGCTCTTTCATGATCTCGTTGGTGCCGCCGTAAATCCGCTGCACGCGCGCATCGGCCCACATCTCGGCGACGGCGTATTCCTGCATGTAGCCATAGCCGCCATGCAGCTGCACACATTCGTCCAGCACTTCGCCCTGCGTGTCCGACAGCCAGTATTTCGCCATCGCGGCTTTCTCGACCGACAGGTCTCCGCGCAGATGCTCTTCCATGCAATTGTCCAGAAACGCGCGCGCCACGGTGGTCTTGGTCTGGCATTCCGCCAGCTTGAACCGGGTGTTCTGGAACTGTGTCAGCGGCCCGCCGAACGCCTCGCGTTCCTTGCAATAGGCGATGGTGCGGGCAACAGCGCCCTCCATCGCACCCACGGCGCCGCAACCGATGATGAGCCGTTCCTGCGGCAATTGCTTCATCATCTGATAGAAGCCCTGACCTTCTTCGCCGCCCAGCAGGTTTTCCGGTGCGATCTCGACGTTGTCGAAGAACAGCTCGGACGTGTCCGCCGCATGGCAGCCGATCTTTTCAAGGTTGCGTCCGCGCTGGAATCCCTCGGCCCCGTCGGTTTCCACGACGACCAAAGACGTGCCTTTTGATCCCAGCGACGGATCGGTCTTGGCTGCCACGAGGATCAGGTTGGCGTGCTGGCCATTGGTGATGAACGTCTTTTGCCCCGACAGCCGGTAGGCGTTGCCATCTTTCACCGCGCGCGTCTTGATCCCCTGCACATCCGATCCGCCCGACGGTTCGGTCATCGCCAAGGCGCCGACCAGTTCACCCGTCACCATCTTCGGCAGCCAGCGTGTCTTCTGCTCTTCCGTGCCGTAGGATAGCACGTAATGGGCGACGATGCCGGAATGGATGCCGTGCCCCCAGCTTGCCAGGTTGGCGCGGCCTGCTTCCATCAGGATCACCGCCTCGTGGCCGAAATCACCACCCGCGCCGCCATATTCCTCGGGCACCGACGGGCAGAGCAGGCCCAGTTCACCGGCCTGTGCCCATGTCTCGCGGTCCATCTGGCCCTGTTTCCGCCATTTGTCGTAAAGCGGCTGCCACTCGGTTTCGATGAACTTCGCGGTCATCTCGGCAAGCATCTGGTGCTCGTCGGTCATCCAGTTTGATCGCATGGCTCCCCCCAATCCCGCTTATCGTTTGCGCGCCTCGAGCTCGGCGTTGAACAGCCGCAGCCGATGCCCCAGCGCCTCGTCATCCGTGACGCTGTCGAAATTCTCGAACAGGAAGGACAGCGCCTCGCCCTCGTCCAGACCCGCCTCACCGGCGAACCGTTTGAGACGTCGATAGCCATCCTCGGTCATCGCGACCGGAAAGCGGCGGGTCAGGCGAAAGCGTTTCGGCATCTGTCCTCCGTAGGGTGCGTGCTTGCACGCACCGCTTGCTCAGAAATTGGCGGCCTCCAGCGCCATCACGGGCTCGGCTCCGGTTTCGATGCGCGCCAGGTGCATCCTGGTCGCCGGAAGCTGTCGCGCCATGTAATATCGCCCGGTGGCCAGCTTTGTCTCGAAGAACGCCACGTCCGAGGCACCGTCTGCCAAAGCCTTCGACGCCGCAAGCCCCATCCGTGCCCACATGTAGCCAAGGCAGACATGGCCGAACATGTGCATGAAGTCATACGACCCGGCCAAAGCGTTGTTCGGGTTCTTCATGCCCTCGGACATGAAATACATCGCCGCCGCCTGCAAATCCTTGGACGCCGCCTTGAGCGGGTCGAGGAAATCACGGTCAAACGCCTCGTCCTGGCCTTTGGTTTCGGACGCGAATGTCTTGATCATGTCGAAGAACGCCATGACATGCTTGCCGCCGTCCTGCGCCAGTTTCCGGCCCACCAGATCGAGTGCCTGAATGCCGTTTGCACCTTCGTAGATCATGGCGATCCGGGCATCGCGGGCGAACTGGGACATGCCCCATTCCTCGATATACCCATGCCCGCCATAGACCTGCTGGGCGTTGACCGCCATCTCGAAGCCCTTGTCGGTCTGGAAGCCCTTGATGATCGGGGTCAGCAGGGAGATCAGGCCATCGGCGTCGGCGTCCGAATTCTTGTGCGCCCGGTCGATCAGGTAGGCGCCCCAATAGGTGAAGGCGCGCGCCCCTTCGACAAAGCTTTTCTGATCCATCAGGTTGCGGCGGATGTCGGGGTGCACGATGATCGGGTCTGCCGATTTCTCGGGCGCCTTGGCCCCGGTCACGTCACGGCCCTGAAGCCGGTCATTGGCATAGGCCACGGCGTTCTGATAGGCGACTTCGGCCTGCGCGTAGCCCTGAAGGCCGACACCCAGGCGCGCTTCGTTCATCATGGTGAACATCGGGCGCATGCCCTTGTGCATCTCGCCCACGAGATAACCCGTCGCGTCGTCATAGTTCATGACGCAGGTCGAGTTGCCGTGGATGCCCATCTTCTCTTCGATCTTGCCGACGGACACGCCGTTGCGGTCGCCCAGCGATCCGTCTTCCTTCACGATGAACTTGGGCACGATGAAGAGCGACACGCCCTTGATGCCATCCGGCCCGCCGGGGATTTTCGCCAGAACGAGGTGAATGATGTTCTCGGCCATGTCGTGATCGCCGGCCGAGATGAAGATCTTCTGACCGGTCAGCTTGTAGCTGCCATCGTCCTGCGGCACCGCCTTGGTGCGCATCAGGCCCAGATCGGTGCCGCAATGCGGCTCGGTCAGGTTCATGGTGCCGGTCCATTCGCAGGTCGTCATCTTGGGCAGGTAGGTCTGCTTCTGATCGTCCGACCCGTGCATGTAGATCGCGGTATAGGCGCCATGGGTCAGGCCCTGGTACATGTTGAACGCCATGTTGGCCGACACGAAGGGTTCCTGTGCGGCCGTGTGCATGAGGTAGGGAAGACCCTGACCGCCATAGTCCGGATCGCAGTCCAGCGCGGTCCAGCCGCCGTCGCGCATCTGGTCGAACGCCTCCTTGAAGCCGGTGGGCGTGCGCACGACGCCGTTTTCCAGCACGCAGCCTTCGGTGTCGCCCACCGCGTTCAGCGGCATCAGCACTTCGGAGGCCAGCTTGCCCGCTTCCTCGATCACCGCGCCCGTGAAATCGCGGTCAAGTTCGTCATAACCGGGAATGTCCTGTTCCGAGGCGTTCAGAACGTCGTGCAGAATGAACTGCATGTCTTTCAGAGGTGCGTGATAGCTTGGCATTGCGGTCTCCCTGACTGCGGCGCGGCTCAGCCGGCCGCGCGTTTGTTCTGTTCCATCGAGGCAAGCATCTTCTCGCCCCAACGCATCTGTTCCTTGAGTTCGTCGATGGCCTGGTTAAGCTCGTCGCGTTGCGATTCCATGTCGGCCAGGCGCTGCTGGGCAATTTCATAGGTCCGGGCCAGCTGAGTGTGCTGCTGGTCACCCATGTGATAGAGATCCAGCAACTGGCGAATTTCCTCGAGGCTGAAGCCGAAGCGCTTGCCGCGCAGGATCAGCTTTAGCCGCGCGCGGTCGCGCTTGGTGAACAGGCGCTTTTGTCCTTCGCGGATGGGGAACAGCAGTTCCTTGGCTTCGTAGAACCGCAATGTGCGCGGCGTCACGTCGAACGCGTCGCACATTTCCCTGATCGTCATGATGCGGTCGTCGGTCATAGTCATCATCCTTGTCCGATGCTCTTGTGGCACCGAAATGCGAAGGCCGATGTCTTCTTACAATGGGAAATGACGTTGACGTAACTCGGACGCGGCGTCACTTCCAGGTTGACGTAAGATCAGGCAACGTCACCCTGTCCGCGCGGAAACAATCTTTCGGTGCGCTTCGGGAAAGCTGCGCGGACGAGATGGGCAAACGGGCGGAAACACCCAGCCGGCACAATCAGAGCGCGATTCGGCGCCAGCGGAAAAGTGCCGTCAGTCGCCCAGGGTCGCCACGGTCTCGTCGCGCAAGGACTGCAATTCGTCGATTGCCTCGTCAAGCTGCTTGCGCTGCTCGTCAAGCTCTGCCAGCTGTCGGTCGGCCAGTTCGATCCAGGCGCGCATCTGCGCCTCGGTGCCTTCGTTTTCGTAGATCAGAAGCCATTGACGGATATCTTCAAGCTGAAACCCGAACTTGCGTCCGCGCAGGATCAACGTCATGCGCGCCACTTCCTTCGGACCATACCAGCGTGACCGGCCATCCCGCTCGGGCTGGAGCAGTTCGATATACTCGTAATAGCGCAGCGTGCGCGGCGTCACGTCGAACTTCGCGCACATCTCCTTGAAGCTGAGCTTTTTCTCCGTCATTCCATTCCCTCTCTTGCGACCGATGATAGGAGCCGCCCAAGGATTGAGCAACCGCCCTCCTGCGCTCTCTGGTCCTCGCCGGTCTGGCGTCGTAGACAGGGGCGACTGACAGGAAATGCCGATGACCGCCGACAAAGTGACAATCGCCCGACAATTCATCGAACTGATCCCGCATGCCAGGGCGCTTGGCATGCAGATCATGGAAATTGCCGATGGCATGGCCGAGATCAGCATGCCCTATGACGAACGCTTCATCGGCGATCCCAAGACCGGGGTGATCCATGGCGGCGCGGTGTCGGCGCTGATGGACACCTGCGGCGGCGCGGCGGTGATGAGCCACCCGGACGCGCCCGCGGGCACCGCGACGATCGACCTGCGCATCGACTACATGCGCGCAGCCACCCCCGGCCAGACGATCACCGCGCGGGCCGAGGTCTATCACATCACGCGCTCGGTGGCCTTTGTCCGCGCCACCGCCTGCGACGACGACACCGACCGCCCGGTGGCCACCGCCACCGGCGCCTTCACCGTGGAGGGGAGCTGACATGGAACGCAAGGCTCCCGAACCCGTCCAGGTCGTCAAGCAGCGCCGCGACGCCGCGCTCAACGCCCTGGTCAGCGGTGTGCCCTACATCACCTTCATGGGCATCAGCTTTGACCGGCGCGGCGACGAACTGACCGGGCTCCTGTCCTTCGACGACAAGCTGATCGGCAACCCGATGCTGCCGGCGATCCATGGCGGCGTGACGGCGGCCTTTCTCGAGGTGACCGCCGTGATCTCGCTCAGCTGGGCCTATATCTGGGAAGATTTCGAAAGCGGCGCCCTCGATGTCGAGGCGCTGGCCGCCGGAGACCTGCCGCGCTTGCCCAAGACGATTGACTTCACCGTCGATTACCTGCGCTCGGGCCTGCCGCGCGACGCCTATGCGCGGGCCACGATCACCCGCGCCGGGCGGCGCTATGCATCGGTGCAGGCGATCGCGTGGCAGGACAATCGCGACCGACCCTTTGCTCAGGCGACGGCGCATTTCCTGATGCCGCGCGATGACTGACACGGCGCTTGCGCCACGCGACGTCACGAATGGCCGCGTTCTCGGGATCGCGCTGCCCATCGTGCTGTCGAACGTCACGATCCCCATCCTGGGCGCGGTGGACACCGGCGTAGTCGGCCAGATGGGCGAAGCCGCCCCGATCGGCGCGGTGGGCCTCGGCGCGATCATCCTGTCGGCGATCTACTGGGTATTCGGCTTTTTGCGCATGGGCACGACCGGTCTGACCGCGCAGGCGAAGGGGCAGGGCAACCGCACCGAGGTGGCGGCCCTGCTGACCCGTGTCCTGATGATCGGCTTCGGCGCCGGGGCCATTCTCATCCTGCTGCAAGCCCCGCTGCTATGGGCGGCCTTTCATATCGCGCCCGCCAGCGACGAGGTCGAAGGCCTCGCGCGCAGCTATATGCAGATCCGCATCTGGTCGGCGCCGGCGGCGATCGCGATCTTCGGCATCATCGGCTGGCTCATCGCGCAGGAACGCACGCGCGCCGTGCTGGTGCTCCAGCTCTGGATGAACGGCGTGAACGTGGTGCTGAGCGTGCTGTTCGTGCTGGGCTTGGGCTGGGGCGTGAACGGCGTGGCCTTTGCCACCTTCCTCGCCGAATGGAGCGGTCTGGCGATGGGTCTATACCTCTGCCGCGCCGCCTTTCGGGTGCCCGACTGGCGCGACTGGGCGCGGGTGTTCGAGCGGTCCAAGCTGGTGCGCATGGCACGGGTCAATTCCGACATCCTGATCCGGTCGCTGCTGCTCGAGGCGGTGTTCCTGTCCTTCATGTTCCTGGGTGCGGATTTCGGGGATGTGACGCTGGCGGCCAACCAGGTGTTGTTGCAGTTCCTCTACATCACGGCCTATGCGCTCGACGGCTTCTCCTTTTCCGCGGAGGCGATCGTCGGGCAGGCGGTCGGCGCCCGCGCAGTGCCGCTGCTGCGCCGCGCCAGTGTCCTGGCGAGCCTCTGGGGCCTCGGGGCCTCGGTCCTGCTGGCGCTGGGATTCTGGGTCTTCGGCGCGCAGGTCGTCGACCTGATGGCCAAGAACGCCGAGGTGCAGCAGGCGGCGCGCGCCTACCTGCCCTGGATGGCCGCAGCGCCGGTGCTGGCGCTGGCCTCCTTCATGTTCGACGGAATCTTCATCGGTGCCACCCGCACGGCCGACATGCGCAACATGATGTTCGTCTCGGCGCTGATCTACGCGGGTGCTGCATTCATGCTGGTGCCGAGCTTTGGCAATCACGGGCTCTGGATGGCGCTTCTGATTTCCTTCGTGGCGCGGGGCCTGACGCTGGCGGCGCGCTATCCGGCGCTGGAACGGGCGGTGGCGCGTTAACCCGGCATTTACCTTGATTTGCCAAAACCGGGCGCATGACACGACTCCCCGATCACCTGACCCCCGAAATCTGGCTGACCCAGATGCTGTCCTCGGCAGAGGCGCAGAAGGGCGGCGTGGTCAAGCGGCAGATCCGCGATGTCGAACGGCTCGTGGGCCGCGACGCCTTTGTCGCCGCCGTCGAGGAACGTGGATTCCAGGCGGTGCGCAACGGACGACATTACGTGGTGTTCTGCAACGATCAGCCGATCCGGCGCGTCCGGTAGAAGCGATTTCGAAATCGCTTGCCCAAGCCAATTCGAATTGGCTTGAAAACCGCGTTTCGAAACGCGGTCCCAAGCGCCTTCGAAGGCGCTTGCCCTTGCCCATCGCGCAGCACATCGCTACCTGTGTCCTGTTCGACAAGAGAGGCGCGCGCGATGAACGATCTATTCAACAGCTTCATGACCGGTCCCGACGAAAAGGGCCGGTTCGGCATCTTCGGCGGACGCTTTGTCTCCGAAACCCTGATGCCGCTCATTCTCGAACTCGAAGAGCAGTACGAGCGCGCCAAGACCGACGAGAGTTTCTGGTCCGAGATGGACTTCCTCTGGAAGCATTACGTGGGCCGCCCGTCGCCGCTCTATCACGCCGAACGCCTGACCGAGCGGCTCGGCGGCGCGAAGGTCTACATGAAGCGCGACGAACTCAACCACACCGGCGCGCACAAGATCAACAACGTGCTGGGCCAGATCATCCTGGCCCGCCGCATGGGCAAGACCCGCATCATCGCCGAGACGGGCGCCGGTCAGCACGGCGTGGCCACCGCCACCGTCTGCGCCAAGTTCGGCCTGAAATGCGTCGTCTACATGGGTGCGCATGACGTCGAGCGCCAGCAGCCCAACGTCTTCCGGATGAAACTGCTCGGCGCCGAAGTGATCCCGGTCACATCCGGTCGCGGCACGCTCAAGGACGCGATGAACGACGCGCTGCGCGACTGGGTGACCAATGTGCGCGACACGTTCTACTGCATCGGCACCGTGGCCGGCCCGCACCCCTATCCGGCGATGGTCCGCGATTTCCAGTCGATCATCGGCAAGGAGGTCCGCGATCAGATGCACGAGGCCGAGGGCCGTCTGCCCGACACGCTGATTGCCGCCATCGGGGGCGGGTCGAACGCGATGGGCCTGTTCTATCCCTTCCTTGACGACAAGGAGGTCAGCATCATCGGCGTCGAAGCGGGCGGCAAGGGTGTGAATGCCAAGATGGAGCATTGCGCGTCCCTGACCGGGGGGCGGCCGGGTGTGCTGCATGGCAACCGCACCTATCTCTTGCAGGACGATGACGGCCAGATCCTCGAAGGGTTCAGCATTTCGGCAGGGCTCGATTATCCGGGCATCGGGCCGGAACACGCCTGGCTGCACGACATTGGCCGCGCGCAATACGTGTCGATCACCGACGCCGAGGCGCTGGAGGCGTTCCAGCTGTGTTGCGAGATGGAAGGCATCATCCCGGCGCTGGAGCCCAGCCACGCATTGGCCCATGTGATGAAGATCGCGCCCGACCTGCCCAAGGATCACATCATCTGCATGAACATGTGCGGACGCGGCGACAAGGACATCTTTACCGTCGCCAAACACTTGGGATTCGACATGGGCTGACCGCAGCCACCTCAACCTGACCTTCAGACCCCTCGTGCTCCTGGCGCGAGGGGTTTTTCTTTGTCCGCCACCTTCCCAAGGGTCCGCATAAACTGCGGTTTAGGCGCATGGGACAGTGGTTTATGAACCCCGCCCTAAACCGCCGGCCAATATCCTGCGAACATCCAGGTGGTCAGTGTTCCCGGTGTCTGCCGCATGGCAGGCCCAAGGGACATGAAAGGACCGAAACGTGAAAAAGACATTGATGACCGCCGTATTCGCCACGCTCACTTGCAGCATGGCTTTCGCGCAATCTGCAACCGATCAGATCGTCGACGACCTGAAAGGGCAGGGCTTCGAACGTATCGAAATCGACAATGGCCTTGGCCAGATCAAGGTCGAGGCCATTCGCGGCACGCAAAAGCTCGAAGTGGTCTACGACCGTGCCACCGGCGATATTCTCAAGCAGGAGGTCGAACGCGTCCGTGGTGATGACGACACCCGCCCAGGTGTCGAGATCCGCAATCGGGCCCGCGACTTCGTCGAGATCGCGCGCTCTGACCTGGGTGACGATGACGATGACGATGACGTCCGTGGCCGTGGCCGGGATGATCGTGGTCGGGATGATGACGCACGCGGCCGCGGCGATGATGACGATGATCGCGACGACGATGATGATCGCGATGACGATCGCGACGACGATGGCCGCAACGACGACCGGGATGATGACCGGGACGAGGATCGCGACGACGATGACCGCAACGGCGACCGGGATGATGCGCGGGACGACGATCGCGGTCGGGACGACGATGACGACGACGATGATGACAGCGATGACGATGATGATGACAGCGACAGCGATGACGACGGCGACAGCGATGACGACGACGACGATGATGACGACGATTGAAACGTCTGATAGCTGAAGAACAGAGGCTTCCGTCCCGCTGACGGGAGCCTCCTGGAGTTCGAGAATGAAACGAAGACAGCTTGTTGCGGGCCTCCTGGCCGGGGTCGCCTTTCCGGTCGATGTGCTCGCGCAGACAGCCCAGGATCAGGTGATCGATCAACTCAGGCGGCAGGGCTATCGGCGCATCACGCTTGGCCGCACGCTGCTGGGCCGGACGCGCATCGTGGCGACAGGCCCGCGCGGCCGGCGCGAGATCATTCTCAATCCCGCGACCGGGGCGATCCTGCGGGACTATGTCGACCGCTCGGATCGCGGCGGCGACGGCGATGATCGCGACGATGATAATGATGATCGCGATGACCGGGACGACGACCGCGATGATGACGATGACGACCGCGATGACGACGATGACGACGGCGACGACGATGATGACGACGGCGACGACGATGATGACGGCGGCGATGATGACGATGGCGGCGGTGGCGGCGGAGATGACGATGACGACGATTGATCATACGTCCCTCCGGGCACCGGTTGGCCTGTGAGGATCTGGATCGTCCTGATCCCCCTTGGCGCGCTGCAATTGGCCAGCGGCCTGTTCCTCTTGTGGGACATCCTTGGCAGCATGCTGGGCATCGCGTCCTCTCCGATCGCCTGGGTCTATTACGAACTGGCCCAGATCGGAGCGGTGATCGGCCTGATCCTTGGCATGGTCGTCAGTGCGACGCTCATGGTCCGCTCGCTCAAGCGGCAGCGCGCCGCCGAGGCAAGCCTGCGTCTGGCGTCGGGCGCCTTCATGGACGTGTTGCAGGAACGCTTTGCCGAATGGGAACTGACCCCCGCCGAAAAGGACGTGGCGCTGTTTTCGATCAAGGGGCTGAGCACGGCCGACATCGCCGGGCTGCGCAGCACCTCCGAAGGCACCGTAAAGGCGCAGACCAACGCGATCTATCGCAAGGCGGGGGTGTCGGGCCGCCCGCAATTGCTCAGCCTGTTCATCGACGAACTGATGGGCGACCCCATCGCGCTGTCCGGATCCGATCCGGGACCGCAGATGGACAAGGCGTCATGAGCCGGTCAGACGTCGGACGAGTCGATATCGTACTGTTCCAGAACCCGCATCGGCACGATGTCGAGCGCCCGTCTGTGCGTCGCGGCAAGGTTGACCATGGGCGCGCAGCCCTCGTCATGGGCTTGCAGGAACCGTGACGCGCACAGGCACCAGTGATCGCCGGGCTTGAGCCCCGGAAAGCGGAACTGCGGAACAGGGGTGCTCAGGTCGTTGCCGACGTATTTCGAATAGGCCAGGAATTCCGCCGTCATCACCGCGCACACCGTGTGGCTTCCCGTGTCGGCAGCGCAGGTGTTGCAATGGCCATCCCTGAAGAACCCGGTCAGCGGCTCTGTCGAACACGACCCAAGCGGGCCACCCATCACGTTGATT
The DNA here is from genome assembly GCF_020055635.1 of Marivita sp. Classification (GTDB taxonomy): domain Bacteria; phylum Pseudomonadota; class Alphaproteobacteria; order Rhodobacterales; family Rhodobacteraceae; genus Marivita. Next base: position 29,210 of record NZ_JAIPUT010000009.1, on the reverse strand, counting down.
GCGTCGTCCGGTTCCATCGGGGGCCTCCTGTCATGCGGTGGTTTCATCTGAACCTAGGCGGGATCGTCCGCCCATGCCACCCAGCGCCCGTGAAAAACTGTGGGCATCCCAGGCCCGAGGACGCTTTGCGCCCGAGGGTCGATGTCACCGGAACCGGTCCACCAGCCTTTGAAAGGGGTTGCGGGTGTCGGGTTCTGGCGCTGCTTCGGGTTTCGGCTCTGGCTTCGGCTCGGGCTTCGGAGCTTCCGCCTTCGCTTGCGTCGCCGGCGTTTTCGACGACCGGGCGGGCGCCACGCGCAGCGCCACGGCGTTCATGAACTTGCCGGAATCCCCATCCGCCAGTTGCGGCGCGCCATCGGCGATCCCGCGCAGCAGGTCATCCAGCCACTCTTCGTCCGCCTTGGGAAAATCGTGCAGCACGTATCCCGCCACAGCATCCTTGTGACCGGGATGCCCGATGCCCAGCCGCACGCGGCCGTACGCCTCGCCGATATGGCCGTGGATCGAGCGCAAGCCGTTGTGGCCCGCATGGCCGCCGCCCTGCTTGACCCGGCATTTGCCCGGGGCGAGGTCCAACTCGTCGTGGAAGACCACCACGTCCGAGGGCTCCAGCTTGTAGAACTGCATTGCCGCCTGCACCGACTGGCCCGAGCGGTTCATGAACGTTCCGGGCTTCAGGAGCAGAACCTTGTCATTGCCCAGCCGCCCTTCGGTCGCCTCGCCCTGAAACTTTGATTTCCACGGCGCAAAGCCATGATCCGATGCGATCCGGTCCATCGCCATGAAGCCGATATTGTGCCGGTTCCTCGCGTATTTCGCGCCCGGATTCCCCAGACCCACAAAGAGTTTCATCGCTGCCCGTGCTCCATCCTGCAAAGCGGTTGCCCCTCTCTAGGCGAAACTCGGGCCAAGGGCAAAAGCCGATGGTCAAAACTGCGCCAAGACCAATGCCGCCGCTGCCGAAAGGCCCAGGGCCCAGCCAATCGCCAGATGCAGCCGCAGGAGCAGGCCCGCCGACAGCGCGATCAGAGCCATCGCGTGCCAGTTCAACGTGGCCGCATCCGGCAGCCAGAGCCGCAGCACTCCGACCTGCGTTTCCGCGACCGTGCCGAATACCACATGCAGCGCGAACCACAGCGACAGGTTCAGGATCACGCCCACCACCGCCGCCGTGATTGCGCGCAAGGCACCGTTCAGGCGCGGCTGCGCGGAAATCCAGTCGATGTAGGGCGCGCCGACAAAGATCCACAGGAAGCAGGGCACGAAGGTCACCCAGAGCGTCATCAGACCGCCTGCCACGGCCAGCCCGTAGCCACCCTCCCGGAAGGCCGCCAAGGTGCCTACGAACTGGGTGACAAGGATCAGCGGGCCGGGGGTGGTTTCGGCCAATCCCAACCCGTCCATCATCTCGGTCGGGGTCAGCCAGCCATACTGCACCACCACGTCCTGCGCCATGTAGGCCAGCACCGCGTAGGCGCCGCCGAATGTCACGACGGCCAGCTTGGAAAAGAAGAGCGCGATCTCGGTCAGGATCGTGCCGTTGAACGCCGCGTCCACCGCCAGCACGGGCAGGCCCCAGATCGCCAGACCGATCCCGATCGTGCCCAGACTGCGCCCGGCCGAAACCGTGACGGGCAGGGCCGGGGCCGCGTCTGACCCAGCCATCAGCGCGCCATAAACGCCTGCCGCCAGAACGATCACCGGGAACGGCACCGCGAAAAAGAAGATCCCGACAAAGGCCAGCCCCGCCAGCACCCAATGCGCCCGCCCGTGCAACGCGCGTCTGGACAGCTTGAGCAAAGCCTCGACCACGATCACCACCGCCACCGCCTGTACGCCCAGAAACAGCGTATCGACCAGCGGCAGGTCGCCATAGGTCACGTAGAGCAGCGCCAGCGCAAAGATCACCGCCGCCCCCGGCAGCACGAAGAGCAGCCCCGCGATCAGCCCGCCCAACACGCCCTGCAACCGCCAGCCCGCATAGGTGGCCAGCTGCATCGCCTCCGGCCCCGGCAGCAACATGCAAAAGCTGAGCGCGTTCAGGAATTGCTTTTCCGTCAGCCAGTCGCGCTCGTCCACCAGCATCCGGTGCATCAGCGCGATCTGTGCCGCCGGTCCACCGAAGGACAGCAGCCCGATTTTCAGGAAGACGACGAAGATCTGGGCAATCGTGGGCGACATGAGGGGCGGTGTCTCTGATCTGCGTTTCAGGAACATGACAATCTGACCCTCATTGACAGATCCCGCGCAGGATGTCGCGTCGCGCTGATATCCGAAGTCGGGGGGTGGTCTTTTTGTCGGGACGTCATCTCTTGAAGCATCGGGCCAGCGGAACTTTGTTGTCGCTCCGAGCCCATGCTAGGCTCGGCCCGAACGAAAAGGAGTCGTGACATGGGTGCCAAAACGGATGCCAGTGCTGGTCAGGTGCGGTTGACGGGACGCCTGATTTGCGGGTCGGAGCGCGACGCCGAACTCGTGCAAGAGCATCTTTCAGAGCACATCCGCCTCACGCGGGCGGAACCCGGGTGTCTGTCCTTCGATGTCTTCCAGACGGATGACCCTTTGATTTGGCAGGTAGAGGAGTGCTTCCTCGACAAAGAGGCGTTCGAGTTTCACAGGCATCGAACGCGCGCGTCGTCCTGGGGAACAGCGACGGCGGGGCTTCAACGCGCCTACGAAATATCCGGGGTCGCATGACCCGGATGATCCACGGCACCGGCCGGGAATTGGCCGGACGTGCAAGGAAGGGACAGGTTGCATGATTGCCTATGTTACCGTCGGGGCCGATGACATCACGCGCGCGCGGCAGTTTTACTCGGCGGTCCTGCCAGCCCTTGGGTATGCGCTTGAGGAAGGGCCCGAGGGCCTCAGCTATGCGCTGCCCCTGCAACCCGGTCAGCCGGCCGCTTTGCCCGATTTCTACGTCAAGACCCCCTTTGACGGAGGCCCGGCCTCGGCCGGCAACGGTGCGATGATCGCATTCGAGGCGCGCACTCAGCAGCAGGTGCGCGACCTTCACTCTGCCGCGCTTGCCGCAGGCGGTTCGGACGCGGGTCAGCCCGGTTTCCGCGCGTCCTACGGGGCGCGTTTCTATGTCGGCTACCTGCGCGATCCGCAGGGCAACAAAATCGCGATCTTCTCAAACGATCCAACCGAACCCGGACGAGACGGATAAGGCTTCTGCGGGAGCGCCAGGAAGCCTTCGCCATGGTTGCGAAAGCCGTCAACCGGCCTCGGACTCAGACCCTGATCCGGCCCCCGCGCGGACCCCGACGCAGTCAGAGCGCACAGTCTCCGCCTGCACATCCCCCCTGAACGAAAACGGCCCCGCCCATGGGGCGAGGCCGTTCGAACCATGAGGCCCGGCGGGATCAGTCGTCGGACTGTTCGGTTGCGGGAACCTCGTCCGCGTCGGCTTCCTCGGCTTCGGCATCTTCCGCGGCGCGCAGGCCGGACGGGGCCGAGATGTTCGCGATCACGAAATCGCGGTCGATCGTCGGCTTGGTGCCTTCGGGCAGGGTGATCGCAGAGATCGTCACCGTGTCGCCGATTTCGAGACCGGTCAGGTCCACGGTCAGCTTCTCGGGGATGTCACCGGCGGTCACGACCAGTTCGACTTCCGGGCGCACGGCGTTCATCACGCCACCCTTCTTGAGACCGGGGGCCGCTTCGTGGTTGATGAACTCGACCGGGATGAAGAGGTTGATCTTCGACGTCCGGCGCAGGCGCATCAGGTCGACATGGGTCGGCAGGTCCTTCACCACGTCGCGCTGCACGTCGCGGCAGATCACGCGGACGTCTTCGTGACCGTCAACCTTGAGGTTGAACAGGGTCGACTTGAAACGGCCTTTCTTCAGGCGCGCCAGCAGGACGTTGAAGGGAAGGTTGATCGGCAGCGGGTCGTTGTCGCCACCGAATACAATGCCCGGAACCATGCCGTCGCGGCGTGCCTGACGAGCGGCGCCCTTGCCTGTCCCCGTCCGTTCCAGAGCTTCGAGATCAGGAATCTCTCCAGCCATGATGTGTCTCCAATATGTAAGGGCAGGGTGCCTCCAAGGCTGTCACCCCGCGTGAAGCCCGCGCGATAGACCGGTTCGGGCGCCAAGACAAGACACAAGATCGCAGTTTTTGCCGCTTTCGGTTGCTTTGTGGGCTGGACCGGTCCCCCGCCCCGTGGCACTGGCAGCGATATGAGCCTCTTGCGTGACCTTTACATCAGCCGCGGCCCGGCGGCCGGCTTTGCCGCCGTGGGTGTCTTCTGGGGCAGTTTCGCGGCCCTCGTGCCGGTGCTCAAGCCGCAGATCGGCCTGTCGGACGGACAGTTCGGCGTGGCGCTCCTGATCACCTCGGTCGGCGCGGTGCTGGCGATGTGGCTGGCGCCGCTGGCCGAGCGCGGGCTGGGTCCAAGGGCGCTGGCGGTCCTGACGGTGCTGCTGGCGGGGGCCACGTTCCTGCCGGGGCACACCTATGGCGGTGTCAGTTTCACACTGGCGATGCTCTGCGTGACGATGGCCTCCGGCACGCTCGACGTGTCGATGAACGCCCGCGTGAGCGCGCTCGAGGCGCAGGTGCGGCGCAGCCTGATGAACCTCAATCACGCGGTCTTCTCGGTGGCCTATGCCGCCTGCGCGCTTGCCACGGGGCTGGCGCGCGAGGCGGGCCTTGGTCCAGACATGATCCTGACGGGATCGGGCGTCCTGATCGCGCTTCTGGCGCTGCAGGCCAGGGCTGCGCCCGTGGCCGATCCCGCGCACGAACCCGAGGGTGCCACGGTCGCGCCGCTGCCCTGGACGCTGCTGCTGCCGGGCGGGGCCATCATCCTGATCGCCTTCATGTCGGAACAGGCGACCGAAGGCTGGTCGGCCCTGCATCTTGAGCGCAACCTGGGGGCGGGGGCGGCGCAGGGGGCGCTGGGTCCGGCGCTTCTGGGGATCACGATGGCGGTCGGGCGGTTGACCGGGCAGGTCGTCGCCAACCGGGTGTCCGAGCGCGTGGTGATCCGCTGGGCGTCGGTCACGGCAGGCATCGGGGCCTCGATCGCCGCCGCGGCACCGACCCTCTGGATCGCCTATCTCGGCTTCTCGGTGCTTGGCCTCGGCGTGTCGGTGGTGGCGCCGATGGCCTATGCCTGGATCGGTCGGATGGTGCCGAACCAGTACCGCAGCCACGCGATCTCGCGGATCTCGGTGGTGGGTTATGCGGGGTTCTTCATCGGCCCGCCGCTCATGGGATTCCTGTCCGAAGGATTCGGGCTGGCGACGTCATTCCTGGTGATCGGAGTGCTCTTGTTCGTCGTCCCGCTGGGGCTGCTGCCGGTGCTGAGGCGGGGTGCGGCCCTGCGCGCGGGATGAGGGGCAAGCCTGTTCGAACAGGCTTGAAACCCCGTTTCGAAACGGGGTGGCCCGCATTTTCGAAAATGCGGATCAGAGCCTTGCAAGGCTCTGTCTGCGGCTTTTCGAAAAGCCGCCCCACCGAACGCCCGGTTTCCAGATCCTTAACCTTGCTGGCGCCATACCCTTTCCCACGATGCGCATCGAGCGGGAAGGGTCACTCCCATGCCGCGACACCAGACTGACCGTCTTTCGGATGCCCGCAAGGGCGGACCCTGAGAAACCGGTTTTGCGAGGCCCGAAAGGGCCCAGGTCACGGGGGACACCACCCCGGAATGCGAGAGACGGGTCAGGCCCAAAGAGCGGCGCCGCTTCCTTTCGAGACATCCCATGCCGGGCACAGGCCCGGCCGGCAAGACCGGCAACCGGCGGGCAACGGCCCGACCGGGGCTGCGCCGTGTCTACTCGGCCCAATCCCCCGAAAATCCCTTGGGGACCATCAGGATATCGCGGTCGACGGAGTTGATGTCGGTCCGCCCGCACAGCCCCATCGACGCGTCCAGTTCCTTGTGGATCACGTTGAGCGCGTCGGTGACACCCTGTTGGCCCTTGGCCCCCAGCCCGTAGACATAGGCGCGCCCGATATAGGTGCCCTTGGCCCCCATCGCCATCGCCTTGAGCACGTCCTGACCCGACCGGATGCCGCTGTCGAGATGCACCTCGATCTTGTCGCCCACGGCATCCAGGATCGGCTCCAGCGCCCGGATCGACGACAGCGCCCCATCAAGCTGCCGACCGCCATGGTTCGACACGATGATGGCGTCCGCCCCGACATTCAGCGCCTCCAGCGCATCGCGCGGGTCGAGGATGCCCTTGATGATCAAGGGGCCGTCCCACATCTTGCGGAACTGCCGGATCCGGTCCCAGTTGAGCGACTGGTCGAACGCCTGCGCGGTCCAGCTGCCCAGCGAGGACGGATCCTTCACGCCTTTCGCATGACCCACGATATTGCCGAAGAACCGCCGTTTGGTCGACAGCATGCCCATGCCCCACTGCACCTTGGTCATCATGTTGGCGACAGAGGCCGGTGTGAGCTTGGGTGGGGCGGAAAGGCCGTTCTTGACGTCCTTGTGCCGCTGGCCCAGCAATTGCAGATCGACCGTGATGATCGCCGCCGAACATTTGGCGTCTTTCGCCCGGTCGAACAGGCGCTGCATGAAATCGTCGTCCTTGAGCGTGTAGACCTGCATCCAGAACGGTTTCGACGTATTGGCCGCCACGTCCTCGATCGAACAGATCGACATGGTCGACAGGCTGTAGGGCACGCCGAACTTTTCCGCCGCCCGTGCCGCTTTGATCTCGCCATCGAAATGCTGCATGCCCGTAAGGCCCACGGGCGCAAGTGCCACCGGCATCGACACCTCCTGACCGATCATCTTGGTCGCGGTCTTGCGCCCGTCCATGTCAATGGCAACGCGCTGGCGCAGGTAGATCTTGTCGAAATCCGACGAATTCTCGCGGAAGGTCTGTTCCGTCCAACTGCCCGATTCCGTGTAGTCGAAGAACATCTTGGGCACCCGGCGCTTGTAGATGCGGCGGAGGTCTTCGATTTCGGTAATCATGGGCATGGCACGGCCTTTCGGAAGTATTGGTTAGATTTGTTTACCAATGACGGCGAAACCACGCAACGCGGCATTTTGTTAATGATTGATTAATGGTTCGAAATCGAACTAAGTATTGCGATATCGAACCAAAGGAGATTCGCATGACTCTTTCCCGTCGCAAGACACTTGGCCTGATCGGGGGTGGAACGGTGCTTGCTGCCGCCGCCGGTCTTGGCCTTTTCGCCGCCACCCGCACGCCCCATGCCGCGCTTGCCCCGTGGGACATGGCGGGCCAGTACCCCGATCCCCGCCTGCGTGCCCTGTCCCATGCGCTGCTGGCACCGAACCCGCACAATCGCCAGCCGTGGGAGGCTGAACTGATCGGGGACGACACCGTTGCGATCTGGCGCGACCCGGCGCGGGATCTGCCCGTCACGGACCCCTATGCGCGCCAACTGACCATCGGGATGGGCTGCTTTCTGGACCTGATGCGCCTGGCCGCCGCCGAGGAAGGTTACGCCATCGACCAGACGCTGTTTCCCGCGGGCGAGGCGGGTCCGGTGGCGCTGTGCCGCTTCATCGCCGGTGGCGCGCAGCCCGATCCGCTGTTCGCCCATGTCCTGCAAAGGCGCTCGCACAAGGAAATGTTTCAGGACCGAGCGCTGGATGCCGCCGCTCTGGACAGCATCGCGCCGCATGTCGATCTGGTCGCGCAAGGTGCCGATGCCGTAGCCCTGCGCGATCTCGCGACCGAGGCGTGGCTGATCGAAGCCGGGACGCCCGATGCGTGGAAGGAAAGCATTGATCTTCTGCGGATCGGCAAGGCCGAGATCAACGCGCAACCCGATGGCATCGACTTGGGCGGTGCGACGTTCGAGCTGCTGAACAGGACCGGTCTTCTGACCCGCGAGGCCTCGCTTGATCCGACGACAATGGCCGCGCAGGGCGCGATCCAGGGCACGGTGGACGCCATCGCGTCAGCTCCTGCTTTGGTGGTGCAGACCAGCCCCACCAATACCCGCGCCGACCAGATCGCCACAGGGGCGCGGTGGTTGCGGCTCAACCTTGCGGCCACGGGTGCCGGGCTGGGGGTGCGGCCCGTCAGTCAGGCATTGCAGGAATACCCCGAGATGACGGCGCTTTACGACGCGATCCATGCCGCCCACGCACCCGACGGCGGGACAGTTCAAATGCTCGGGCTTCTGGGCTACGCTGCGCCCACGGCCCGCACCCCGCGATGGCCGATCGATGCACGGATGAGGCCAAGACCCGGGAATGCCTGACACACCAGACACACACACAGCGACGGGTCTCTATTTCGAACTCTTCAACGAGATCGGCATCCTCGGCCAACTCAGCCGCGCCCTGTTCGAGGCGCGGTTGCCCGACGGTCTGGTGCTGCCGCATTTCACGGTGATCAACCACCTGATCCGGGTGCAGGACGGGCGCACGCCCTTGCAGTTGGCCCGCGCGTTTCAGGTGCCCAAGACCAGCATGACCCACACGCTGGCGGGGTTGGAGAAACGCGGCTTTGTCACGATGCGCGTCAATCCGGGCGATGCCCGCAGCAAGCAGGTCTGGCTGACCCACGCGGGCCGCAGATTTCGCGATACCGCGATTGCCGGGATCGCGCCTGACCTTGCCGGCATGGCCGACACGCTGGACCCGGAGGAGGTGCGCGCTGTCATCGACAAGCTGGCCATCCTGCGCAAACGGATGGACGCCGCGCGGGATTAGGGTTTGCCGCGTGACAAAAGGGTTCCACGGGCTCAAGGCTTTGGCAGCTTCGTGTCGCGGCGCGTGTATGCGGACGGCGCAGACGCTCATTTATCAATGTTGAATGTCTGCTTTCCATCTGGTTCTAAATGGTTGGCATTGTAAAAGGGCTTCCGGAGGTCGACCTAGGCACCCCAAAATGAAAAAAATGTCAAAAACTGTTTTTTGCGTCATTTTCTCATCTGTGTTCGCCATGCTCATCTACGAGATCTGGTTCGGTTGGACGTGGCCGGCACGGCTTGAAGCGGCAGCAACGACAACGATTAACCGTCCGATACAGAAACACAATTTTGTTGAGCTTCATGGCCGCACTATTCAGTCCGCCGTTTTTATAGACATCGTCATGAGCGCACCAGTAACAGTGATTGTGCCGGTTTCGAGTACTGATCCTCAACTGATTGCCATTCGCGCGGCAACCGGAGTTGTCTGCGAAGAGCCTTCAGCTTTTGCAAAGTACGTCTTTGTTGAATTAGGTTTGTTCGATCATTGTCTCATTCGTGAAAAGACGGATAAGCCATCAGAGGCACTGGTTTTGCGGCTTATTCGGGATCACCACCTCGAAAGTCGTTGGAACGGCTGGATACACTATGCTTGGGACCATCCTGGGAAGTTTGGTCACGACGAAGCTTGGCAATTTGATCTGTCTGAACGGATCGATGGACAAGAGACGCTTTTGGGACGGGCAATCGCTACGGAGTTCAAAAGTGACGATGCAGGGAAAGAACTTCCGAAGTTTTGGCCCGCCATACCCGAACTTGAGCAGCGAAAAGCGGCTCTTCGTGAGCGAAGCGCGACGATACATGCCAAAGGACCTGCGCAAGGAAAGGAGCGATGGTCATTCGGGGCGCAAGGTTGGTACGACCCGCTCCATGACACTCCCAGCAACCTATCCTATGCATTGCTTGAGCGCGCTCTTGGCGTCAAAATGGATTTGTCATGGCTGGATACTGCATCCCCGGATCCGCTAAGGGCGATGGATTACGCAGAAAAGCTGCTCTTTTCTGACAAGCATCTTGAGTCAAATCATGGTGAAAACTTGCTTTACTCAATATTGAGGCCTGCAGCTTGTTTTGGGACACCGTCGTGCGAAGCACCTAGAGACGCACTCAGCGTTGCGGTGCAGGATCGTGCGCTTGAAATTGCGATCCGCGTTCTGGATGGCTTCGGAAGCGATCAAGGTCCGGACATCTCTATGATCCATAGATTCATGATACCTTTACTGCCCCATGAGCATGCCTCAAAGCTTTTGCACAAGACATTTGAGACGGCTCTTTTGAACGGTTTTGCAACCGAAACTACGTTCTTCCATTTGCTTCTCGACCGCTTTGAAGACGCGCCAAAACCTTTGTTGTCGGATCAACTTTGCAGTACCCATCTAAAACAATTGCGTGAGACGGAATTGAAATACGCGGAGGGGTTTGTTTTGTGTCGTTAGAGTATATGCGCAGCTCAAAGACGAAGCGGATATTATACGTTGCGCTGCATTAGTCCCAATGGTCTCCAGGCCGACATCCGACAGCATTGTCCAGCGTCGTCAGTTCCCTGTTCGAGCCATACTCCCAAAAGGCATCATTTGTCCTGCTGCAATCCTAGGGGCTGGTTATCGGGCGCTCGGTTCAGGCGAAGGTGACGCGCAGCCCGTCGATCAGGGGTGTGTCGAAGGTGGTTTCCCACACCTGATCCGGCGCAATCGGGCGGGCGTCGGTGAGGGTGCCTGTGGTGATCACTTCACCGGGTTGGATCGGCGCGGCACCCGGCATCCGGTCGATCTGGCTGACCAGATGCAGCAGCGCCATCAACGGCCCACCCAGCACGTCGACGCCGTGCCCGATCAGCGCTTCTCCCGGTCCGGACAAGGTGACGCCACAGGTCGTCAAGGCTTCGAGCCGGTCGGGCGTCGCTGCCCTGCGAGGACCGACCCAGAGCGCGCCGTGCATCGCCATCGCGGCCACGGCATCGGGCGCGGTGAACCGCCAAGCGGGGTAAAGCGAGGTGACGATCTCGAACCCATGCGCCACCCAGTCGATGCAGTCGGCAAGCGCGGTCAGGTCCATGTCGGGCGCGGGGGAGGCTTTGAACCCAAAGACGATTTCGGGCTCGATCCGGGGTTCCGGCAGGGCGGGCAGGGGGATCACGCAATCCGACGGAATGTCACTTACGCCGCCTTCGTACATCCAGCCCCAGACCGGCGCATCGACATTGTAGATCGGCCAGATCGTGCGGTTGGTGAACCCGATCTTGCGGCCCGCGATCCGTTCGCCGCGCGCGCGGCGCATCTCGCCTATCTTCGCCGCAATGGCGTAGCCCTCGTCCAGCGTCAGGTCAGGAGAGGCGTCCGTCAGCGGCGCAATCTGGAAATTGCCGTCAAAGGCCGCAAGCAGGGCATCTGCGGACGTGTCACGCACGGTGCGCCCCGTCCGCGAGCGATTTGACGAAGGCCAGAACGTCGCTCACCGGTTTGCCCTTGGCCAGTTCCGACACGATCGCCGATCCGACCACGCAGCCATCCGCCACACCGGCAATCGCTTGCGAGGCTTCGGGGGTCTTGATGCCGAAGCCCACGATCACGGGCAGGTCGGTCTGCGACTTGATCCGCGCCACTTCGGGACCGACATCGGCGGCCTGCGCTTCGGCGGCGCCGGTGATGCCGGTGATCGACACGTAATAGACGAAGCCGGATGTGTTCTGGAGCACCTTGGGCAGGCGCTTGTCATCGGTGGTGGGTGTCGCCAGACGGATGAAGTTCAGACCCGCCGCCTGCGCCGGGATGCACAGCTCGTCATCTTCCTCGGGTGGCAGGTCGACGATGATCAGACCGTCGATGCCCGCCTCTTTGGCCTGGGTCAGGAACCGGTCGACACCGCGCGAATAGATCGGGTTGTAATAGCCCATCATCACGATCGGTGTCGTGTCGTCCTCTTCGCGGAACCTGCGCGCCAGCTCCAGCGTGCGGTCCAGCGTCATGCCGCCTTCGAGCGCGCGCTGACCGGCCAGCTGGATCGTGCTGCCATCGGCCATCGGGTCGGTGAAGGGCAGTCCCAGTTCGATGATGTCCACGCCGGCACCCGGCAGTCCCTTGACCAGCTCCAGCGAGGTGTCGAAATCGGGATCGCCTGCCATCACGTAGGACACAAAGGCTTTTTTGCCGTCTTTGCGCAGCTCTGCGAATTTGGCGTCGATACGGGTCATGGCGATCTCCTGAAATGATCAGAACCGATTGCCGGAGTTGGCGGGGAAAATCAATGGGGCAGGGGCGGCTGTTTTTGATGCGTGTCAAAGAGACATTATCACGCACCTGTTACACTCGGGGCAATCCGAACCACCTGCCCGGGAGTCCCGCATGCCATCATCCCCCACGATCGCCGCCGACACACAGATCAAGGACACGCCGACCGGCGCCCTGAAAGACCTGCCGCCTGCCCGGAACAAGGTCGTCAGCGCGGATGACGTGCGCCGCGCCTTCGAGTCCGGCAAATACCCGTATCGCAACCGCCTGTCGCGCAGGGCCTACGAGGCCGAGAAGGCCGCGCTTCAGGCCGAGTTGCTCAAGGTCCAGCTGTGGGCGCAGGAGACCGGCCAGAAATTCGTGATGATCTTCGAAGGCCGGGACGCGGCGGGGAAGGGCGGCACGATCAAGCGGTTCACCGAGCATCTCAACCCGCGGGCCGCGCGGGTGGTGGCACTGAACAAGCCCACCGATGTGGAGCGCGGCCAGTGGTATTACCAGCGCTATATCGAGCATCTGCCAACCGCGGGGGAAATGGTGCTGTATGACCGGTCGTGGTACAACCGTGCCGGGGTCGAGCGGGTGATGGGCTTTTGCGAACCCAGCGAATACCTCGAATTCATGCGCCAGACGCCCGATTTCGAGCGGATGCTGACGCGCTCGGGCATTCGACTTTACAAGTACTGGTTTTCGGTCACGCAGGCCGAACAGCGCCGCCGCTTTGCCAGCCGCGAGACCGATCCTCTGAAACAGTGGAAGCTGTCGCCCATCGACAAGGCGAGCCTCGACAAGTGGGACGACTACACCGACGCGAAAGAGGCGATGTTCTTCTACAGCGACACCGCCGACGCGCCCTGGACGATCGTCAAGTCCGACGACAAGAAGCGCGCGCGCCTGGAGTGCATGAAGCATTTCCTGTCGACGCTGGACTATCCGGGCAAGGATCATGCCGTGGCCATTCCTTTCGATCCGCTGATCGTCGGCGGGGCCGGGCATGTCATCCACCGGTCCGATCATATCCTTGGCACCTCGCTGCATCCCGAAACGCGCAACGTTCGAAGCTGAGATGTGCGCGAAACCCCGCCACAGGCGGCCGGTTGATCTTGCGTTAAGTACCAGAGGGTTCTACCTCCGGTACATATGATGAAACACGCCTATTGCGCTTTTGCCCTTGCTCTTGTCGCGACGCCCCTGGGGGCGCATCCGCATATCTTTGTCGACACCGCCCTGCGGCTCGAGATCAACGACCGGCTGGAGGTCACGGGCGTCACGGTCACCTGGACCTATGACGATTTCTTCACGCTGCTGATCCTCGAGGATTACGGCCTGGACCCGGATGGCGATGGTGAACTGACGCAGGCCGAACTGGACGAGCTTCACGGCTTCGACCTGATCGAATGGCCGGAAGGGTTCGAGGGTGATCTTTACGTCTATTCCGCCGGTGAAAAGGTCGAGATGCCGCGCCCGCGTCCCATCGGCATTGCGGTCGAGGACGGGTTCATCACCGCCACGCATTTCCGCGAGATCCCGCCCGTGCCGGTCGAGGCCATCGAGATCCTGCAATACGATCCGACCTATTATGTCGCCTATGACGTGTCCCAGGGCGTCAGCCTGACGGACCCGGATTGCACCGCCACGGTGACGGATCCCGATCAGCAGGCGGCGCAGGACGCGGTCGAGAAGGAACTGGCAGGCGGGTCGATGGAAGACATTTTCAACGAAATGCGGGTCGGCATCCATTTCGCCGACACTGTCACCCTCTCATGCGCACAGCCCTCCAACTAGCGGCGCTGGCCGTCGTCGCCCTTGCGGTCTGGCTCTGGGGCTTCGATGGTGCGCGGATGCTGGAACGCTGGGCCGCCGAAGGCCAGCGCATGGCCCAGAGCGGCATGGCCCAAAGCCTGCGCGCGCTGCGGGCGAACGAGCCCGGCGCGATCGGCGCGCTGATGGCGGTCTGCTTCGGCTACGGCTTTTTCCATGCAGTGGGGCCGGGGCATGGCAAGATCCTGATTGCCGGGTACGGCGTGGCCGAACGCGTGGCGCTGACCCGCCTGTCGCTGCTGGCGGTGCTGTCCAGTCTTGCGCAGGCGCTGACCGCGATCCTTGTGGTCTATGCGGGCGTCTGGTTTCTCGGTCTGGGCCGCGAGGCCATGGTGGGCGCGGCCGAGGACTGGTTCGCGCCGGTCAGCTATGCCGCCATTGGCCTGATCGGGCTGTGGCTGGCGCTGCGCGGGGGCCTGCGGCTCTGGCGCGACCAGGCCGTCACGGGAGGGCAGCGCGATCCGCACGACCACGACCACGGTGAAGACACTGTGTGCGGCTCTTGCGGACACGCCCATGCGCCGAGCCCCGAACAGGCGCGGAACGTCCAATCGCTGCGCGATGCGCTGGTGCTGATCGGGGCCATTGCCATCCGGCCCTGCACCGGGGCGCTGTTCCTGCTGATCCTTGCGGTGAGCATGGGGATAGACCTTGCAGGCATCCTTGGCACGCTGGCGATGGGGCTGGGCACCGCCAGTGTCACCCTTGCCGCCGCCATCGGGTCGGTGACGTTCCGCGAAGGCGCGCTGGCGCGCTTTGCCGGTGGGCCGCACACCGCGCGCATCGCCGGGATGATCGAAACCGCGGCGGGGCTGATCATCGCGCTTCTCGCGGCACAGTTCCTGCTTCGCGCGATCTGACGCGACAAAGCGCTTGCCCGTTCTGGACGGTGGCGCTAACGCTCGGCCATGCTTTCCGCGCAGATGTCATACCCGGCCCATGTCAGGGCCATCCTTGTCTTGGGTCTGCCCCTGGTGGGTGGGCACATGGCCCAGATGGGCATCGGCCTGACAGACACGATCATGGTCGGCTGGTACGGGGCCGAGGCGCTGGCCACGGTGACTCTGGCCACGACGCTCTTCATGACGCTGATGCTGGCGGGGTCGGGCTTTGCCTGGGCGGTGATGCCGATGGTCGCCAAGTACCACGCCGAGGACGACGACCAGAGCGTCCGCCGCTCCACGCGGATGGGGCTGTGGCTGTCGGCGCTCTTCTGTGCCGCCGTGTTCCCGCTGCTGTGGTGGTCCGAAGCCCTGCTCCTGATGCTGGGCCAGCTGCCGCAGGTCGCCTCGGAGGCGCAGCTGTACCTGCGGATCCTGGTGTTCGGCCTGCTGCCCGCGCTGGTGACGATGACGCTCAAGAGCTACCTTGCCGCGCTCGAACGCACGCAGGTGGTGTTCTGGGTCACGGCGGTGGCGGTGCCCTTCAACGCCCTTGCCAACTATGCGCTGATCTTCGGCAATTTCGGCTTTCCCGAACTCGGTATCGAGGGCGCGGCGATCGCGTCGCTCAGCACGCATCTCTTCTCGGCTGCGGTGGTCGTCGGCTACATCCTCGCCTTCGTTCCGGAACATTCGCTGTTCCAGCGGATCTGGAAATCGGACTGGGACATGTTCGCCACGGTGTTCCGGCTGGGCTGGCCCATCGGGCTGACCACCCTGTCCGAGGTCGGGCTGTTTGCCGCCTCGGCGATCATGATGGGCTGGCTGGGCACCATTCCGCTGGCTGCGCATGGCATCGCGCTGCAACTGGCGTCGATGACCTTCATGCTGCACCTGGGCCTGTCGAACGCCGCCACGGTGCGCGCGGGCAACGCCTTTGGCCGGCGCGACATGCCGCATCTGGCGCGCGGCGGCGCGGTGGCGCTGACCCTGTCCGCGCTGGTGGCGCTGCTGACGATCGTCCTTTTCGTGAGCCTGCCCGAGCCGCTGATCTCGGTCTTCCTTGATCCCGACGATCCGGCGCGGGCCGACATCATCGCCACCGGGGTGATCCTGCTGGTGCTGGCCGCGCTGTTCCAACTGGTGGATGGCGCGCAGGTGGTGGCGCTGGGCCTTCTGCGCGGTATCCAGGATGCCCGCGTGCCGATGGTGCTGGCGGCGGTGTCCTATTTCGGCGTCGGCCTGCCCGCCGCCTACGTGCTGGGCTTCGGGCTGGGCTGGGGCGGCGCCGGGGTCTGGAGCGGGCTGGTGATCGGATTGGCGGTTGCCGCGGTGCTTCTCAACCACCGCTTCTGGTTTCGCATGATCCCCGGACTCAGCCGTCTTGCGGCCCCTGCGGCCAACGCATAGAAGCGGCCCACATTCGCAGGATCAGGAGAGAGCGACATGGGCTTCAAGGTGGGAATCGTGGGTTTGCCGAACGTGGGCAAGTCGACCCTCTTCAACGCGCTCACCAAGACGGCAGCGGCGCAGGCGGCGAACTTTCCGTTCTGCACGATCGAACCCAATGTCGGTGACGTGGCCGTTCCCGACGCGCGGCTCGACAGGCTTGCCGGGATCGCGAAGTCCAAGCAGACCATCCCGACCCGCATCACCTTTGTCGACATCGCCGGCCTGGTGAAAGGCGCGTCCAAGGGGGAAGGCCTGGGCAACCAGTTCCTGGCCAACATCCGCGAGGTCGACGCCATCGCCCATGTGCTGCGCTGTTTCGAAGACGACGACGTGGTGCATGTCGATGGTCGCGTCGACCCGGTGGCCGATGCCGAAACCATCGAGACCGAGCTGATGCTGGCCGATATCGAAAGCCTCGAGAAACGGCTCCAGAACATCGTCCGCAAGGTGCGTGGCGGCGACAAGGACGCGGTGCAGCAGGAACGCCTGATGCGCGCCGCCCTCGCGGCGCTGGAAGAGGGCAAACCCGCCCGCACCGTGCCCGTCGACGACGAGGACCGCCGCGCCTGGGACATGCTGCAATTGCTGACCACCAAGCCGGTGCTCTACGTGTGCAACGTCTCCGAGGCCGAAGCCGCCGAAGGCAATGCGATGTCCACCGCCGTGGGCGAAATGGCCGCCGCGCAGGGAAACAGCCACGTGGTCATCTCGGCGCAGATTGAAGAAGAGATCAGCCAGCTTGATGCCGAAGAGGCGCAGGAATTCCTGTCGGAAATGGGGCTTGAGGAGCCGGGCCTCGACCGCGTGATCCGCGCCGGATACGAGCTGTTGCAGCTTGAGACCTATTTCACCGTCGGTCCGAAAGAGGCCCGTGCCTGGACCATCACGCGGGGCACCGCCGCGCCGCAGGCCGCCGGCGTGATCCACGGCGATTTCGAGAAAGGCTTCATCCGCGCCGAAACCATCGCCTATGACGACTACGTGACGCTGGGGGGCGAAACCCCGGCCAAGGAAGCCGGCAAGATGCGCGCCGAAGGCAAGGCCTATGTCGTCAAGGACGGCGACGTGCTGCATTTCCTGTTCAATACGTAAGCCGCGAAAAACCCGGGGCGCGGGTGCGCGCGCGGCTTGACGCGCCACCTTTCCGTGCCCGTCCCGACCATGTCGCAAGGATGGGCGCGTGAACATGCGGGCGCGTTTGCTGACCCGCCTTGGCATATCGATGCCGTGCGAGGCGATCAATTCATCGACACGCAGGCAATCCGTGAAGATATCGTAAGATAGCTGTCCTTGCGCCAATGCGAATATCATTGGCATTAAGATATGCTGCGTTCCTATGTGGGTCCCTTTATGTAAATGGCATTGAATTGCCTGAATAGGGAACGCCATGATCTTTGATACTTTCAAGCATGAAAAAATGGCCGTTCTGGTATTCGTGGCGGCTATGGCGCCGCAAATGGCCTATAGTTCAGATGGGAATGAAAACATTCTTGTCATCACAGGTGCGACCAAAGAAAGCCCGGTGGAGCACGCCAAGACTGACGGGAAAGATGCGCAGGTCTTTTCAGGCGGACCAAATGAAGGCATTCTTGTCTATGCGAGTGATAACGGGGCGAACTTGGTGTCGATCCAGAAAGTTGATGGTAGCGGCAATAGCCTGCAAATTCTGCTGGACGGATCGAATGCGCTCAGTTCAGCGCCGAGCTGGCTTCGTGCAACGGCGACTGGATTGCCGCCAAACTCGGTGCTCCAGGATGGCGCAGGGCTGATTTCGAGCCTTTCTATCAGCGGTGCGGAAAACCAGTTCTCGATCAGGCAGATCGGGTCTGCTTCAGACGCGAACCTGCGTGTCGTCGGGCAACGCAACCTGAGTGCAGTGCAGCAAGTCGGTCGCGGCAACAGCGCGTTGGTGACACAGACCGGGCATGGAAATTCCGTGTTGATTTCGCAATAGCGGTCCACCAAAATTCCGCGCGATTTATTCCATGGGCGTCAACCACCCTGGTTCCTTTTCGCAAACACGCGACGCATTAGGGAATTGCCCGGGCGGATGACGTAATACGGCGCAAAAAAAATGTCCGGTGCGTGTCGGATATCCCAAGGGCGACAGTCACCGGACAGTTTCAGGCGGTATTAGTGGGCTAAACGCGTCCCGGCTTGTGATAGACGGTGACCAGATGGTCACATTGTTCGAGCCTATCAGAAGCACGGTGGGCACCGCGCCAGACACTCCCCATGTCGCGAATTTACGGAGGCCCGGTGATCATATCAAACGTTCAAAGGAGAATTGCTGCGGTTATCCGCGTCGTTCATGCCCGAAAGATCTACTCGGATCTTCCGGAAGATTTCAGATGCGTCGAAGAAGGCTGACGTGAAGAGACCGGTGTCGGTTTGGGCCGAGGCGACCTCCATCTGGTTCAGCGCGGCCTGAAGTCCCGGCAGGCCGATGAATGCGGCCGTTCCCGCAGCTTTGTGGATGGCCTGGATAAAGTCGGGCTCGTCGCGCGCTGCGGCGTCAAGAGCACGCCTGATTTCGTCGAAACAGGCATGCAGCCAGCCTTCGAACTCGTCGCGCTCCATGCTTTCGGAGATAAACGAGAGGTTGCCCGACGTGGCGGAAATCACGAATTGATCCTCCGCTTCGATGGCCTCGACAACAGGTAGACTCGGCAAAGAGCCATCTTTCAGCCCATCGATATGGTGCGAGACCTTCTCGCTGAGCTGACCAATCGTCAAAGGTTTGGCGAGCATCTCCTGCATCCCCGAGACCTTGAAGCGTTCCGCGTCCTGGGATGCCAGGTTGGCCGTGATGCCAAGGATCACCGCGTCGCGCGAAAAGCTGCCGGCGCGAATGGCCATGGCGGTTTCGAACCCGTCCAATCCGGGCATCTGGATGTCCATCAGGATCAAGGCAAAGCGCCAGGTATCGGACAGGTCAACGGCGTGTTCTCCGTTCTCGGCGCATTGCACCGAGTAGCCAAGTCGCTCCAGCATCTTTTGCATCAGGATCCGATTTGCCGCGTTATCGTCAACCACCAGGGCGCGGGCGAACGTCTGTGTCCTGTACAACGGGGCCGCATGTTCCTTGGCCTGTGGCTCGATGCGCGTGAGTTGCGGTTTCGGGACCGAAGGCGCGGGGATGTCAAAGCTGAAATGGCTGCCTTCGTTCTTGCGACTGTCCAGATGCAGGATACCGCCCATGCGGACAACCGCGCGCCTTGCAATCCCCAGCCCAAGGCCGCTGCCGGCGTACCTTAGCGCTTCGCCATGGGACACGGTCTGAAAATCCTCGAATGCGCGGTCTTGAACATCCGGGGGGATACCCGGTCCGGTGTCGGAAACCTTTACGGTCAGCCGCCGGCCCGATGCGTCTTCCGGCCCGTAGACCAGGTGGACCTTGACGCTTCCGATCTCGGTGAATTTGACCGCATTGTCGACGAGGTTCGCCACGGCCCGCCGAAACGCTTCCTCGCGGCCCAGGATGCAGCTGTCTCCGCCGTCTTCGGTGATGGTGTAGCCAACCGTCACGTCTTTATGTCGCGCTTTCAGCCGTGCTTGCCCGACAATGAGCTTGGTGACTTCCACGGGGTCGAACGGCTTGAGGGGCGTGGTTTCCGGGGTTCCGGCCTCGTTGCTGCTGATGGCCAGGACATCTTCCACCTGGGCCAGAGCGGCTGCCGCGGAGTCCCGCGCGATCTGCAGGTTTTCGTGATCATCGGGGGACAGGGCATCGCCTTGCAGCAGATCCAGCGACGCGATGACTCCGTGCAGCGGCGTCTTCATTTCATGGCTCATCATGTTCAGGAACCGGCCTTTTGCGGACATCGATTGCAATGCCTTGTCGCGGGCCCGCTTGAGGTCATTCTCGTGCGCGATGATATCTTTCAGATCGCGGACGAACGCGATGATGATGGAGCGACCGAACGTATCCTCGTGCCGTGCAAGCGCGACTTCGGCATTGAACATCCGACCACGGCTGGTCTTCAACTGTGTCCGCAGACGGCTTCGGTTTGCAAGTATGCCAAGGGCGCTTTTCATGAAGGCGGCCGGGTCCGACTTGAAGGCGGTGTGCCTGAGCCGGGGCAGGGCGATGTCGGCCAGTGACTGGCCGACGAGATCGGTGTCGTGACAGTCGAAAATCGTCGCAGCCGCCGAGTTGTAGCTTAGGATCTTGCCTTTCGACGAGAGCAATACGACCCCGTCAAGCGAGGCTTCGACGATGTTCTTGAAGCTGTCCCCGACACGTTTCATGGCCGTCGCGCGGATGCGAAGCTTGATGGCCAACCGAATGGCCAGGATCGCGATCGCGAACAGGACCAAAGCCTGAACGGAAGACAGGGCGATGAACTGCTTGACCGCCATCTCTTCTGTTTGGCGGGTTTCGCTATAGCGGCGGGTCAATTGCATCAATGCACCCGTGGTCACGTCGCGCAGTGTCGGCAGCACTTCCTTGGACAGGGCGAGAATGTCCACAAGCTCTTCCCGGGTCGGGATCTCGATCTGATCTATCAACCCGGCCAGAGCGTCGCGGTGGCCCACGGTACGCGCGATGCCGGTCTGAAGAGCAAGCCCGCCGGGGTCGGCTGCGTCAAACAGGGAGTTGCTCGCGTTGACTGTATCGACACGGCTGTAATAGATGTCGAAAGCGTGACGCAGCGGACGCATGACTGCGGGGGACAATCGGTCGGCGTTGATCGCGTCATGAAGTGCCGTTTCGAAGCGAAAATAATCGACTTCCAATTGCGCGAAAACCCAGGTCCGATTGTCGAGCGACTCCTGCCCTGTCTGGACCATGTTCCTTACGACATGTGAGCCGACAAAGACGGTTGCCCCGACCCCCACGAACAGGAGCAGCAGAATGCTGAACCACAGCCTGGAAGATATCCGTACGTCCTGGTCAGGCCCGCCTTCAGTGAACCGGACCGACAGCTTCACCTGGAGACACGCACGTCTGTGAGCTGCCAGATGCTCAGGGCATAAACCGCTTCTGTCCGGTAGCTCGGGTCCAGATCATAGGGAAAGACAACCCAGAGCGGACCTTTTTCGCGGACCGAGAAAGGTTCGCCATCGATTCGCGTGGCGACGATGGGAACCGTTTCTTCGATCTCTTCCCAAGCCATCCTGACTTCGTATCCGTTCGCCGCGACAAGGTGCACCGTGCTGCCGCTGACATCAGCCGCTCCCAACACGTCGAAGAGCGAGGGCCCTGAGAATGAAAGGTCTCCGACTGTCCATATGGTCGAGGTCGTGAACTCCTGCTGTGGCAAGTCGTCCAGCCGAGCGCGGTCGAAGTTGACCGAACGGCTATCAGCCATGGGTCCATTTGTGGGTGCAACACGGAGAAGGACGTTTTCCTGCGACAAGATGTCGTTTTGGGCCGATGCAACCTGAGCAAGTATTGTAGACGCACCCACGAGAAGAAGGCAGGCGATGATCGTTGTCCAAGTCGGTCTTGTTTTTCTGTGTTCAGTCATATCAAGTGGCTTCTGTTTTGCTCGGCTAAAGGTTGTTTTTCTTGGCCGATAGTTTTCCAACCTTTGATCCAATTCAAGCTATCTTAAGATAGCGAATTGGATCATTTGGAGGAAGCCATGTGCATGCGTTGCGCCAGCCTTCCCCGGGCCGACGTAAAGTATAGACAGCCGTTGTTACAAGAGACCAGTGCTGATCTTCCTTGAAGATTTTTCCCCACCAGAATGAGTGCTTCTCAATCGAGAGGTACCAAAAGCCAGCACACAGAACGAGAAAAAATCAATGCCGACAGACACCAAAGCCGCGACAGCCGCGGCCGAATCCGGTTCCATAAAGGTCCTCATCGCGGATGATCATCAGTTGTTGCTGGATGCGATGGTACGACCGCTGGAAAAATGCGGCTTCGATGTGCATCTGGCCAACAGCTTCTCCTCGGCCTGCGAGCGGATCAGGGCGGATGGACCTTTCGACGTTGTGCTTCTTGATCTGAACATGCCGGGCATGGACGGTTTGTCGACGATCAAATCCATCGTTGCCGAGAATGCCGGCGGCTCGGTAGTTCTTTTTTCCGGCTCCGTCTCGCGTGTGGTTGTGATGAGGGCGCTCGAGGAAGGGGCACGGGGCTTCATCCCGAAATCGGTTTCGCTCAGGTCCCTGGAAAATGCCCTGCGTCTGGTCGCCTCCGGAGAACGTTTCGTGCCCTACAGTTTCTTCGAGACCCCCCAGGACAATCGCGCCAAGCGCGAGCCGGCAAGTGACGCGGCATCAAAACTGAACGAGCGTGAACTCAAGGTGTTGTACGGTGCTTCGATAGGTCAGTCCAACAAGGAGATCGCCCATGACTTGTCGATCTCTGAAGTGACCGTCAAGATGCACATGCGGTCCATATGCACCAAGCTGGGCGCCAAGAACCGCACTCAGGCCGCCATGATTGCAAAGCAGACCCAGATCATCTGAGCGGTCAGGTCAGGCTTTTGGGGCGACGTTCCTGAACAGCGAACCCATGGCGCAGTGCGCAGCCGGCCTGACAAAGACCGTCGAAAAGCAAAACGGGATAACGTTCGAAAACTAATTCCCGCTCCAATAATCGAAAGATACAATTCTTCCGCGACGCAAATAGCGCTAATGTCGTCTCGAATTTGGAGGCGTCATGAACCAATATAGTCCCAAGATGGAACGTTTTTCGGAATTTGAGCAAATTCCGAAAAAGTACGAAAGCGAGATGGACGGTTTCCCGTCGCTTCTTGTCCCGGCTCTATTCGTGGTTTTTGTACCTCTTGGCCTCCTGTTCTGGATTTACCTGCTGGGGAGGCTGTTGGTATGGGTTTTCTGATTTTTGACGACGCTTTTGCCGTAGCCACAGAGAGCAAGCCGCGCCGAATTGACGCCGACGATACAAGAGGCGGGTTCTGGGAAGCCGGAGTGGTTTCTCTGTTCGCAGGTGTCCGCGATACAAGCAGGAAAATTCAATCTCTGTCCACATCCAGACGGCAGTATGAATTGGCGCCTGAATACCGGGTTGCTGATGCAGGTGCGAAAGACAGATATCCCGATCCAGGACGGGTTGGGTCGAGATTTCAGGATATTTCGGAACTCCAGTCGCGCCTGTGGTCAGAAGCAGAGCGCCGGGTATCACCTGATGCAGGTCAAGGCCGCATCTGCGTCATGGGTTTCGACAAGTCGGATAGTGACACCATGATTGCCTATCTGGAAAGCGCGGCACTTTCACCGAACGCGTTCTCTGCCGGTATACACGAGATCCTGGACATTGCGGCCATTCACGAAACGGTTTCCATGCTGGTGGTAAATGGCGACGCCTTTGGCGACTTGTTCAGCGCGGTAGATGCGCTCAAGAGTTTCCGCGAAATCCGACCGCACATGTCGGTTGTACTTGTTTCATCCAAGGTCGCAAGCGACGATCTGAGCGCAGATCGGAAAGCGATTTGCGATGCGACGTTGCGCGCTCCGGTAACCATGGCCCGCCTGCATGTCGCGGTCAAAACCACTGTCGAGAACAAGGATGAACGGACGAGCCAGGCGCAGAAGGAAGTTCCGTCTACGGGCGGAAAGATTCTGATGTTTCGCCGCGGTACAGAGCGTCGAGCGCTTGCAACAAGCTGATCGATCGGCTGTCTTGACGGGGTACCGGACATCTGCGTCCCTCCGGATCATGGACAGGTATCAAGCAAGAACTTGCTTACCAAGGAAGACCGCTGGACGTGGCGCGTTGGCGGATTAACCTTGATGGATGGCGTTGCGGTGGAACCACGATCCAACTGACTCGACCGCAAGGCGGGTGGGACAGGACGGCCAGCCGCAAGGATCAACCGATGGCAATCCTGCCGGATCCGCGGTGTTCGCCCTTGTTTTATGCGGACCGATTGCGCTCGTCGCCCTCCCGAGCCTCTGGTGGGTTGGATACACGTTTCTTCAAGCGGCCCTGTTGACCATCGGCCTGCAACTCCTGGTTTTCCTGATCCTCATGATGATCGGTTTCTACCGAACATCCGGCGACGCTGGGGTCAGTGTGAGTTCGCAGAGAATTCGCGACACGCCAATGGAGGATTTGCAGGTTTGGCGATCCTATTCTTATTCACGGGAAGAAGACGATGCTTTGCGTATCGCGCTGATCGCTCGGAACACGGTGCAAACCCGCAGGATCGCGACGGACCTCGCCCAGCAGGGCTACGACATTCACCACACGACCGACATCGACGCCATGTTCGAGACAGTCCAGACGCGCCCTGTCGATTGGGATTTCATCATCTTCGATCTTGATCTGTTCGATGATCTGGACGCCTGCGTGGACGAGTTGATGGCGTTTCGCCTGGATTGCGCGGATATTCCGGTGCTGTTGCTGTCGCAATCGGTCAAGCAGGATGAATTGTCGGATCATCGTCGAGCCATCGGTGACGCGACCCTGCGCAAGCCGGTATTCCGCAGCCGGTTGCTCGCCGGTATTGACGCCATGAAATCCAATTTCAAGGCAGGGGAATCCGTTTAGGACGCTTGTCAGTCCGGTCTTATTTAGAAAATGTACGGTTCGCCGGTTTATCTGGCGCCTTGTGCACGAGGCCGGGTGGGGACCGGCGGCCAACGAAACACCTTGCCAGGCTACCGAGGTTTCGTGAGTGGTTGGCAAAAGAGGCCTATCGACGAACCGTACCCTGTACTTGTAACCTGTTGCTTCGACAATCGTACACAAGCTTTGGTATAATTGCCCATATCTTTTGATGAAATGCCGTGATTTTCGCCGCGGGTATATGCTGGGCGTGGGTCACGCAGCACGGGCCAAAAGTATTTGAGAATTGCATTAGCTGCATACAAAGTGCTGTCCACAGTGCAATCAATGTCATCTTTAGATAGAGTGAGATTGGCTTTAGATTTGTCGATCCGGATCTGAGCGCGTGTTACCTAAATCCCGGTCGCCGCCACGCATGGCGAAATGGAGTGGACATGAAGCTCCATTTCAGTGCTGCGCTCGGCCATGTGAAAAGGTAAATATAGGAAGAACCTAAATGAAATATCTAAATGTTACTTCGGCACTGGCGCTCTGCTTGGCCGCTTCTGGCGCATTGGCTCAGGATTCGGCGAATACGCAGTCGGCAACTGCGGGGGTTGCACTCATGGCTCCTCAGGACACCGGCTTCCTGTTTGGCGCGACCGTCGGCGTGAACGGCGTGGGCTCTGCCGCAGCCAGCGTCGCGGAAAGCGCGTCTGTGCACGGCTTCACCGGCTACGCGTCATCGGGAACAGCATCCGACCGGTCCGTAAGCGATGCTGGTGTTCTGGGCACGTTCACGTTCGACCGTGCGGTCACGGTGAACGGCTCACTCGTGGGGACCGGCACCGCCGTATCCGAAGGTATGGCAACAGGTGCGTCCGGCTTCGTCGGTTCTGCTTTCGGCACTGGCGAATTCGGCAACACGACGTCCGATGGTTCCGGAAACACAACGGCAGCAACCTCTTCCTCCAACGTCGAGAGTGAAGCGGCCATGACCGGTAGCGTTTCGACGCGAGCGAACCTGCAGTTGAACGGCGCCGAAACCCGCTTTGCCGCAGCAAACGGAACCACGCTGTCCGAGAGCAATGAAGGTTTCGCCTACAGCGCGTTGACGTCGGATTCGAGCACTGGCGGGATCACCATCAATCCGCTCATTCTTACGGGTCAGGACGATGCGACCATTGAGGCTTATGAAAAGTTCACCGGTCTCGGTGTCCCCGCAGATCAGGAAGACGGCGTTGCATTCGCGATGGATTCCGAGTTGGGCGGCCCGATCGACCTGTCGATCGCGAACGCCGGCGGCGGTTCGGTGGCTCTGAGTGCTCAGTCCGGTGGCTTCTTCAACGGTGGCTCGTCCGCCTTTGGTGACTTCGAGTTCGGCACAACCACCGACGGCGCCAACTAACAAGGTCTGTCCGACCTGCTTCAGGCATTGGCCCCGGCCGCGTCGTGCAAACCCACCCGGTCGGGTGTCAGAAGGTCGCCTGCAAGGGCGGCCTTCATCACTGATTTCACTGCCAACAGAAAGAAAGGCTTTTCATGTCCCTCACGCTTGCCCGCACGGTCCGGACGATTGCTGTCGCACTCGTCCTCGGCACGGGATCGACCATTCCCATGGCGCAAGCGCAGGAAAACCCGCCACGGAACGTGGGGTCCCCGAACGCGGATGCCAATGTGGACATCGAGAGCCAGAACGAAGTCAACAACGACGCCAACTCGCAATCGGGTGGTAACGTCTTCGACTTTTCCAGCAGCTCTCGCAACACGCCGCCGGCGCCGTCGGTTGGTGCTTTCGGGGGCGGATCCTGTGTCGGCCCGGGTCATGCGATGTCGGGCTCTGCCCCGGGGTTTTCGCTCGGCTACGGCCAGTCCTTGGAGGACGAATCCTGCCAGCGGCGCAACTGGGTGCAGACCTTGATCGGCGCGGCGCAGCACATGCCGGAACAGGAGGCGAACGCCCTGAAGAAAGCCGCCATCGAGATCATGATGCAGGACAAATATGCCGGCGAGGCTTTTCGCGCACTGGGCTACGAAAGCGCAAAAGAGCGCCGCGAGAAAGCACAGGAGTCGCAACCCGCCAGGCCGGCTGACCGCAGTCGGGCTCAAGCCGCCGAGACACGGTCCGCCCCGTCGAAAACGAACGGCAAGCTTGCCGGCAGCTGCACCGCGGTCATTCCGCGCGGAGCGCCCGCCGCCATGGCCCGCCTTCTCAAGGCGCAGGGATGCCGCCCCGAGGTGCAGTGATGCGACATTGTCTGGTCTCGGTTTCGTTGGTTGTATGGTCTGTCGTCACGGCGGCCGCAGATCCCGTAGCGGCACCTGTGACCTCTTTTCCGCCAATGGTCGAAGGTTTCGAGCCCGCGATGGCCCGGATTGAAGCGCGGGTTCGTCAGTTTGCCGGTTCGGGGGGCGTGGTCGAACACTACATCGCGCCTTACGAACCGATGATCCTGCCTGATCCTCAATACCTGATCGAGTTTAACAGGACCCTCGCAGTTTACTGGACCGAACGCGTCGACGAGGCCGTGGACGATTTCATCGAAGCACAAGCTGTCCAGGCCAGCCCTGTGTCCATGGCGCCCCCGGCCTTCATCGGCTGGAACCCGGCAGATGTGGTTCCGGGACCGTCGGAAACAGTTCCGACACAAGAGGGTTCCGGTTTGCCAGGCGATCGGGCCGCCAGTCGGTCGACCGCCACGATACACCGAGAAACCGCGTTCGCCCCCGATGTTTCCGAAGCACCCGGACCCGAAACGGAGTCCGGTTTTTTCGGCGAACAGTGACTGGGCACGCAAAAAACAAAACCGAATTGGAGCAAACGTTGAAGAATATCGCCCTCTGCACGGCCACTCTCGCCGCCATGTCCTTGTCCGCCTGCGTGGACGGAGCTCAATCCAAACTACAGCCTCGGCCCGGATACAGCCTTGCCTTTTCACCGGACAAGATTACCCCCGGTGTTGTTGAGTGTCGCGTGCTGAATGTCGATCTTGCCCGCGCGGTTCCCGGATGCAAGGACCACGGCGCCATCGTCGACCAGCAGACATATGACACTGAAAAACTGGACGAACAGGAAATCTGGATGTCACGGGTGCCGGTCTCCTGCGGTTGGCTACGTTCGGAAAACGCGACGGTCATGGATTTTCCGGACTGTTTCGTCTGGGTTGAGCTCGCCGAAGCGAACCTAACGGGCGACGCGGCGGCATTCCCGTCGCTCCCGCCAGCGCCACCGGCGGACGAGTCCACCGAACAGGATGCGTCGAATTCTGCCGGAGACAACCGCGTCAGCGCGTCCAGCCGCACCGACCCCGAGGGTGAAAGCCATTCGGCGTCCAGTCAAACGGGCAGCGTGAGTACCGCCGCTACCTCCTCTTCCAATCGGGACGGGACCGGTTCCTTTTCGGTGGACAACGGCCACACCACGATGTCGGGCACTTTTTCTGCCGATGGATCGGTCGAAAACGTCTCGTTCAGTGAGAGCAAAAGCGGGTCGAACTCGAAATGAGGAAAAAGATCTTGTATAAAGTCGCGGCCGCCGTCGGGCTTGCAGCGGCGCTCGGAGGATGCGCGCCGCAGATGACCAAGCTCGAGCGCGAGGTTGCCTCCAAAGATGTTCCGACCGCCATGTTCGTCTTCTTCCAAAAGGACAGCGTGGTCCCGGTTGAGGGATCCGAGGAGGTCTTTGACCAGACGGCCGCCGTGCTGAGCGTATTCGACAATATCGGCGTGAAGGTGGTGGCCCATAGGGCCAGCGACGAACGCAAGAAAATTGAGGGTCTTCCCTTGGATGAGGCGAGGGTCCGAATTCTGATGGGCCACCTGTCGGAACGCGGTGTCGCAGACAAGGTTGTCTCGGCCATCTCGCAGGGGAACAAGGAAAGCATGGCTGCGGCGGCCGGCGGAGATCGCGCAGTCGATCGCCGAGGCGAGTTGATTTTCGGCCTCGTGCCGGGAGGCTGAAAGTGGTTGGAACTAGATGGTTGGCAATGAACGAGGACCAGTGCGGGTCATCGATCCGTAGCTGTGATCGAGGATGAAAAGATTTGCTAGATTATTGCCACCGCCCAACTCCTTCCTGCCGGTTGGTGCCAATTTCGACGACAAACCCGAAAAAAGACCCCAGTAAGATTAGCAAGCCCCTTACCGAATGTGTTGTAAAAAATCTTCGGTTGGCCAGACTTTGGCCAACCTTTCTCTTAAAACCCGATTTGAAACTAATTGTGTGAGTTCAGCAGGTTGTGCTTCTGTTCGGTTGCAAAGCTGAACGGAGATCACGATGGCCTGGACCGAACTCACCCGCCGCCAACATGACCGAGTGGGCGACAAGTATGCAAGCGAGCTGACAGACCCCGAATGGGCACTGATCGCGCCCTTCATGCCAGCACCCAAGTCCACGGGCAGGCTACCGAAACTATTGGCGGCCTGACGAAAGGGGTAGCCCAGACCAGGTCCGCTGCCTCGAAGTTCCGCAGTCAAACCGTGATAGCAGGAACAGCGTCCTTCCAACCGACTTCTTCAGCATCCTGTTCTCATGATCGCTGTCAAGCCTTTGGTTCATGGCAAATAATCCGGCGGCGCCGGGCACTGCGTGATGTAGATGCGCAAGGTTGGAGACGGAACTGAGACGACGGTTGAGCAAGCTCTCAT
>NZ_JAIPUT010000008.1 GCF_020055635.1 Marivita sp. | reverse complement strand
GCCGGGCGGGACGGGTTCGACCGGGTGGAGATCGCCGCCCCCTTCGATTTCGAGACCGAGCAGTCGCTGTTCGAGCGCCGCGTCAACCGCCAGGCCGTCGGCGCGCGGGCGCTGGCCGCGCGGGAGGCCGGGGGGGCAATCGAGTTGTTCGTCTCCCACACCCGCGCGCATCCGGAGAAATCCTGCGTGACCCTCGCATTGTCGCGCACCCGGCTGGAGGAGGCGTGCTTCTGCGGGCTGTTGCCATCCGCGACGATCGCTTTCAACCGCTGACGGTCGCTGGAAGAGACGCTGAAACTGACACCGCTGCGCATCTCCGCAGACTTGCACGAACGTCAGACCGTGGAAATCCCGAAAACGGGCTCTTCCGTTTCGCTCGGACACTAGGCCATGTGGACGAATTGACTCACCCCGCTTGAGAAGGATTCCCATCAGCATTTCTTGCTGATTCATAGGACATCGACGAATTTGCGGGAGGCCGTCGATGTCCACGAAGATGAACGAAGAGGATTGGGAACTGGCGTTGGAGGCGTTCAGGGCCTGTCTGCCTCGGCGGGGCGCCAGGGGGCGGGATGACCGGCTGTTCCTCGAAGCGCTCCACCACTTCACCGTCCACAACATCACCTGGCGGGCCTTGCCCGATCGGTTCGGAAACTGGAACAGCGTGTGGAAACGGTTCGACCGGCTCGGCAAGGCGGGTGTGTTCGAGGACTATTTCGCGATACTGGCGGGCCTGAGCGAGACCGCGCATCTGGTGCAGATGTTCGACTCGACGGTGATCCGGGCGCATGTCTCCGCGGCCGGCGCAAAAGGGGGCAGACGAGCCAGGCGCTCGGGCGGTCGCGGGGCGGGTTCGGCACGAAAATCCATTTGAAAACAGACCACGACGGACTTCCTGTCGCCTTCGAATTGACCGGTGGCGAAGCGGCCGACAGCCCGATGTTCGAAGCATTGATCGACGCCGGACCGGACGAACCGGCCCGCGCCGTCATCGGCGACAAGGGCTATGACAGCGACGCCAACCGCGCCCTGGCGCGCGAGCGCGGCGCCGTTCCGGTGATCCCGCACCGCTCGAACCGCAAGGCCATTCCCGCGCGCTTCGCGAAGGCGCTCTACCGGGGCCGCGCCCGCATCGAGCAGATGATGGGAAAGCTGAAACGGTTCAAACGCGTGGCGCTACGCTGCGAAAAAACCGCCAGAAACTTCAGATCCATCGTCGCTCTCGCCGCGACCTTCATCTTGCTCAAATCCGTCCACACGGCCTAAGAGCCTGTCCGCAAAGGGTGTGAAACGGGTTGAATGACCGCCGCCCGCCTGATTCACCGTTGTTCCTGGCAAGATACGACGGAGGATCGGATGGCTTGGACGGCGGCCACCCGGCGAGACTATGCGCGCCTCGGCGGGGCGTATTCAAGCGACATGACGGATCGGGAGTGGGGGCTGATCGCGCCGCTGCTGCCGGCGGCGAAGCCCGGCGGGCGACCGCGCAGGACGTGCCTGCGCCGGGTGGTCGATGCGATTTTCTATCTGCTCCAGACCGGCTGCCAATGGCGGATGCTGCCACGCGACTTTCCTGCGCGCAGCACCGTCTACGGTTACTTTCGAGCGTGGCGCGACGACGGAACATGGGCGCGCGTCCACGAGACGCTCTACCGCCGATGCCGCGATCTGGAGGGGCGGGAAGAAAGCCCCTCGGCGGCCATCATCGACAGTCAGAGCGTCAAGACCGGCCCCGACGCCCGGGATGCGGTCGGTTTCGACGCCGGAAAGCGCGTGAAGGGACGCAAGCGCCACCTGCTCTGCGATACGCTCGGCCTGATGATGCGCATCGAAGTCCACTCGGCCGGCGTGCAGGATCGCGACGGCGCGGCCCTCGTCTTCGACCGCATCGCCGCCCGCTTCCCCTTCATAGAGCGCTTCTTTGCAGACGCCGGATACCAGGGACCGCGCGTGGCCGACGCCGCGCCGCGCCCGGTCGAAATCATCCGGCACTCCGATGCCGGCTTCGTGGTTCAGGCAAAGCGATGGATCGTCGAGCGCACCTTCGCGTGGATCACAATCAACCGCCGACTTGCAAAGGATTTCGAGCGCTTCGCCGCAACCGTCCAGACCATGATCCAGCTCTCCATGATCAAGCTCATGTCCCGACGCATCGCGCGCTACAGGACCTTTTGAGACGGACTCTGAGACACCAGTCTTGCGAATGACATGATTGCCGACGAACTAAGATGGTCGTTTACATGAACTTTCCAGCCAGACTTGGAAGCGGCTTCTGCCACTGCGCCAGTTCCAGAGAATGCGTCAACAAATACCCCTCCATCAGGCGGCCCAATCAGTTCTATGATGCCGTCGACGATCCGAGCCTTCGAGCCGATGTAGCGGAATGACATTTATGGACGCTCTCCCTGCTCTTGTTATTCATTGAGCCCTTTGCGTGGGGGCCGTTTTCTTTGTGGCTACTTGCTCTTTCGCAATGTAAGCACATTACTGTTTACTGGTGGCTAAGCCGATAGCTGAATTTCCCGCCTGGGCGCTACGTATCAACATGAGGCTGAGCCTCTTCCAACATGGCACACCGGCGCTCCCCTCAGCAACATCTTGTGTAGGGCACGGTCCCTTTGTCCGCAGATTGTAGCGGAGTCAACTCAACGGAGCTCTCGCGGGCCCGGTGTATAGGCGCCAGCTTTGGCTGCGAAACCCTAGTTGCGTGTCGTTGCAGCCTCAGGTCGCAGGTCTCGCCCACTTGGGAGCAGAGTTCGACTCGGGTTCCGTCTCACAAACGCCACCCACGTCGAAGTACAGTGTACGCGCGCTTGAAAAACGCTCAATATCGGATACTTGCAAGCTATTCACCAAATCCGCGTAGTCATGAGGTCCGGAGAATATCGACCCTGAGAGACCGCTTCCGGGCCTCCTGGCGCGGGGGCCAGTGCTCAGCCCCTCCCGCATAACCCCCGAAAACAACGGAAAAATCCGGCCGCAGCCGGATCGGGAGAACGCTTTCGCGGGGGCAAGTGGCGGACAGGAAGGGATTCGAACCCTCGAGACGGTCTCCCGCCTACGCACTTTCCAGGCGCGCGCCTTCGACCACTCGGCCACCTGTCCGAGGCGGTGTTTAGAAGAAACCGCCGGGGGGATGCAAGGCGATTCATGAGATAATCTGAACCGGCGCTCAGAAGCGCCGCTTTCGCCACGCGGCCAGCAGGAAAAGAACGGCGATGACAAGCTCGAGGGCGACGGCTCCCAGGATGTGGAGACGGGCGATGCCAGACCACCACGCCGTCAGTCCGGTGCCGGCCACCCCGAGAAAGGCCAGCGCCGTGATCAGGCAAAGCGCGCGCAGAAAGCGGCCCGGCGCAAGGTCGCGGGCGGCAATCAGCACCGCACCAAGCGCCAGCACGGCCGGCGAGAACCGGCGCGCCGGAAAATCCATGCCGGGTGCATAGGCCGTTGCATAAAGCTGGAAGTAGCTCTGCGGGGCGACAAGCAGCACAAACCCCACACCGATCACGAAAACGCCGGTCGTCAGAAACAGCCCGCGCAGAAACATCACGTGTCGAGCAGAATGTTCACGCGACGGTTCTGTTTGCCCTTGTTCTCGATCTTGCCGAAAACCACGCGCCCGATCTCGCCGGTGCGGGCGACATGGGTGCCGCCGCAGGGTTGAAGATCGACCTGTTCCGCGCCGTCCCCGATACGCACGAGCCGGATCCTGCCGCTGCCTCGGGGCGGCTGCACGGACAGGGTCTTGACCAGCGATGGATTGGCCTCGAGATCGGCTTCGGTGATCCAGGTTTCGCTGACGACAAGGTCGCTGTCGATCAGGCGGTTGAGTTCGAGTTCGAGCGCGTCGCGATCCTCGGGAGGCTCGGGCATCATGAAATCCAGCCGCCCGCGCCCGGCCGTGATCGCGCCGCCGGTGACCGGCAGCGGTATCACCACCGACAGCAGGTGCAGCGCCGTGTGCACACGCATGTGCTTGTGGCGCCGCTCCCAATCCAGCCGCTGCACCACATGCGCCCCGACCGGGGGCAGTTGAGCAGGCTCGGCCGGGACAAGCACGCTTTCGCCGGCGCCGCCCTTGACCGTCGTCGCGATCGGCAGCGTGGTCCCGTCCCAGTCAAGCCAGCCGCTGTCGCCGGGCTGGCCGCCGCCGGTCGGATAGAAGGTCGAGCGGTCCAGAACGATGCCGCCCTCCTCGGTATGGCGCAGGACCTGCGCGGAGAGATCGCGGGCATACGGGTCGGTGCGGTAGATCGGCGTGAATCTGTCGGTCACGTCTGCGGCTCCTCTGGGTCGGCGTCATCGCGGGCCGGTGGCGGCGTCTCCGGTGCCCTGGTGTGCAGCGCTTCGGGATTGCGCAGCCAGATGTCGCGCTGTGCAAAGGGAATCTCGATGCCCTCTTTCTTGAAGGTCTCGGCGATCTGGTGGTTCACCTGGGTCCGCACGACGAGGATCTGTGTCACGTCCCGCAGGATCATCCGCACGTCGAATTCAAGCGCATCCGCGCCGAAGCCCTTGAAATGCACGAAGGGTTCGGGGTTCATCAGCACCATGTCGTGATTGCGGGCGATCTTGTAGAGAATATCCTCGACCTTCCGGGTATCGCTGCCATAGGCCACGCCCACCTCCACCACCAGGCGACCCAGCGTGTTGCCGCGGGTGTAGTTGGTGACCGAATTCGACACCAGATCGGCATTCGGAACGATGACGTCGGTGCGGTCGAAGGTCTCGATCCGGGTCGAGCGCACGGAGACTTCCCGAACCGTGCCGTGTTGGCCATTGACCTCGATCCAGTCGCCTTCCGAAATCGGCCGCTCGATCAGCAGGATGATACCCGACACGAAGTTCTGGACGATGTTCTGGAGGCCGAAACCGATCCCGACGGACAGCGCACCGGCCACCACGGCCAGCGCCGTCAGGTCGATGCCCGCAGAGGTGATGGCGATGATCGCGGCCAGGAAGATCCCGAGATAACCGGTGCCCGACACGATCGCGGTCTGGCCGCCCTTGTCGAGCCTGGTCTTCGGCAGGACCGATCCGCGCAACCCGCTTTGCAAGAGCCGTGTCAGCACGTAACCGATGATGAAGACGATTGCGAAGGTCAGGAAATCCGTCGGCGAGATCCGCGTCTCGCCAAAGGAAAATCCGGCCTGGAACCGCGCCCAGAGCTCGGTCAGATCGGCCACCCGCGCGCCCCAGATCAGGGCCAGGACCGGCAGCGACACCAAGGCCAGAACGGCCCCCGAGAGAACCGGAAGCAGGCTCTGGGTGTCATCCAGCGGCTCCCCCTTGAACAGGTGGTAGGCATCATGCACGAACCGCTGGCAGATCAGCAGAAAGGCGAACAGGCCCAGTGTCACGATCGTCGGAAAGATCAGCGCTTCCGAGAGGTTGAAATACCCGATCGCCGCGAGGATCGGCCCCACGACACCCACCGCCATGGCCGCCTGCCCGGCCAGCCGCGCCAGGCGCGATGGAAATGTCAGCGAGAAACTGTCATCGTCAAGCCGGTCTTCCACGGCCTCGTGCGGGCCGGTCTGGCGCAGGATCTGGCCAAGGCGGAACAGGATCAGCCCGCACAGCAACAGCACGACAAAGCCCAGGACCGACTGGGTTTCGCTGTCCCATTCGCCGATCTCGTTGAGATAGGCGAACAGCGTGTTGGCCGCCAGCAACCAGGACAGTGAATTGACATAGTAGCGCGCCTCGGTGCGGCGCTGCTGCGACAGCGAAATCGTGTTGACCTCATCGTCGCTCGAGAAGGTTTGCGCGGCCAGCCAACGCGCCAGGAGAACCACGAAGAGAAGCATGGGCAGCACGAAGATGATCTCCTGCCCACGCACTCCCAACAAGCCGCTGAGCGATCCCGCCTGCACCAACAGCAGCAACCCGATCACCGGCAGCATCAGGCGCAGCAGTGACAGGATCGTGCTCCAGACCCCCGTCCCCCGGCGGGTTTTCGACCGCAGCCAGGTGCCCAGCCGGTCGATCAGCTTGGGCGCACGGAACACGAACACCAGCGCCACAGCCAGCAGCAACAGAACGGCGGGCAGCTGGTCGGTCAGGGTGCGGCGGCGATCCGGATCGTTCCAGTTCTCCCTCAGCTCGGTGGCGATGTCCCGGAACGGCACGAAAAGACTGCCGATGGCCGGAGCCCAGAACCGCGGGTCAAGCGGTTCGGGTCCACGCTGCAAAAGGCGCTCGGTCTGCCGCGACCGGATCACCTCGTCGATCGCGTTGATCAGCCCGTCGGCGCGGCTATAAGCCTCTTCCGCGCGCATCACCGGCGCGCGCAGCTCGGCGATCTGCCGCTGAAGATCGCGCCGGCGCTGTGCGATTTCCTCGGGCTCGTCGCCGTCTTCGGGCCGCGGTCCCAGCGCATTCAACTGCGCTTCAAGCGTCGTCAGACGCGGATCCACCGTGCCCAGCCGCGCCAGAAGCCTGTCCCGAAAGGCCGCGACCTCGGCGCGCAGGTCTTCGAGCGCGTCCGTCGGCATCTCGCTTTCGGAGATCGCGTCATCGGCGCGGTCCGCGACCTGTTCCCATGCCGCATAATCGACCTGTTGGACCTGGGCCGAAACGGGAATGGCGGCCAGAATCAGGACGACAAGCGCCGCCCGCAGTGCAGCAGTCAGACGGATCATACGTCCTCGAAAACAGTCGGTATGTCCTGTGGTGCCTGTTCCATCCACTCCGGCACCGGCAGGCCCTTTTCGCGCAGGAAGGACGGGTTGAACAGCTTGGACTGGTACCGCGTGCCATAGTCACACAGGATCGTCACGATGGTGTGGCCCGGACCAAGATCGCGCGCCAGACGCATCGCGCCCGCCACGTTGATGCCCGACGACCCACCCAGACACAGGCCCTCCTCGGCCAGCAGATCGAACACGATGGGAAGCGCCTCTTCGTCCGGAATCTGGTAGGCGACATCCGGCGTGAAGCCTTCGAGGTTGGCCGTGATCCGCCCCTGCCCGATACCTTCGGTGATCGAACCGCCTTCGGACTTGAACTCGCCCGTCGTGTAATAGGAATAAAGCGCCGCCCCCATCGGATCGGCCAGACCCATCTTGACCCCCTTGGGCTGCAACACCTCGGCGACGCCGGCCAGCGTGCCACCAGACCCGACCGCGCAGATGAAGCCATCCACCTTGCCATCGGTCTGCTCCCAGATCTCGGGACCGGTGGTTTCGACATGCGCCTGCCGGTTGGCCACGTTGTCGAACTGGTTGGCCCAGATCACCCCCTTGTTGCTGCCCCGCGCCATTTCCTCGGCCAGACGCCCGGAATAACGCACGTAATTGTTCGGGTTCTTGTAGGGCGCCGCCGGCACCTCGACCAGTTCGGCACCTGCAAGGCGCAGCATGTCCTTCTTTTCCTGGCTTTGCGTCTCGGGGATGACGATCACCGTCTTGAAGCCCATCGACGCGCCGACCAGCGCCAACCCGATCCCGGTATTGCCCGCGGTGCCTTCGACAATCGTCCCGCCGGGTTTCAGAAGCCCCTTGCGAACCGCGTCGTTGATGATGAACAGCGCCGCACGGTCCTTGACCGACTGGCCCGGATTGAGGAACTCCGCCTTGCCCAGAATGGTGCATCCCGTCAGCTCGCTCGCCTTGCGAAGCTTGATCAAAGGAGTGTTGCCGACAGCTTCGGCCAGTTCGCCTGCAAAACGCATGATGCCCCCGTCAGATAAGTTCCTCACGGGTTTAGGCGGGCTCTGCCGGGAACTCAAGCAGAGGCGCGCAATCGGCTGCGTTCTGCTGCCAGCCAATAGATCATCATGACCAGTGGCCCGACATTGATCTCGCCGCTGCGGATCAGGTCCATCGCAGCGTCGAAGGACATGACATGGCTGCGGATATCCTCGTTCTCCGACGCCAGGCCGCCAGCTGATGCAGTGAATTCAGAAAGGTCCGCAACGCCCAGAAAACAGTGAAAAAACTCCGTCGTGTATCCCGGAGATGCGTAGACCCGAAGCATCGGCTCCAGCGGGCCCAGCTTCAGGCCCGCCTCTTCCTCGGCCTCGCGCCGGGCGGAATCTGCCGGGTCTTCCCCGGGATCGACCAGACCCGCGATCGGCTCGAACACCCAAGGGTGCGGATCCTCCCGCCAGAGCGGACCAAAGCGCAGCTGTTCGATCAGCAAGATGTGATCGGTGCTCGGATCGTACGGCAGGACCAGTGCGGCATCGAACGCCAGGAAGGTTTCGCGCATCACGGTGGGGCTGCGCGATCCGTCGAACCGCCGGTGATGCAGCTCGAACTCCGCCAGTTCGAAGAACCCGCGAAACCCCTCGAACCGTTTGCTGACGGTCACGTCACCCGGAGCGGGCGCATATCGCGCCGTGGTCGGCGCCGGTGCATCACGGCCCAACATCCGCGACCAGTGCCGCGCCATCAGGTAAGGCCG
This sequence comes from Marivita sp., assembly GCF_020055635.1. Lineage (GTDB taxonomy): Bacteria > Pseudomonadota > Alphaproteobacteria > Rhodobacterales > Rhodobacteraceae > Marivita. The sequence continues at coordinate 112,055 of NZ_JAIPUT010000008.1, read as the reverse complement.
GAACCGTGCCGCAGTCTCGGCATCATAGCGCGCCCGTCGCGCCATCACGTCGCGCGCGGCCCCGACGGCCATCTTGCCCCAGACCCGGACCCAGTCATCCAGCACCCAGGGCGCGCCGCGGGACTGGTCTGCGGACATCGGATAAAAGCAGATCGCCGTTTCGCGCCCTGCGCCGACATCGACGGCGACCTCGGCCAGATGGTAGGAAAACGCCCCTTCGTAATATCGAAGCCGCGCCTCTTCGTCCTCGTTCACCGATCTGAGCAAAACGCCATCCGCCACGTCGCCGCGGGACGGCTCGATCATCGGATATGCCTCGTTCGCGACCCAGGACACGCGATGGTCGCGCAGGACCGCGCCATCCAGTCGCCCGGCCAACGCCCCGGGAGACACCTCGAGCACCGCTTCGAGAAGCGGCAGGTGACACAGCGTTCCGTAGAAGAAAAGCGTGGGCAAACCGGGTTATTTCCAGTGCCGCGCGGCATATTCCGAGAGATACCCGGTCAGCAGCGCCCCGACCAGCAGGGTCGCGATCATCATCGGGTTCATCAACAGCGCGCCGTACTCCACCGCAATCTCGAAAATCGCCGAAAAGGCTTCCACCGGCCCGTCAAAGCGCCGCTTCATCGACATGCGGAACATCTCGATGCTGGCGTGAAAGGCCAGCGTCCAGAAGATCAGCCCGGCAACCCCGGTCAGACCATTGGCAATCGCGTCCTTCGTCCCGCGCCCGGCGCGTTTTCCCACGATGATCCAGCCGACGACTGCACCGATCGCCGCGTTGTATTCTGAAAAGCGTCCGAAATTCACGATTTCCGGCAACAGCGTCTTCACCAGTTCCGACGCCAAATATGCAAGCGCGGCCAAACACAAGGCTGCGATGGCTTTGGCTGCTGTCGGCATGTCAGGCAGGTCTCGTGATGGTGATCTGGGTCACATCGCAGTTTCCGCTATGAAATGTCGCCGCGCAAGAGGTCAGATAAAAATTCCACATCCGCCGGAACCGGTCATCGAAGCCCAGATGTGCCACCTGGTCCCACTTTTCGTTGAAGGTATCGTGCCAGCGCCGAAGCGTCTGGCTGTAGCTTTCGCCGAACTCGATCGACCGCGCGACTTTCAGACCGGCGGCCTCGACTTCCTTGCGCAGCACGCCCGGGCTGGGAAGCATTCCACCGGGAAAGATATATTTCTGAATGAAATCAACTCCACGATTGTAAATCTCCCATCGCGACTCTTCGACCGTGATGATCTGGAGCGTGGCGTGCTTGCCCGGCTTCAGGCATTGCCTGACCGACTGGAAATAGACCGGCCAGTATTTCTGCCCGACCGCCTCGAACATCTCGATCGACGCGATGCCGTCATATTGCCCCCGTTCGTCGCGGTAATCCTGCAACTTGAATGTCACACGATCCGACAATCCGGCATTTGCAATCCGCTCGACCGCGTACTTGTACTGCTCTTCGCTGATCGTCAGCCCGGTGACCTTCAGCCCCCGTTCCCGGGCCGCGTATTCCGCGAAGCCGCCCCAGCCACAGCCGATTTCCAGCACGTGATCGCCCGGCACGGCTCCCATCTGGTCGACCATGCTCTTGTACTTGGCGATCTGCGCCTTTTCGGTGCTTTCCTGCCCGGTCTCGAACAGCGCCGAGGAATAGGTCATCGTCTCGTCTAGCCAGAGCGCATAAAAGTCGTTGCCGAGATCGTAGTGGTAACTGATGTTCTTGCGCGCCTGCCGCTTGGAATTGGACTGCATCCAGAACCGCAACTGTTCGTACCAGCGCACAAAGGTCATGCCGGGAAACCCGTCATAGACCTCGTTGTTCTCGCCATGCACGAAGTCCATGAAGGCCTGAAGATCCGGCGTGCTCCACCAGTCTTCGAGATAGGCATCGCTGAAGCCCAGATCGCCATCCCGGATCAACCGGGCAAAGAGATCGTTGTTGTGCACATGCACCTCGGCCACCGGCCCGGGCTCGGCCCCTTCGGCACGAAAGTGACGTCCGTCTGGCAGAACGAAATCAACCCGTCCCTTGCGCAGCTTGTCCGCCATCGCAAACACCTGCGCGAAATATCGCGGCAGGTCGGACTGGTTTTCTGTCGAAGTGAGGATCATGCACGTCATCCGCTGTCTGGTTCAAACGATACCTAGCCATAGCCCCCCAAGGCAGGCAAGTGTTAACCCAAGGTAGTCCCACCTTGCCAAAGGCAAGACAAACCCCGCGTTAAGTTGCGGATTTCGTTGATTTTGTGATTTTTCGGCCAAAGCCGCCCAAGAGGTCAGAAATCGCGGTCCTGATAAGCCGCCAGCGCCCGCTTGCGGCCCTCGTCCGGTGCCACGATCGGATCGGGGTAATCATCGCCCGGCGCCATCGCCCAGGCACGGGGGATCGCATCGAAATAGGCCAGCGCGTCCTCATGCGGATTTTCGTACTCCTCGGCGATCCAGCGGCTGACATAGGCCCGATCCTTGTCGAACCGGTCCAGCTGCGTCACCGGATTGAACACCCGGAAATAGGGCGTGGCGTCCGGGCCCGACCCAGCCGACCATTGCCAGCCCATCGCATTCGAGGCCGGATCCCAGTCGATCAGGCAGTCATCGAACCATTTCAAGCCGATGTCCCAATGGCACATCAGGTGCTTGGTCAGGTAGCTCGCCACGATCATCCGGCCGCGATTGTGCATCCGGCCGGTGACATACATCTCGCGCATCGCCGCATCGACAAAGCGGATTCCCGTGCGCCCCTGCTTCCAGGCCTTGACCTCGGCGCGGCGTTCGTCGCGGTTCCACGGAAAGGCCGACCAGTCCTCGCGCCAGTTGTCGGTCAGGATGCGCGGCGTGTGCCACATCAGGTGATAGGCGAACTCGCGCCAGACCAGCTCCTTGAGGAAGGTCTCGGCCCCCGCCTTGCCCTCCTCCATCGCCCGCCGCCCGGCATGCCAGCACTGCGCCGGGCTGATCTCGCCAAGGCTGAGGTTTTCCGACAGGTTCGATGTTCCGTCCACACCCGGGATATCCCGCGTGTGGTCATACTCGGCCACCTTGGAGGCCATGAACGCCCCCAGCCGCGCCTGCGCCGCCGCTTCACCCAGCTGCACGAAGGGGCGGACCACCTCGGCGCCACGATCCATCGCGGCCCCCAGCGCCCAATCTTCCAAGGCCTCGCTTTGGGGCCATCGATCAGGTGCAGGAAGCGCTCCGGGTGCCGCCAGCGGCGCAGCCACCGACCGGTCGCGCACCGATTTCCAGAACGGCGTGTAGACCTTGTAGTAATCGCCCTGCTTGGTCTCGACCGTCCAGGGCTCGAACATCACGTGCCCGGCAAAGCTCTCGGCCTCGATTCCGGCCTCTTTCAGACCCGCCTTCACATCCCGGTCGCGCGCCACCGAACCAGGGTCATAGGCGCGCTGCCAATAGACTGCCTCCGCGCCGGTTTCCTGCACCAGCGCCGGGATCACCTCGCGCGCATCGCCTGCGCGCAGGATCAACCGGCTGTCCTTGTCCGCCAGCGCCTCGGCGTAACAGTCCAGCCCCAGGCCCAGCCGCCATTTCGGCGCGGCCCCAAGGGCGTCCACCTGGTCGTCGCACACGAAGACCGGGATCACCGGCCCGCCGCGCCGGACCGCCGCCGTCAACGCGGCGTGGTCGCTCAACCGCAAATCCCGGCGTATCCACACCAATGTCGGAGAAGTCATCGCCCTGCCCTTCGTTCCCGTTTTCGCTCGACCTAAGCGCATCCCCCGAAAGGTCAAACACCGGCCCCGTCTTCTCTGGTTCGAAAATATCCCCGAGGTGCCCCGGACCTGATCCGGGGCCGGGACAGGCCATGCGCGACCACAGGTCAGGCCAGAGGGACGCCGCCCCTCAAAGCACCGCGTCCAGCGCCTCGATCACCTTGGTCACCTCGACCTCCGACGTATAATGCACGAAACTCAACCGCAGCACGCCCCGATCCATGTCCACTCCCATCGCCTCGAGCGCGCGGACGGCATAGAAATCCCCGCCGCCGCACATGATCCCATGCGCCGCGAGCTCGGCCGCAACCTCGGCCCCGGGCCGGTTCAACGCCAGCGCCACCGTCGGCGCGCGCGAAGACGCCTCGGAGGGGCCGATCAGCCGCACGGAATTGCGGTCCTTCACCGCATCCAGCAGGGGCTGCAACAACCGCACCTCATGCGCCCGCATCAGGTCATGCGCGCCGCTGGCGGACACCCCGTGATGCGCGCCCAACGCCTCCATGTAATCCGCCATCCCGGCGCAGGCCGCGATCTGCGCATGATCCGGCCCCGCCGGTGTGAAGCGCTTGTAGAGCGACCCCGCGTTGAAATAATGTCCCTGGTTCGGCAGCAGATGCCCCAGGTTGCGCCGCATCACCATGATGCCCTGGTGCGGACCATAGGTCTTGTAGCTGGAAAACAGGTAGATGTCCGGCCCCATCGCGCCCACATCGGCAAAGCCGTGCGGCGCATAGCTGACCCCGTCGACACAGACGAACGCCCCCGCCGCATGGCACATCGCGGTGATCTCGAGCACCGGGTTGATCTCGCCCACCACGTTCGAGCAATGCGGAAAACAGACCAGCCGGACCTTTTCATCCAGCAGGTTTTCAAGCGCGTCAATGTCCAGATGCCCGGTCTCCGGGTCCACCTGCCATTCCCGCACCTCGATCCCCTCGTCCGCCAGCCGACGCCACGGGCCTGTATTGGCCTCGTGATCCTGGTTGGTGACGATGATCGCCTCGCCGGGCTGAAGGAACTGGCGGAACGCCTGCGCCAGCACGTAGGTGTTCTGTGTTGTCGACGGCCCGAAGCTCAGCTCATCGGTCTCGACACCCAGCAGTGCGGCGAGACGCGACCGTGCCTCGTCCATCTCCTCGCCCCCAAGCCGCGAGGCGTCATAGGGCCCGTAAGGCTGCACCTTGCGGGTCCGGTAGAACCGCGTCAGCCGGTCGATCACCTGGCCGCAGGTATAGGATCCGCCCGCGTTCTCGAAAAACGCCTGTCCCTGAAGGGACGGTTCTGAAAGCGCCGGGAAGTTCCCGCGCACGAAATCGATATCCAGCATTCTGCACCTGTCTTTGGAATGTCGCGACCAAACCCCGGCGCATCCCCAAGGTCAAGCCCCGGCAGCAGACGAAAAAAAGGCCCCGGATCAACGATCCGGAGCCTTTCACTTCCCTTTGAAGACCCGTCAGGCCTGTCGCTCGGACATCAGCCCGCGCAGGATGGCGTAGCACATCACCAGCAACACCGCGGTGAAGAACAGACCCGTCGAGATGACCATGGCCTGCAAGCTGTCCAGGCCCGCCGTCCCGGCCGCCCCCAAAAGAAGAACGGCCGCAACCGCCCCCTCGAAGACACACCAGAAGATCCGCTGCGACACCGGCGCATCGACCTTGCCGCCCGCGGTGATCGTGTCGATCACGAGGCTGCCGGAATCCGACGAGGTGACGAAGAAGATGATCACCAGGATCACCGCCAGCAAGGACGTGATCGACGCCAGCGGCAGTTCCCGCAGCATTGCGAAAAGCGAGATCTCCGGCCGGTAGGATGCGATCACGTTCTGGAACACGCCGCTTTGCGACGCGCCGTCGATCACCTGCGAAATCGCCGTTCCGCCGAATGTCGCCATCCAGAAGACGCAGACCAGCGACGGGATCAGCAGCACGCAGGTGATGAACTCGCGCACCGTCCGGCCCCGGCTCACGCGGGCGATGAACATGCCCACGAAGGGCGACCAGCTGATCCACCAGGCCCAGTAGAACGTCGTCCAGCCGTGTAGGAAGCCGGTGTCCTCACGCCCGAACGGGTTCGACAGCGGCACGATCTCCCGCGCATAGGCGCCAAGACCGCCGACGAAATCGCCCAGGATGGCAATGGTCGGTCCCAACAGGAAGACGAAGGCCAGAAGAAGCCCCGCCAGCCCCATGTTGATTTCCGACAGGATCTTCACGCCGCCATCCAGACCGCGCATCACCGAGACCAGGGCAATCAGCGTGATGAACCCGATGATCAGCGCCAGCAGGACCGAGCTGTTCTCGACCCCGGCGACATTGTCATCCACATTCCCCCACAGGAAGCCCAGGAAATTGCGTGTGCCTTCCTGCGCGTCGCCGCTGCCGAACACCTCGGTCAGGCCCGAGGCCACCTGGATCGACCCGAAGCCAAGCGAGGTCGCCAGGCCGAACAGCGTGGCAAAGGCCGCGATCGTGTCGATCGCATTGCCCCAGAAGCCCCAGATCCGCTCTCCCAGGACCGGATAGAAGGCCGACCGCAGCGTCAGCGGCAGGCCCTTGTTGTAGCTGAACAGCGCCAGCGCCAGCGCCACGATCGCGTAGATCGCCCAAGGGTGCAGACCCCAGTGATAGATCGTCGCCGCCATCGCCATCTGCCGCGCCGCCTCGACCTGGGCCGCGTCCATCACGGTACCGTCGACGATGCCAAGCTCACCGCCCAGAGGCTGATCGCCCCAGGGCGTGCCGAAATAATAGACCGGTTCGAGAACGCCGAAGAACATCAGGCCGATGCCCATGCCGGCGGCGAACAGCATCGCGAACCACGCCGGGTAGGAATAATCCGGCGTCGCCTCGGACCCGCCCAGCCGGACCGATCCCCAGGGGGTCACGATCAGGACAAGCGCGAAGATCACGAAAAGGTTGGCGGACAGCAGGAAGAACCAGTCGAACTGGCTTTTGACGAAATTCATCATCGCCTGGAAAAAGGTCTTGGACGCGTCCGGCGCAACCAGCGCGATGGCGACGAAGAGAACGACCATCAACCCCGTGATCACGAAGACGGGATTGTGGAAATCAACCCGGAGCGGCCCGAACTGGCCTTCGTAATTGTCCTGACCGATCTCGTAATCGGTCTCGATGATGTCTGACACGCCCTCGGGTTCGGGTATACCCTGGTCGGTTGTTGTTGTGTCGGCCATGTAAGGCCCCCCTTGTTGTTCGGCCACGAAGCCGGATTTCTCGTGAAACTCCGGATCCGCGACAGATTTTCATGTTTACCGTCCGGTCCGTGGTTACCGGACCACCATCACCGACACCTTGGCCTTCCTGGCGATGGTGCCGCCATTCGACGGCCAGACGTAATCCGTCAGGTTGGGCACGTGACTGGCCATCACCACGAGATCGGCTCCCGTGTCGTCGACCGCCTTGAGAAGGGTCGGATCGAGATCCGTCGCCGGGTCATGGCTCGTCAGCGCCAGGCCCTCGGCCGCGACGCCCGCGGTTTCTCCTTGCGACGCCGCAAAGGCCGCCATCTTCCGGGCAAATTCCTCCGGTGTGTGCGCGACCGATCCCGGCGTGGCGGCCGCGACCCCGACATAGACGACGGTGGCTTTGTAATGCGCCGCAAGGTCGGCGGCACATTGCAAGGCACGGTCAAGTTGGTCTGCATGCGCCAGATCGACCGGCACCATGATTCGATTGAACACTCTGGTCCCTCCTGCTTGTCTCGCCAGTGCGCCGGGCACACCGGCCCCAGTTGCCCGCGGTGACGGGTGAGTCCCGTCTTGTGTTTGTTCCGCGTGACAGTCACTCGCGCGGAAACATGCCGCCCGATGTGCAGAGACTAAACGCAAGCGCCGCCCCAATGCAAATTGAAGCGGCGCTTCGCGTCGCTTTTGCGACACGGGTTACGCGCGATCTTGCCATGAAAAAAGGGGGATTCGACGCGTCCTTGTCAAAACTGTCGTTTTTGGTCGTTTTTTCCCGAATTCCGGCAAGCGCTCAGCTGCCCGCCACATCCACCACGATGCGGCCCTTGACCTGCCCCTTGAGGATATCCGCGCCAAGCCCCGGAAGGTCCGCCAGCGTGGCCGGCGTCACCATCGCCTCGAGCTTGTCCATCGGCAGGTCCCGCGCAATCCGCTGCCAGGCACGCACGCGGTTGTCATAAGGCTGCATCACGGAATCGATCCCCAACAGGTTCACCCCGCGCAGCAGGAACGGGATCACCGTGGCAGGCAGGCTCGCCCCCCCGGCCAGACCGACGGCCGCCACCGACGCGCTGTATTCCATCTGCCCCAGCACGCGGGCCAGCATCGCGCCGCCCACCGCATCGACACAACCACCCCAGCTTTCGCTTTCCAGCGGCCGCTTGACGGTCTCGTTGATCTCGTCGCGCGCCACGATCTGCGTTGCGCCCAGCGATTCCAGATACTCCGCCTGTTCCGGTCGCCCGGTCACGGCAGCCACCTTGTGCCCCAGGGCGGCAAGGATCGCGGTCGCCACCGACCCGACACCGCCCGCAGCCCCGGTCACCAGGACCGGACCCGGCTTGATGCCGTGATCCTCCAGCGCCATCACCGCCAGCATCGCCGTGAACCCGGCGGTGCCCACCGCCATCGCGGCCCGCGTGTCCAGTCCTTCGGGCAAGGGCACCAGCCAATCGGCCTTCACCCGTGCCTTCTGGGAATACCCGCCCCAATGCGCCTCGCCGACCCGCCAGCCGGTCAGAACCACCTTGTCGCCCGGGGTGTAGCGGTCATCGTCAGAGGTCTCGACCGTCCCGGCAAAGTCGATCCCCGGCACATGCGGATATTTCCGCACCAATCCGCCACCCGGTCCGATGCACAGCCCGTCCTTGTAGTTCACGGTCGAATATTCGACCGCCACGGTGACCTCCGCCTGTGGCAGATCGTCAAGCCCGATCTCTTCCACCGCGGCAGACGTCTTGCCGCTTTCCTCGTCCTTGCGAACCATCAATGCCTTGAACATGCGTTGCTCCTTTTCATCTTGCCAAGAAAACTCCGGGGAGTGTGAGGGGCTGGCCCCTCATTCCCCACGTCACCAACCGCTCAGACCCAGAATGTCTCCCAGACCTGCGCCGCCCGCACCTCGCCCGGCAGCACCACGTCCAGGTCGGTGGCCTCGTCCCAATGGGTCATCCGTACCATACCGATGGCCACGTTTGTGCCGAAATCCGGCGACCATGCCGCGCTGGTCACCTGTCCGACCTGCGTATCTCCCGCCATCAGCGGCCACGGCCTGTCGCAGACCGGCACGCGGTCGCCCATGATCTCGATCGCCCGGATCTGGCGGATCGGCCCTTCCTGTGCCACCCGCAGCAGCGCATCCCGCCCGACGCAGCCGATGGCGGTCTGGGTGTTGCAGAACTTGCCCAGCCCGCATTCATGCGGCGTGTTGTTGTCGGTCATGTCATTGCCATAGCTCAGCAAACCGCCCTCGATCCGTTCGATCAGGTTCGGACAGCCCGCATGCACATCCAGATCGCGCCCCGCCTCCATCAGCGCATTCCAAAGCGGCATGCCCAGATCGCTGCCCTCGACATAGATCTCGAACCCGCCCTGCCGCGAATAGCCCGACCGTGCCACGGCCAGCGACCGGCCTTGAAACTCCAGCATCCGGAAGCGGAAGAACCGGATGTCGCGCACCTGATCGCCAAACACCCGCGCCATCAGATCGTCCGCCCTGGGTCCCTGCACCGCCAGCGGCGACACGTCCGGCTCGTCCACCAGCACATCCAGCCGGAACCCGTAGGCCAGCCCCTTGACCCAGTAGAGCAGATCGCTGTCGGCAATCGAAATCCACCAGCGGTCCTCCGCGAGCTTGACCGCCACCGGATCGTTGAGCATCCCGCCGGTCTCGTCGACGATCGGCACGTAGTAACACTGCCCCGGCAGCATCGACCGCAGATCGCGCGGCGTCAGCATCTGCATCAGCCGCCCCGCATCCGGGCCACGCAGCTCCACCTGCCGCTCGCAGGCGACATCCCAGACCTGCACCGCCTCCTTCAGATGCCAGTAATCCTCTTCGATGGACCGGAACATCGTGGGCAAGAGCATGTGGTTGTAGACCGTAAACGCCTTGACGCCCGCAGCCTCGACACCCTCGGAAAACGGGGTCCGGCGCAACCGGCGGGAGGAAGAGATCAGAGTCATGCGCGCACCTCATGCACGAAAAACGGGATGGCGGGCGGGGCGACGTGCTTGCACAAGCGCCGTCCGACAGCCGACAGGATCAGAGCCACGGCCCCTCGTCCGGCATGAACGCCAGATCGGTCACCGGGGCCGCCCCGCCGGCTGCGGTCAGCATCGCGTGGATCTGCCCGCGATGGTGCGTCTGGTGATTGAAGAAATGCGTGATGCACAGGTCCAGCGGCTTCGACACCTCGCGCCCCATCACGCCGGAATACCAGCTCAGGTCACCTTTCAGGTCCACCGCCTTGAGGTGCTCCGCCCAGTGCAGGAGACGCGCATCGGTGCGGTACCGCTCCCCCGCCCAGGCCGCCGCCGTCGGCTGAAGATCGACGCTTTCGGCGATCCCGCCCTCGGGGCGCGCGCCGCCATCGAACCGCGACAACCACATCATATCGCCCCAGAGCAGGTGATTGGCCGTCCCCAGAAGCGAGCCGAAAAAGCCTTTTCGATCGCGACGCAACTCGGCATCGGACAGCCCGTCAAATGCCGCCCGCAGCTGCGTGTTCTGCCACGCGTTATACCGCGCCATCGTCACGCAATATTCCGGGAAGATCATCATCCTACTTGGGTCCGTGCCAGTCGATCTGGCAGATCTCGGCGCTGCGACCATCGAAATCCCAGACCCGGCCAAAGGCCCGCACCTTGCCCTTGCTGGCGGTGGCCACGGTGATGTCCGGCCCCATCCAGTATTGCGTGTTTGTGATCACCAGATCCTGATCTGGATCGGCCCCACCCACCGGATGCACGATCCCCTGGATCTTGCGCCCGACGGTGATGTGCCGCGTCTTGCCCTCGGTCTCGTAGGTCACCGGCTGACGTTCGGCACCCAAGAATTCACCGACAAGGACCTGGAACAGGCCCGTCGTGCCCTTGGCCGCACCGCTGAACACCTTGACCAGGGCATCGAAGGTCGGATCATCCGCCCGGTCATCCACGAACAACGCCACTTTCCAGTTGCCTCGCGCCATCATGCCGGGAATCTCGATCAGCAGCCCGATGTTCAGCCCCGACAGGTCAAGATCGCCATAATGCCCGGAATCGATCCGCACGCCGCCCCATGTCTGGCAATGGCCCTCGGTGGGCGGGTGCTTGCCAAGGCTGACCACGCAGGGGCAGAACACCGTGCAGTTGCAGTTCAGGATCAACTCGCCCTTGATGGCCCAGGGCTGGATCTCCGGCGCGCGCCGGTCTGCCGCCGGATGGCGGTTGTCCAGCTTTTCCGCCACGTCGATACGATCACTCATGTCTCATCTCCCTCAAGATCCAAAAAGCGCCACGCTCACGCCCGCCCCGATCAGGACGATGCCCAAAGGCCGGGTGACAAACGCCCCTGCGCGCAGTTTCTCCAATGTCATCACCAGCGTCGCCAGACCCATGAAGCCCAGCGACATCACACCGCCGACAAACCCCAGCAGCATCAGCGCCCAGCAGCAGCCCAGGCACACCGCACCAAGGCGCAGCCCGTTGCGCCACGCGCCCTCGTCCCAATGCGCCATAAAAAAGGTCAGCGGCATCCGGCACTTGGCCAGACACGCCTCTTTCAACGCGCTGAACTGATAGGCCCCCGCCAGCACCAGCAATGCCCCCGACAGAAGGGCCGACCGGCTGTCGCCAAAGGCGCTGACCCATCCAAGGCCAAACAGACCGATCTGCAAGCCTGCCGCGATGGCCGAGAAGCCCAGCCACACGGCAAGGTACCCCGCCAGCAGCGCGCTCAGGTCTGTCTGCGTGGATTGTCCCAATTCGTCATAGGTCGCCAGAGCCGGCAGCGCGGTGGGCGCCATCATCGCGCCCGACATCAGCCCCCACATGACCCAAAGGCGCAGGAACCCCGCCGCATCGGGCGTTGTGGTGCAGAACGCCTCCCAGAAGTCTCCGCCGAAAATCCGCGCCACGTCGCGCAGATCGGGCGGCACCGCCATCAGCGCCAGGACAAGCCAGCAGAGCAGGACCAGACCGTACAGAGCCAGCCAATGCGGCGCGCTCATCTGTCTGATCCGGTCTGCCAACATGCAATTTTCCCCTCTGCCCCACGACTCGGGGCTTGCCAAAATAATTGTCAGACAATTAAATGCCTGACAAATGAAAAGTGCAACGCCAGAAAAAAGCCTGTCCGCTCAGATCGCGGACGCCATCCGCACTGCGATTGTCGATGGACGGCTCCTGGTGGGCGACCGCCTGCCCTCCGAGGCGGAATTGTCCGATCAGCACGGCGTGTCCCGCGCGACCGTGCGCGAGGCGCTGAAACGGCTGGCCGCACAATCGCTGATCCGCACCGAACGCGGCGCATTTGGCGGCGCCTTCGTCAATCACCTCTCTTATGACGCCGCCCGCGCGCAGCAGGTGACGACCTCGACGCTGCTTCTGGGGATGAACGCGATCAGCTTCCAGGTCGCCTGCGAAGCGCGCTATGCCTTGGAACGCAGCTGCACGGCGCTGGCCGCCGAACGCCGCACCGACGCGCTGCTGGACAGGATGCGCACCGAGATCGACACCCAATCCACCCCCGACCTGTCGGACGAGGCCTTCTGCGCCTCCGACGTCGGCTTCCACCGTGCTCTGGTCGATTGCGCCGGCAACGAGGTGCTGAGCTATCATCTGGCCGGCAGCGTCGAGGCGATGCAGCCCCTGATGAACATGATCACCTTCACCGCGCGGTCACGGGCCGAGATCATCGACCTGCACCGCGCCATCGTTGCCGGACTGGAAATACGTGATGTGGCCTCTGTGGACCGGGCGCTTGCAACGCTCGAAGCCTACACGATTACCTTGGGCCAATCCGTGCTCAAGGCCCGTGCGACCCGCTGACCGCCTCAGCCCAGAAGCGCGAGCCCCGGAAAGGTCTCGAGCAGCCAGAAGGCGAAAGACGTGAACGCCCCGGTCACAAGGGCCAGACCCACGATCACCAGCAACCCGCCCATCGCCAGTTCGATCTTGCGCATATGCTTCTTGATGCGGTTCATCACCCCCATCGCGCGGGTCAGGAACATCGCCGCCAGCAGGAACGGAATGCCCAGCCCGGCGGCATAGACCGCCAGCAGGACCGTCCCCCGCGCCACCGACGCCTCTGACGCCGCCATCGACAGGATCGCGCCAAGCTGCGGCCCGATGCAGGGCGTCCAGCCAAAGGCAAAGGCCAGACCGAGCACATAGGCGCCAAACGCCGATCCGCCCTGCTGACCCGATTCAAGCCGCGCCTCCTGATCCAGAAACGGAATGCGGAACACTCCGAGAAAATGCAGGCCGAAGATGATCACGACCACCCCCGACGCCTGCGCCAGTTGCGTCTGGTACTGAAGGAACAAGGACCCGAAGGCCGAGGCCGTGAACCCCAGAAGGATAAAGATCGTCGACAGGCCCAGAACAAAGAACAGCGCCGCCAGGATGCCCTTGCGACGGCCTTCGCCGCCGGCTTCGATATCGGCCACGCTGACGCCCGACATATAGGCCAGGTAAGGCGGCACGATGGGCAGAACGCAGGGGCTGAGAAACGACAACGCCCCGGCCAGAAGCGCAACACTCATGGCGGGAAACAGCGCCGCGTCAATGATCTGAAATTCCAACATGACATCGACATATGCCAAGCCATCGGCGCTGTCACGCGACGAGGCGTCACATGATCGTGCCATCGCTGTCACATGATCGTCCATCGCTGTGGACAGCGGCCACGCCAGCGCCTAGATCCCGCTCATGAGTCAAGAACTTGATGCCACCGGGCTGCTATGCCCCCTGCCCGTCCTCAAGGCGCGAAAGCGCCTGATGGCGCTGTCGTCGGGCGATCACCTGCATGTCCGAACCGACGATCCCGCCGCCATCGTCGATGTGCCGCATTTCTGCAACGAGTCCGGGCACAGCCTGATCAGCAGCGAGCCATCGGGCGACACCATGCTCTGGGTCATCCGCAAGGCCTGACGCGAAACCGCCCCCGTGCGGAACACGAGGGCGGCTTGCGGTCTTGTCGTCCTGGCCTCGGCCGCGCGGATCAGCGGCTCAGCGACCACCAACCCCGACGCTTTTTCTTCGGCTCGTCATCCTCGGACGACTCGGCCTCGGCCCCCACCGGTTCCGGTTCGGGCCTGATCTGCGACGGCTCGGGCGCTGTCTCGGTTGGCTGTGCAGGTTCGACCGCCGTTTCGGCAGGCTGAGCCTCTTCGGGTGCCGGCGCTTCGGGTTCGGCCTTGGCGATTTCGGGCACCGGCGCGATCTCCTCCGTGGGAATGACCTCGGCCTGCACCGCTTCGGCTTCGTCCACCTTGGCCGGTTTGCGGGTGGTCGTGCGTTTTGCCGCGGGCTTTGCCGGGGTTTTGGCCTTGGTCTCCGTGCCCTCTTCGCCGGTGTCGGTCTTCTTGCGGCGCGGCGCGCGGGGTTTCTTCGTCGGCGCCTCGTCAGACACGGTCTCCGGCTGCGCCTCGGCCTCCGTTGTCGCGGTCTCGTCGACCTTCTTCTTGCGCGGCGCGCGGCTGCGGGTCTTCTTCGGTTCCGGCGCCTCTTCTGCGGCGGCGGGCGTCTCGTCGGACGCATCCTCCTTCGCCTTGCGGCTGCGGGTCGGCGTGCGCTTGGGCTTTGCCGGGGCTTCCGGTTCTGACGCGGTCTCGGCAGCCTCGGCCGTCACCTCGGCAGCGGCCGGCTCTGCCTCGGGAGTGGCGTCCTCCTGCTCGGCAGATTGCGCATCGTCCTCGGAGTCGGACTGATCGTCGAACCCGTTCTCGCCATCCTCCTGACGGTCGCGGTTCCGGTTTCGGCCCCGTCCACCGCGGCGCGACCGGCGACGGCGCTTCTTGGGCTTGGAGCCGTCCTCGTCGCCCGAGGCATCGGACCGGCTGTCGGCCTGATCCTCGTCGTCCTCGTCTTCGTCATCCGCGGAATCTTCATCCACCTGGTCCATCAGCGACGTGTCGACCGACACAACCGTGGCCGTGGCCTCGGGCACCGCCCGGGTCGCGGTCTTGAACTTCTCCATCGAGAAATCCGGGCTGACCAGATGCACATCGCCCTCGATGCGCACCGACATGCCATACCGCGCCTCGATCTGGGCCACGTGTTCGCGTTTCTGGTTCATCAGGAAGTTGGCAATCGACACCGGGCAGGTGACCAGCACCTCGCGCGAGCGGCGGCGCACGCCTTCTTCCTCGATCTGGCGCAGCACCTGCAACGCCATGTTGTCATCCGACCGGATCAACCCGGTGCCATGGCAGGCCGGGCACGGCTGGGTCGTCGCCTCGATCATGCCGGGGCGCAGACGCTGGCGCGACATTTCCATCAGGCCGAAGCCGGAAATCCGGCCGACCTGGATGCGCGCACGGTCGTTCTTGAGCTTGTCCTTGATGCGCTTCTCGACGGCGGCGTTGTTCTTGCGCTCGTCCATGTCGATGAAGTCGATCACGATCAGGCCGGCCAGGTCGCGCAGACGCAGCTGGCGCGCCACTTCCTCGGCGGCTTCAAGGTTGGTCTTGAGAGCGGTTTCCTCGATCGAGCCTTCCTTGGTCGCCCGGCCCGAGTTCACGTCGATGGCCACAAGCGCCTCGGTCACGCCGATGACGATATAGCCACCCGACCTGAGCTGCACCGTCGGGTTGAACATGCCCGACAGGTACGATTCCACCTGGTGCCGCGCAAACAGCGGCATCTGGTCGACGTAATGCTTCACGTTCTTGGCGTGGGACGGCATGATCATCTTCATGAAGTCCTTGGCGATGCGGTAGCCGCGTTCGCCTTCGACCAGAACCTCGTCGATGTCGCGGTTGTAAAGATCGCGGATCGACCGCTTGATCAGGTCGCCTTCCTCGTAGATCTTCGCCGGCGCGATGGATTTCAACGTCAGCTCGCGGATCTGCTCCCACAGGCGCTGAAGGTATTCGTAGTCGCGCTTGATCTCGGTCTTGGTGCGCTTGGCGCCCGCCGTGCGGATGATCAGCCCCGCGCCCTGCGGCACGTCGATCTCGTTGGCGATTTCCTTGAGCTTCTTGCGGTCCGGTGCGTTGGTGATCTTGCGGCTGATGCCGCCGCCCCGCGCGGTGTTGGGCATGAGCACGCAGTAGCGACCTGCCAGCGACAGGTAGGTGGTCAGCGCCGCACCCTTGTTGCCGCGCTCTTCCTTGACGACCTGCACCAGCAGGATCTGACGGACCTTGATGACTTCCTGGATCTTGTAGCGCTTGGGCCGCGGCTTGCGATGCGGGCGGATGTCCTCGTGCGTGTCGTCATCGGCGACGGATTCGATGTTTTCATCCCGATCCGCAGGCTGTGCCCCGGCGCCGTTCTCGTCGTCATCCTCGTCATCCGACCGGCTGTCCGCCTGGTCGATGTCCTCGGGCTCTTCCACCGGGGTTTCGCCCACGGTTTCCATCGGCGACAGGCCCTCGGACTCCTCGTCCTCGCTCAGGTCGATGGTCTCCATCCCGGAGATACCTTCCGAGACATCCCGGGTGGCGACCGCATCGTCCTCGTTCTCGGCCCTGGCCGCCTTCGAGCGACCCCGGCTCCGTCCGCGCCGCGATTTCGGCTTTTCGTCCTCTTCCTCGCGCTTGGCCTGACTTTCGGCGTAAGCGCGCTCTTCTTCAAGAAGCGCCTCGCGGTCGGCCACGGGGATCTGGTAATAATCCGGATGGATTTCCGAGAACGCGAGAAAGCCGTGGCGGTTTCCGCCGTAATCGACAAACGCCGCCTGAAGCGACGGCTCGACCCGGGTTACTTTTGCAAGGTAGATGTTGCCAGCAAGCTGGCGCTTGTTTTCGGATTCGAAATCGAACTCTTCGACCTTGTTTCCGTCAACCACCACGACGCGGGTCTCTTCCGCGTGGGTGGCATCGATAAGCATTTTATTAGGCATAAATTCCGTATGCACAGACGTCGCGGCCCTGTCCTTTCGCAAGGGGGGCGGGATCGGCTGTGTCTTGTCATGGCGAGGGATGGCGCAGCGGCTGGCCGGGGTGGAATGCCCCGTCGCTCAAGCCTCATGTCCTGCGCGCGTTTCATCGCGTTTTCTTCTCCGATGCGAATCGCAAAGCGACCGCACCCGTTGCGAACCTGATGCTCGGTAAAACCTCAGGTGTTTGTAGAAGGTCTTTCGACCGTATCAGCCTGCTCTGAACTCTGGACACTCTGCCGATGCTCGGAACAGCGAAACTCTTTGCCCGGATTCCGCGAAACGGACTGGGCTATCGACTACAATAAGGCCAGAGGGGACCACAGCACAATGGGCAATCGCACCTTTTCTGCTTCAAACTGTCGCCTTAAGACGGGCCCAGCAACCATTTTCAGCGAAAGTGCCCCCATGAGCAAAAGCCTCGAACGTGTCCGCGCCGCCCTTCAGGCCGCCGGACTGCCCATCGACATCCGCGACGTCGGACAGGCCCGCACCGCCCAGGACGCCGCCGACAGCGTCGGCTGCCACCTCGACCAGATCGTCAAATCCATCATCTTCCGTGCCGAGGACAGCGGCGATGCGGTGCTGTTCCTGACCGCGGGCGGCAACCGCGTGGACGCCGACAAGGCGTCGGCCTGTGCGGGCGCGCCGTTGGGCAAGGCCGACGCCGCCCTGATCCGGGCACAGACCGGCTTTGCCATCGGTGGCGTGGCCCCCATCGGTCATCTGAACCCGATCCGCGCCTGGCTGGATCCCAGATTGCTCGATTTCGACATGGTCTGGGCCGCCGCAGGCACGCCACGGCATGTCTTTCCAATGAATCCCACCGCACTTCCAAAAATTTCATCCGCACAACCGCATGATTTCACGACATAAAATAAGTTAATGTAAAAAACATTCACATACCCCCTTGCGTTCTGACCCTCTAATTCCGATCTCTTGGATGTGAAACACATTCACATCACACAAACAACGGAGTTGATAATGAGTACGATCGCCGCCCCCGCTTCCCCTCCGGCCCGCATGGGTTGGTTCTCCCGCGCCGAGGCTTGGCTGGACAACAAGGGCAAAGGTGCCTGGATCGCCGCAATGGTCCTTGGGTTCATCTTCTTCTGGCCCGTCGGCCTCGCCCTTCTTGCCTACATGATCTGGAGCAAACGCATGTTCAATTCATCCTGCAACCGCAGCCGCCGCCTGTCGCCAAACTTCACGACGATGCGGTCCTCGGGCAATTCCGCCTTCGACGCCTACAAGACCGAAACCCTGCGCCGCCTCGAGGAAGAGCAGGAAAACTTCGAAGCCTTCCTGGGACGTCTGCGCGAAGCAAAGGACAAGGCCGAATTCGACCAGTTCATGGACGACCGCGCCAAGTCCGCCAGGGACGAGCGTGAAAGCCAGGACGCCTGATCTTTGAAAATCGCGCCGGTGGCCCCATATCGGGGCCACGCCTGTTCCTGTCCCTGTCCCGAAAGCACGGTTACCGACGATGTACGCTTCCGACACCTACCCAAACCTGCCCGACCCGATGGTCCAGCCCGAATTTTACGACAGCGTCACCATCAAGCGCGGTCTGGCCTGGGTGATCGACGCCGCCCTGATCCTCGCGCTGGTGGTGCCCATCGTGGTGATGACGCTTTTCATCGCGCTGTGGTTCCTGCCACTGCTGTTCTTCGTGGTGGGCTTCATCTACCGCGTTGCAACCATCACCGGGCGCTCGGCCACCTGGGGGATGCGCCTCATGTCGATCGAGTTCCGCGACAGCCGGGGCGAGCATTTCGACTTCTCCCAGGCCTTCATGCACACGCTGGGCTATACCGTGTCGATCTCGGTCTTCCCGCTGCAACTGATCTCGGTGGCGATGATGTTCCTCACCGAACGCGGTCAGGGCCTGACGGACATGCTGCTGGGCACCGTGGCGATCAACCGCCGCGCATGACCCGGGCATAGGCGGAGGGTGCGTGATCCCACGCACCTTTCCGCGCCCTCCATATTGACAGACGCCCCGTCCTTTGGCATCGAAATCGCGATGTGCCGACGATGGCGTCGTCGGAGCAAGACCCACATCAAGCTTTCCCGCGAAAGCGTATCGTCCTGTACGCCCGGATGTGATGCCGGGCGTCTTGCATGAAGTCCCGGCTCAGTGACGGAGACTTGACCATGGAAGGCACGATCAACCGCCCCCAGAGCTTTACCTGCCACAATGGCGACAAGGCCCCCCTGCCCTTTGCCATCGCCGAATACGACCAGCGCATCGCCAGCCTGCGCGCCATCATGTCGGCGCATTCGCTTGACGCGGTGCTGCTGACCTCGATGCAGAACATCGCCTATTATTCGGGCTTTCTGTGTTGCAGCTTCGGCCGCCCCTATGGCCTTGTCGTCACCCACGACAGTTGCACCACCGTCAGCGCCAATATCGACGGCGGCCAGCCGTGGCGCCGCGCCCATTGCGACAACGTCATCTACACCGACTGGTCGCGCAACAACTACTGGCGTGCTGTCGCGGCCCTCGTGGGCAAAGGCCGACGCATCGGCATCGAGGGCGATCACCTGACCCTCGCTGCCCGCACCACGCTGGACGACTTCCTGAACACACCGGACCTCGTCGACATCGCGCCCGCCACGATGCAGACCCGCATGGTCAAATCCCCCGCCGAAATCGCGCTCATCACCGAAGGCGCGCGCATCGCCGATGTGGGCGGACACGCCATCCGCGACGCCATCTCGGTGGGTGCCCGCGAGATCGACATCGCCATGGCAGGCCGCGACGCGATGGAGCTTGAGATTGCCCGCAGCTTTCCCGACAGCGAGATGCGCGACACATGGGTCTGGTTCCAGTCGGGTCTCAACACTGACGGCGCACACAACCCGGTGACCATGCGCGCGCTGGAGCAGGGCGACATCCTGAGCCTCAACACCTTCCCGATGATCTCGGCCTATTACACCGCGCTGGAACGCACGCTGTTCCTTGGCGATCCCGACGCCGACAGCTTGCGCATCTGGACCGCCAACGTCGCCGCACATGAACTGGGCCTGAGCCTGATCAAGCCCGGCATCTCCTGCGCGCAGATCTGCGACGAGATCAACCGGCTGTTCGCACAGGAAAACCTGCTGCACTACCGGTCTTTCGGCTATGGCCATTCCTTCGGCATCCTGAGCCACTATTACGGACGCGAAGCCGGGCTGGAACTGCGCGAAGACATCGACACGGTGCTCAAGCCGGGCATGGTCGTGTCCATCGAACCGATGCTCTGGATTCCCGAAGGCACGCCGGGGGCTGGAGGTTACCGCGAACATGACATCCTCGTCGTGACCGAAGGCGGCGCGACCAACATCACCGGTTTTCCGTACGGTCCGGCACATAACGTGATCGGCTAGCGCCGTTCCGGTCTCGCCTCAGGCCGTGTCGGCAAGCCGGGATGCCCCGCCGTCCCGGTAATGGACCAGGATGAACACACGAATGGCCGAGGCGAGGCCGACATCCATGTCCCGCGCCTCGTCGATCTCGGCGGCCAGCGCATTGATCGGCATGTTCCTGTCCTCCGCGATCTCGCGAAAGGCCCGCCAGAACGCATCCTCCAGCGACACGCTGGTGCGATGCCCCCGCAGGGTCAGTGACCTTTTGACCGGCCGGCCGCTCATGTGGTCGATTTGCCGTCCAATTCGCGTCTGGCCTTCTCGGCCCGCGCCGCTTCAAGGTCTTTTTGCGCCTTGCTGCGCCCGAATTTCACCGCGTTCTCATCTGCCTGCGCGCGCTTGGCGTCGCGCACTTTCGCCTTGCGAAACTGGTTGAGGTTGGTGACATTCTTCATGGCTCAAGGATACGCCCCCGGTCGGTCGACGCAAGGCCCTTCGAAGGGCCTTGCTTGCGCGATTTCCAAATCGCACAAGCAAGCGCGTTCGAACGCGCTTGAAAAAGCCGTTTCGAAACGGCTTCCCCCGCTTACCCCTTGGGACCGATCATGTCCTCGGGCCGCACCACCTTGTCAAAGGTCTCTGCATCGACAAAGCCCAGCGCAATCGCCTCTTCCTTGAGCGTTGTGCCGTTCTTGTGCGCCGTCTTGGCCACTTTCGTCGCGTTGTCATAGCCGATGGTCGGCGCCAGCGCCGTCACCAGCATCAGCGACTCCTTCATCAGCTTGTCGATCCGCGGCTCATTCGCCTCGATGCCCAGGAGCATCCGCTCGGTAAAGCTATCCGCCGCGTCGCCCAGCAATTGCATCGACTGCAACAGGTTATAGGCCATCATCGGGTTGTAGACGTTCAGCTCGAAATGCCCCTGCGAGCCTGCGAACTTGATCGCCGCGTCATTGCCGATGACGTGCGCTGCCACCTGCGTCAGCGCCTCGGCCTGCGTCGGGTTCACCTTGCCCGGCATGATCGAACTGCCCGGCTCGTTCTCGGGCAGGATCAACTCGCCCAGACCGGACCGGGGCCCGGAGCCGAGGAAACGGATGTCATTGGCGATCTTGTAGCAGGAGCCTGCCACGGTGGCCAAGGCGCCCGACATGAAGACCATCGCGTCATGCGCGGCAAGGGCCTCGAACTTGTTGGGCGCGGTCACAAAGGGCAGACCGGTGATCTCGGCCATGTTGGCGGCAACGGTCTCGCCCCAGCCCTGCTTGGTGTTCAACCCCGTGCCGACAGCGGTGCCGCCCTGCGCCAGCTCGTAAATCCCCGGCAGACAGGCGTTCACCCGCGAAATCCCCATGCGGACCTGATGTGCGTATCCGGAAAACTCCTGACCCAGCGTCAGCGGAGTCGCATCCTGCGTGTGGGTCCGCCCGATCTTGATGATGTCCTTGAACTCATCCGCCTTCTGCTCAAGCCCCACCGCCAGCTTGTCCAGCCCGGGCAGCAAAGTGTCCCGCACCATCATGGCGGCTGCAATATGCATCGCGGTCGGGAAGGTGTCGTTCGACGACTGGCCCATGTTGCAATGATCGTTCGGGTGCACCGGGTCCTTCGATCCGATCTCCCCGCCGAGGATCTCGATCGCGCGGTTCGCGATGACCTCGTTGGCGTTCATGTTCGACTGGGTGCCCGAGCCGGTCTGCCAGACGACCAGCGGGAAGTTGTCGTCGAACTTGCCCTCGATCACCTCGCCCGCCGCCTGAATGACGGCATCGGCCAGACGCGCATCCAGATCGCCGGAGGCCTTGTTCGCCTGCGCGCAGGCTTTCTTGATCACCCCCAGCGCGCGCACGATGGCGACCGGCTGCTTTTCCCAGCCGATGGGGAAGTTCATGATCGACCGCTGCGTCTGCGCGCCCCAATATTTGTCGGACGGCACCTCAAGCGGGCCAAAACTGTCGGATTCGGTGCGGGTCTGAGCCATCTGGGCCTCCTCGGTATGCGGTTGCATGCCGTTTAGCCGCAACCGCCGCTTTGGGCAATTGTCAAACTGGCGCAGGCGTTACTTGCGGAACGTGTCCAGACTCACGACCTCGGCATCCTTGCGCTCGGGCTGGGACGTGTCGTCTTCGGTCTCGTCGCTGGCCGGTTTCTGAGACAATGGGCGCGGGGCGGGCACCAGCGGCCCGTCTTCGCTTCCCTCGCCATCGGTGCTTTCGAAGCGCAGACCGAACTCGACCGACGGATCGACAAAGGTCAGCACCGCATCGAACGGGATATAGAGCCGCTCCGGCGCGTCACCGAAGTTCAGCGTGACTGCAAAGCCGTCCTTGCTCACCTCGAGATTGTCGAACCAGTGCTGCATCACCACCGTCATCTCGCCCGGATAGCGGTCTGACAGCCAATCGGCGATCTCGACATCGGGGTGGCCGGTGTCGAAGGTGATGAAGAAATGATGGTCTCCCGGCAGGCCGTCCGTCTGGACGCCCTCAAGGACCGTGCGGATCAAACCGCGCATCGCCTGATGCATCAGGCTTCCATAATTGATGCCAGTGGTCATGGCGGGAATCCCTCAAAGCTGTTCTGACCATATTGCATTAAATCCGAAACAGAAAGCCATGCCTGCGCCGAACTTTTGGGCACGCGGCAAACCGTCACCCGAAGACGCTGCTGATTTCGCGCAGGATCTTGCGCCGGATCGCGCGGGCATAGTCGCGATGTCCCCGGGCGGTTTCGACAAACCCATCCCCCGTGATGACGTTGCGTTCATAAAAATTGGTGATCGCCCGGCCCAGCCCCTCGATGGCAAGCCCGTTCACCGTCACGCCCGCCCGCTCGGCGGTGCGGCGCAGGCGGTTCACCTCGCCACCCGCATTGGGTGTGCCGTCGCCGGACATGTCGATGATGCGTCGCTGGCAATCGGGCCCGGTGTCGAAATGGCCCAGCGCGTGGTCCAGCGCCTCGGCCGGGGCCGTGTTCGACATGACGAAGGCGCGCGGCAGGCGCTGCACGGCATCGGCGAAAAGCTGCACATGGCCGGTGCTGAACATCTGCGTCCAGTCAAGGCTCACCTCCTGCGAGTCGACCCCGGACCATTGCGTCACGCTCAACGCGACCCGGTCGCGCACCAGGATTTCGGCGATCTCGGGATCGCGCAGCGCCGCGGCCAGCCCGTCGATCTGCAACCGGAACTCTCCGGGATCGACAGATTGCGACACGTCCATCGCCAGCACCAGCGCCGTCCGGCAGGCATGGGCCGGCTGGCAGAGGCAAAGCGAAAAAAGAACAGCGCGCAACAGCATTGCCGACATTGATGCCGCCTTGCGGCACAAGGTCAAGGGTCTGGACAGTCACGCAGCGCATGCCTTGACCCCACGCGGCCGCCTGAAACGCGCCCCGCCTGATCGTGATCCCGTGGGACCGCTCGGCGCTCGACGCGAAAAACCCGGTCATGACATGAAAGTGCAGGCTTCTGTTGCCAGGTGCCTGCGAACCCCGCCTTACGCTGCTAGGCGCAAGGGCTTAAGTTTCGGTATTACACACCGCTTACGCGGCGAGTGCTACCGGAGCATGGTTGTCATTTGCAACTATACTTTGCGAACCGATAACGGTGGTATCTCACCGGGACAAAGCAGACGTCTTTACACGTTCGTCGATCCTGTTTCGGCCCCATGGTCCTGCAAATGACAGGGTGTATGGTGGAGCCGCCGGGTACCGCCCCCGGGTCCGAACCGCTTATTTCACGCGCCTTTATGTCCATAGTCCCCTTGCGGGAACAGTTCGAATATCGGGCTTCGGGGGCAGGATTTCAAGGGCTGATATCAACCGGATTGTCACGGTTTTTTGCACCCTTCTCCGATTGGCTGTCGCGCGCCCGAGTGGATGGATCGTCGGTTGATCGCTCCTGGTACACCGGCGCAAAGCCGCGCAAGAGACATTGTGATTGGACCCGTCCGGCCCGGTTGGGCATTCTTCAGGCATGAACCGCTTGCTTGCCCTTGTCATGGCGGTCTGCCTGACGGCCGCGAAACCGGCAACCGCACAAGAGATCGAAGTCGATCTCGAGCTTGTGCTGCTGGTGGATGTCTCGCGGTCGATGACTCCGCGCGAACTGGAAATCCAGCGGCGCGGCTATGCCGAGGCGCTCCGGTCGAACGCCGTGTTCGAGGCGGTGCAATCGGGCCTGCTGCAAACCGTGGCGATCACCTATGTCGAATGGGCCGGAACGCAGGAGGTCGTGATCGACTGGCGTGTGCTCCAGTCGCGGGCCGATCTCGATGCCTTTGCGCAAATCCTGACCACGCGCTTCGAACCGGCGCTGCGGCGCACCTCGATCTCGGGCGCGCTGAGCTTTGCCGCGCAGCTGTTCGAAACCAACAGCTACAAGGGTCTGCGTCAGGTGATCGACGTGTCGGGCGACGGGCCGAACAACCAGGGGCCGGATGTCGTTCAGTCCCGTGACGCGGTGTTGGGCAAGGGCATCATCATCAACGGATTGCCGCTCATGACCCAGGAGGGCATGGGCAGCGCGTGGCATCTGGACAATCTCGACATCTATTACCGAAACTGCGTCATCGGCGGTCCGGGATCCTTTGTCATTCCCGTCACCCACTGGGACGATTTCGCCGATGCGGTGCAACGCAAGCTGGTGCTCGAGATGGTATCCCGCCCGCCGACCGAACAGGTGGTCCCGGTTCAGTCCGCCCCCCGCGATCCGACCGATTGCCGCGTCGGGGAGAAGATCTGGCAGGACCGGCGGCTCGACTGGTACAGCCCGTGACCCGTCAGAGATTCGCGATCAGCAGCCACGCCGCCAGCACCGCCTCGAACGCGAAGTAAAGATGCGCCTTCGGAAAGGGCGGCTTGTCCAGAACAAGCGACGCCGCCCGCCCCAGTCCCGCGCCAAGATAGACAAAGCCCAGCATGGCATAGGCCCAGGGCGTGCCGAGCCACAGGCAGGCCAGCCCCACCACCACGAACATGCCCCCCGCCGAGGCGCGCAATTCCGAAAGGCCCATCGTCGTGTCGCCGGTGCGCAGGTCCAGCACCCCGGCGGTATACCGCGGCGCAAGAAGCCCGAAGGCGCCCAGCGCGATGCTCAGAAGTGCTGCAACGATGTTGAGTATGTCGATCATGGCGGTCCTCTTGGTTTGACGGTCAACAGACCATCTAGAGCGCGGTTCCCGTGCTTCACCAAACATTTGGCGCATTTCGCGGCTACTGTTACACTCGCCGAAAAACCAGAGCAGTCCGCCCATGTCCGCCCCGCAGCCCTCCGTGCGTCGTCGCAAGGTGTTCTACATCCCCGGTTACGACCCCTTCCCGGCCCGCCGGTACCGCGAGCTGTACCGCAGCGAGGGCGCGAGACAGGCCAAGATCTCGGGCTACGGCCTGCATGTCGAAGCCTCGGGTCACGATGGCCCCTATGGCTGGCACGCCGCCGGCCTGATCGACGACACCCGCGTGTCCGCCGATATCGAGGTGCTTCTGTGGTCCGACATCGTGCGCGACAGCATGTCGAACAGCATCCTCGCCACCTATTGGCAGCTTCTGCGCACCAGCTGGACCTATATCGCGTCCGGCACCCTGCGGCGTCTGGCCGTGTTGCCCAAGGGCCCGCTTGTGGCCGCGCTCTATCCGATCGGCGTGCTGATCCTGCAACTGCTGGCGGCGCTGCTGGCGGCGCATCTCGTGGGCTGGGCTCTGTCCACGCTCTTTGGTGCTGCGACCCTCTGGGCCATCGGTCCCGGAGTCCTTCTCAACTGGGGCACGTCGCTGCTCTACTGGACGCCGTTCTTCGCGATCATTGTGCTGGTCCTGCGGTGGTTCAAGGCACAGGACCGCCGCATCTATGCCTATTACCTGATGCATGACTACGCCTTCTCGGCCAGCCGCAAGGGCGCGACCCCGCCCGCGCTGCAAACCCGCATGGACGCCTTCCGCGGCACCATCGCCACGGCGCTCTTGCAGGACTATGACGAGGTATTGGTGGTTGGCCACTCCTCGGGAGCGCATCTGGCGGTGTCGATCCTTGCCGACATCCTGCGTGACGCCCCGGACCGCCCCGCGCGCCCGGCGCTGTCCTTTCTCAGCCTCGGCCACGTGATCCCGATGGTGTCCTTCCTGCCTGACGCATGGGCATTACGCGCCGATCTGCAACTCCTGTCGGAACGCGACGAGATCGTCTGGGTCGATGTCACCGCCCAGGGCGATGGCTGTTGCTTTGCCCTTTGCGATCCGGTGGGCGTGTCGGGCGTCGCCACCCGGGACAAGCAATGGCCGCTGGTCTTTTCTGCGCAGTTCTCGCGCACCCTGGCCCCCGAGCGGTGGACCGCCCTGCGACGCAAGTATTTCAAGCTGCACTTCCAGTATCTCTGCGCCTTCGAGCAACCGCTCGATTACGATTATTTCCGGATCACGGCGGGCCCGCTCACCCTGGGCCAGCGCTACGCCACCCGCGCCCCGTCCCCCAGCCGGATCGACGTGCCGGTGTCGAAATACACGAACACCGCCCCGTGATCCCACCCAAGCCGAAATCCCGGCCCGACCGCGTGTCGCTGTGGCGCTACATGCGGCTTTTTCGGCGCGATATCCTGTCGGCCCAGCCAGAGCGGCTTTTCAGCGCGTGGATGGCCGAGTTCCGCACGCCGTTCTTTCGCTCCTACCTCGCCAATGACCCCGCGCTGGTGAAAGCCATCCTGCGTGACCGGCCGCGCGATTTCCCCAAATCCGACCGCATCGGCGAAGGCTTGCGGCCCTTGCTGGGGCAATCGGTGTTCCTGACCAACGGGCCGGCATGGGACCACCAGCGCCGCATCATCGACCCCGCCTTCGAACGCGGCCGACTGGCGCAGTCCCTGCCGGCCATGTGGGAGGCCGGTCAGGCGATGGTCAACCGCCTGCTGGCGCAGATCGGAGAGGGCCAGCAGATCGAAGTGGAGGAAATCGCCAGCCACGCCGCCGCCGACGTGATCTTCCGAACGCTGTTCTCGATCCCCATCGAGGATTCCATCGCGGCGCAGGTGTTCCACGAATTCCGCGCCTACCAGCGCAGCCAGCCGATCCTGAACCTTGCCGCCTTTGTCCCTTTGCCGCGCTGGTTCCCGCGCTTTCACCGGGCCGAGACGAAACGCGCCGCACAGCGCATCCGTGCGCTCATCACCCAGTTGGTCGATCAGCGCCAGACCGAGATCACAAACGGCACCGCGCCCGACGATCTGGCGACCCGGATCATGACGACCCCGGACCCTGAAACCGGCACCTGCTTCAGCGCCGCCGAAATGGTCGATCAGGTGGCGATCTTTTTCCTTGCCGGGCATGAAACCAGCGCCAGCGCGCTCGCCTGGGCGCTCTATCTCTGCGCCGCGTCGCCCGACTGGCAGACCCGCGTCGCGCAAGAGGCCGCCGCGCTGACGGACCCGCGGGAGGTCAGACGCCTGGGCACGTCCCGCGACGTGTTCCGCGAAACCCTGCGGCTCTACCCGCCGGTCCCGATGATGGTGCGCGAAACCACGCAGCCCGAGACCTTTCGCAAACGCGCCATCCCCAAAGCGGCGCAACTCGTGCTCAGCCCGTGGCACCTGCACCGGCACACCCGGCTCTGGGACGATCCCGACTGTTTCGACCCGGCGCGCTGGCAAAGACCCGAAAGCCGGGACAGCATCCGCGACGCCTATATGCCCTTCAGCGCGGGGCCCCGCGTCTGCCCCGGCGCGGGCTTTGCGATGGCCGAAGGACCGCTGCTCCTGTCGCTGGTCCTGCGCGCGGTCGAACTGACGCCGATCCCCGGCCAGACCCCGCATCCAGTGGCGCATCTCACCGTCCGCGCGCGCGACGGAATCCGGCTGCACGCCCGCCCAAGACGGTTTGCGGAAAGGTGCGGCGGGTCATTGCCTGAAGGTTAGCGCTAACCTATTGGCATTCTTCTATCATTTTGATCTAGGCTGATCTAGGACAGCCACAGATGTACCATTCAAGCTTGGGGATTCCACATGACCGACACCGCAATGGCAGACCGCATCAAGACCGGCGCTGGCTTTATCGCCGCCCTTGACCAAAGCGGCGGCTCCACCCCGAAGGCGCTGCGCCTCTACGGCATCGAGGAAGACGCCTATAGCAACGATGCCGAGATGTTCGCCCTGATCCACGACATGCGCTGTCGCATCATGACGGCACCCGATTTCACCTCGGACAAGGTGCTGGGCGCGATCCTTTTCGAACGCACCATGCGCGACACGGTCGAGGGCATCCCGGTGCCGGCCTTCCTGTGGCAAGAGCGCGGCGTGGTGCCGTTCCTCAAGATCGACAAGGGGCTCGAGGACAAGGAGAACGGCGCGCAGGTGATGAAGCCGATGCCGGGTCTCGAAGCTCTTCTGACCGATGCCAAGGCGATGGGTGTCTTCGGCACCAAGGAACGATCGGTCATTCACGAGGCGGATGCAACCGGCATCAAGGCCGTCGTCGCCCAGCAATTCGAGGTGGCCCGCACCGTCTGCGCCGCCGGTCTGGTGCCGATCATCGAACCCGAGGTCGACATCAACAGCCCAACCAAGGCCGAGGCCGAGGCGATCCTCAAGCAGGAAATCCTGAACGAACTCAACGCGCTGGACGACACTCAGAAGGTGATGCTCAAACTCACGATCCCGTCGCAGGACGGTCTCTATGCCGATCTGGCCGACCACGCCAACGTCCTGCGCGTCGTCGCCCTGTCGGGTGGCTACAGCACCGACGATGCCTGCGAACGGCTGGCCCGCAACCCGGGCATGATCGCCAGCTTCTCGCGCGCACTGGCCGAGGGGCTGTCGAAACAGCAGTCGGATGCAGAGTTCAACGCCGCGCTCGGCAACAACATCGCCAAGATCTTCGACGCGTCGATGTGCGCCTGATCGGCGGCCTTGCCAGCATGAGGCAAGGCTTGCAAGATACTGGAAAGACGTGACTTTTCCGAAAACCGGTCCTGTCGCGGCGTGACATGCCGCGCAGGACATTTCAGAGCAGGTCCTACCCCGCCTTCTTCAGCTCTTCCACCGTCGATCCATAGCCGCCGTCGCTGATGTAGTTCTGCTCGCTTGCGGTCGAATGACGGCCCAGGGCCGCGTTGCGATAGGGGAAACGGCCAAACTTGCGGATCACCTCGCGATGCGCACGCGCATGCAGCAGGTTGGCCGCGCCGCCCTTCGGCATCCGGTCATGCATCAGGCGCACGCAGCGATCCTGGTCGTAAAGGTTCTCCGAATGCATCAGCGGCATGTAGAAGAACTGCCGCGCCGGTTCGTCGATCTTCATGTCCCAGGACTTGCCGATGGCCTGCTTGGCCGCGGCCAGCGCGAAACGGTCCGAGGAAAACGCCCGCGCGCTGTCGCGGAACATGTTGCGGGGAAACTGATCCAGCAAGATGATATAGGCCAGCGTTCCGGCCGGATAGGTCAGCCACAGTGCGTGACGCCCTTCCATCGCGCCGATCCAGGCGGTTTCGAACCGGTCACGGATCTCCTGGTCCAGCGCATCGCTGGCCTTGTACCATCCACTCGGCCCGACCTCGTCCAGCCAGAAACTCAGCACTTCGTCCGGCGTGACCATGGCTCTCTCCCGATCCTACGCGTGGTCTTGCAGTAACTGAGGGAGCGTAACCAAGAAACGAATCGCGCGACAGTCACTTTTCATGTCAGTGACGACATATCGCGGCCGTGACGCGGTCCGCCGCCGATCAGGCGGCATGCGATCCCGGCTTGATGTCCTCCTCCGCCTGCGAGTCCGCTTCCGCCTCGGCGGTTTCGATGGCCCATTCGGACGCGATCTCGACAGTGACGGGCGATGCCGTCGGCATCATGCTCTGATACGCGATGGTGTCCTCCGAGGACGGCGCCCGGCGCTGGGTCATCCGGTAGACGGCGTAGGCTGTCAGCGTCAGCAGCATGAAGGCCAGCAGAACGAAATATCCCGGCGGGCCCATCACCTGCATCGCGTAGCCGATGATCAGCGGACCGGTGATTGCGCCCACACCGTTGACGAACAAGAGCCCGGCCGACGCCGCTGCCATGTCCTCGTGTTGCAGGAAGTCGTTCGTATAGGCGATCAGCAGCGAATACAGCGGGTTCGACAGACCCCCGATCAGAAAGGCCGCCACGAGCAGAGTGACGTAGCTGTCGCCAAAGACCATCCCCAGCACCGAGGCAAGGCCCGCGATCAGCGCCGAGAGCGCGATCAGGATACGCCGGTCAAAGCGGTCCGACAGCCACCCGACCGGGTACTGGAACAGCATCGCGCCGATATAGAAGATCGCCGTGAAGAGCGGGATCTGGGCAAGGCTCAACCCCGCCTCGGTGGCATAGACCGCCGCCATCCCGAACTGCGCGGCGAACACGCTGCCCATCAGGAACATGCCGACACAGCCCAGCGGCGAGACATGATAGAGCTCGAGCAGGGTCATCCGCTTGGTGCTCTCGAAGGCGGGGGTCGGAGAGATCGACAACAGGATCGGCGCGAAGGCCACCGAGACCAGCACCGACGGAATCACGAAGAGCAGGTACCCCGTCGGATCGGGCACCACGAGCAGACCCTGCGCGATGATGATGCCCAGCATCTGCACGATCATGTAGGCCGACAGCGCCTGGCCCCGTGTTTCGTTGGTGGCCGAATTGTTGAGCCAGCTTTCCGCCGTCACGTAGACGCCACAGAAACAGAAGCCGATCACCACCCGGCCCAGCGACCAGGCAATGGGGTCCTGGAAGGTCGGAAACAGCAGAAGCGCCGCCGACACCAGCGATCCAAGCGCCGCGAACACCCGCACGTGACCGACCCGGCGGATCATGTTGGGCGTGACCCGCGAAGCGATCAGGAAGCCTGCGAAATAGGCCGACATGACCACCGACATCTCGATGGCCGTGAATCCGAGGGACGAGCCGCGCACACCCAGCAGGGATCCCTGCAAGCCATTGCCAAGCATCAGCAGAAGCATGCCCAGCAACAGGGGCCAAGATGTCCGGATGACACTGAGCATGTCAGTTCCCTTCCTTGCTGTCGGTTTCCGGTGCGCTGGCGCGCCAGCTCCCCCCGGGGCTAGTGCAGCCCGCAGCCGACCGCAATCACCCAAGCGACGTTTTTTGCCGTCCGGCCGCCGCGAATGTCGCTGCCCTCACGGAATGAGCAGGGAACTGTCGCCATAGGAAAAGAACCGGTAGCGATTCTCGATGGCGTGGGCGTAGATCTCGCGCACCCGCTCCTGCCCCATCAGCGCCGAAACCAGCATCATCAGCGTCGATTTCGGCAGGTGGAAATTGGTCATCAATCCGTCGGTCACCTGGAACGCGAATCCCGGATAGATGAAGATGTCGGTGTCGCCCTCCCAGGGCTTGATCGTCCCGTCCCGCGCCGCGCTTTCGATCAGCCGCAGCGCCGTGGTGCCCACCGGGATCACCCGCCCGCCGGCCGCCTTGGTCGCGGCGATCTCGGCGGCGGCTGCCTCGGACACGCGGCCCCATTCGGCATGCATCTTGTGGGTGGTCACATCCTCGACCTTGACCGGCAGGAACGTGCCCGCGCCGACATGCAGCGTGACGAAACTCATGCCGACGCCGCGCGCCTTGAGCGCCGCCACCAACGCCTCGTCGAAATGCAGCGATGCCGTGGGGGCCGCCACCGCGCCGGAATTGCGTGCCCAGATGGTCTGGTAGTCTTCCTTGTCCTGCGCGTCTGCGGGCCGCTTGGCCGCGATGTAGGGTGGCAAGGGCATTGCGCCCGCCTCGGCCAGTGCCGCGTCGAAATCCTCGCCGGTCAGGTTGAACCGCAACAGCGCCTGCCCGTCGCTGCGCCCTTCGAGGCTGGCCGAAAGGTCGGACGAGAATTCCACCACCTCCCCCTCGCGCAGCTTCTTGAGCGGCTTGACCAGCGCCGACCACGTCCCGTCCGCCTGCGGCTCCAACAGCGTCACCTCGATCCTGGCTTCGGTCGGCCCGGTGTCGCCGACACGCCGCCGCACACCGAAAAGCCGCGCCGGGATCACCTTGGTGTCGTTCAGCACCAGCCGGTCCGTGGGGCGCAGGATGTCCGGCAATTGGTTCACGATCCGATCGGAAATTGCCCCCGCCTCGACATGCAGCAGCCGTGCCGAAGACCGCGGCGAGGCGGGCCGCGTGGCGATCAGGTCTTCCGGCAGGTCAAAATCGAAATCGCTGAGTTTCATGGGGTGATGTCCGCTGAACGAGTGTCGCCGCAGCCCTTACCTGACCCGACCGCGCAACAAAAGCGGACACCGCTTTTGAAAAGGCATGTGGTCCGGTGACCCGGCGGGAATGTTGATCCGCCCCTTCCGAGCACTACCCTCTCGGGTTCAAAAAAAGGGAACCGTCCACATGAAGAACAAACCGATTGCGCCAGCCGCGCAGCTCACTTCCGGGCCAAGCCGCCGCACTCTGCTTCAAGGGGCCGCCGCAACCGGGCTGGTCGCAGCCGTGCCGGCGATGATTCCTCGCCGCGCGTCCGCGGCGCCGACGCGAGGCGGCACATTTCGGGTAGGCGTGCATGACGGAAACAGCACGGATAGCTGGAATCCGGCGACGACCGAAAGCATCCTGATGATCCATTCCAGCCATGTGACCCGGTCCTACCTCACGGAAATCACCAACGAGAACAAGCTTGGTCCGGACCTCGCCACCGATTGGGAGGCGATGGACGGTGACGCGTCCAGATGGCGCTTTGCGCTGCACCCCGACGCCACCTTCCATGACGGGCGGCCGGTCACGTCGGCAGATGTCATTGCCTCGATGAACTACCACCGCGGCGATGACAGCACGTCTGCGGCCAAATCACTCATGACGGACATAACCGATATCTCTGCGGACGGGGATCACGCGGTGATCTTCACGATGGCTCAGGGCAACGCGGACCTGCCCTACCTGCTGACGGACTATCACCTGGTGATCGTACCGGCCAAGCCGGATGGCGGTATCGAATGGCAAGGCGGCATCGGCTGCGGCCCCTATCGCGTCGTCGATTTCGAACCGGGTATCCGGGCCACGTTCGAGCGCCATGACGGCTGGCACCGCGCCGATAACGGTGCCTGGTTCGACCGGATCGAGATGACCGTCCTGAACGACCCGAATGCCCGGCAAACGGCCATCGTCACCGGCGATGTGGATGCGGTCACCGACGTGGACCTCAAGACCGCGGACCTGCTGGAACGCGCCCCCGGGGTCATCCTGGACGACGTGGCTTCCGGCACGCATATCACCATGCCCATGCATTGTGACGTGGCACCCTTTGATGACGTGAACGTCCGGCTTGCCCTGAAACACGCGATCGACCGGACGGAGATCGTCGAGAAAATCCTGTTTGGCCGCGGCACGGTCGGCAACGATCACCCGATCGCTCCGACAATGCCCTTTCACGCCGATCTGCCGCAACGCGAACAGGATCTTGACCGTGCGCGTTATCACCTCAAGGAAGCTGGCTATGATCGTTTGTCCGTGGAGATCTCGGTAAACGACACGTTGCTCGCGGGGGCAGTGAACATGTGCTCCCTGTTCGCCGAACAGGCAAAACCCGCAGGTCTGGATATCCAGGTCAAGCGTGAACCGGCTGACGGGTACTGGTCGAACGTCTGGCTGAAAGTGCCGTTTTGCGTGGTCTCCTGGGCGGCGCGCCCGACACCTGACGTGATGTTCTCGCAGGCTTATCGGGCTGGTGCGGAATGGAACGAAAGTCGTTGGGAAAACGAGCGTTTCAACGAATTGCTGCTTGCTGCGAAGTCGGAAACCAATGACGCGCTGCGGGCCGAGATGTACGCGGAAATGCAGATGCTGTGCCGCGATGATGGCGGCACCATCGTGCCGTTCTTCCGCAACCGCACCTCTGCGCGGCGGGACAATGTGATGCACGAAGAGAGCATTTCCGCTGTCTGGGAACTCGATGGTGCGCGCGGATACCATCGCTGGTGGTTCGCCTGATCCCGGTCTGCTGACCGATCCCCACCAAACCGGTCGTGCCACTTCAAGCGGTGGCACGACCACGCTCGACACGCCGTCGGCGCCTACAGCAAGGATCACTCCCCCGGCACCGGCGCGGGCCGTCTGAAAATCTCGCGGAACATCCCCGGTGTCAGCGCCGACAGCGGGTTCACACTGACATTCGGCTGGCGCGCCGGTCCGGTCAGGTTGAAGTTGAACCCGATCAGCCCTTCGCCCTTGCGGGTGAAGATGCTGCCGATGCCGTTGAGAAAGAAGATCGGCGACAGCACCCCCTGCAAGTCCAGGCTGCTGGTCCCGAGATCGTAGGTGCCATCCAGCGAAATCCCCATCGACGGCCCGGTGGCGCTTGACCGTGTCAGATAGAGTTGATCGGGGGTAAGGCGAAACCTTGCCTCCACTTCCGTGAACAGGATGCCCGGCCCTTCGAGCTGGTCCAGCAGGCCGACGATGCTGATCGCATCCAGCAGCGACGCGATTCCCGGCGCATCGCGCAGCCGCGCGTTGGCCACGTCCAGCGCCCCGTCATAGCTGCCGGGCTGGCCCGCGACCGGCGACAGCACCAATGTCATGTCGCCACCCGCGACGGTCTTGAGGATACCCGCCTCGCGGATCACCTTGCCCGCCGCGTCCGACCGGATGCGGAACGCCGTCGCCCCGGCCTGCGGCACGGCCTCGCCGGTGATCGGTGCCTTGCCGTTGACGCTGGCGGTGAAATTGCCGGTCAGGCCGCCGCCCGAGCGCAGGTCGGCGCGGAAATCGGTCAGGCGGATGTCGTTGGAGACCTGCAAGCTGTCCAGCGCCAGTGTCAGCGGCACCGGCCCGCCCGCGCTGCCGCCTCCGCCGCCACCCCGGCCCAGCGGCGCGCTGCGCAGGTCGACCGATCCGCCCGCGATCCGCACCGCAGGCGGCACCCCGGCGCCGCGCCCGGTCAGCGTCACCGGCGCGTCGAGCCATCCACCGGCGCGCACCCGGTCGAGGTCGATCGACGCCAGCGCGCCGGTCTCGTTCAGACGGAGCGATCCGCGCGCCTCAAGCCCCGGCCCCTCGAGCACCAGCCGGTCGATCCGCGCCGGTTGGTCCAGCACCCCGGCCACCTGCAGATTGCCCGTCGTGCCTTGCGGCAGGCTCCAGCCGATCGGCGGCAGCGACAGGCCGATGCCCCTCAGCCGCGAGGTCAGTTCGAATTCCGGGGGTGCGCCGCGCCGCAGCTCGACCCGCAGATCGGCCGGGCCGCTGCCGCTGACCATGCCGTCGGGCAAGGCGATGCCGAAGGCCCGTGCGGCGCTTTCCGACAGGGTCACGATCCCGTCGATGCGGCTGTCGCCGGCGGGCTGGCCCGGTTCCGGGATCGGCAAGGTCCAGGTCCCCTCGAAAGGCACCCCCGACAGCGCCGCCTGCCCGGACACCTCGAGCCGGGCGTTGGTCACCGATACGTCCAGCGCCTGCGCGGTCAGGTCGCGGTTCGGCACGATCCCGTCGCTGGCCACCTGCGTTGCGCGCCCGCGCACATCCAGCGCCATGTCCGGGAGCCGCACGCCCCGGCGCAGCGGCAGGTTCAGCGTGCCGTCGAACCGCACCTGCCCCGCCAGCAGGTCCACCGGGCGGTTGGCCTTTTGCATGATCTCGAGCGGCGGACTGTCGAGATAGGACAGCAGCGCTTCGACCCGGCCATCCCCCGCCAGGGTGATCTGGCCATCCGCCGGGCGCTGCCCGGTGTCCGGGATCACAAAGGTGCTGCCGTCGATCCGGATGGCCCCACCTTGGGGTGGCTCGATCCGGCCTTCGGTCAGACGCACCGCAAAGCGGTTGGCATTGAGCGTCAAACTGCCCCTGCCCTGCTTGACCACCGGCAGCGTCCTGGCATAGCGCACCTGGGCCTGATCGAACGCGGCATTGAGAAAGACCACCGGGCGCGGCCCGTCCTGCGACCGCAGCGCGAACTGGCCCTCGGTGATGACCCCGCCCTGGATGTTGTCGACCACCCAGTTTCGGGTGCGCGGCGCCATCGCCACCGGCCAGACCCGGAGCAGCGCCTCCGGCGTCAGCGCGCCGACACTGCCATCCAGCGCATAGTGCCAGGCGTCCCCGGTCGCCGCCAGACGGCCCTTCATGCGCAGCGGCACCTGCGGATCGTCGATCCAGACTCGCCCGAGGTCGAGCTCGAACGGATCGAGCCGCAGGCGGAAATCCAGCTCGGTTCGCGCCAGCGACAGCGGCTCGTCGAACACCGTGTCCGGGGCCGCGCGCAATTCGCTGAAGCGGACCTGCCCGAGCATCTGCGACGGGCGGGCGTCCTGCAACCCGTCGAGCGTGGCGCGTCCCTCGGCGACGGCGCGGACAAGGTCGCTGTCCACCGACAGCTCGGTGAAGGTGATCTGGGACCGGTCGGGATCGAAGCGGAAATAGCTGCGCGCAGAATTGAACGGAATGGCCGGCGTGTCGGGATTGGGTTGCAGCACACCCGCGTCGATCTGCAAGGTCGCGTTCAGCACACCCAGCGATCCATCCGCCCGCATCGTGGCCCGCAGCGCACCCGAGATCGGCGCGCGCAACGCCCCCAGCCAGGCCAGCGCCGGACCCTGCGTGGCGATGTCCTGCGACGGCATGTCGGTCAGCGACACCCCGAAGGCCACATCCGTGTCGCCGATGGTCGAGGACGCATCCAGTTGCAGCCGCGTCGCCGTGGCGCCGCCGCCCAGCACCGCCAGGTCGCCCGACAGGCGCAAGAGGTCGCCCTCGCGCTCGAGCAGGATGCGCCCGCCATCCATCGTCCAGCCGCGCCGCGCGCGGGCGTCCTCGAAACGCAGGGTCAGCCCGTTGGCCTCGACGCTTTGCAGCCGCGACAGCCGGTCATCCAGCAGGAGCCGGTCGATCTGCGCCACGATGGTCGGCACGTCCGGCGCCGCGTTGCCCAGCGCGAAGGCATCGCCCAGCGCCAGGCCAAGCTGGCCCGCGCGGTTGCGCGTCAGCGTCACGAAGGCGCCGCTGACGCCCAGGTCGCGCAGCACCACCTTGCGGCGGATCAGGTCATAGGCGGTCAGACCGATCTGGACATCCGACAGCACTGCCACCGGCGCGCCTTCCGAGGTCTGCACATCGACGTCCAGAAGGATGATCCGGGTGCGCCCGTCCGTTTCGAGCCGCAGCTGGACATCGCCGAACAGCACCCGGAAGCCCGGCAGGCTCTCGGCCAGCCGCGTCTCGACCATGTCGCGCACCCAGTCGGGGGCCGACAGGCTGCGCCCGGTCACCGCCCAGCCCGCCGCCAGGACCGCCAGCACCAGCGCCAGCAGCACGCCCAGCGTCCAGCGCCCGCGCCGTCTGCGGCGGGGCGTTTCGCGGAATTCGGAAGGGGCCTCGGCCTCGGTCACTGGAAGCGCGATCCTTTTGCGTTATTCTTGGGACGCAGGGACATCTCCCTCTTTCCCGTTTCTTGTCTTTTAAAGGATAGCGTCATGAGCGACACACTGGAATTGGCTCCGGAGTTCACACTTCCGGTACAGGGCGGCGAGGACAGCGAGGTTTCGCTGGCCGGCCTGCGCGGAACCCCGGTGGTTCTGTTCTTCTACCCGCGCGACGATACGTCGGGCTGCACCAAGGAAAACGAGGCCTTTACCGGGCTCGAGACCGAGTTCGCGCAGCTGGGCGTCAAGGTCTTCGGGATCTCGAAGGACAGCCTGGAAAGCCACGAGAAGTTCATGGCCAAGAAAAAGCTGACCGTGCCGCTGATTTCGGACGAACATGGCACCGCGTCGGAGGATTTCGGCGTCTGGAAAGAAAAATCCATGTACGGCAAGACATTCATGGGGATCGAGCGGTCGACCTTCCTGATCGACGCCGAGGGCCGGATCGCCCGCGCCTGGCGCAAGGTCAAGGTGCCGGGCCATGCCGAAGAGGTTCTGGAAGCGGCCAGGGCTTTGTGAGGCTTCGGGTCGGATCGGGCTGTGCCCGATCCGACCGGGGCGCGCCTGCGGCGCGCGGGAAAGTCCCACCCGACCTGCACCCGACCTCCATGAGGCCGAACCGATGGCGCAACGCAGACCGGTCTTTTGGATATTTGGAAACCGGAGAAGGGCAGCACGCGCTCTTGCATTCCGGAGCGTGGCGCGCGACCTAAAGTGTCATGATGACATTATGCGACATGGCGGTGGACGTCCTGACGACCGCGGACGGGCGGGAGAAAACCGCGAAATCCCGGGATTACGCCGCGCGATGGGCCGCGGCGCGCGCCGCCGGGACGCCGCTGCCCATAGGTGCGGCCCGGCCGCCCCTGCGCCCGTCGCGCCCGGACGCGCCTGCTCTGCTTGATCCGCGCGACGTGCCCAAGCGCAAGCCGGGCAGCCCGCAGGGACGCATCGCGCTCTTGCATGCCGTGGCGCATATCGAACTGAACGCCGTCGACCTGCATTGGGACATCATCCCGCGCTTTGCCCATGTGCCGATGCCGATGGGGTTCTACGATGACTGGGTGAGGGCGGCCGACGAGGAGTCCAAGCACTTCAACCTGATGTGCGACTGTCTTGAGGAACAGGGCAGTTTCTACGGCGCCCTGCCCGCCCATGCCGGCATGTGGCGCGCCGCCGAGGACACGGCAGAGGATTTCATGGGACGGCTCGCCGTGGTGCCGATGGTGCTCGAGGCGCGGGGGCTCGACGTGACGCCGGGCATGATCGGGATTTTCCGCAAGGCGAATGAGACCGGCGCGGTAGCCGCGCTCGAGACGATCTATGCCGAGGAAGTCAGCCACGTGGCCTATGGCTCCAAGTGGTTCCATTTCCTGTGCGGGCGGCATGAACAGGACCCCAAGGAGGCCTTCCACAGCCTGGTGCGGCGGTATTTCAAGGGCGCCCTGAAACCGCCCTTCAACGAGGAAAAGCGCGCCGAGGCGGGCCTGCCACCGGATTTCTACTGGCCGCTGACAGAGACCGGGTGACCCGTCCCGACGGCACCGTGTGGTTCCCGCAACAGGCTGTAAGCCTCGAACAAATCGGCGAAATTTCGCCAATTCGGCGGGGTATCGCGCGGCTGGGCGTCCCGGTGGTCCAAAAATGTTGCCAATTTCCGAATGTCTCGGTAAGGCCGTAACGGATGCGCGTCCGGAGTTGGGGCTTTGGAGACGTGATCGAGGGACGGGACAGAGGAACATACAGGTGCGCACAAGACTTGCGATAAGACTGCATGGCATACTTGAACGCTTTTTTCCGGAACGCCGACTGTTTCTGCGCTCCGACACCGACACCCGCTTCATCCGACTGAAATCAAGCACCCAGGCCGTCGCGTTCGGCGGCGCCTCTCTTGTTCTGGCCTGGAGCATCATCGCCACGGCAGTGCTGCTGATGGACTCGATCGGCTCGGGCAATTTCCGCGAACAGGCGCGACGCGATCTCGAGACATACCAGACACGGCTCAACATCCTGTCGAAAGAGCGCGACACCCGCGCCGCCGAGGCCGTCGCCGCGCAGGAGCGCTTCAACACCGCGCTGGAGCAGGTGTCGGTCATGCAGTCCAACCTGCTGGATGCCGAAACCCGCCGCGTCGAACTGGAATCCGGCCTTGAAGCGGTGCAGCTCAAGCTGCGCGACGCGATCCGGGCCCGCGAGGAGGTCCGCACCGAACTGGCCGCGCTGCGCACCGAGATCGAGGATGGCGGTGCCGCCCTCGCCTCTTCCGGAGAGGTTGACACCACGACGCTCGATTTCCTGTCCACCGCGCTGGCGCGTACCGCCGAGGAACGCGACCAGGTAGTCGCCGATGCGCAGGACGCGCTGATCCGGGCCGACGAGATGGCCACCGAGATCAAGCTGATGGAAGAGAAGAACGACACCATCTTCCGCCAGCTCGAAGAGGCGATGACGGTGTCGGTCAAGCCGCTCGACAAGATGTTCGAGGCGGCGGGCATGGACGCCGACAGCATCCTCAACCAGGTGCGGCGCGGTTATTCCGGCCAGGGCGGCCCGCTGACGCCGCTGAGCCTTTCGACACGCGGCGAAGCACTGCCCTCCGAGGACGTGCTGCGCGCCAATCGCATCCTGAACCAGATGGACCGGCTGAACCTGTACCGGATCGCGGCGCAGAAAGCCCCCTTCGCGATGCCGATCAAGGATTCGTTCCGCTTTACCAGCGGATTCGGATACCGCTGGGGCCGCCTGCATGCCGGCACCGATTTCGCCGGGGCGCATGGCACGCCGATCTATGCCACCGCGGACGGTGTGGTGACGTTCGCGGGCTGGCAATCAGGATATGGTAGGCTCGTCAAGATACAGCATGAGTTCGGCATCGAGACGCGCTATGCGCATAACTCGAAACTCTATGTGAAGAAGGGTCAAAGGGTCTCGCGCGGGGATCGTATCTCTGCTATGGGGAACACTGGACGTTCCACCGGCACGCACCTACACTACGAAGTCCGTGTCGGCGGCAAACCCGTCAACCCCATGATCTACATCAAGGCTGCAAACGATGTTTTCTAAAAGCAAAATCAACGAGCCCGGCCCCAAGGCCGATGACGTCAGTTCGCCGAGGCCGGCCATGCCTGACTCGTCGCGTCCGTCGTCTTCGGAATTCAAGGCCTCCGCGCCCAAGGCAAAGCCCGCTGCGTCGATCCTGTCGAGCGATCTGCACATCACCGGCAACCTCAAGACGACCGGCGACATCAATGTCGAAGGCACCGTCGAGGGCGACATCCGTGCGCATCTGCTGACCGTCGGCGAAAGCGCCACGATCAAGGGGGAAGTCATGGCCGACGACGTGGTCGTGAACGGCCGTGTCGTGGGTCGCGTGCGCGGCTTGAAGGTTCGACTGACCGCCACCGCGCGCGTCGAGGGCGACATCATCCACAAGACCATCGCGATCGAATCCGGTGCCCATTTCGAAGGCTCGGTTCAACGCCAGGACGATCCGCTCAATGGCGGCAAGGCCAAGCCCGTCGCATCCGCCGCGCCGGCCAACCCGACCCCGGCCGCATCCAACGGCTGACACGCCGGAGCGACGATCTGGACAGGGCCGCCCCGGGGCGGCCTTTTTCGTTTGATGATCCTGAAATCAGCCCCGTCGCAGCCTGCGCCTCAACTGCGCCGACCCTTCCAGCCGCCTCGGCGTCTGGGGGCGGTTGTCGCGGTCAGGCCCTCGCGCAGGACATGGGTCATCGGGTGATCCGGCACCGGATGGCGGGCCAGCAGTTCCTCGATCAGCGCGGTGCTGTCGGCATTGACCGGGACGGCCAAAGCCCAGTCCAGGAAGATCGACCGGCATTCCTCGTAGGTGATCCCGTCGATCCGGAACGATTCCGCGATCAGGCCTTTCGGGTCGGTGGCGTCGCCCTTGCGCATCTCAGCTGTCCCCTGTCACATCCGGCAGTACCGCGTCGATCACCTGCGCGGCGTCATCCGCCTTGTCCCCGAGCCTGTCCTTCAGCCCTGCGATACTGTCCGCGCCGGTGACCCGGCACAGGAAATCCGATGCCGCGCTGTTGTCGCCTTCCGGCGCAATCGGGCTTTCGGAAATCAGGCGCGAGGCGATCTGAAGCGACCAGCAAAGCCGGTACGCGTCGCTCAGGGTGGCAGCGTCGGTGTCGGACAGCCAGCCGCAGCGCGCCCCGTCCGTCAGCGCGTCGGGCACCGACCCCAGCGGCACTCCGGCCAGCAGCGCGGCGGCCTGGGCGACAAGTTCGATATCCTGCATCCGGCCCTGCCCCAGCTTGGCGTCCCACGGATCGCCCCGCCCCTTGGCGGCGGCGATGCGGTTGCGCATCCTGGCAACCTCGCGCAGCACCGTGTCGCGGTCGCGCGGCGCGGACAGCACCGCCGCCTGAACCTGCGCCACGTCGGCGGCGACGTCCCGCGGCCCCGCGATGACGCGCGCGCGGCTCAACGCCAGGTGCTCCCACACCCAGGCGTCGGACGTCTGGTAGGTCTCGAAGGCGGTGAGGCTGGTGGCCACCGGTCCCTGGTTGCCCGACGGGCGCAGGCGCATGTCGATCTCGTAGATCCGGCCCTCGGCCATCGGCGCGGTCATGGCGGTGATCAGCGCCTGTGTCAACCGTGCGTAATAGGGCCTGGGCGCCAGCGGGCGTCGGCCCTCGGACATCTCCGCGTCGCCCGGATCGTAGATCACGATCAGGTCGAGATCGGACTTGGCGTGCAGCCGCCGCGACCCCAGGCTCCCCATGCCCAGGACCACCGCGCCGCGCCCCGGACAGGGGCCGTG
This sequence comes from Marivita sp., assembly GCF_020055635.1. Taxonomy (GTDB): domain Bacteria; phylum Pseudomonadota; class Alphaproteobacteria; order Rhodobacterales; family Rhodobacteraceae; genus Marivita. The sequence goes on along the minus strand of NZ_JAIPUT010000008.1, from coordinate 69,727 downwards.
CTTGCGGGCGAACTCGGCCTGTACCTCGGGGGCCAGCGCACCCAGCGTGGCATCGGCCAGATCGGCATATTGCGCGCCCGCCTCCTCGGCCCCGATGAGGCCGCGCAGCAGGTGCACACCGATGCGGAAATGCCATTCCTTGCCCCAGCGCCGGGCGGTGTTGAGCTTGTTCTCGTAATCCGCTTCGCGCGCCAGCACGTCGGACAAGGCAGCGCGCAACGTTGGCTGACCCGGCCAGTCGGCAAAGAAATCCCCACCGATCACCGCGTCGAACACCGAGGCGTTGCGCGACAGGTAGCGTGCGAGGTCCGGCGATACGCCGACGATGTCGATCAAGAGGTCGATCAGATGCGGATTGGCTTCGAACAGCGAGAACACCTGTACCCCCGCGGGCAGTCCGCTCAGGAATCCGTCAAACGCCATCAGCGCATCCATCGGCTGCGAGGTCTTGGCCAGGCGACCCAGGATCTCGGGTTGCAGCCGTTCGAAGATGCCGCTGCCGCGCGCCGAGCGCAGCGCGGGATAGGTGCGCCAGCGGCTGACGATCTCGGAATTGGTCAACTCGTCCGGCACAGAGCCGGACCTCTCCGGGGCCGTTTCGCCACCAAAGAAGCCTTCGGTCAGGTCATGCACCTCTTCCAGCCGGGCGCGCAGCTCGCGGGTCAGGCTGGTCCGGTCGGTGCCCATGAAGGCGGCGAGCCGGTCGAACCCGCCTTCGGATTGCGGCAGGTCGTGGGTCTGGGCATCGCGCAGCATCTGCACCCGGTGTTCGACCTCGCGATGGGCGCGGTAGTGGTCGGTCAGGGTTTGCGTCACGTCCTGCGGCACCCAGCCCTTTTCGGCCAGCACCGCCAACCCCGGCACCGTACCCCGCACGCGCAGGTCGGGGTCGCGGCCACCGGCGATGATCTGGCGGGTCTGGGTGAAGAACTCGATCTCGCGGATGCCGCCGCGCCCCAGCTTCATGTTGTGGCCCGGCAGGGTGATCGCGCCGCCCAGTCCCTTGTGGTCGCGGATGCGCTGCACCATGTCATGCGCGTCCTGGATGGCGGCGAAATCAAGGTGCTTGCGCCAGACGAAGGGCGTCAGCGTCCTGAGGAATTTTTCGCCCGCCGCAACATCCCCGGCACAGGGCCGCGCCTTGATATAGGCGGCGCGTTCCCATGTCCGGCCAAGGCTCTCGTAATAGCGCTCCGCCGCCTCCATGGCGAGGCAGACCGGCGTGACCGACGGATCGGGTCGCAGCCGCAGATCGGTGCGGAACACATAGCCTTCGCCGGTCAGATCGCTGAGCATCGCGCACATCTTGCGCGTCGCGCGCACAAGGCTGGAGCGTGCCTCGTGGTAGTCGTCGGGATCGAACCGGGTTTCGTCGAAGAGGCAGATCAGGTCCACATCCGAGCTGTAATTCAGCTCTCCGGCCCCCATCTTGCCCATCGCGAGCGCCACCATGCCCCCCGCCTGTTCGGCGTCAGTCTCGGTCTGGCCAGGCAGCTTGCCGCGTTTGATCTCGTGCCCGACACAGGCCCGCAGGGCCAGGTGCACCGAAAGATCGGCGAAATCGGTGAGCGCCTGCGTCACGGTTTCCAGCGGCCAGACAGCGGCCAGATCGGCCAGCCCGGTCAGAAGCGCCACCCGGCGCTTGGCCTGCCGCAGCCGCGAGGCAAGCGCATCGGGGGCTGTGGCGCGCAAGGTGGTGTGTTCGTCCGACAACGCGCGCTCGGGATCGTCCAGCGCCGTTTCGAGCCAGCCGCCCTCTTTCTCGACCAGCGACTTGAGATAGGGGCTGCACCCGCAGGCGCCGTCGATCAGCCTGGCAACGTCGCCCGTCGCCCACGGCACGGCGTCCCGCGCATCGGCCCCCTGGTCAAGGTCGTAAGCGTGCGGAAGTCGGGTGATGCGGCTGGCAAAATTCATGGCCGCAGATGGCCATGTGTTGCGGGAAAGTGCAATGGGCCTGCTTGGGTGCCGGCACAGGGCCGCGGACATGCTGCGCCGTCATCCACGGGCGTGACCCGCGGATCTGTCCGGCATCAGGTCTTCGGGTCTTGGCCCGGGATGACGTATTGGAAGGAAAGAAGCGGCGCCGCTCTTTGGCCTGACATTCTCTCATCTGGCGGGGTGTCCCCCGTGACCTGCGCCCCTGTCAGGGGCCTTCGTGAAACCGGTTTCTCAGGGTCGCCCCATGACGGGGAACAAGAGAGTGTCAGTTTAACTGTCGCGGCATGGGAGTGACCCTTCCCGCTCGATGCGCATCGTGGGACGGGGTATGGCACCAGCAACGTTAAGGATCTGGAAACCGGGCGCGCGGTGCCAAGACCATTCGAATGGTCTTGCCAGAGCCTTGCAAGGCTCTGATCCGCATTTTCGAAAATGCGGGCCACCCCGTTTCGAAACGGGGTTTCAAGCCTGTTCGAACAGGCTTGCCGCCTCACACCCGCCGCAGCGCCAGCACGGCGTTCAGCCCGCCGAAGGCAAAGGCGTTCGATAGCGCCACCTCGACCCGTGCATCGCGTGCCACGTTGGGCACCACGTCAAGCGCGCATTCCGGGTCCGGTTCCTCATAGCCGATGGTCGGCGCGATCACCCCGTCGCGCAGGGCCATGATGCAGGCCAGAAGCTCGATCGCGCCGGTGCCGCCGATGCAATGGCCGTGCATCGACTTGGTGGACGAGATCATCAGCCGGTCGGCATGGGCGCCGAACACATCGGCGACAGCGGCGCATTCGGTCTTGTCATTGGCCGCCGTGCCGGTGCCGTGGGCGTTGATGTAGCCCACGTCCTCGGGGTTGAGCCGCGCATCGGCCAGCGCCCCGGCAATGGCGCGCGCCGCGCCGTTCTTTGAGGGCATCACGATGTCGGAGGCGTCCGACGTCATCGCGAATCCCACAATTTCGGCTAGGATCTCGGCCCCGCGCGACCGCGCGTGTTCATACTCCTCGAACACGAAAACGCCCGCGCCTTCGCCCTGCACCATGCCGTTGCGGTTGGCCGAAAACGGCCGGCAGGCGTCCTTGGACATGACGCGCAATCCTTCCCACGCCTTGACCCCACCAAAGCACAACATGGATTCCGACCCGCCGGTGACCATCACCGGGGCCAGCCCGCCATGCACCATCTGAAACGCCTGCGACATGGCATGGTTCGACGACGCACAGGCGGTGGACACGGTAAAGGACGGACCCTTGAGGTTGAACTCCATCGACACGTGGCTTGCGGCGGCGTTGTTCATCAGCTTGGGCACGACAAAGGGATGCACCCGGTTCTTGCCCTCTTCGTAGACGCTGCGGTAATTTTCATCCAGCGTCGTCATGCCGCCGCCCGAGTTGCCCAGAACGACCCCGGACCTGGCCGCCAGTTCGTCCGAAAACTCAAGCCCGGCCTGTGCCAGCGCCTCGCGGGCGGCGATCAGGGTGAACTGGGTGAAGCGGTCATACAGCGACAATTGCTGCCGGTTGAAATGCGCCGCCTCGTCGAAATCATGCACCTGCGCGCCGATCTGGATGGCCAGCCGCTCCACGTCGCGAAAACACAGCTGGCCGATGCCGCAGCGCCCCTCGCGCATCGCCTCAAGCGTGTCCGCCACGTTCAGCCCCAGCGCGTTGACCGTTCCCGCCCCGGTGATGACCACGCGTTTCATTCCGGTTCAATCCTTTTGCAGGGCGACCAGCCGCTCGATCCCGTCCACGACCGACGCCACCGACGAGATGTCGAAATCGCTTTTCTGCGGTTCATTGGCGTTGAAGGGCACTTCGATGTCGAACTCTTCCTCAAGCGCGAAGATGCATTCGACAAGGCCCATGCTGTCGATGCCCAGATCCGCCATCGTGTCCGTCATGGTTACATCCGACGGTTCGATCATGGCCTGTTCCGCGATGATGCGAATGACCCTGTCCTTCACGCTCATGTGTTCACCCCGGACTGATTGCGTCTGCGCCGTGATTTAGTCGCTCGGGTCGGGCTTTGAAACCGCTTTCTTCAGCCTCGCCACATCCGCGATCAGGCGCGGCAGGCGGCGCAGCTGCCGGTAGAGATCAAGCTGCGTGTCCATCTTCATCGCCGGGTAGCCCAGCATGACGCGCCCCGACGGCACGTTCGACAGCACCTTGGTGGCGCCGCCGGTGATCACGTTGTCACCGATAAAGAGGTTGTCGCTGACCCCGGTCTGGCCGCCCAGCACCACGTTGTTGCCGATGCGGCTTGATCCGGCGATGCCGACCTGCGCGCAGATCAGGCAATCCGTGCCGATCACCACGTTGTGGCCGATCTGGGCAAGGTTGTCGAACTTGCAGCCGGACCCGACCTGCGTGTCGCGCACCGTGCCCCGGTCGATGCAGCTGTTGGCACCCAGTTCCACGTCGTCGCCGATGGTGACGCTGCCCAGCGAATGGATGCGGGCATAGCTCTGCGCCGTGGCGTCGCCCTGGTCGCCAAGGGTTTCGCGCACCTTTTCGGCGGCCGAGGGTTCGGGCGTGACAAAGGAAAATCCGTCCGCGCCGATGCTGGCACCGAAATGCGCGATGAAGCGATCGCCGATTGTCACGTCGTGGCCGATCCGCACCCCGGGATGCAGCAGCGCGCCCTGACCGATGCGGGCGCCCTGGCCGACAAAGACCTGCGCGCCGATCACCGATCCCGCGCCGATCACGGCGCCCGGCCCGATCACGGCAAAGGCGCCGACCGACACGTCATCGGCCAATATCGCCGTCGGGTCGATCACGGCTGTCGGGTGACGGCCCGGCGCATAGCCCGCGCCGGCATCCATCATCGCCGACAGGCCCGCCATGGCATAGCGCGGGCGCGGTGCCAGCAGAGCGGCTGCAAGGCCGAAGGCGCGCCAGTCCGCGCCGTGCCAGAGCATCGCCGCGCGGGCCTTGCCGGAAGACAGTTGATCGGCGAATTCCGGCTTCATCGCAAGGGCGAGGTCCGACGCGCCGGCCTGTGCCGGTTCCGCCACGGCCGTCACGATCAGCGACATGTCGCCCTCGGCATGCAGGCCAAGGGCGTCGGCAATCTGTGATATCGTGTAGGGCATCCGCGCCTCCGGCCTGACTGGCCGCAGGTTTAGCTTTGAATGCCGCCGATCTCCACCCCTGCCGCGCTCAGCGCGTCCCAGATCGCCGCGTCACGGCCGTAAACATCGCGGCGGAACTGGGTCTGACCCTTGGCCTTGGTGAAGGCGGTGCGGTAGATCAGGTGCACCGGCACCGGCTGATCGAGGTTGACCCGCGTTTCGCTACCCGTGCGCAGACGCGACTGGAAAAACCCGACCGGATCGTCGGTCTGTCGTGCCAGCAGCGCATAGGCGAACTCGTGCGGATCATTCAGGCGGACGCAGCCGTGGCTATAGGTGCGCACCTCACGCGAGAACAGGTTTTTTGCAGGCGTATCATGTAGATAGATGTTGTACTTGTTGGGAAACATGAACTTGACCGTCCCCAGGGCGTTGCGCGGCCCCGGCGGCTGACGCATGGCGAAGGGAAAGCTGTTCGCGGTGTATCCGGCAAAGCTCTGGTTGCGGCTGACCACCCGGCCGCGGCTGTCGGTGATCACCAGATGGGACACCGCGCCGGGGTTGTTGCGCAGTTTCGGCAGGTACTCGCCCACGATGATCGACCGCGGGACGTACCAGCTCGGGTTGATGACCATATGGTCCATCTCGTCCGAGAATTCGGGGGTCTGGCGGTCGAATTCCTGATGGCCGACGACAGAGCGGGTCTCGAAGGTCATCTTGCCCTGATCGAAGATGCGGGCCTGAAAATCGGCGATGTTCACGAGGATGTGCCGGTCGCCCAGACCGCCCGGCTTGTTGAGCCAGCGCTCGCGCTCCATCGCCACGATCACCGATTTCAGCCGGTCCTGCGCGGTGGCGTTGATTTCGCTGAGCGTGTCGCCACCGGCAACCCCGTCGACGGTGAGCCCGTGATTTTCCTGAAAGCCGCGCACCGCGTCGGTGATCGCTTCGTCATATCGCGCCGTCACGGTCCGGTCGAGATAGTCCATCGCGATCAGCCGGTCGCGCAGCGCGACGACCCCGGCCCCGGTATCGCCCGGTTCGTATTTGCCCGACGGGACAGGCGCGCCCCAGCCACCATGCGCGACGTTGTGTTCCAGCCGCATCTTGACCTTCATCAGCCGCGCGTATTCCTGCGACTGCGGCACCAGCGACGCCAGAAAGGCGCGCGGCGAATCCGACAGCAGCCCGTCGAGGTAATACGCGGTCTCGCGACGCGGGATCTCGCGCACGATCGCGCTGCGCACCCGCGACGGCGTGTCGATGATGCCGGTCTGAAGATCGCGGGCAAAGTCGAGATAGAGTTCGGTCAGCGCCACTTCGAGCGCGCCGCGATCGAACCCCGAGCGCACGGCGGCCATGCGCGACAGCAGCGCCTCGGCATTGTAGCGGGCAGCGGGAAGACCGTGGAACGAGGCCATGCTCAGCGCCTCGAGCAAGGCGGTCCGGCGTTCCAGGTCGGCGGCGGTTCCGCCCGTCCAGACCGGGTCGAAGCCGCGGTCGCGGTAAAACGCGGCGACCTGCTCGTCCGCAGAGACGCGTTCGGCGACCGCCTGCTGAAATGCAGTGACCTGAACGGCAGCGGCCTGTTGCGGCGCCAGGTAGCTTGCCGCTACAAGCGCAATCGCTGCCACGCCGTTCAGAACTTTCCGGTCGCTCATTCCGTAATCTCCTATAATCATATCAAAACAACGCGTTAGCGCACAGGTTGTTCACATGGTTTCGTCCCGCCCGCAGAGTGTCCATTCACAAAAGCGTTCAGGATCGCTTTTGCCACGGCCCTGCGGCCCGGATGCATCGCCTGGCGCGGGTGTCGCGCAACTCTAACACAGGATCACAATTTAAGCAGGATTCTGCCGAAACCCCTTGAACTGAAAATTTTCGCGGAACTTTAGGTTTTGTTGGGATTCTTCATGTGTCATAGTTTCTGCACACTCTAGGCATTCGGCAGCTTCGCGGAACGGCGCGAACACCAAGGCAAACGTGAACACGGGACAGGCACTTCAAGATGACTGACACAGTATCTGGCGGCTTCACGCGCCGCGGATTGCTTACTGCATTTGCAGCCACAGCAGTATCCGCAGCGCCGACTTACTCCAATGCGGCAGGGTTCCTGCGCGGCGGCGGCGATATCCGACGGATCAAGATGTACTCGGGCCGAACCGGCGAACGGATCGACATGATCTACTGGATCGAGGGCGAGTATATCAAGGACGCGGTGAAGGAGGTTCATGTCTTCATGCGCGATTGGCGCACCAATGATGTGAAATCCATCGATCTGCGCACCATCGACATCATGGCGGCGGCGCATAACATGATGGATGTTTCCGAACCCTACATGCTTCTGAGCGGCTATCGCAGCCCGAAAACCAATGCCATGCTGCGCAGCCGCAGTTCGGGTGTTGCCAAGAATTCCCTGCATCTCAAGGGCCAGGCGGCCGACCTGCGGCTCAATTCGCGGTCGGTCGGGCAGATTGCCCGCGCTGCGAGTGCGTGCAAGGCGGGCGGCGTCGGCCGGTACTCCGGGTCGAATTTCGTCCACATGGATTGCGGTCCGGTGCGCAGCTGGGGCCGGTAAGGCGCAGTTTCCTGTCAGGATTTGAAAAGGGCTGCGTGATCCGCAGCCCTTTTTTTGTTTCAATACTGTAACAATTGCCCGCGCTTTGCCGCGCCGGGCTCAGAACGTCATCTTGTAGGTCACGGCCCCCGTGAAGCCGCGTGATCCGTCCAGCCCGACAGAGCTTGATCCGGTCAGGCTCAGATAGGCGCCAGAGCCGAAATCCCGGATCACCGACCCCGAGACATACCCCCAGGTCTGATCCGGGCGCGGTGCCGAGACGTTGCCAAGCGTGTCCGCATTGGGCCCAAGCGACACCTCGAGAGGGTCGTCGTTGAAATCATGCTCGATCGAACCGCGCAGGTTGAAGGCCCAGCCATCCATGTTGGCGGGGGCAAAGATCGCCGACAGGCCGGCGGTGATCCGGCTGGATTCGTACTCGGTGTCGCCGAAGGACAGGCTGGCCGCGCCATCGGATTCGGTGAACCCGTCGATCGACACCTTTTCCCACGTGTAATGCGCAAACGGGTTGAGCCGCACCTGGTCGTTCAGCGCATAAAGCGCCCCGCCGCCGATCCGGGCAAAGCGGTAGTCGCCCTCGGTGTCGGCGGTGTAGCGTTCGGTCGCCGGACCGAGTGTGAAACTGCGGGTGATGTCGTCGACATTGATGCGGCCGCCGCCGAAGGCCGCGTTCACATAGTATTTGGGTGACAAGGCGATCTGGCCGAAGACGACGCCGATCATCAGGTCGGTGTCAAAGCTTCCCGCGTCATTGTCGAATTCGACCTCGCCGTAGTCGAGGCTGATCCCGGCGCCGATCGTTGCATTCGGGGCAACGGCTACGTCCGCACCGGCCTTGAGCACCTTGGTATTGCCCTCGAGCCCCGGTGTCACCTGCTGGGCGTCGCCTTCGAACCGGCCCACGTCAAGGCTCGCATAGACATCGACCTCGCCGACCTCGCGGCGCCGGGTATTTCCGTTTTCATCGGTGGTAAGCAGCACGGTCGGGTTCATCCGGTTCTCGATCGACAGCCCGTGCTGACGCAGCGCGGTCATGGTCGCTACCGAGATCGCGCCGGTCTGGGTGGCGGCCTGAAGCCCGGCAAAAGCCGCCTGACCGAAGATCTGATGTGCGGATGTGGTCGGGTGCACCCCGTCGGCAAACACGCGGTCCTCGCTGTCGGGGCTGGCGTTGATCCCCTGCACACAGCTGATGGCGCTGCCGGGACAGGCCGGGACGGTGGCGGCATTGGGCGCGGTAAAGCCATAGCGGACCGGGTCGTTCTGCACCGCGGTCAGCAGTTTGCCCGCGTCGACAACCACCGCCTTGTCGCCGATGGAGGCCAGCAACGTGGCGTTGAACGTGTCCGCGAGGCTTGTCTGAAACGCGGCACCCTGCGGCCCCAGCGACAGGCCGAACGGCGTCTCGCCGATATCGGGGATGGTGACGACGATCACCGACTCGGCCCCCGCCGCCTTGACACGGTCGACCAGCCCCACCAGTTCGGTGGCGGCCTGCGCCATGTTGGCCGCCGCGTCCTGTGGCCCGATCAGGCCATTGTCGACAGCCCCGGCCTGGGCGAAGACATCGTTTGCACCCCCCCAGAGGATCACCAGGTCGTTGTCTCCGAACGACGGGCGATCCGCGAGCAGCCGGTCCACCTGTTCGGAGAGCGGCCGGGTCGTGACACCCTGGGCGGGATTGAAGCCGATGCCGGTCGGATCGGTCACGCGGGAGCCGCCCTCGGCATAGATCGTGCCGCCCAGTTGCACCGCGTCCTGCCCGGCCAGCGGAACGGCGGAATAGACATTCGGGCCCAGGTCCAGGCCCAGCGATTGCCCCAGCACCTCACCATAGGTGAGCGACGATCCGTCCGGTGCGTTGGTCAGGAACTTGTAGTTGATGACCGGCAGAGCGCCCATGCCGGCGGCGATGATCGACTGCGAATAGGTGCCCGCATCGCTGAGCGAGTCGCCGATGATGTACAGATCGTCAAAGCGCAGTTCTTCGGCGGTCGCGGTCGCGGCCAGTCCGGTGAGCATCGTGCTCGCCAATGCGAGTCTGGTGAATGTCATCTTGTCCCTCCCCTTGAGCGGTTTTCACCGCGCATCTTCCTTGACGTACAGGAACGGTCGGGACCGCGCGCGAGTCAACGCATAATTGCATGGCGCACGCTGGAATGACGCAGGGTGACGCGCCGGGTTTGTTGCCCGGCGCGCCTGTGCCGAGCGGATCAGGCGGCCAGTTCTGCCGAGAATCCGTCGAGGCTCTGTTCGACCGCAGACAGGATCTCGGCGACCTGCGAAGCCTTGATGATCATGGGCGGGCAGAAGGCCATCGCGTCCATCATGTTGCGCGAGATCAGGCCGTTTTTCAGGAAATGCGCGTTGAGACCCGCACCCAGCTTGCCGGGGGCGAAGTCTTCGGCGCGGCCTTCGGGGGCGACGATTTCCAGCGCCGCGATCAGGCCGACGCCGCGTGCTTCGCCGACCATCGGGTGATCGACAAATTTTCGCAATCCCGTCTGCAATTCGGCCCCGCGTTCGGCGGCATTGGCCACCAGATCGCGCTCCTCGATGATCTTGAGATTTTCCAGCGCCACCGCCGCGCCCACCGGATGCGCGCCGCCGGTATAGCCGTGACCCAGCACGCCGATGCGCCCGGATTCGTCGGCGATGGGCGCATAGACCTCTTCGGTCATCATGAAGGCCGAAAACGGGAAGTAGGACGAGGTGATCTGTTTCGACATGGTCATGATGTCGGGTTTGATCTGGTAGGTGTCACAGCCAAACATGTTGCCGGTGCGGCCAAAGCCGCAGATGACCTCGTCGGCGATCAGCAGGATCTCGTACTTGCCCAGCACCTTCTGGATCTTCTCCCAATAGGTTGCGGGCGGCACGACGACACCGCCCGCGCCCATCACCGGTTCGGCGATGAAGGCGGCGATGGTGTCGGGCCCTTCGGCCTGGATCATCGCGTCCAGATCCTCGGCACAGCGGGTGGCGAACTGCTCTTCGCTCTCGCCCTCCTGGCCCTCGCGCCAGTAATGCGGGCAGGTGGTGTGCAGGATGCCGTCAAGCGGCAGGTCGAAGGATTTGTGGTTGTAGGGCAGCCCGGTCATCGACGCGGACGCGATGGTCACGCCATGATAACCGCGGATGCGCGAGATGACCTTTTTCTTTTCCGGCTTGCCAAGGCTGTTCGAGCGATACCAGAGCATCTTGAGGATCGTGTCATTCGCCTCGGACCCGGAATTGGTGAAGAACACCTTGCTCATCGGGACCGGCGCCATGCCGACCAGCTTTTCCGCCAGATCGATCGCCGGGCCGTGCGAGCGGTGGGCGAAATTGTGGTAATAAGGCAGCTTGCTCATCTGCCGGGTCGCGGCGTCGATCAGGCGCTGTTCGTTGAAGCCGACAGCCACGCTCCAGAGGCCGGACATGCCTTCGATATACTTGTTGCCCTGGTTGTCGAAGACATGCACGCCCTCGCCCCGATCCATGATCAGCGGGCCGTTCTGTTCGTGCACGCGGGCGTTGGTGTAGCCGTGGAAGTGATAGGCGATGTCGCGGGCTTCGTCTGAGTTCGGGCGCATGTCCATGGGGCAGCTCTTTCGCAAATGTCGGTGAATCTGCGCTCACTGCTAACGGGTCAGGGGGTGGCGTGGCAAGAGAATTTGATGCATCATACATCAAACCGCCCAGCACGGAGGCATTGCGCGACATGCAGATCATCGGACGGGCCCCCCTGGGCGAGCAGGTTTATGACCGGATCGCCAAGGCGCTGCTGACCGGGCAGATGCGCCCGAACGACCGGCTGACGATCCGCGGGCTGGCCGATCAGCTTGGGGTCAGCACGACACCGGTGCGCGACGCGGTCAAGCAGCTGACGCAGGAAAACGTGCTGGAACAGCGGTCGCCGAAACATGTGCGCGTGCCCGTGATGTCCGAGGCGACCTATCTCGAGATCCTCGAAATCCGGTTGTCCCTGGAAGGGCTTGCCGCCGAGCGCGCGGCGGAGCATGCGACCGAAGCGCAGATCCGCGATCTGCGGAGGCTGCTGGACCGCAATGACCGGGCGATCGAGAAACGCCGCTGGGCCGATGCGACCGAGGGCAACCAGGAATTTCACCTTGCCCTGAGCGACTTGGCGGGGATGCCGGTGCTCCAGAAGATCCTCAAGGGGTTGTGGCTTCAGATGGGGCCATTGGTGGCCTGTTACTATGACACCGAGCCCACCGGGCTGAACATCCAGCATTATGCCCTGCTTGACGCGATGACCCGGCGCGACGGCCCTGCTGCCCGGCGCGCCATCGAGGCGGATCTCGTGTCGGCCAGGCCGATGATGCTGGCGCAGATCGCGGAGTTGCGCAAACGGCTGGTCACCGAAGAGGCGGCGTGATGAACAAAGCGCTGCCACCTGACCTTGATGCCACGGGCAGATGCGACAACTGGGGCCTGTTGCGCAGTTTTTACCACGTCGCGTCGCAAGGCGGTGTGACCCGCGCGGCCAAGGCGCAGGGCGTGACGCAACCGTCGGTCAGCGCATCCCTGCAACGGTTGGAGAAATCGCTGGGACAGACCTTGGTGCAGCGCGGACAGCGCGAGTTTGAACTGACCGCCGCCGGGCAGGTTCTGTTTTCCGAAGTGGAAAAGATGTTCGAGGCGTCGTTGCGCGCCGAAGAAAAGCTCAGTGCGCTGCATTCGGGCCTTGTCGGCACGGTGAAGGTGCAGGTGGTGACCGGCGCACGCAGCGACCTCTTCGACGAGATCCTGCGCCTGATGCATCAGCGGCACCCGTCCGTGGTGCTGGACCTCCAGATCGCGTCAAGCCACACGATCCTGCACAATGTCGCCTCGGGGAGTGTGCCCTTCGGCGTGTGCCTGATGCAGCGGCCGTTGTCGCGGCTGGCCTGTCACCTGCTGCTGCGGGCGCGCTACGGCGTCTTCTGCGGCGCCGAGCATCCGCTGTTTGGCCGCAGCGACGTGACATTGGCCGAATTGCGCGACATGCCGTTCATCTCGTTTTCCTGTGATGCCGAGGGCCGCGCGCCGGAACCGATGATCGCGCTGCGCGACAGCACCGGGCTGGGCCGCAACATCAGCGGCACCAGCGGCGATTTCGCCGAGGTCTGCCGAATGATCACCGCGGGGCTGGGCATCGGGGTCCTGCCGATCCACGCGGTGGCCCGCGAAATGCGCGACGAGACCCTGTGGCAGCTTGACCTGCCCGGCCCCGATCTGCGCGCCGATCTCTATTTCGTGGCCGATCCGGCCCGGCATTTCACCCCCTCCGAGCAAACGTTTCTCGACATCGCGGACGAGGTGCTGGCAAGCCTGACGCCGCAAGAGACATAACCCAAAACACTACAAGACATAGCTTCAGGCTATTTTTCAGGCGCGCAAGTGCTTGTTACGCTGATCCGACCCGAGCGCAAACCGCCCTGCGCGGCCTTGCCGGGCGGCTTGGAAAATGACGTGTTTTCAAGACCTGCCACGCCGATCCGACCTGTTGGAGATGTCCGCACATGAAGCATGATTCAATCGACAGCGTGCCCACGGAGCGGCTTCACCTGGCTGCCGCCTATCGTCTTGTGGCGCATTTCGGGCTGGATGACAGCATCTTCACCCATATTTCCGCCCGAGCGCCCAAAGAAGAGGCAGAGCACGGGTTCCTGATCAATCCGTTCGGGTTGCGCTTTGACGAAGTGACCGCGTCGAACCTCGTGACGGTCGATCTGGATGGCAACATCATCCGCGATGAATATGGCGCGGGCATCAATGCCGCCGGGTTCACCATTCACAGCGCGGTCCATGCCGCCCGGCCCGAAATGAGCTGTGTCCTGCACACGCATACCGTGGCCGGGGTCGCGATTTCGTCGATGAAGGATGGCATCCTGCCGCTCAACCAATGGTCCTTGCAGTTCTACAACCGCGTGGCGGTTCACGACTATGAAGGCATCGCGCTTGATCTGGCGGAACGCGAACGGCTGGTGGCCGATCTGGGTGATGCCAAGGCGATGATCCTGCGCAACCACGGGCTTTTGACCTGCGGCGGCACCGTGGGCGAGGCGTTCGCGCTGATGTACAACCTCGAACGGACCTGCAAGGCGCAGCTGGCGCTGTTGTCATCCGGGGCCGATCTGAACCGGGTGTCCGAAGACCTTGCCGAATTCACGGCGCAGCAATACGAATCCATGACAAAGGACCGGGGCAACCCGGACAGGAAAGACCCCGAGTGGGAGGCGTATCTGCGCCTTGCGCTCAAGCATTATCCGGACCTGTCACAATAAGCCGGGCCGGGTGTTTCACCTCCATCAACAGGGAGACCACACATGAAGACATTTCAATACCTGACGACCGCCGCGGCCATTGCCATCGCGTCCTCGCTTGCAGCACAGGAGACCCCGAAATCGGGCGGCACGCTGAACGCGGTGATCCAGCCGGAACCGCCGGGCCTGATGCTGGGCCTGATCCAGAACGGCCCGACGCAGATGGTGGCGGGGCAGATCTATGAAAGCCTGCTGCGTTACGACAAGAACCTCGATCCGATGCCGTCGCTGGCGAAGGAATGGACCAAGTCGGAAGACGGCTTGACCTATACGTTCACGCTTCAGGATGACGTGGTCTGGCATGACGGCGAGCCGTTTACCTCGGAAGACGTGGTGTTCTCGGTCGATGAGTTCCTGCGCGAGACCCATGCCCGCCTGCGCGCAAGCCTCGTGCATGTCGAGAGCATCGAAGCACCCGACGACAAGACGGTTGTCTTTACCCTGAAACAGCCCTTCGGCCCGTTCCTTGGCATCTTCGAGGCAGGGACCATGCCGATGATCCCCAAGCATATCTACGAAGGCACCGATTACGCCAACAACCCGGCGAACAACACGCCCATCGGCACCGGCCCCTTCAAGTTCAACGAATGGGAGCGCGGTTCGTATATCCATCTGGTGAAGAACGAAGATTACTACATGGAGGGCAAGCCCTACCTGGATGAAATCTATTACCAGGTGATCCCGGACGCCGCATCGCGATCGGTTGCGTTCGAGACCGGTCAGGTCGATCTGCTTCCCGGCGGGTCGGTCGAGAACTTCGACATTCCGCGCCTGACGGCGATGGACAATGTCTGCTTCACCAATGACGGCTGGGAATTCTTCGGTCCGCATTCCTGGATGTGGATGAACATGCATGAAGGTCCGATGACCGACAAGAACCTGCGCAAGGCGGTGATGCACGCGATGGATCGCGAGTTCGCACGCGATGCGCTGTGGAACGGCAACGGCACCGTCGCCAAGGGCCCGGTCTCGTCGGTCACGCGCTTCCACGAGCCGGACACGCCGGACATTTCCTATGACCCGGAAAAGGCCAAAGAGTACCTCGCAGCCTCGGATTACGGTGGCGAAACGCTGCAAATCCTGCCCCTGCCCTACGGCGAAACCTGGCAGCGTTGGGCCGAAGCGGTCCGGCAGAACCTGTCGGAGGTCGGTATCGAATCCGAGTTGGTGGCAACGGACGTGGCGGGCTGGAACCAGAAGACCGGCGATTGGGATTTCGATCTCGCCTTCACCTATCTCTACCAGTACGGCGACCCGGCTTTGGGTGTGGCGCGAAGCTATATCTCGTCCAACATTGCCAAAGGCAGCCCGTGGAACAACGTGTCGGGCTATGTCAACGAAGAGGCCGACCGCCTGTTTGCCGAAGCCGCAATCCAGCCAGACGACGCTGCGCGTCAGGAGTTGTACACCGAGGTGCAGAACATCGTCGTCGATGACGTGCCGGTGGCCTGGATGCTCGAGCTTCAGTTCCCGACGATCTATCGCTGCGATCTGAAGAACCCGGTCAGCACCGCCATCGGCGTCAATGACGGTATGCGCGATGCGTGGCTTGACCGCGAGTAATCAAGGCTGATCCTTGCACCGCCGCGCCCAGAGATGTGGCGCGGCGGTGGCATTGACCGATTTAACCAAGGGACTCCATTGTGCTTGGCTTCATCGCGGCGCGGCTTGTGAAGGCCGTTTTCATATTGCTGGCGATCCTCGTGCTGAACTTCGTTCTGATCCATGCCGCCCCCGGCGATCCGGCAGCGGTGATGGCGGGCGAAGCCGGTGCGGCGGACGAGAAATTCCTGCAGGATCTGCGCGAACGGTTCGGGCTGGACCAGCCGTTCACGGTGCAATTGTGGAATTACATGAAGGGCGCCGTTCAGCTTGACCTGGGCTTTTCCTACCGCCAGCAGATGCCGGTGGCCGAGCTGATCTGGGACCGCCTTCCCGCAACGCTCTTGCTGACTGCGACCGCCTTTGTCATTTCCATCGTGATCGGTGTCGCCGCTGGCGTTCTGGCGGCACAGACGCAGGGCACGTGGTGGGATACGCTGATTTCGAGCCTCGCGCTTCTGTTCTACGCCACGCCGCTCTTCTGGGTGGCGCTGATGGCGTCGCTGCTGTTTTCGGTCTGGCTGGGCTGGCTTCCCGGATTCGGCTACCAGACCATCGGGGCCGACTATACCGGGCTGGCCCGCGTGCTGGATATCGGCAAGCACCTGATCCTGCCCGCAACGACGCTGGGCCTGTTCTTTACCGCCATCTACATGCGCATGACCCGCGCCTCGATGCTCGAGGTGTCGCGGCTGGATTTCGTCAAGACGGCGCGCGCCAAGGGGCTGCGCAATTCGGTCATTCAACGCCGCCATGTGCTGCGCAACGCGCTCTTGCCGGTGATCACGCTGGCCGGTTTGCAAGCGGGCCAGATCGTCGGCGGCGCGGTCCTGACCGAAACGGTCTTTGCATGGCCGGGCATCGGGCGGCTGATGTTCGAAGCGATCAGCCAGCGGGATTACAACGTCATCCTTGGCGTGTTCTTCATCTCGGCCGCGATGGTGCTTCTGTTCAACCTGATCACCGATATCCTGTACGGTATCGTCGATCCCCGCATCCGGTTGGCGCAATGAAGGCGTTCTGGTCCCGTTTCCGCCAAAACCGTGGCGCCGTCATTGGCCTTGTCATCATCGCCATCGTGATCGCCTGCGCCATCGCCGCCCCGTTCCTGTTTCCGCGCAGCCCGTGGTCGATGGTGCAGCGCCCGTTCCTGCCGCCGTTCGAGATGGACGGCCTGCCGCTGGGCACCGATGCTCTGGGGCGGGACGTGCTGTCGGGCCTGTTCCACGGCGCGCGCGTGTCGCTGCTGGTGGGGCTGGTGTCCACCGTCGTGGCGCTGGCCATCGGCATCCCGATCGGCGCGCTTGCGGGTTACTATGGCGGTCTGGTCGATGACGCGCTGATGCGCTTCACCGAGTTCTTCCAGACCATTCCGAGCTTTGCGCTGGCCATCGTTCTGCTGGCGATCTTCCAGCCGACGCTGAGTTACGTGATCCTTGCCATCGCGATTGTCTCCTGGCCCCCTGTCGCGCGTCTGGTGCGCGGCGAAGTGCTGTCGCTGCGCAATCGCGAATTTGTCGAGGCGGCCACGCTGTCGGGCCAAAGCAACCTGCGCATCATCCTGCGGCAGGTGCTGCCCAATGCCCTGCCCCCGATCATCGTTCTGGCCTCGCTGATGGTGGCGACGGCGATCCTGCTGGAAAGTTCGCTGTCCTTCCTCGGGCTTGGCGATCCCAACGTGATGTCCTGGGGCTACATGATCGGGGCCGCGCGGACCGTGCTGCGCAGCGCGTGGTGGCTCAGCTTCATTCCCGGTGTCGCGATCCTGCTGACGGTGCTGGCGTTGAACCTGATCGGTGAAGGGCTGAACGACGCGCTGAACCCCCGGCTCAGAAAGCGCACGTCATGAGCCTGCTTGCCATCGACACCCTGTCCATCGCCCTGCCGAAAGGTGCGGATCGCGAGCTGGCGGTCAAGGACGTGTCCTTCACCCTGGACAAGGGCGAGATCCTCTGCATCGTCGGCGAAAGCGGGTCGGGCAAATCCATGTCGGCCAATGCGCTGATGGGGCTCTTGCCCGAAGGGGTGACGCCCTCGGCAGGCAGTATCACCTTCGAAGGGCGCGACCTGCTGACACTGTCCGAGCCCGAGATGCTGGCCCTGCGCGGCAAGGACATCTCGATGATCTTCCAGGAACCGCTGAGCGCGCTGAACCCGCTGATGCGGATCGGCGACCAGATCGCCGAGGTGTTCGAGGCGCATGACCTGCTGACCCCGCCCGAGCGCCGCAAACGCGCGCTGGAACTGCTGCACGAGGTTGGCCTGCCGGACCCCGACACGACCATTCGCGCCTATCCGTTCCAGCTGTCCGGCGGTCAGCGGCAACGCGTGGTGATCGCCATGGCGCTGGCGCTGGAGCCGAAGCTCCTGATCGCGGACGAGCCGACAACGGCGCTCGACGTGACGACGCAGGCGCAGATCCTCGACCTGATCGAAGATCTGCGCAAGCGGCACGGGATGGCGGTTCTGTTCATCACCCATGATTTCGGCGTCGTGGCCGACATTGCCGACCGGGTGATCGTCATGCAGCACGGCGAGGTGGTCGAGGCCGGTGAGGCGGACAAAGTCCTGCTCGATCCGACACATTCCTATACCCGCGCGCTGCTGGATGCGATTCCCAAGCTGACGTTCCGCGACAGCGTCGAACAGACCGCGCAGCCGATCCTGAGCGTGCGTGATCTGGACATGACCTTCACCAGCCGCACCGGCGGGTTCTTCAAGAAACCCCGCGTGGTCAAGGCGGTTCAGAAGGCCACGTTCGACCTGTACCAGGGCGAAACCATCGGCATCGTGGGCGAAAGCGGGTCCGGCAAATCGACGCTGGGCCGGTGCCTTGTGCGGCTGCTTACCCCGCAGAACGGCGTGGTCAAGATCGGCGGGCAGGACATTTCCAAGATCACCGGCGACGCGCTGCGCCAACACCGCCGGCGCATCCAGATGGTGTTCCAGGATCCCTATTCGTCGCTCAATCCCCGGTCGCGGATCGGCACGATCTTGACCGAAGGGCTGATCGCCTATGGCACCGACAAGGCCAGCGCGCGGGACAAGGCGCGCGAATTGCTGAGCGTCGTGGGCCTTGATCCGTCGGCGATGGACCGGTTTCCGCATGAATTTTCCGGTGGGCAGCGGCAGCGCGTCGGGATCGCCCGTGCGCTTGCGCTCGACCCCGAGGTGATCATCGCGGATGAGGCGGTGTCGGCGCTGGACGTGTCAATTCAGGCGCAGGTGCTGGATCTGCTGGCCGACCTCAAGGACCGGCTGAACCTGTCGATGATCTTCATCACCCACGATCTGCGCGTGGCGGCACAGGTCTGCGACCGCATCATCGTCATGCAACGCGGCGAGATGGTGGAGTTCGGGCCCTCGGCGCAGGTGCTGGGCAATCCGCAGACCGCCTATACGCAATCGCTGCTGGACGCGATTCCGGGCAAGGCGCACGAAGCGGCCCTGGCCGCGCAGAAAGAGGCGCAGGCATGAGCAAATTGGCCGTCAAAGCCGAAGCGGACGTGATCGAAGGCGTCTACCTGTGTTCGGCACTGGACCTGCCTGATTTGTTCGGCGCGGCGGTCGAGGCCGCGCCGGGGCTCAAGCTTTACCGTCCCGAGGACGTGCCCGACCCGTCGCGCATCCGCTTTGCGCTGGTCTGGCGGCCCGCGCCCGATGCGTTCGAGGCGTATCCGAACATCGCACTGGTGCAGGTGATCGCCGCCGGTGTGGACGGCGTTCTGCGCAACCCGAGCCTGCCGGAACGGGCGGTGGTCACGCGAGTGCATGACGATGAACAGGCCGCGATCATGGCGGGGTTCGCGGCGTGGCACGTGGTCTGGCATCACCGGCGCATGGGCAATTACCTGGCCGCGCAAGAGGCCGGGACATGGGACCGGACGACGATCAAGACGCTGCGCCCGCCATCGCAGGTGACGGTCGGCGTATTGGGCTACGGGCTGATGGGACAGGCGATTGCCACAACCGTCGCGTCGATGGGCTTTGCCGTGCATGCTGCGACCCGCACCGGTGGCGACAGCGGTGACGGCATCACGCGCGTCGCGGGGCCTGACGCGGTGCAGCAGGTGGCGGCGCGGTCCGACATCCTGATCAACGTGCTACCGCTGACCGATGCGACACGGGACATTCTGAATGCGGATCTGTTTGCCCGCATGCCCGAGGGCGCGGTGCTGATCCAGTTGGGGCGCGGGCAGCATCTGGTCGAGGACGATTTGCTGGCGGCGCTGGACAGTGGTCGGATCGGCGGGGCATCGCTGGACGTGTTCCACACAGAACCCCTGCCCGGAGATCACCCGTTCTGGACCCATCCCAAGGTCATCGTCACGCCGCACGAAGCCAGTGTCACGTCGCCCAAGGCGGTCAGCGATACGCTGGTGCGGTCCGTGCAGGAGATCGAACGCGGCCAGCGCCCGACCGCCGCGGTGGACAAGACCACCGGCTATTGAGACCAACCAAGGAAGACCCGATGAAAGCCTTTTTCGACGAGCGCCAGCTGGGCCACAAACCCGAGGTCTACTATCGCGGCGGCGCGCCGATGCCGCATCCCGAACAGCCCGAACGCGCCATCCTGATCCGCGACATGCTGCTTGCGAACGGCTTTCCGGTCGAGGCTCCGGGCGATTTCGGGCTGGGTCCGGTCAAGGCTGTGCATGATCCCGACTATGTCGATTTCTTCGCCGATGCCTATGCGCGGTTCCTGGCCGAGGCCCCCGAAGGCGCGCTGGGAATCCCGACACGCCATCCCGGCACGCGGCGCGGGCGCTGTCCCAAGGACATCAACGGCGCGATGGGCTGGTGGATGACCGACACGTCGACGCCGTTGACGCCGGACACCTATGAGGCGATCTACTGGTCGGCGCAGACGGCGGTTTCGGCGGCCAAAGACGTGATGGACGGCGCGCGCGCCTCTTACGGGCTGAGCCGCCCGCCGGGGCACCATGCGATGACCGACTGCTCGAACGGGTTCTGTTTCTACAACAACGCCTGCATCGCAGCGCATCACATGCGCGGGCGCTGGGGCAAGGTGGCGCTTTTGGACGTGGATGTGCATACCGGCAATGGCAGCCTCGATATCTTCTATGACCGGGGCGACGTGTTCTTCTGTTCCCTGCATCCCGACCCGGCGGTCTATCCGACCTTCTACCTTGGTTATGCCGACGAGACCGGCGAAGGCGACGGGCTGGGCGCGACGCTCAACGCGGTGCTGAACATGGGCGATGGCGAGGCCGAGGTGATGGCGGCTCTGGACCGGGGCATCGCCGCGATCCAGAATTTCGGCGCCGAGGCGCTGGTGGTGTCGCTGGGGTTCGACATGGCGGCGGATGATCCGCTGGCGGCTGTCGATGTCTATCCTGAAGGCTTTGCCGAAATGGCCCGCCGCATCGCCGCGATGGGGTTGCCGACGGTGCTCATCCAGGAAGGCGGCTATCTCGGGCCGTCGCTGCGCACCAATGCCGAGGCGTTCCTGACCACGTTCCGGGACAGTCTCTAGAATCACCCCCGCGCCAGAAGATAGGCGGTCTGCGCGCGGTCGAAGCCCGCGATGTGCAGCCCGTCAGAGAAGGCCGATTCCAACGCGGCGCGGACGCGCAGGCGTTCGGATTGCGCTTTTCCCAGATCGTCCTGCACAAGCGCTGTGAAATCCGGCGGGATCGGCACCATGCGTTCGGCAGTCACATGGGGCTTGGCCGGGCGGGTCAGATCCCATTCGGCCAGCAAACGGTCCGAGGGCACACCGGCATTGATCCCCTCCATCGGGCCATAATAATCGCGGTAATAGGTGCAGGCGGTCGCCCCAAGCCGGTCGATGTTCAGCGCCGCATTGGCGCGACGGATCGGGTCATAGGTCCAGCGAACCCGTCTGATCCCGCGGGCAGCGCACCAGTCCTTCTGGTATAGCTTCATCCGCAGGCCAAGCCCCTGCCCCTGCCAGTCGGGATGCACCCCCAGGCGGTGCGAATGCTGAGCCTGCGGGTCGCTGGTCGGAAAGCCGAACAGGAAGGCCACCATCACATCGCCGACAAACGCCCCGGCAACCAATCCGCCCTCGTGCTGGATCGCCAGCAGCATGTCGGAATTGTCGGGTGGGTCGTCCCTGCCCCAGACCAGCCGCTGGAAGGATTCCGCGGCTTTCATCTCGGACAGCGAGGCAAGGTCGCGCAACACCGGGTCGGTCATGCTGACCAGACCTCAACCACCTCGGAGACCCGGTCGAGATATTCGTAGTCCAGGCTCACCCCGATGCCCGGCCCCGGTGGCACCGGCATCAGGCCATCTGTCGCCTCGAGCGGTTCGTTGACGATATCCCGGTCGAAATAGCGGCTGGCGCTGGAAGTATCGCCCGGTTTGGTGAAGTTCGGCATCGTCGCGAGGTGGATGTTGTGCGCCCGCCCGACCCCGCTTTCGAGCATGCCGCCGCACCAGACCGGCGCATCGAACGCGGCGCAGACATCGTGGATCCTGCGCGCCTCGGCAAAGCCGCCGACGCGGCCCACCTTGATGTTGATGACCCGCGTGGCCCCAAGTTCAAGCGCCACCCGCGCATCCCTGGCCGAGCGGATGCTCTCGTCGAGACAGATCGCGGTGCCGATCGCTTGCTGCAACTTTGCGTGGTCGAAGATGTCGTCGAAGGCCAGCGGTTGCTCGATATAATCAAGATCGAAAGCGTCCATCCTTCGGATCAGGGCCAGGTCCGACAGGGCGTAATCGGTATTTGCATCCACGGTCAGCCTGATGTCCGGAAAGCGGTCCCGGACGCCGGCCAGGAGCGCCAGGTCATGCCCCCGCGCGATCTTGAGCTTGACCCGCCGATAGCCCTGGGCCTGCGATGCACTGATCCGGTCGAGCGTCTGGTCAAGCGAGGCCATGCCAAGGCTGACGCCCACTTCGATGGCAGGACGCACGCCGCCCAGCAGGCGATGCAGCGGCTGGTCAAGCGATTTCGCCCAGAGATCCCAGACCGCCATCTCGACAACCGCCTTGGCCATCCGGTTGCCGCGCCAGGGGGCCAGCAGAGGGTCGATATCCGACGGGGACGCGATCCGTTGACCCACCAGCTTGGGCAGCACCGCGCCTCGCAACAGGTCCAGCGCCCCTGCGGTGGTTTCCTCAAGATAGTCGGGCAGCGGGTCCATCACCCCTTCCGCCACCGCTTCGAGCCCCTCGCCGCGCAGGATCAGTAGCGGGAATGTCTTGTGGGTCATCGTCCCGGTCGAGATGACGAAGGGCGTCAACAAGGGCAGATGCACCATCCGCAATTCCGCTGCTTCGATCATCACGCCGTCGGTCATATCTCCTTGGTAGGACAGAAGGCGCAGGGGGGCAATCCGTTCGCACTGGGCCGGGTAGGGTTGGGGAAATGGATACGCAGCCGCGGTGGTTCAGTGGTTCAGGCCCACCCGAGGACAGCGGCAGGGTGCCGACGGCGAAGAGGTTTCCGCCTGGACCGTGCCGCCCTAGCGCGGGCGTTTTCGTGTGCGCACGCGGGCTTGATAGAGAACGTCGACCAGTCGCGGGACGACATACACCCAGCGCAGGCCGCGCGGCAGCGGGAACCTGTCATATTGCTGCACCGTCGGTTTGAAGATGTGCAGCATCTGACGCCAACGGGCCCGACGGATCAGTTCCGGGTTCGCCTGCCAATCGAACATGAACTCGCCGCCGGTCATCTTGATGGCGATGCGTTTTTCCAGATCCAGTCGCCCCGGAAGATTGAGCAAGCACAGTTCGAGGAACTGCAACCCTCGCTTCGTTTCCGGTGTCCGGTCCCAGGAGGCCAGAGGCGACATCAACTGCTGCATTTCAAGGCTGGCCTCCACGGTTCCCCGCTGTCCGAGTTGATCGGCCAGGGACAGGACATCGGCGCGATCGAATGTCGGGGAATTGACCATCGCGTCGATATCGCTGAGCCAATGAAGATGCGACCAGGTGTGTCGCGCATGGTGATGACAGATGTAATTGAACAGCAAGGCCGGAGGCATGGTCAGGAATTTTCTTCCGCCGACGCTCATCGGAACAGCTTGGGCGAATACGTCCAGCCCACTGAAGATACCGGAATGCTTGTCGAGCTTTTCCTGAAGATCAATGGCCGCGCCGCCCGGGGAAATCAGGTTGGCGTCCCCACGATAGTAAAGTGCTGCCTCAAATTCGTCCTTGGTCTTCAGGGGCTTCCCAGAGCGCCTTGGTATGACGAATTCGTAGCCGAGGTCGATCGCTTTCATCGTCACAGCGCGTATCGAACCTGGCGGCAGCAAGATGTCGATGTCACGGCAGGGGCGGAGACCCAGATCGGGATAGAACTGCTGGGCAATATTGACGCCCTTGAAGAATATCCCATCAATCCCGAGCGGTTGAAGACATTTTTCGACGAATTCGGCCTGAGCCGAAATCAGCTGTATGTTTCGGATTGCCGATGCATTGGCCGCTTCGTTCAGCCGGGAAAGAACGTCTTCCGGAACGACCTCTGCCGGCATCTGACCGAGATGAAGGCGCATCATCGGCAGGCTGAAGTTTCGCGCCGCGGTCTCGAGCAAAGCGTCCCAGTCTTCGACCTGTCGCGCAAGGCTTGCCGCGGCAACGCGTTCCTCGGCGCTCAGGCTGACCTTGGCGAGCAGAATCTGCAAACGGACGTCACCGGAAGCCAAATGCGGATCGATCAATTTAACGGCTCCCCCAGAATTCGGGCAATCGGTCGCTGTCGGCTGAAATCACAAGCTGCGCGGCCGGACGGATCAGGAATGTCGCAACATACATTGAAGCCATTTTGCATTGCTACATCAGCCGCGCCTGTCTCGCCAGCATCGAATCGCAACTCTTCGTTTCCATTTTCGAAATAGTTAACAAGCGGTTGCTGAGCCGCCTGCCCGTCTAACCGCCGGTAAAGACTTTTACCTCACGCTTTGCTTCAAAGCCGACCCTTTGCGCAGGATGTGCGATGCAAGGACTATTTCAAAAATCGGGGCGACGGCTTCGACCGGAATTCGCCGCGTCGGAGAAGAGCCGAGGCGGAAGCGCGACCCCGTGTGCCTTTCCAATTCGCAGGTCTTCCGCAACGCGTTGCAGAACGCTGCCCGACAGATACCGACACGGCGTGAGCGATCACGGCGCGCCTGTGATCGCGTATCTTCCATTCAAACAGGAGCTTAGCCATGAGTGAGCGAAATATCCAAGGGAATGCAGATTCCTGGGTGGAATTGACGGAGAACGATGTCACCAGCCTCAGAGTCCAAAACCTGAGCAGCTATGATCTTTTCGTGAAACGCGGTACGATTGCCGCGCCGATGACAATAGACGGCAGTATCCGGCTGAAACCCTATGACATCTTTTTCGAGACGATCAGCGATCTGTGGCCTGGCGGCTCTGGCAGTCGCGTCTGGGGCTACAGCGAAACCCAAATACATGCCTCCGTCAGCCATGAATAAGATCGGACTCGGATTCAGGAGAATCGGCGCCGAGCAACGGCAAATAGCGGCATTCACGGTTGCGTCGGATTTCGATCGCACGCAATCCCGGATGACACTGCGCCTGACCGAGGCCAGCGCCTATCGGCCCGATGACCTGACGGTTTCGCAGCTTGTAATTGATGGCATTTCGATGCGCGAGCAGGTTCCGGCTTTGGACCTGACGAGCCCGGAACTGGCGGAGACGCCAAATCCGGGGCTGGTCTCGGGATCGAACCTGAACGTCTCGGATCTGGCGCAGCCATTGGAAATCGGCATCGCCTACCTGGTGTCTTACGAGATTACCGGGTCCGGCGGGAGCGACGATTTGCGGTTTGCAGCTGAGGACAGCCCGTTTGCACCGCAGTCGCTTCCCACAAATCTGGGCATTCACAACATCCTGGTTCGCGCCGAAAACGTGTCGTCGTCCAGCCTGATGCATCTTGATGGGTCAGTGACCTTCGGATTCGTCTCGTGCCGCAAGGCGCAATGGAATATCGACCTTCCGTCTTTCGCCGAGGGGCCGGAACTGGCGGAGACGACAGAGCCCGGTCGCGTTGCCGGCAGCGGGTCGATTGTATCGCGGGCCTTGGGCCCGCTTACGCCGGGGGCGCGCTATGTTCTGGCCTACAGCATCCTGCGAAACGACGGAACGACGGGGTTGTTCACGAACAATTCCGGCCCCTTCGCGTTCCAACAGCTGTCCTATGCCCCGGGCGTGCACAGTGTCGATCTGGTCGCGGCAGACAATGACACCAATGCATTCTTGAACGTGAATGGCGACCTGACATTCGGGTTCGTCTCTTTACGTCTTGCGAGCGAAGACGGAAATGTCGCGGTCAGCTGGGAAGTCTCGGACCAGGCTTTGCGACGTCAAGGGCAGCTTGATCTTGGCGGCTCGCGATCGATTCACGTATCGCCCGGCGGCAATGATTCGAGCGGCACCGGAGGGATTGCGTCGCCGTTCCGGACACCCACCGCGGCGCTTGCTGCCGCGCTTCCGGGAGACACGGTATACCTGCGCGCGGGGAGCTACGACCCGTTTATCGTCCAGACCTCCGGCTTGCCCGGAAAACCCATCACCATCACGACCCTGCCGGGTGAAGAACGCCAAGCGGTGATCCAGGGCGATCTCCAGAATCATGCGGTGTATGGCGGGACCGGGGCGAGATCGGGCATGGCCTGGCGGAGCGGCGTACGGATCGAGGCACAGAACCATATCCATATCCGCAATCTCACCATCCAGGACTGCTCGTATGAGGGCATTTACATACTGGGCCGTGAGCAAGGCACCAGCTATGGCCACCATGTCATTTCCGGCAACCTTATTCGACGCACGGGAAATCCCGGAATCATGGTCGTCGGCTTTCCACCCTGGATGGGGCGCAAGGAGTCGGAACCCATGCCCCGCACCAGAGATGTCGTCATCGAATACAATGACGTTTCAAGCACCAATATGCTGTCTGATTTCAATCAGAACCTGTCAAATGACGCGACCGGTCGGCCCGGTGGCGGCGTAAACGAGTGCATTACGGTTTCTTCCAGCTGTGGAGACATCATTACGCGCTACAATGACGTTCACGACAGCCGCCAATATGGCATCGACTACAAGGCAGGAGTGTCGGGTGGTGCGATCCATGGCAACCGCGTATGGAACATTGAACGCTATGGTATTTACCTGGATACCGGCCGAAACACGATCGAGAATATCGACATCTACAACAATCACGTGTGGGAATGTGCGATTGGAATCACGCTGGCGCGAGAATCCGACACGAGTGATCCGGATCCGGTGACGCTTGCGCAATCATTGATAAACATCAATGTTTACAACAATCTTCTTCGCGACATGCAGAAGTCCGGGATCTATTGCCAGGGGCATCCGGGAGACGGGCCGAACGGAGAGATCACGAATGTGAGCATAAGGTTCAACACGGTCTACAATTGCAACCAGCTGGGCTATGCCAATTCGGTTCGCCTGGACACCTGGGCCGATGATGATTGGCAGGCAAACGGAATTGTTCGAAATTTCGACTTTATCGGAAACATCATCTTCAAAAGTGATGGCGCTGCCGGTTACGTAAACGAGTTCAGGGGAAGAAACGCGTTCCTGATTGCGGATAACCTGGTGGATGTCGACCCGTTATTTCTGGATCCAGACGCCCAGGATTTCAGAGTGAGATCAGACTCTCCTGCCCGATCCGTATCGGCGGAGTTTGCAAATGGTATCTTCCGGTTTGATGCTGCTGGAAATTCAAGATCCGAACCTGTCGCTGCGGGAGCATTCTCGTAAACGTGGCCTTGGAAATCGAGAGTGACACCGACAGTCTTATTCGGTGTCATTCTTGTGATCACGTCTCACCAGGATTTTCACGTCAAATCAAAATAGACGGAAAAGAATAAACGGCGTCAGCCTGTATGCACCTTTGGGTTGATAAGTGCTGACTTGATTCAACTTACAAAAATCGCGCTTATCTTTCCGTACGATTCGCCACTCACGTCAAGTATCCCGCCGGCTTGCCCCCGGCGGGATTGTCGTGCCCCTTGCAGACAAGCTGGTGTCTTGAGGTTCATGACGACGTGCTCTTGCCAGCGACATTCAATGGCCCCAATGACCAATTGACCGCGTGATCGCGAAAGCAATTCAGACCGGTTGCATTGCGAAGGGTCCCTATTGTTTCCAACACACTGATTCCATGCGCTGCTTTCTTTTTTCGTCAAGGAAGCGGCTATTTTTTTTGCAGAACAGGTACCGCTTCGGGCAATTCGGCAGATAGAGTTGGGTTTCGACTCAAAGATCTTTGATGACGCAGGTCTCTTCTCTACTGTAGACACGTTAACGATTGTGTGCAAAATCACACAGGATTATCTCGAAACTTATTTTAGTGAGATCAACATGGTGTTACACGATAAAATTGGAAAGCGCATTCTTGTGGCAGGAGGAGCCGGTTTCATAGGCTCCCAACTTTGCGATCGGCTGCTTGAACGGCGTGACGTTTCGCTTCTTGTCTGTGTCGACAACCTTTGGACCGGCTTGGCCGACAATATCGCACATATCTCTGACCCGCGATTCAAGTTTGAACTGTCCGACATCGAGACATTCCAGACGTCGGAACGGTTTGACGAAGTATACCACTTGGCTTCGCCTGCGTCCCCTCCCTGGTATATGGCAGCACCCCGACGTACGATATCGGCGAATTTGGGTGGCGCCTTGCGTCTTCTTGACCTGCTGTCCAAAGGAGGCCGGTTCTGCTTTTTCTCGACATCGGAAGTCTACGGAGATCCAAAAGTCTCGCCGCAGCCCGAGAGCTATCGCGGTTCCGTGGATTGCACGGGTCCACGGTCATCTTACGACGAGTCGAAGCGTGTAACCGAATCGCTGCTTTTCGAAGAGCGTCGGGTGAACGGTCTGGATCTTCGCGTCACGCGTCTTTTCAACGTCTACGGCCCCAGAACCCGTGTCGATGACGGCCGCGCGGTGTCCAATTTCATTTCCCAAGCCCTGAACGGCGAACCGCTGACCGTGTACGGTGACGGACTGCAGACACGCAGCTGGGGATATGTGGACGACATCGTCGAAGGCCTCGCACGGTATTTCTGGCGCGATCCGATCGACTATGCGGGTCCCTTGAATATCGGCAATGACCGGGAAATTCCGGTGCTCGACGTCGCAAAATACATTTCCGATATTATGGGGGGGTGCAAGATCGTTCATGAACCCTCGCCGCCACAGGATCCGACCAATCGTTGTCCCGACCTTACTCTCGCTCGAAAGATACTTCCCGGATGGGAGTGTGAGGTTCGGTACGAAGATGGCGTCCGCATGACACTTGAGTGGTTCCGTGAGAACATGGCGCAGGTCGACAAGGTACGGAACGCGTGATCTGGCGGCGGGCCGACTGGGGGTCTGGTTGGATGCGTTTTCAGCCCTGAGAAACGACCGCCGCTCGGTTCGCCTTGGCCGGAAACCCAAGCGTGATGTGACCGATCCTGCATCTATCGACGCTGTACCACCCGGCGCGAAATTGACAGGGATGTCCGTGTCAGCCGAAATTCGCAATCTCAGGCGGGTTCTCGGTCTTGCCGGGAGCGAGAAGGCGTTGATCGGCCTGATCATCATGCTTGCCATGATGTCGGCCTTCTTCGAGGGGTTGGGTCTGTCGCTCTTGATCCCATTGGTCGAAGTGGTCACAGGGGAAACGAACGGGACCGACATTGCATTTGTCGGGACGCTCTTGGCTTGGTTCGGCGGAACGGATGAGCCGGACCCTGTCATGGTGGTCGCGGTGATCCTCGGGGCGTTTGTTGCCGGAATTCTTATCAGCTTCGTCAACATGATCGTTTCGAACGTGCTTGCGATCCGACTGGCCCACAATCTGCGCCTTTCCGTTTTCGACCAGGTCTTGACGCGACCGCTATCGGACGTCGAAGGCGCGTCGCGCGGCAAGCTCATCAACAATATCTGGGAGATTCCCTGGCAGGTCTGTGACGCGGTCTTCGTTATCATCGGAGCCCTGGTGAACCTGGTCTTCTGCCTTGTATTCCTCAGCTTTCTTCTGTCGCTGTCGACGATCTACACACTTGCCCTCGTGCTGTTGACACTCGTCACGGCAAGCCTGGTGCATCTTGCCACGCGCGCCGTCCACGCGCTGGGGCTGGAGTCGAAAAACGCCAACGAAAGCTTCCTGTCATTGACCTGGGAGGTGATCGGGGGATTGCGCACCATCCGCGCTTTCGGGCGTGAAGGTTACGAGGGAACGCGGTTTTCCGATAGCTCAAGCCGTCTTTCGAACATATTGCTGCGGTTCAAGATCCGGTCTGGCCTGGTCGCGCCGATCTCGCAGACAATGAACATACTGGTTGTCGGGGTCCTTCTGGCCATCGCGCTTGGGCAGGGCGATTCGATCAGCCTGCTGATCGGTTTCCTTGCGATTGCCTATCGCCTGCAACCCCGCGTGGCAGAGGTGCTGGGCGCCCGAACCGCGCTTCAGGGATTTGCCGCTCCGATCGAGGAAATGGTACGCGCGCTCGAACCGTCAC
This sequence comes from Marivita sp., assembly GCF_020055635.1. Classification (GTDB taxonomy): domain Bacteria; phylum Pseudomonadota; class Alphaproteobacteria; order Rhodobacterales; family Rhodobacteraceae; genus Marivita. Next base: position 39,739 of record NZ_JAIPUT010000008.1, on the reverse strand, counting down.
CGCGCCGGCGGGAAGGCCGGAATGGGATGGCGATAAGGCAGATCACGGACGGGATCGTCTTCGAGGATGTCACTGTCCGCTATCCGGACGCGGCTGCGCCGTCCCTGAGCGATGTGACTTGCACGATCAAGCGCGGAGAGGTGACGGCGGTGCTGGGGCGGTCAGGCGCGGGGAAATCGACCCTGGCCTCGGTCCTGATGCGGTTCACGCCGCCCAGCGAGGGGCGGGTTCGTGTCGATGGAGTCGATCTCGACAAGATCGATCCGACCGCGTGGCATGACCGTATCGCGGTCGTTGAGCAAAACGCGTTTCTGTTCGACGCATCGGTTTACGAGTGCATACGGTACGGAGACCTTTCGGCAAGCCGGTCCGCGATCGAAGCCGCGGCCTGCGCCGCTGAAGCCGACGATTTCATCCGCGACCTGCCGCACGGCTACGAGACCCGCATCGGGGATACCGGTGTGCAGCTCAGCCACGGTCAACGGCAACGCATCGCACTTGCCCGCGCGCTGTTGCGGAACCCGGCCTTGCTGATCCTCGACGAAGCCACGAACGCACTGGATCGTCCGACCGACCTGGCGTTGCGCAACGCGATCCGCAAGACGCGGGCAGACCGTGTGACGCTGGTCATTTCACATCGCCGGGAAACCATCGAGACGGCGGATCATGTCGTCATCCTGGACGCAGGCCGCGTGATCGAACAGGGCACGCCCTCCGACCTTGCGGCACGGGACGGCGTGTACGCGGCCCTGTTCAACGAAGAGAGCCGCATCGCGCAGGACGGATGAGTTTATGTGGGACAGACATTTCACGACGCCACCCTTTGCAATGGTCGAAATCGCGCTGGACACCCCGCTGGAGCCTTTGGCCTTTGCCGAAGGGATCAACGGGGCGCATGTGCTTGTCCGGTTTCGGGATCGCCCGGTGGGACGGTTCTGGCTGTCCCGAGCCCTGCATGGGGACGTCGTGCCCATCGACACTTTGCAAACCCATGTGGATCACGTCTTCGACGCCGGTTTCGGCGCGGCCTTCCTGGATGATCTTGCCCCCGCCCGGACACCCGAACCGGCTCCTGCGATTACAATCGCGATCTGCACACGCGACCGCCCTGCCCTCTTGCGCCGCTGTCTCGAGGCGCTTGTCGAACGCCGTGACCAGGCCACCCGAGCGGCGGTCGACCTCGTGGTGGTCGATAACGCACCGAGCGACAGCGGCACCCGCGATGCCGTCGCCGACTTTCCATCGGTCCGATATGTCGTCGAACCCGTGCCCGGTCTGAATTTCGGCCGCAATCGCGCGCTTGTCGAGGCAAAGGGCGACTGGCTGGGGTTTATCGACGACGATGCGATACCGGATCGCGGATGGCTTGACGCGCTGATCGAGGGCATCGCCGACAGCCCCACTGCGGGCGGTTTTGCCGGTCCGATCATGCCCATGATGCTTGAGACCGAAGCGCAAATGCGGTTCGAGCGCAGCGGCGGGTTTGGCAAAGGCTTTCAGTTCAAGCGCTTCGCCCGGGAACGGTATGGCGATCCGTTTCATCCGACGGGTCAGGGAAATTTCGGAACCGGCGCGTCTATGGTCTTTTCGGCGCATGTCATGCGCGAGATCGGCGGTTTCGACGAGGCGCTCGATACCGGCCCGCCCTTGCCGGGCGGAGGCGACAGCGACAGCTTCTACCGCGTCATCAGGGCCGGTCATCCGGTGATCTATCTGCCGGGTCTGATGGTGCATCACGAACACCGTCGCGACATGCCGGGGCTTCGCAAGCAGTATCATTCCTGGGGCCTGTCCAACGGGGCCCTATTGGGAAAAACGAAGGCACGCGACCCGCAGATGTTCAAGCTTCAGCGACGCACCCTCGCGACCTATGTCGTGCAGCGGGCAAAACGCCTTGTCTTTTCGCTGGCCGGGCGCGGCCCTTTGACGCCGCGTCTGAACTGGGCTGAACTGGCCGGGGCGCTTGCAGGCTGCTTGGGTGAATATGAACGAAGCCAGAAACGCGTTTCTCTGCGCAAGGCGGAGAAAGACGCATGATCCCGAAAGCCCCCTGGAAGATTATGAACGTATCCCTGGACGCCGCTCCGGACATGATCGATCGGCCGGATGCGTGTCGCGCCGTGCTGGTGCTCTTGTGGTTCAAGGGGGCGTATCTTGGCCGGTTGGAACTGTCGGCGGGCGAATTTCCGTTGCACAGGCGCGAATTCCTGAAACTGGCCGTGCAGGCGGTTCAACCCGCCCTGCCCGCGCTTGTTTCGTCCGGGGAAACCTACCTTTCCGCGGTCTCGGTGCACGCGGCCCGCACCTTTCCAGAGGACATCCGGTCGGTCAGTACCAACGACGTGTCACAGCGCATCGAGCGGATGATGGACTGGCGGACTGCGCGGCGGTCCAACCTGTCGGCCACAATTGCGATCTGTACCGCCAACCGCCCCGGGCCGCTTCGGGCCTGCCTGAAATCCCTGGAGGCCGAGATCGATGCCGGGCGAGAGATCCTCGTGATCGACAACGCCCCTTCGCCCCGGACCCAGGCCATTGTCGCGGAATTCGGCGGGACGCGATACGTGCCCGAACCGAAACGCGGACTGAGCAACGCACGAAACACGGCGCTTGCCGAGGCGACGGCAGAGATCGTGGTCTTTGTCGATGACGACGTGCGCCCGGAACCGGGCTGGATCGACCCGCTGCTGGCAGCCTTCGAAACGGACCGGGTGGCGGTCGTCTGCGGGCTGGTCCTGCCTCTCAAACTGGAAACCGATGCGCAGGTCGGATTCGAGTTCTGTTTCGGCTTCGGCGGAATGGGCGTCGTCCCGTTGCGCTTTGACCGGGAGTTTTGCCACTTCGCGCGCACGGCCATTCCGGTCTGGGACATCGGCGCGGGTGCGAACATGGCGATCCGGCGCAGTACGGCCCTCAAGCTTGGCGGGTTTGACGAACGCATCGGGCCGGGCGCGGCCGGCGGCTGTGGCGACGATTCCGAATTCTGGTACCGCGCGCTTAGTTCCGGCCACGAAGCGCGTTACGAGCCGCTTTCCGTTGTCCGCCATGTGCATCGCGCGGATTGGAAAGACCTTCGGCAACAGGCGCGTGGCTATTTCAAAGGCCATCTCGTCGCGCTTTTTGCACAATTCGCGTATGATCGGGATTGGCGCAACCTGCGACAGGCGTTCTTCGACCTTCCGAAATGGATCATCGGCAGGCTGATCTCCCGCGCCCTCTGGCGATATACCGGCGAGGACATGTTCCACTACGCGGTTTTGTCCGGGGACGTGGTCCGGGGGTATCTTTCCGGTCTGACATACCTTGGTTGGGCGCTGGTACGCCCACCGACACAGGGACGTGTGACGCAAAATGAGCCCCGCTGATCCTCCCGATGTGCCGCAGACGGGCGTCTACGATACCGAGTATCACGCCGCGCTCGAAGAAGGCAGCCGACGTTCCGCGGAAATCGTTCTGCCGATGGTTCTCGATGCGCTTGACCCCAAGAGCCTCGTCGATGTCGGATGCGGGTCAGGTGCCTGGGCAAAGGCGGCGAGTGACTGGGGCACAGACGATGTCCTCGGGATTGATGGGCCGTGGGTTGCTCAAGAAACGCTGCGGATCCCGGTCGAAAACTTCGTTGCCGCGGATATCGGGCAACCGCTGGGCCTTGGCCGCCGCTTCGATCTGGCGCTCTGTCTCGAAGCCGCCGAACACCTGCCCGAAAGCGCCGCGGAAACGCTTGTCGGAAATCTCACCGCGCTGAGCCCGGTCATTCTCTTTTCCGCCGCCCTGCCCGGCCAGGGTGGCGAGGGGCACGTCAACGAGGCCCTCCCAAGCTATTGGTGTCGTCATTTCGAGGCGAAAGGATACACCTGCCTTGACGTCTTGCGCGGGCGGATTTGGGATATTCCCCAAGTCGAGCCCTGGTATCGCCAGAACATCCTGCTTTTCGTGGATCGCGCATGTCTTGCACAAAAGCCGACATTTGCAGACCCTTTGAAACAGAAGTTACGTCCGATCCTGGATCTCGCACATCCCGAACTTCTTGCGAAACATTCCAAGGATGCGGCGGAAATCAAACGCCTTGGCGAAGCCTGGCAAGAACTGCACGATGCGCATCAGCATCTCGGGACGTGTTTCGAGAACCTCGAAGCGGAACATGCCGAACTCAAACGGAAATTCGACGAAATCGCCTGGCTTCCGAGACTGTTTCTGAGAACGGTTTCGCGGCTGCGCGGGAAACGATGACATATGTTGCGCGCCCGTCACGGCATGGCCGTTGTGCCACATGGATCGGCGTTTTCACGGAGCCGACAATGACTGCCTGAATTTCATGCGATATCCGGTCATAACACTTCGAGAAACGATGTTCGGATTTGAATTTTCCTTGTGGATAAGTTACTGATTTCAACAGGGTCCGGATTTGGACCGATTTTGAACGAACAGTCTGCCGGAATTGAGACACATCCCACTTGCGCTTTTTTGCTGACGACAATGTGGGGCGACACAAACGCCCGTTGAAAGGAGAACGAGACCACCCCATCGACCATGCGCTGTGATTGTTCGCGAGTTCCATAGTATGAAGAGACCGACATTGTGTTGACTAATTTATTGCCTAGCCATTTGCAGGGGAACGATGACCCATGACCTTGCCCAATTATATTTACGGTGGCCCTCCCAAGGCGGGATCGTCCTGGATATATGACCTGCTCGACAGGCATCCCGAAGTCTTTGTGCCCGAGGGCAAATATGTCCAGTTTTTCACCGACTATTATGACCGCGGTATCGAGTGGTACGAGCGTCTGTATTCGAAGGCGCAAGCGCAGCATGTAGCCCGCGTCGACCTGACCACGGATTACCTGTTCCTGCCTGAACCGGCTGACCGGCTCGCCCAGCATATTCCGGACGCCAAGGTGTTCTTTTCGCTGCGCAATCCGGTCGATCGGGATTGGTCGGCCTACCAGCACCTGTTGCGGACGGGCCAATCGACGGGCGCGCTCAAGGACGAGTTGATGTTCGCGCATCACCTGCTCACGAAATGCAGTGCCTATTCGGACGCGATCGAACGGTCATGGCGCCTTTTCGGACGGGAAAACACGCTGATCCTGTGGTTCGACGACATCCGCTCGGAGCCGCAGAAGGCGGCGGACATGCTGCACGATTTCCTTGGCGTGAGCCGGCGCCAGATATCCACGGACGACAGCAACGCCAAGAACATTGCCAGGGCGGCCCGGAATCCCAGGCTGAACGGATTGTTGAAAAGGGGCGCGATCACGATGCGTGCCGCCGGAATGAGCGGTGCGCTCAGCAAGCTGAAGAACAACCCGCTCATGGACCGGTTGCTGTTCAGCCCAAGCCGCGTGCCCAAGCTTTACGACACCCCGGAAGACTGGACGATCCTCGCGGATCGGCATGCCGGCGAAATCGCGCGGCTCGAGACGCTGCTTGATCGGGATCTGTCGGATTGGCGCAGACGGCCGTGAGCTCTGCAGGTATCTTCAGCAGCGCGCAAAGCCGCTCTGACGGGATGCAGCAATTGGCATGGCGTCTTTATCTGTTGTCCATCACGACCAGCTTTCTTGTCGTGATCGAACCCGCGCTGTGCGACCTGATTTTCATGATCGGCCTGGTCGTGTTCGGCTTTTCCCGGCCCAAGACAACCAGTTTCCTGAGTGGCGCGGCGACGACAGGGGTGCTTCTTTACCTGATCTTCTCCGTGATCAGCCTGTTTTTCGTCCAGTACAATCCGATCGGTGCCTATCGCGCCGTGCTGATCGAATTCTACATGATCGGCCTTTTCGTGATGACCGCCTACTACGCCCGAACCAGAGGCGACGAGGCCTTTCGGGCAATCCTGCTGGCATTGGTCATCGGGGGCGTTCTGGCGAGCATCGTCACGGTTGTCGCCCTTCTGGACCTGATCCCGAACAGTGACATTTTCTATCGCGGCGAGGGCGTTCGCAATCGGGTCAAGGCGACCTTCAAGGATCCCAATGTCTTTGGCCCCTTCCTGGTGCCCAGTATATTGTTCGTGACCTGGATCCTGGTCGAATCCAAACGGTACCGTTTTCTTGCCCTTGGCGTGCTGGGGATGTTGCTCATTTCGTTGGTGTCGACCTTTTCGCGCGGTGCATGGGTTCATGCGCTGTTCTCCCTGATGGTCATGGCAGGCGCCCTGCTTGCCTTGCGTTCGACATCCCGCGCGGTGTTTTCGATCATCCTGTATCTTGCGATTGCCATCTGTCTTGTCGTTCTGCTGTTTCTAGACCGGATCGTGGCAGGTCTCGCCGACACGTTTTTCGCGGATCGGCTGAGCCTGCAAAGCTACGACACCACCAGGTTTGCTTTCGTCGCGGATGCGACCGTACAGATCCTGCGGCACCCGCTTGGTATCGGACCGGTGCAGGCGCGCTTCGTCTATGGGTACCTGCCGCATAACACGTTCATCGCCTTTGCCATGCACAATGGCATTTTCGCGTGTATCGGTCTGATCCTCATCTACGGGTCATCGCTGTTTCGATGCGCGACCAAGGTGATGGACCAGCGGCCAGGATGGACGAAATACGCCCTGATCCTGTCCGTTCTCATGGGCCTCCTGGTGCTGATGATGGTCGTCGGGGCGATCCACTGGCGGCACATGTATGTCGTGTGCGGGTTGGCATTCGGAGTCTATGCCAGCGACAGGGCTCTCCCGGAGGGTCGGTTGTGGCCACGCAAACAGGTGCTGCCCACACGGTCACGCCCCACGGGCCTCATCGTCAACAGACCGAACCAAGCAAACCATATCGGGCACTGGAGCGAACATTGATGAAAAAGCTGTTGCTTGGCAGTGTCCTGTCGGCGGGTATCAAGATCGCGAGTGCGGGGCTGACATTCCTGATGTTCCTGTTTCTCGCCAGGGCCTTGGGCGCGGAGGAATACGGCAAGTTCGGGACGATGTTTTCCCTGGGGACGTTCGGCGGCGTGCTGGCGCTGTGTGGTCAACACACCATGAGCATCAAGGTCTTGTCGTCGCTCGAGGAGAAGCCAGGTCAAGGCGCGACGCGACGACGGTTTGTGCTGCGGTCCTATGCCATCATCGCGGTGGTCACGGTTCTCTGCGTCGGCGGTTTCTTCCTGACCTATTTTTCCGCGAACCGGTTTGGCATGGGCTTCAGCCTGCCGATCATCGTCGGGGCCTCGGCGTTCATTCTTCCGTTTGCGCTCAGCGACCTGGTCGCAAATCAGGTGCGCGCCTTCGGTGCCATTTCCGCCGCCCTGGTCCCGCGCGATATCGTGTGGCGCGCCTGCATCATCCTGCTGTGTCTTGCTGCGCTCTCGTGGCCCGGGGTCATGCCGGATGCGCTTTCGGCGATGGTGACCATTTCCGGCATCCTGATGCTGATCATCTTCCTTCAGATGGGCTATTTCTTTTCGAGGAACCGCCGGATGTTCGCCGGGCCGCGCACGGCGCAAACGGAGTCGCCCAAGCAGATATCCATATGGATGTGGATCGCGTCGCTGGCGTTGATGGGGGCAAGCCTCAACATCGTCGTGGCGTCGCCGTTCCTGAGCAACGACCAGATCGGCGCCTATTTCGCCGCCCACAAGACATCGCAGCTGCTTCTCTTGCCGGTGATGGCGATCAACGTCGTGGCCGCCCCGACCTTTGCGCGGTTCCACAGCCAGGGGAAGAATGCGAACCTTCAGGATGTCGGGCGCAAGCTTGCCATCATACTGGCCCCTCCTCTGTTTGGCGGGGCCCTGTTCCTGGTCATCCTCGCGCCCAATCTGTTGGCCCTGTTCGACCCGGCCTACGCATCCGCCGCGCCTGCGTTGGTGGTGCTCGCGATGAGCTTTCTGTTCTTCGGCCTGGGCGGACCGACACCGCAACTGATGCTGATGGCCGGAGGCGAACGCGACTACGTCAAGATGACCCTGGTTTCGGACGGGATCGGGCTTTGCCTTCTTCCGTTCCTGATCCCGGCTTTCGGGATCGTCGGCGCGGCCATGGGGCTTTTGGTGTCGCGCATCCTGTTCACCATCATGGCGGTGACCTGGTGCCGGACGAACTTGCGGGTTGATACGTCCATTCTGTCCCTGCTTCCCAGGGCGGCCCTTCAGCGCTAGCGCGCCAGGAAGCAGACGGCTTGTCGCAGGGATGCTCGATTGCGCCGACATGTACCCAACAGGGGTTCGGGCCCGCGTCTGATCGCAGGCCCGTGTCTATTGGACGTGGCGATCAGGTGTCGCCAAGCAGGACTTCCACCACGTCGCCGGGCTCCAGAGTCTTGCCCAGTTCACTGAGAGCGCTGGTTTCCGCGCCGTTGCTGCGACGGTGTAGCACAATGCGATATGCGGGCGTCACCGTGTCATCCGCATCCTCGACCAGAGCGCCCAACGCCAGTTCGCCGCGAATGGCCTTCGAGCGCACGCGGGCTTCGGCAAATTGCTGGTCGACACGTGCCTTTTCTTCGAGAACCCCCTGACGAAACGCGGCATCCAGTTCAAGCTGTTGACGTTGCAACGCCTGCAATTCACGTTCGGCCTCTGCGAGTTCCGCCTGTGTTGTCAACAGGCGCGTCGACATGTTCAGAGCCGAAGATCGTGCACGTTCAAGCACATCGACCGTGGTCAATCCGCGATCCGACAAGGACGCGACACGGGCGAGCCGCTCTTCCTCGGTGTCGGACGCCGTTTTGTATTGATCGAGGACCACCTTGAGCAGCTCGACCTGCGCGCCCGACAATTCGATGCGCGCCTTGAGGTCTTCGTGGTCACGCGCAAGCTGGTCGAACTCTCCCGCGATGCGGGCTCGCAGGGACTCGATATCGGCCTCTGTGAGTTGGTTCCGGATCAAGGAGGCATATTCTTCGGGCGGATTGTCCCTGTCGGCTTCTGACAGCAAGGCGCTCAAACGCCAGAGATCCGCCGCCAGCCAGGCTTCGTTCTGGCGCACCTCTTCGATACGGATGCGCAGGTTCGGAAGATTGCTTTGGTTCTGCGTCAGGCCGGGCACAAGAAAACCGCCGGAAATCCCGATTGCCGACCGCACGGTCAGGCCCGGTTCGAACGCCACCTGGCCTGGTGAGGCGACAGCACCGATGACCGTAATCGGCCTGTACTGTTCGATATCCAGGAAAATCGCGCTTTGGTTCAGGACGATAACCTGATTGATGCCGTTGGTGCTCACTTCGATCTGGCGACCTGCGGTCACGATCGAAATCTCGTTGAGCAATTCGTCGAGTGTCTTGCCCTGCGCCTTGTATGTCCCGAGGTAAGGCAGACGGATGGTGCCCGTCATGTCCAGTTGCGCAAGATAGAAACTGTCGTTCAACCCGGTGATCTGTGTACGGATCACATCGCCGGGCGCCAGCCGGTATTCCTGCGCCCACGCGGTTGTCAGACCAGCCGTCAAAAAAACCAATGCCAACAAGCCGGTACGGAACCAGGACGTTGCCGCTCTAATTGTCATTCCTCAAATTCCTTCGTCATCTGTCGGTGCTTGGAAATCTTCGCCCAGCCTCAGATCGGGCGCGACCGGAGATGCACACCAACGCGACCGCGCGCGTCGTCCTCGATCCGGGCATATCGCGTATTGGCTCAACTTTTCAGGTACCTCGAGAAATCGCTGCGATCGATCCCATATTGTTGGCCGAAGACCTGAGGCGCACTGTAGAGAACGGCGATCACCTCGTCAGAGCCCCAATTTCGCAGGATCGATGCCGCGTCGCGCACGGCGATCATGGGGCTGCGATCATACTCGGCGACCAGAACCTGTTGGTCCGAGTGTTGGGCGATCTGGCTTGCATCCGGCACAACAAGGATCGGTGGAGTATCGAGTATGACGAAATCATACTGTTCCCTTGCTTCGGAAATCAGTTTTGCGAAGTTCTCCGAGGCCAGAAGATCGGCCGGGCTCCTGGTGCTTTTGCCGGCGAAGATCACGTCAAACCGCAACGTGGGCTGGCTCACCACAAGCTGGGACAATTCGACGGGTTCCGGTCCGAGTCCGTCCTGAAGGCCAAAGCCCCTGGTGCCGCGGGTCAGGGTGCGATGCAGGCTGCTGCTGCGCAAATCGGTATCGATCAACAAAACCGAATGGCCCATCATCGCGAAGGAACGCGCCAGGGCGACCGAAACCAGACTTTTTCCTTCACGCGGCAGCCCCGAGAACACGCCGATCACGCGACCGCCATGTCTGGGTGGGCCGCTCTTGATCAAGGATTGTCTAAGCGTGCGGACCCCTTCGAAGAACAGTGACCTGCCTTCTGTCAGGCTGACGTTGCGCTGCAGGTCGCGACGCCAGAACCCCCGCCGCAGTTTCGGCATGTCGACGACAGCGTAAGCGCCGCTGGCGTCTTCGAGGTCAGACGTCTTGCGAACACGGTCGTTGGTCGATTCCCGCGCCAGCACATAGGCCGAGCCCAGCAACAGGCCCAGGATGAAGGCGATCACGACCAGGCGGCGCCGGCCCTGGATGTCATAGCGCAGCGGGACTTCGGCCGGTGCAAGGATTTGCGCACCTGCGTCCCTGACTCCGCTCTGGATGATCAGTTCCTTCAGGCGGGCAAGCGAGGTCTCGTAGACCTGCGAGGTGGTCTCGAGTTCGACCTCGAGTTCGCGATACCCGATTTCGAAATCGTTGCTTTCGACGATCCGCTCGTCGAGGCTTTGCAGGCTTTCCCTGAGCGCGGCTTCAAGCCGCACTGCCTGGTCGCGTTGCTCGATTGCTCTGGCGCGAATGTCGGGCAGACGCGACCTCAGTTCTGCTGCGGCAATCGCGCCTCCGGCAACGGTGGTCTCCATCTCGGTCAGAAGCGGGTCCGCATTGAATTCTGCACGGCCGTCCCGCGAGGGATCGTTTTCAAGGCCGTCGATCTTGGCCAGCGCGCCATTGAGATCCGAAAGCCTCTCCTGGGCATCCTGAAGGCGAACGCGAATGTTGTTCGCCTGGGAGACCAGGGTCGGAAGGGAATCGAGACTGATCGTCGGCGAACTGGAACCGAAGTCCTGAAGCGCGCGCTGGTCCTCCTGGACCCGAAGGCGCAGTTCTCCGACCCGGTCGGCAAGCGCATCCGTGGCGCGCTGGACCTGGCGCAAGCTGAAACTCAATTGATATTCCAGATAATTTTCCGCGTATGCATTGGCAACCGCGGCAGATTTGATCGGATCCGACGTTGTGGCGCGAATGATCACCACATTGGTGCCGGGCAACTGCACGATCGCGGTCGACTCGCCCAACCACTCCAGAGCGAATTGCCGGGCCAGTGTTGCCTCGTCGGCCTGTTCGATGACCTCGACGGGGACATCCTCTTCGTCGGACGCCTGGGTCCAGGACGAGAGCCAGTCGCGCCAGCTGGTACCGGTCTCGAACGTTTCGCTGAGCAGTGGGTTGATTTCGGGATCGTTGACAAGGTCAAGCCGATCGACGACCTGAACCGCCAGACTGCGCGAATTCAGGATGGTCATGGCATTTGCAATGGCACCGGAGGTGAGTTCGCTGCTGTTGACCCCGTCCACTTCGATGATTTCGAGGTTGCCCCGGGTCAGGATGATCTGTGCTTCTGCGGTATAGGTATCGCTGCTCCGCGTGACGACATAGGCCGCCAGCAGCGAAAGAAGAATGGCCGGCATCAGAATTCTGAGCTTGTTCCGCCACAAGAGCCGCCACAATGCGACGAAGCCGATGGGCGTATCGTCGGCATCCGTCTGATAGCGCGTTTGAACTTCCCGCGGCTTGTACTCGTTCATATCATTCATTTCGTTCATATCTGCGCCGGAACCCTAAACTCTTGTCCAAGACGCCAGGTCGAGAAACGGAGCTCCGCCGGACCAAACGTCTTGCAAATCATTCATCTCAAAAACTTCTTCGTACTTCGTCTTCAGAAAACATGCGTTGTCATAATGTGCGCTCCGAGGAACGATACGCGTGTCCTCATACTAGAAGGGAGAAAGGGATTGCGGAAGAGGATAATCGCTCAACAATCGCCCAGAAAAGCTGGGGATTGACTACGATTTAAGCACGCTCCTCCAGTCTTTGCTCAAATTCGCGTACAATCCAAAGCGTTCCGGCCAAAGCGTTCCGGCCAAAGCGGTCTGGCCAAAGCGGTCTGGCTCGGATCGTGCAAGTCCGGGCCTGGTTGACTTGGCAAACACAAATGCAGCAGAAACACGGAATGGTTGAAAATCGGCCCAAATAACAATTCATCTCAAGACACCGATCCGCAAGGTGCTGTATCCCCGATCTGCGGCGGGCGAGATCGCGTATTCGGGCGATGGATGGTGAACCGGCTTAAAGCCGTTGTCACATTCTTGTGATGTTGCAGGCAATTCCGGCCCTTCAACCCCAAGAAGAAACCGGAATAGGTCACACCACTCTTTATCAGAACGCCGCCGAAACTCCGAACGCGATCAGCGAATTGAGACGCGTGAAAACCGTTCGCCGGCAAATCGGCTGAAGCCCTCGGAGACTGCTGCGCACAAACATGACCGAAGCATGGTGATTCTATGACCACACGGCTGTCAGGCCGTTGAAATGGTTGTGATTCGGCGTCCGAGGGAGGCTTTAGCGGGAAATTGCGGCCTGACCGTTGGACACATTGCCGCCAGATTCTCGCCATTTTTCCCGATTATCCGTCTGCTTTTTAGGCAAAATTTGACAAACGCCTTCGTTTGCAGCGAGCCCGCCCGAATTTGTTCTTCTCACCTTCAGAACAGAGTGCTAACCATTAATCATAATAAAAAAATTCTTAATCGAGCATGTAGATAGTTAGTCGGATGATTAACGTGTGGAAACCGGGCGGGCATTTTCTTCCGCTTTTCCACGCTTCGTTATCATCCAAAGTGTTATTGATTGGAGAGTAGATTGAAACATTATGCTTTGATTGAGGAACCAGATTCCGAAGCGATCTCTTCTCTCGGGGCCCAGCACATTCAAGCCGGGCGCATTTCCTACCGCGAAACGGGAAAGAGAATTCTTGACTTCACCCTTGCCGCTCTCGCCGTTCCACCAACATTGGTCATTGTTCTGCTGATCGCGGTTGTCATGGTGGTCTCTGGTGATCGCGGGCCGATATTCTTCGGACACAAGCGGATCGGAAAGAACGGCAAGACATTCAGGTGCTGGAAAATCCGATCCATGGTTACCGATGCCGAGAAAAAGCTGCGCGCTCATCTGGATGCCAATCCGGAAGCGGCCGCAGAATGGGAACGTGACCACAAACTCGAAAACGACCCCCGGATCACCCGCTTCGGTGCATTTCTCCGAGCGACCAGTCTGGATGAACTACCGCAGCTTTGGAATGTTCTCAAAGGTGACATGAGCCTTGTCGGGCCGCGCCCGATCGTGCGGGCCGAAGTTCGGAAATACGGCTGCAACAAACGCGATTACTTTTCGGTCCGTCCGGGTGTGACGGGTCTTTGGCAGATTTCAGGACGAAACGATATTACCTACCGACAGAGGGTCTTGCTTGACGTGGAGTACATCCAAAACATTTCCATGAAGCTGGACCTGAAAGTCATTTTGGCCACAGTCGGAGCTGTTCTGAACCGCACCGGAAAGTGATCAAGGCATCGCAGGTGGCGCCTTGCGTCACCTGCGTATTTTTTTCGGAAAAGATCTATTTGTACGGTATCAGTTACATGCGCGCGTGTGACCGGGTCTGGTCCATGCACTCCTCGATGGTCTTGGCCACGTCCGAGATCAGGTCGAGGTTCGCTGGTATGTGTAAATCGAAGACAGGCACGTTCGCCACGACCCCGCCACAGCGCTTCATATGCAAGACCAGGTGGTCGGGACCCAGCCTGGACTCTCCGTAGCGTGCCATGAAGGTAAACCGCAGCACAGCCTGCAAGGCGAGGTGCGGCGGGAGTCGAAAAACTTTTGGAGCCTGGGTTTCCGAACTCCGTCGCAGCAGGAAAATGGCACCCATCGGCGCGGGGTCATTGGCGATCTCCATCGGCATGCGCTTTTGAATCTTTGAGACCGAAGGATGCACGCGGCGGTCATCCGCGTCCTCGGGCAGTGCGAGCGCGGCGATCGAGTCTGGCCAAAGCTTCATGCTCGAGAACCCGGGCTGTACGAAAGGGGCTGAAACCGCCCCTGCCGCGTCCGCAACGGCAACCAGATCATCGGTCAGCGGCGAATGCCCACGCGACTGAACCGCGCAGGATGTCGTGGATTTACCAGCGCCCTTGTCACCGAGAAACAAGGCGGCACGTCCATTGACGCTTACGGCACTGGCGTGAAGACAAAGCACGCCGCGTCGTTCCAGCACCAGCGAAATCACCAAGCCCAGGAACGCCTGCGACACGAGGTGATCCGAAATGCCGTCATGCGGTTCGACGAGAACCAGGCCGGGGCTTTCGATCGAGAACGCGGCGACCGCTTGCCAATGCAGATATTGCCGATCGGGCGTGATGTCGAAAAAGGGATCCGCCGGATGGGTCGGACGGGTCATGCCGATGACCCGCTTGACGGTGACATCCGGCCCGGCCACGGGGGGATCGGCTTTTTCAAGAACCTCGAAATCGAAATCGGACGCCAGGGTCAGACCGAAGACGGAATAGTGATACGGGACTGTCATATCAGGGTGCCGCGCCTTTGCTGGTCTTGCCATACGTCCAGAGCGTCAAGCCATTTCGCAAGAATGACCAGGCGCCAAAGCGCGCGCAACGCATCTATGTTTTCTGGTTTCTGTTTCGTCGAGACCTGTTCCCAAAGCGCCCTTGCCTCGTCCAGATCGACAAACGGGCCAAGGGTGTTCAAGCTCTCAAGACCCTCGGAACGGAAATACTCCCGCACGGATTCGGCAAACTCGTCGCCGAATTCTGCCTTGTCCGGTCGGGTGCGGATGTCTTCGGGCAAAAGTCCCCGCATCGCTTCACGCAGGATCCAACGGGTCCGGCCTCCGCGCAGTTTCATATCCGACGGCATCGCAAGGCACGCCTCGACAACGCGGCGATCAAAAAATGGGTAAAGCGGAAGAATACCGGCAGAAACCGCGCTTCGGTGCAGCACTTCAAAGCCATGCTGCATCAACGGGTTTGTCAGGGACTCGTGGTGCGCGAGTTTTTCAGCCTTGCGAAGACGCCTCAGATCAAGGGATTCCGGTTTGGTGTTGTAGCGATAAGTCGCTTCAACGGTCTTGGCCAATGAAACCGAGAGAAGCTGCCCGGGTCGAATGGCAGTCCCCGATGCCCGAGAGCCCTTGTGCAGTTTTCGCGCGACCTTGCGCAGGACCCGCTGCACCGGATGACGCGTTCGCATTCCGCCATACCGCAGGATATACGAAAGGTAGGAGGACCAGAAGTCGGTTCCGTGAACCTCTGCCGCCCCCCGCAATTCACGAAACAGTTTGACCCAGCGTCTTTCGATCGCCAGTTCGACCAACCGCCCATATCCATGGGAAATGACCTCGTCGCCGCCATGCCCGTCGAGCAAGGCTCCCAATCCAAACGCGCTCGCCTCGGGATAGATGCACCTGCTCTTCGGCAGTCCAAATCCCAGAAACAGCTCCATCTGTTCTTCGATCAGCGGTCCGATGTCGCGCAGTCGCGGTGGCGCCGTAATCTGGATGAGTTTCGGGTCGGTTCCAAAAGTGTCGTTGGCCGAGGTGATGAAACGGGTCTCGTCATATGCCTTGTCCGCCCCGTAGACCAGCGACACGGTCTTGACCGGCGCAAGGTTCCGGTCGGTTGCGGCCTTTGCGGCCAATCCGGCAAGCGACGAGGAATCAAGCCCGCCGCTCAGCATGGCACCGACCTGACCCGGCGCGTCCAGTCGGGCATCCACGGCGGATGCCAGCGTGCTGCGAAGCCGTGACGCGGCCACGTCATCCTTGATGGTCGGGTCATCGTCGGCCTTGAGGGTCCAATACCGCTTTGTGTCGACCGTTCCGCCCTCCAGCGTCAGCATATGCGCCGTGGGCAAGCGTTGCAGCCCGTCATAAGCGGTGATCCTCGTGTCCAGCTCGCTACCTTCGATGAAATCCGCGAGGCGCAGGGGATTGGCGCTCAACGGCATGTCGGACAGGTGCAGGACGGATCGGATATCAGAACCACAGGTGAAGCTGTCTTCTGCAGTGGCATAATAGAAAGGGAAGACCCCGAAATGGTCGCGGAAGCCCTCGAGGGTTCCGGTCACCCGGTCAAGCACCACGATCGAGAAGGTGCCCGGCAGATCCGTTGCAAATGCGGGGCCGCGGGCAATCCGCAGCGCCAACGCCAAGTCCAGATCGGTCTCATCGGGGTCAATTTCGCGTCCGAGCTTACCTGCCATCGCCGCGCGGTCATCCAGGAACACCATTCCGGCAAGGATCAGCCGATCGTTTTCCACGAATCCGGCCATGCCCTGTTGCGCCACATGCGTCTGCGGCGCGGGTTCGGACACATGCCACCCAGCCGCCCCAAGTCGCATCAGGCGATCTTTGATCCCGACCGATCCGGAACTGCCCGTCAGGAGCGGCGCACGAAAGGCAAAGGCATGCGTCATTTGGGAATGGTCGGGGACAAGGGGGTCGGCAGGTCGAGCATCTTCGTGAATGCGCTCAAGGTTCCCTCGTCGCCTTCAAGCACGATCCGTCCGTTCCAGACCAGCCAGGCATGCGCCCGCAAATCATCTTCGGACCCTTTCCTGAGGCCCATGGAAATGGTCGAGGGAATGCCTTTCCATGACAAGACAGCCTGCGCCGAAATTGTCTGGGTCAAGCAAGTCGCGTCCGGGATCAGCCGGGCCATGCGTTCGACAGCATGCACGATCCGCGCCACGGTATGTTCGCGCTCGGGCTGAGGGTCATGGGGGCAAGGCCGCACGAGCCATCCATGAATACGTTGATAGGTCGTCACCCAGAGGCCAATGCGAACGATCACGACCACGAAAATGCAAACCGTGTATATTGCAGACCAGCGGAGGTACTTCATCACACCTGCGCATCAACCGTGACAGTGTCGATGATGCCGGCTTTCAGCATCTCGGCCAGCAGCCGTTGAACGTCCGGACGGCACAGGTCGGCGGCCACATCGAACTTCTCGGTCACGGCGTCGATCAGATCATCCATTGATCTCGGCTCTTTCAATGAAAGCCAGATCGTCGAGGCTGTCCCGTTCATGGTGAAATAATCGTTTGATTTCAAATTGAGAAGAGCACGCTCTCCTCCCAGATCACAATCAATGATATTGTCTTGCGCAATGTAGCGAGTCTCGGAAAAAGTCATGGGACCGTGCCCGTCTTGATATTTGAAATTCATGTTCCTTGAGGATGGACAGACTTTGCATCAGCAGGGACACACCAGGCTGCCATCCGAGAAAACAATATGGCCAATGCCAAATAGGGGCATTGACCATACCTGTTAGTGACCGGGAGCTTATAGCCCGGTCAATATCTGGCCACGTAACATGGCCAGATACCGATCATGACAGTGTCAGATCGCCGAAAGGCGTGCCGGCCGGGAAAGACGCGTCAAGGCGCAGACCAGTCGAGCCGCCCTTGGTGATGTCTTCCACTTTGCCGTGCGACCGAACAATCGGCGCTTCGTATGGTAACTTGTTCATTCTATACTCCGTTAAACAGTTTTGGATATGCTTGCGTCAACAAGCGCAGGTAGTGATGCCCAGACCAATTCCAGCCCGGACGACATGTGAACCCTTTCCGGTCAGGAGCATGCCCACATGCTTAACATGGGTTCAGGAGCGGCGAAAAAACCGCATGACCCAAGTTAAGAGAATGTCACATCCGCAAGCGGCGTTGTAGTTGAGAAGGCCGCGTCGGTATTCAAACCAGTCGCCTGACCCTTGGTGATATTCTCGACCTTGCCATGCGCACGGATGACAGGGGCTTCATAAAGTGCTTTGTTCATTTTCGTCTCCCAGTAATGTTAACAATATTGCATACAGAAATTAGAATATCGCACTTCTCTATACAACATTTTCCAGCGCACACGCCACATCCGAAGCCGTTTTTGCCCAATTTTTGACATTTTTCCATGCAGATCGACCCGAATTGCCTCGGACTCCCGGCGCAGGTTTTCTACTGTTAACGCAAACACGCCAAATCCGCGCAATCTGAGGTAGTTTTACCGAAAGCCATCGAAACGTCCGAGAATCAGTTGAAGACTGCGGCAATTCCGACTGATCCACCACAACGTCCGGTGTTGATGCGTGTCCGGTCCGTGCAAGTCCCGCCGATGCAATTGTCATGCCCGATACCCGCGCCCCTGACGTTCGAACATGCCGGCATAATGGCCATCCTGCGCAATGAGCATTTCGTGTGTGCCGTGTTCGACGATCCGACCGCCTTCGAGCACATAGGTGTAATCGGCCTGACGAATTGTCGAAAGACGATGGCTGATCACAAGCGCTCCCCGCCCCTCCATCTTGCCGCGGAACCCATCGAAAAGTTCAGCCTCGGCATTCGGGTCGATCGCGCTGGTCGGCTCATCGAGGATGATATATTTCGAATGCGGAAACATCGCACGGGACAAGGCGATCTTTTGCCATTGTCCACCGCTGAGTTCGGCCCCGCCCTCGAACATCCGCGACAGGATCGTGTCATATCCGTTCGGCAGCGCCGTCAACACCTCATGGGCGCCCGTCAGCGTCGATACGGCGCGCAACCGCCCTTCGTCGCTTTCGCCTTCGATATCACCCAGGCGGATATTGTCGCGGCCGGAATAGGCGAATTGCACGAAGTCCTGAAAGATCACGCTGAACTGGCGGCGATACTCGGTGGGGTCGTATTCGCGCGCATCGTGCCCGTCGAAGAGAACGCGCCCTTCCTGTGGATCATAAAGTCGGCATAACAGCTTGATCAAAGTCGTCTTTCCCGATCCGTTGCCGCCAACGAGGGCCACGAATTGGCCAGGCCGGATTTCCAAAGTCACATCTTCCAGAGCCGGCGTCGTCGTGGCCGGATAAGAGAAGCTCACATTCTCCAGGCGAACTCCCTTTTCGGTGACGGCAGGAACGGATTTTGTGGCTCCTTCCCGTTTCATGACCGGCTTCAATTCGAGAAACGCAAACAGCTGATTGAGGAACAGCTGATCGTCATAAAGCCGTGACAGGCTGGACACGAGATCCCGTCCTGCGGCTTCGGCCCGGATCAACAGGACAAGCACCATGACCAGATCGGCAAGATCCGCCGCTCCGACGGAAAAGCGGTAAAGGATGAAGGCCCCGGCCAAGACGAAAAGCAACGTGCCGACTACGGCGACCAGAGCCTCAGACATGGCCTTGCGCTTTTCGATTTGCATGTAGTCCTGCCGTATCTCGACACGAAGCGCCAGGAAAACCTTGCGCAGGTAATCCCCGAGATCCCACAGCCGGATTTCCTTGGCGAAGGATCCTGCCGTCATGAGCCAATCCGCATAAAAGGCGCGGCGCTCTTTCGGAACAAGCTGACGCTGAAGATTGAACCGCTCCCGCGTGAAGCGCACCTGAACATACAGGATGAGGGCCACTGCCACGAGGCTGACCGGCAGCAACCGCCATTCCACGGCAAACAGGATCGCGGTGATCCCAAGAAGCATCACGCCGCCGCGAAAGACATTGAGTGCGTTGGCGATGACGGCGGCGGGTCGTTGCGGCCCGGCCTGACGGGCCCTTTCGAGGCTGTCGAAATAAAGATCGCTGTCGTAAAAACTCAGATCGGCCGCAACCGCCCGTTCCTGGATGACCTGGTTGACGTAATCGCTGACGACATATCCCTGCGCCGCCCTGTAATAGTTCGTCACCGACTGAAGGATGCGGCCGGCCAGCATCAGCACCAGAACCAGGCTGACGGCGGTCAGGATTTCAGTGGCGTTGGCGCGAAAATCTTCAGCAGTCGCAACGCTTTCCACCACGAACTTGATGGAAAAGAGTCCGGCCAGCGTGAAGATCGTTTCGAATATGGTGGCGATCAGAACGATCAGGCCAAGCCTGCGGCTGCTGTAACGCAGCAACGCGATCACCTTGCGCCAGAGTTCGAAAGATCGCGATATCTTGCGTTTCAGGATCGCAGTTCCAAATGGCATTCTCTATTCCTTTTGCGACCGAACCGCCGCCGATTTCCGCTGCAATTGGCACGATCACAGCAGGAGTCAGCGATCAAATTCAACGGGCAGCCGCCTCAAATGACTGGAATGTCTTGCGTTTGGGGTTGGAATGCAACTTTTGTTCTCACCCTTATTGCCTTCGCGCCCCAATTCGAAACCTTGCGCTTTCCGGCCTGTCCGACCCCGTGAACGCGTAGCGTGGCGCGTCGGACTGTCTTGTCGGTCAAGGCCAGGGTCAGTTCGCGCTTTACCTTGGCGGCCAGGAAAAGCAATTTGCATGCATGAAACGTCCTTCGCCCACAACCTTCATGGCGCGCGTTCGCGCGATCCTGCCCGATCTGCACCCGACGGAACGTCGTCTGGCCGAAGCGGTGCTTGATTTTCCCGGCGACATGGCCGGCTATTCTGCATCCGAGATCGCGGAACTTGCCAAGGTGTCGAATGCGACGGTGTCGCGCTTCGTGCGCAAGTTGGGTTATGCATCTTATGACGAGGCCAGAAAGGCGGTGCGCGAAGAAGGGCGCACCGGCTCGGCGCTATTGCGGTTCGGGACGGCGCAGGACGCCAGGACCGGCACGGTCGCGCAGCATCTCGAACAATCCCGCCTGAACCTCGACACGACCTACGAAGGTCTCGCCTCGGAGTCCGTCGATGACATTGCCAAGGCCCTGCATGCGGCCAGGCGTGTCTGGCTGGCCGGGTTCCGTGCGGGCTATCCGCTGGCCAGTTATCTTGGCTGGCAGATCCAGCAGGTCCTGCCGCATGTCAGCGTGCTTCCCAAACCCGGAGAGACGCTTGCGGAATCGGTGGCCACCATGGCCGCGGAGGACGTGGTCATCCTTCTGTTGCTGCGGCGGAACCCCAAGATGGCCTGGACATTGGCCGAGGCCGCCATCGCCACCGGAGCACATGTCGCGCTTTTGGGCGATGTGCCCTCGATGGAGGCCCTGCCCGCGCGGTGGCACCTTCCCTGCGCGACCACCTCTGCGGGCCCGTTGCTGAACCATGTCGGTGTGATGGCGGTCTGCAACCTGCTGGCCGCGCGCACTCTCGAACTGTCGGGGCCGGAGGGCCGTCAGCGGATGGGGCATATCGAGGACATGCATGACCGTCTTGAGGAACTTTAGCCGCAACGCGCCGTGACGCCCGATTCACCGGCGGTCAAAAGCCGATCTTTCCCCCGCAGCAAACGCCCAGATTTTATGCAGGCGTCAGGAATCCCGGCCTGCCGGATGGGAAAAGGTTTTTTCCTATCATGAAATTGGGGAAAAATTGTTTTCACATCACCCAGGTTTTTATTTCATTCGATCAGGAGAATCGCACCATGACCCATCATCTGCTCTTGGCAGCCACCATCGCCACCCTGCCTGTCCTCGCCTCGGCCCAGACCGTGCTGCAGATCAATTCATCCCTGCCGGACGGATCCTTCGCCCATGTGTTCCTGCAGGAATACGAAACCCGCCTCGAAGCGGCAGCGCCTGGGGAGATCGACGTCCAGATCTTCATGTCCAACACATTGGGCAAGGAAGAGGACGTGCTTCAGGGCCTGACCCTTGGCACGCACCATGCGTCGCTGTCGGCATCGGCGGTGTCCCAGATCAACACACGCACGGCGATCTTTGACCTGCCCTACCTGTTCGAAGACCGCGCCGCCGTTCAGACCTTCGCCGCGAGCCCCGCAGGCGACATGCTGACCGACGGGTTTGACGGAACAGGTATGGTGCTTGCCGCGATGTGGGACAACGGGTTCCGGCAGATCACCAACAAGGTGCGCCCGATCGTCGTGCCCGCCGACCTCGAAGGTCTGAAGATCCGCACCCCGACGAACAAGCAGCGCGTCGAGATGTTCAACACGTTGGGCGCCAACGCCACGCCGCTGTCCTTTGGCGAAGTCTATTCAGCGCTTGATCAGGGCACCATCGACGGTCAGGAAAACCCCGCCAATGTCGTCGACACGGCCAAGCTTTTCGAGGTGCAGGGCTACATGTCTCTGTCCAACCACGTCTATCTTCCGACCTTCCTCGTCTTCGGGGAGCCGTTCCTTGCCGGTCTCGATCCGGCCCTGAAAGACACGGTTCTGAGCGTGGCCCGGGAGGTGGCACCGTGGACCTTTGAATGGGGCGAGACCACCGATACCGAGACCATCGCGGCGCTGTCGGACAAACTGGCGGTGAACGAGATCGACTTTGCCGCGTTTCAGGCCGCCGCTGCCCCGCTTTATGCCAGCCCGACCTTCGTCGACGTGATTGGGGAAGACATGATCGCCGCGACCAAGGCTGCGCTTGGAATCGAGTAGGGAAACCGGTGATGGACCGCCTGGCGCATCTGATCGACATCCTCGACCGCTGGACGACAGCCGTGCTCGACGCGTTGGTGATCGCCATGGCGGGACTTCTGCTGATCCTTCTGAACTGGGCGGTCTTCGCCCGGTTCGTCCTGAACGACAGCGTGTCGTGGGGCGAAGAGCTTCCGGCGCATATTCTGGCCGCGCTGACCTTCATCGGTGCAGCGTATCTGACCCGAACCAACGAACACCTCGGCTTCGACGCGGTCCTGCGGGTCATGTCGCCCCTGCTCAAGCGCGTGGTCACGGGAATCAACCTGATCCTGATGGGGGGCTTCGGCGGTTTGATGGCGTGGTACGGCGGGATCGCCGCGTTGAGTTTCGCGGGACGGACCCTGATCTCGGTCGATCTGTCGATGATGCTGTTTCGCGGCACGATGGCCGTGGGCGGTCTGCTCATCACGATTTTCTGCGCGGTGCGCCTTGTCGGCATCGCAACCGGGCGTATCGCGCCTGATGACCTTCTTCCGGAAAGTGACGCCTGATGTTCCTTGATCCCGGCTGGATGATCCTGATCCTGCTTCTCGTGCTGCTGATTGCAGGGTTGCCGATCGCCTTCGTGCTGGGTGTGACAGCCGCCACGATGATCCTGCTTGATCCGGCGGTGGTGCCGCAGATCATCGGGCTGATCCCCTTTGGTGGCGCCAACAATTACCTGCTGGTCGCGGCGTTGCTGTTCATGATCGCGGGCGAAATCATGAACCAGGGCAAGATCGCCGAAAAGCTGATCGCCTTCGCGGCCTCGCTGGTCGGCCATATCCGGGGCGGACTGGCGCATGTCAACATCCTGACATCGCTGTTTTTTTCCGAGATCTCGGGCACCGCCACATCGGATGCCGCCGCCATCGGATCGGTGATGATCCCGCAGATGCGCAAGCGCGGCTATCCGGCGGCCTTTGCAGCGGCGGTCACGTCGACCTCGGCCACGATGGCGATCATCGTGCCGCCTTCGCTGAACCTGATCCTCTATGCCTATGTCGCCAATGCCTCGATCGCGGAGCTGTTCGCGGCGGGCATCCTGCCGGGCATCATGGTCTGCGCCCTGCTGATGGGCACCGCCTATGTCATTTCGGTCAAGCGCGGGTATCCGACCGAGGGCGAATTTTCCCTCAAGCGGGTGGCGGAAACCGGCAAGGACGCGGCGATCCCGCTGACCCTGCCGATCCTCATTCTTGTCGGCATCCTTGGCGGCATCTTCACCGCGACCGAAGCGGGCGCCATCGCCGCCTTCTGGTCGATCGTACTGGCGGCGCTGGTTTACCGCACTGTTCGGATGGGCACGCTGATCGACACGCTGCGGGTGGCGGGCAAGCGGTCGGCGATGCTGATGTTCATCGTGGCGACCTCGACCCTGCTGGGCTGGTACCTGACCAACCAGCGCATCCCGCAAGAAATCGCGCAGGCCATCCTGGGGATTTCCGAGAGCTACTGGGTCGTCCTGCTGGCGATCAACGTGTTCTTCCTGCTGGCCGGCACGATCATTCACGGCACTCCGGCGATCCTGATGCTGGTGCCGATCTTTCTGCCGCTGGCGGATCAGCTGGGCATCGACCGGGTGCATTTCGGCCTGATCCTGACGATCAACCTGGGCATCGGGCAACAGACCCCGCCGGTGGCATCTGTGGTGCTGATCACCTGCGCAATCGCCAAGATCTCGATTGCCAAGATCATCCCGTCGATGCTGTGGTTCATCGGCGCCATGCTGATAGCGCTTGTCCTCGTGAACCTGTTTCCGGCGATTTCGCTCTGGTTGCCGTCGGTGATCGTCTGATGCGGCTGCTTGTGGTCAATCCCAACACGTCGCAGGGCATCACCGACCGGATCGCGTTGGCTGCCCAGGCCGCGGCGCAGCCCGGCGAGCATGTCATCACCCTGCCTGCCGCCTTCGGGCCGGACCTGATCGTCACGGCTCAGGACGGGGTCGAGGCCGCGCGCGGCGTGGTCGCCACCATTCGCCGGCATCCCGAACGCCCGGACGGGATCGTTCTGGCATCGTTCGGAGATACCGGGGCCGAAGAGGTGCGCGCCCTGTGGCCCGACATTCCGGTCATCGGCATCGCCGAAGCGGCCTTCGAGACCGCGCGCCATATCGGCGGCTCCTTTGCCATCGTCACCTTCGCGCCCGAGGTCGCTCCGCCCCTGCGTGACAAGGCCATCGAGCACGGTGTCGGGCATGTCCTGTTGCGGGTGGCCGCGCTGCCGGAGCCGTTGCCCGGAGATCCCGCGTCGGTCGCGGATGATCGGTTCCTGCGGTTGCTGGACCTGTGCAACGACTGCGTGACCGAAGGCGCAAGAAGCATCGTCATGGGAGGTGGGCCGCTTGCGGGGCTTGCCTCACGGATCGCACCGCGTTGCCCGGTCCCGATCATCGACGGCACGCAAGAGGCGATCCGCCAGATCCGGTCGCGCATCCGGACAGGACATCCCGCCAGCCGCGTGAAGGCGCCCGAGGCATGACGCCTCGGATCATCACCGCACGCAGGACCGCCGGCACAAGGGTTTGCACCCGGATCACTGTCGGACGGGCGACGACGTGACCGGCAGAACGCCCCTCGCCCGTGCGAAACGGCTGTTCGACGAACTGCTTCAGATGAGCGCCGACGCGCCTGGTGTGACACGTGCGAGCTTTGGCCCGATCGAGGACGCGGCCCATGCGATGATCCGCCGCGAGGCCGACGCGCTGGGTCTGGAAACGCGAACCGACGCCATCGGCAATCTTTACGTCACGCTCCCCGGAACGGATCGCGACGCGCCTGTGCTGATGACCGGCTCGCATCTCGACAGCGTGCCTCATGGCGGGAATTTCGACGGTGCAGCGGGGGTTCTTGCCGGGCTGGTGCTGCTGGAGCGGCTGGCGTGCGGGCCGCAACCGCCCTGCGATGTCACCCTGATGGCCATTCGCGCGGAAGAGATGATCTGGTTTCCCGAACACTACCTTGGCAGCCGGGCCGCCTTTGGACTGTTGCCGCAAGACGCCCCCGACCGCGTGCGCCGCAGCGACACCAAGCGCAGCCTGGCCGACCACATGACGCAAGCGGAGTTCGATCCGCAGGCGATCCGCGACGGGCGCCCGCTGCTTGACCGGAACAGCATCGCGGCCTTTGTCGAGGTCCATATCGAACAAGGCCCGGTTCTGGTCGAAGCGAAGCGCCCTGTCGGGATCGTCACCGCGATCCGGGGCAATATCCGGCACAGGTTTTGCAGGATCGAGGGCGAGACCACACATGCCGGCGGCGTGCCCCGCCAGAGCCGCCGGGACGCCGTGCTGGCAGGGGCCGAGTTGGCCCATGCGATGGAAACCCATTGGCTGGCGGTCGAGGCCAGGGGCGACGACATGGTTCTCACGCTGGGCGAATTCAGCACGGACACCGCGCTGCACGGCATCACCAAGGTGCCTGGCCTCGTGACCTTCACGATTGATGTGCGCAGCCAGGACGACGCCGTTCTGAACCGCTTCGAGGCCTGGGTGCAGGCGCAGGCAAGGATCATCGCGGAGCGCCGGGACGTACGGATCGACCTTGGCCCCTTCACCCAGGCAGCAGCAGCCCCGATGGATGGCAGACTCCGGCGCGGGCTGGTCGCGGCGGCGCAGAGCCGCGGCATCGAGACCCTCGACCTGCCCTCGGGCGGCGGGCATGATTGCGCGACATTCGCCGATCAGGGCATCCCGTCGGCCATGCTGTTCATCCGCAACGAAAACGGAAGCCACAACCCGGCCGAGGCGATGGATCTCGCGGATTTCGGCAAGGCCTGCGACGTGCTTCATGCGTGGGCTTGCGACCACCTCGGAGTGACGCCGCGCCTCTAGCCGATGGCATGTGCAGCCGACAGGATCAGCCTCGTCTGGCGGCATCGGCCGAACGGGGATGTGCGCGCGCGCTTAGTGGCCGTGCAGGGCAAAATAGATCCCGAAGGACCCCACGAGGATCAGGCTCAGCGCCCAGAGGATGTCGAGGTTGAACCACGTCCGCGACAGGAATTTCAGCCCGAAGTAGAAATAGATGGCGGCGGCAATGACGCCGCCCGCCAGGGTCATCGCCAATGTATGCGCCAGCGCCACGAAGAAGGCCGAGGCCACGTTCTGCCCCATCAGTTGCCGCGCGGCTTCGTGCCCGCCCTCACCCGGATCGACCCCGCAGATGCCCAGGTAAATCGGCACCAGCATCAACCCGGCCCCATGCGCCATGGCCGCGAGAAACGACCAGAGCACCAGCCTGGACGGATGCACCCGCGCCAGGAACCTCGGGTGCCTGCGATTGATCAGCAGGTAGATCCCGACAGCAACCACCAAGGCTCCGGCCCCGATGCGGATTTCGGTTTCCCAGTCGATCAGGGCCGTCATCATCGAGAACGGCAGCAGGATCGCCAGCATCGCCAGCAGATGCCCGAGCGCCAGCGCCAGGATGGCCTTGACCATCGCCTTGTGACGCCCCTCCATCAGCCCGGCCGACACGGCAAGCGGCCAGCCCATGCCGGGATTGATCCCGTGATAGAAACCGGAAAAGATGACGGCCCCCCAGAGGGCCGTCAACGTGCTTGCATCGGTTTCCATTCAGACGTTGGGATAGCAGAAGCTGTCGGTCGAACAGTCTCCACCCTCGAGCCTGATCTGGTGGGCGCGGTGGCCTTTGGGGAAATCGATGTAGAAATCCGTGTCCAGCGTCAGCCCGCCGTTTTCTCCGACACGGGCCATGACCATCTGGCCGCCCTCCTGATCGGGATAGAACTGCTTGTCCCAGGTCGAATAGAGCGAATTGGTCCAGTAGACCCGCTTTCCGTCGCGGCTGATCTCGACCATCTGGGGGCCGAAGGCGAAGTCACCCCCACCCGGATGCTTGGTGCCGCGCGCGATGCCACCCAGTTCGACCTTGCCGGTCAGCTTGGGGTTCATCGGGTCCGACACGTCATATTGGTGCATCTCGCCAAGACCCCAGCAGGCGACATACAGATACTTGTCATCAAGGCTGAGGTCGATATCGGTGACCAGCGGCGGCACGGCCCCGAACCCTTGCAACAGCGGCGGAAGATTGGCCGGGTCTTCCGGGCGCGGGTCGATGGTGATGGTCTTCTTGGACTGCCAGGTGCCGTCTTCGCCGCGCCACCAGGTGAAGATCGCGCCTTGCAGGTTGGTGGTGTCCACCACGACACCGCAAAACCCGTAGGATTTCTTCGGGTCATGGGCAGGCCGGATTTCCAGCGCCATCTGGTAATTCTCGCCGAAATCCATGGTCTGGATGTTCTTGCGCTTGCGCAGGTCCCAGAAATGGATCGAATGGCCGTACTTGTTGGACAGAAGATCCTCGGCGACGATGCCGTTTTCGAATTGCGGCGGCAGGCCCCATTCCGAACTGACCATGTAATCCTGCGGCAGATTCCACCAGAAATCGTAATGCTTGTCCTGCTTGCCCCGGTCCATTTCGTATTGGCCGATGATCTCGAAGGTTTCGCAATCCATGATGAAGATGCCCGGAGGCCCATCGATGCCGTCTTTGCCACCGCCGCCAAGGGTCGAGACATAGATGCCCTCGGGGCCGCAATGGATGGTATGGGGCCGCGAATAGCCGGTTTTGGCAAACACTTCCTCGGGCTCGATGATCTTGTGGATCTTCAGGTCCAGCGGATCCTTGGTGTCGATGACGTAGATCCGCGACGACCGGATGCCCGGCACGATCAGGTAGCGCCGTTCAAGAAAGGCATGACCGGAAAGCGGCGACAGCGAGGACGAACAGGCGTTCCATCCGAAATGGTGAAATTCGTCCCCCTTGTTCGGCATCAACAGCGTATGCACGATGGTGCCGTAGCTGTCGGAACCGGGGTTGAGATCGATCACCGCGATCCCGTCGGGCTGCGCGCCGTCGGGGCTGAGCATCACCGTGAAGGCATAGTTCTCCACGGGGGCCTGCATGGCAAGTTGGGCGGTGGCATGGAATGTCGGATCAGGTCGCAAAGTCATGTGAATTCCTCCCTTGAATGTTGTGGTCCCTGACGGGCCGTCGTGACGTGTTTCCTTTCTTCGGCTCGGGCCGAGGTCTCCTCAAACCTCGGCCACGTTGCACAGTTGAATGGCTCCGCTGACGCGGCTGGCCAAATCGACAAGGTTGCGACCGATTTCGGAGCGATAGGTCCTGCCGAAGCGCCGGATTGGGCCCACCGCCCCCACGCTGAAGGTCGCGCCGATATTGCCGATCGAGACCGGGGCCGCGACGCTGGCGATGCCGATATCGATCTCCTGGTCGCAATCCGCAAAACCCTGCGCGACAATCCGGTCGAATTCCGCACGCAACTCGGTTTCGGTGGTCTTGGTGTGTTCGGTATAGGCCTTGAGGCTGCCGCTGATGATCCGGGCCTGAAACTCGGGTTCGGCAAAGGCCGCGATCGCCTTGGAACAGGAACAGGCATGCAAGGGGCGCACGCCGAGGCCGGGGCTGATATAGGCGCGGGCCGGGTCGACGGGTGTCTCGACATGGATGATCTCGACCTGTTCGTTGCGAAACCGCGACAGGAACACCGTTTCATTGAACTGGACCGCCGCCGCCTTGAGCAACGGCGCCGCGGCACGCCGGACATCCACGTCGGATTTGCCCAGCAAGGCGATCCGGATCAGACGCTCGCCGATGACCACACGCCCGTCCTTCGATGGTGCCTCGACGAGCCCGTGATCCTGAAGCGTCTGGATCAACCGGTAGCACGTCGGCTTGGGCAGCCCCGTCGCCTTCTGGATCTCGACCGCCGATACGGGCCGCCCGGCGACGGCAACGACTTCGAGCAGGGATATCAGGCGGTCCACGTGCATGGGATCGATCAATCTTGAATTGTAAGACGCGTTCTCGAACTATGATACGCGCCTTTGAAAAAGCAAGAACAATCACGCACGGGCCGCGCCCTGCCTGTTTGCTTGCGAACCCGACACCGGCGATCAGGCGCGGATGTGTGACGATCGACAAGCTGCCGGCCTCGGTCCGTCATCGGCGCTGAAGCCAAAACGAGGGTAATCCAACAAAATATTTGCAAAAACGAAGAAATAGCCACAATTTCCAGATCAGGGAGTGAGTCGCGTGTCGGAACAGATCATGCTGGATAACGGGCCCAGGACGGCCGGCGGAAAGCTCAGGAAATCCGAGCGACGTCGACAGATCCTGCTTGAACTCAAGCTCCGGCCGCATGTGCGGATCAGTGCCCTTTCAGAGCGTTTCAATGTCTCGCCCGAGACCCTGCGACGGGATCTCGACGCGCTTGCGAAAGACCGGCTGATCGACCGCGCCCATGGCGGGGCGTCCGCGCCGTCGCAGGGACATTATCCCAGCCTGGACGAACGCAAATCCGCCCGCGTGGAAGAGCGTGCGCGGATCGCCCGGATCGCGGCGGCCTCGGTTCAGGAGGGCGAGACGCTGATGATCGATTCCGGCTCGACCACGATCGAGCTTGCAAAGGCTTTGGCGTTTCGCGGTGTCGCATGTACCGTGATCACCAATTCATTGCCCGTGGCGATGACGCTGGGCCATGGAGTCGCGAACGTCATGTTGTGCCCGGGTGAATACCAATCGGCGGAAGGCGCCGTGATCGGCACGGAAACTCTGGAATTTCTTCGGAATTTTCGGGTCGACCGGTGCATGATCGGCGCGTCGGGCGTGTCGGAGGAGGGCATTTCCGAAACCGTACGCGGCTTTGCGGCGGTCAAACGCGAAATGTTGCGCCGGGCGCGGGTGCGCGCTGTCCTGATCGATTCCGAAAAGTTCGCAATCGCGGGCCTTGCGCGGGCCGGCGCGATGCAGGACCTGTCGACCCTGTTCACCGATGCGCGACCGAAAGGGACGCTTCTTGCGGCGCTGGAAGCGGCACAAGTGGAAATCTGCGTGGCCGGACCGGCTGGCTAGATAAGAAACAAAAACTGGGAGGAAACCATGAAACTGAATATCACATTGCTTCTGGGCGCATCCGCGATGGCCCTGCTGTCTTTCGGGGCCACGGCCTCGGCGCAGGACTGTCCGCGCGGTGCGCTGGATGACCGGTATTGCGACACGGATGGCGACCTGATCGCGGATATCCCGACGGATGAAGGCGACCTGGTCGATCCGGATACGCTCGTCTTTGCCTATACGCCGGTCGAAGACCCGGCTGTCTATGCGACGGCATGGTCGGATTTCATCGACCACCTGTCCGAGGTGACCGGCAAGGAAGTGGTCTTCTTCCCCGTTCAAAGCAACGCGGCACAGATCGAAGCGATGCGGTCGGGCCGTCTGCACGTGGCCGGGTTCAACACCGGGTCCAATCCGCTCGCCGTGAATTGCGCCGGATTCCGCCCCTTCGCGCTCATGGCGGCGACAGATGGCAGTTTCGGCTACGAGATGGAAATCATCACCTATCCGGGCAGCGGCATCGAAAAGGTCGAGGACATCAAGGGCGGCCAACTGGCCTTCACCTCGCCAACGTCGAATTCCGGCTTCAAGGCGCCCTCGGCGATCCTGAAAGCCGAGTATGATCTGGTCGCCGAACGCGATTTCGAACCGGTCTTCTCGGGCAAGCACGACAATTCGATCCTGGGCGTCGCCAACAAGGACTATCCCGCCGCGTCGATCGCGAACTCGGTGCTGCACCGCATGACCGAACGCGAGGTCGTCACCGAAGACCAGATCGTGTCGATCTACACATCCCAGACCTTTCCGACGACGGGCTATGGCACCGCGCACAACCTGACGCCGGAGTTGCAGGAGCAGATCCGCGATGCCTTCATCAATTTCCAGTGGGAAGGCACGTCGCTGGAGGAAGAATTCTCGAAGTCGAACGAAGGCCAGTTCCTGCCGATGAACTACAAGGAGTTCTGGGCCGTCATCCGTCAGATCGACGCGGCCAACGGCGTCAGCTACGCCTGCGAATAACCGCCTAGCCCTTGATCGACAGGCCCATCCCCGGGCCTGTCACCAACCCTTGCGAGGGGTCTTTTATGCTGCGCCTGAACAAGCTGGTCAAAACCTACAAGACGGGGGACCAGGCCCTGAAATCCATCGACCTCGAGGTGCCGAAAGGTCAGGTCCTTGCCCTGATCGGTCCGTCGGGAGCCGGAAAATCGACCCTGATCCGATGCATCAACCGGCTGGTCGAACCCACCGGCGGCAGCATCCTGCTTGACGATGTGGACCTGTCGAAACTGGGCTCCGGCGCGTTGCGCAAGGCGCGGCGCGAGATGGGGATGATCTTTCAGGAATACGCGCTGGTCGAACGTCTGACGGTGATGGAAAACGTCCTGTCCGGACGCCTGGGCTATGTCGGCTTCTGGCGCAGTTTCCTGCGCAAGTATCCGCAACCGGATGTGGACGAGGCGTTTCGCCTGCTGGATCGCGTCGGGCTGCTGCACATGGCGGACAAGCGCGCCGACGAACTGTCGGGAGGTCAGCGCCAGCGGGTCGGGATCTGCCGCGCGCTGATTCAGAATCCCAAGCTCCTGCTGGTGGACGAACCGACCGCGTCGCTGGACCCGAAGACCAGCCGCCAGATCATGCGCCTGATCACCGAGCTGTGTCAGGAGCGCGGCCTTGCCGCGATCATCAACATTCACGACGTCGCCCTGGCGCAGATGTTCGTGCCGCGTGTCGTCGGGTTGCGCTTTGGCGAGATCGTCTATGACGGGCTGCCGACCGGTCTCACCTCCGACAAGCTGACCGAAATCTACGGCGAGGAGGACTGGGAGGCGACAATCGCCAAGGTGGACGAAGAAGACGAGATCGAGGCCGCGGAATGAGCCATCGCGAACTTGACGACATGCTGGGAACCAAATGGCGCAAGCCCAGCTTCGTGCCAAACCCCCTGCTCCGCTGGGTGCTGATCCTGGGGTTCATCGCCTACCTGATCGCCGCCTTCATGACGATCGACGTCAACTGGTCCCGGGTTTACGACGGGTTGGACCGTGGCGGCCAGTTCATCATGGCCTTTGCCAAACCGGACTTCGTCTCGCGGGCCGGCGATATCTGGAGCGGGCTGCTGGAAAGCATCGTGATGACGGTGGCGGCATCTGTCGTCGGCATCCTGATCTCGATCCCGATCGGTCTCGGGGCGGCCCGCAATATCGCGCCCATGCCGATCTACCTGATCTGCCGGGGCATCGTTGCCATCAGCCGCGCCCTGCAAGAGATCATCGTGGCGATCCTGCTGGTCGCAATCTTCGGTTTCGGCCCGCTTGCAGGTTTTCTGACCTTGTCCTTCGCCACGATCGGATTCCTGTCAAAGCTGCTGGCCGAGGACATCGAGTCGATGGACAGGGTGCAGGCCGAAGCGATCCGCGCATCGGGCGCCCGCTGGACGCAATGGATCAACTACGGCGTTCAGCCGCAGGTCATGCCCCGTCTTGTCGGCCTGTCGATGTACCGCATCGACATCAATTTCCGCGAAAGTGCAATTCTCGGTCTCGTCGGTGCCGGCGGCATCGGGGCGACGCTGAACACCGCCTTCGATCGGTATGAATACGATACCGCCGCCGCGATCCTGCTCCTGATCATCGGGATCGTGATGGCGCTCGAATACCTGTCGGGCATCATTCGCGCGAGGGTGCAGTAATGCCGGTGCTCGAGGATGTGAACGGCGTCCGGGAATGGCGCAGGCGGACCACCGGCCAGAGCCTGATCCGCTGGTTCGGGTGGCTGATCGGCGTCGCTGTCTTTGTCGTGTGCTGGCAACGCATATCGGACTCGACGACATGGTTCTTCGTCTGGGACGCGCCGCGGATCGCCGAAGACATCTGGACCCGTGCGACACCCCCGCGCTGGGAATACATCACGCAACTGGGGCGCCCGATCTGGGACACCTTCAACATTGCGACGCTGGGCACGATCATCGCCCTGTTCCTTGCCGTTCCGGTGGCGTTCCTGGCAGCGCGCAACACGACGCCGTCGGCGCTGTTCGTCCGACCTGTCGCGCTGCTGATCATCGTGGCGACACGGTCGATCAATTCGCTGATCTGGGCGCTTTTGCTGATTGCGATCATCGGCCCGGGCGTCTTTGCCGGGGTCGTCGCCATCGCCATCCGGTCCATCGGCTTTTGCGCCAAGCTGCTTTACGAGGCCATCGAGGAGATCGACGCGGCGCAGGTGGAGGCGATCACCGCCACCGGTGCGTCCCGCTGGCAGGTCATGGCCTACGGGATCGTGCCGCAGATCATGCCCGCCTTCGCCGGTATCGCGGTCTTCCGCTGGGACATCAACATCCGGGAATCCACCGTGCTCGGCCTTGTCGGCGCGGGCGGCATCGGGCTGCAGCTGTCGGCCTCGCTCAACGTGCTGGCCTGGCCGCAGGTGAGCCTCATCCTGATCGTCATTCTTGTCGCCGTCGTTCTGGGCGAGTGGGTGTCGGCCAAGGTCCGGGGGGCGATCATTTGATCTCGATGACCGCAGACCAGGCGTTCGCCGAATACGAGGCCGTGCGGCAGGTCTTGCCGCCGGTCGTCTCTGCCACAACCGCTGCCGTCTACCTCGAGGATCTCTCGGCGCTGAGCGATCGTTTCGACGCCTTTCTGCTGGATGCCTTCGGGGTTCTGAACATCGGGGAACAGGCCATACCGGGTGTGCAGGAGCGGGTCGCCGACCTGATCGCGTCCGGCAAGCGGGTGCTTGTCGTCTCGAATGCCGCGAGCGTCCCGCTGACCAGTCTGGTGGGGAAATACCGGCGTCTCGGATACCCGTTCGGACCCGAGGATATCGTCACCAGTCGCCAATCGCTTGCCGGGGCGCTGGATGGCGCAGGCGACAGGCTTTGGGGCCTCATGGGGGGCGATGTCGATGGGCTCGACGATCTGGGAACCGTGCGGACGACGCAACTGCTGGACGATCCGGACGCCTATGAGCAGGCCGGGGGCTTTCTTCTGATCGGCAGCGCGACCTGGACGGAAGAGCGGCAAACCCGGCTGGAGCGCGCCCTGAAGGCCAGGCCCCGTCCGGTTCTTGTCGGCAACCCGGACATCGTGGCGCCGCGCGACATCGGGTTCTCGG
Organism: Marivita sp.; assembly: GCF_020055635.1. Lineage (GTDB taxonomy): Bacteria > Pseudomonadota > Alphaproteobacteria > Rhodobacterales > Rhodobacteraceae > Marivita. The sequence goes on along the minus strand of NZ_JAIPUT010000008.1, from coordinate 5,426 downwards.
TCGAGCCGGGATATTTCGCGCATCGCCTGGCCAGAAGCACGGGCGTGGTGCCACGGTTCTTCGGCAAACCCTATGCGAATATCTATGATCTGGCCTTCGCCCGGCTTGGGCCGATCGACCGGTCCCGGATCGTGATGGTCGGCGACAGCCTGCATACCGACATCCTGGGCGCGCAGGCCGCCGGCGTGCGGTCGGCGCTGATTGCCGGATATGGTTTCTTTGCGGATAGTGACGTACCCAGTGCCATCCAACGGTCTGGAATTTCACCGGATTTCGTTCTGACACGTCCCTGACACAGAAGGTTTCGGTGCGCTTGACCGAACCGCTGGGCGCCAACACGCTTCTGCATGGCAAGATCGCGGGCAGCCGTGAACAGTTCACCATCAGCCTGCCGGGTGTCCACCCGTTCGCCAGCGTGGGCGGCGACATGCGGTTTCGCGTTCAGGACGGTCAGGCGCACCTCTTCGATCCGGCGACCGGCCACCGCCTGGACCACGCCCGGACTTCGGCAGGTTCAACCCGGCTCAGGACGCGGCGCGCTTGTCCAGATAGCGGGCTCTGGCCCGGCGCAAGGTCTCTGCAATCTCGCGGAAGAGATCGGCATGGGCGGTGCTTTGCCGCCAGGCCAGCACCACGCGGCGCGGATTGGCGCCGGCAAGCTCTGACAGGTGCAGGTCGTGCCCCGCCGCGAGGCCCGCATCGGTGGCGAGATCCGGCAACAGGGTGATGCCGAGCCCCTCTTCGACCATCGACACAAGCGTCGGCAGGCTGGTCGCCGCAAACGACGCGTCTTCCTCGAGCGCGACACCCGGAACGCTGGACAAGGCGTGTTTCTGAAGACAATGGCCGCGCTCGAGCAGCAGCAATTCGCGCCCCGCCAGATCGGACCCGTCGATCCGCGACAGGTTCGCCAGAGGATGCGCGCGGGGTGTGGCAAGGCTGTAGCCGTCTTCGAACAGCAGCTCGGTCTGTAGCTGCGGCGGCAAGTCATGCGGCAGCGCGATCAGGATCAGGTCAAGCCGTCCGTCCAGAAGGCCGGCCACCAGCGCATCGGTCAATTCCTCGCGGATGAAAATCTTCATGTCGGGCCGCGCCGCCCTGAGCCTCGGCACGGCGCGCGGCAGCAGGAACGGACCCACTGTCGGGATGGCGCCAAGCCTGAGCCGGGTCATGCCGGCAGACAGCTCGGCCTGTGCGACGGCCTCGAAATCGGCGACGCACGCAAGGATATCGCGCGCCCGGTCGGCAAGGGTCTGTCCGACCGGCGTCATCAGGACGGAATGGGTGCTGCGTTCCGCCACCTTCACGCCAAGCCGGGCCTCCATCTCTTTCAGGCCGGTCGACAGGGTGGATTGGGTCACGTTGCAAAGCTCGGCTGCGCGCGAGAAATTTTCGGTCTCGGCGAGGGCCACGAGAAATCGCATCTGCCGCAGGGTTGTCATGGGGGTCACGCTTATCGATTTTCCAGATCACCATCTCCTTTTAATTCAATTTCCAGAATATAACCAGTGCGCCTATCGTCGACTCACAGACCACAAGGAGATCGAAGATGAACGCTCACACCGACATGACCGCCGCCACCGCAATGGCCTTTCCCCGCATCAACGAACCCGCTCCGGCGTTCGACGCGCTGACCACCGATGGTCGCAAGACGCTGGCCGATTATCGCGGCAAATGGCTGATCCTGTTTTCGCACCCGGCAGATTTCACCCCCGTCTGCACCACCGAATTCACCGCCTTCGCCCGCCGGGCCGATGATTTCGCCTCCCTCGACACGCAGCTTCTGGGCCTGTCGATCGACAGTCATTACGCCCATATCGCGTGGGTCCGGTCGATCAAGGACACTTTCGGCATCGACATCCCCTTCCCGATCATTGCCGATCTCGACATGAAGGTGGCGCAGGCCTACGGCATGATCCAGCCCGGCGCATCGGACACCCAGGCGGTTCGTGCGACCTTCATCATCGACCCCGAGGGCATCCTGCGTGCGATGGTCTATTACCCGATGACCAATGGGCGTTCGGTTGATGAGTTCTACCGGCTCATCCAGGCCTTGCAGACCTCGGACACCCACAAGGTAGCGACGCCGGAAAACTGGAAACCGGGCGAGGATGTGATCGTCCCGACACCGCAAACGGCCGCCGCTGCCGAGGCGCGATTGTCCGAAGGCTATGACACCAAGGATTGGTATTTCTCCACGAAATCGCTCTAGGCCGGTCTGTGCTTTCCTTTCGCTGTGCCTACCGCGGCCAAAGGGAAGGAACGGCGTCACGCCCGTGGGTCGCATCGCCGTCGCGCCGGACGCCGGTCAACATGCCGGTCGGCAGGGCGGTCTTCCTGCCCGTGGCAAGCGGTCCAACACCCAACGCTCAACTTTCAAGCAACCTGAAAAGGACGAAAAACAGATGAAAAACCTGATCCTCGCCGCATGTGCGGCCATCACACTGACCGGACCGGCCCTGGCGCAGGACGCGCCTGACACGCTGGTGACGATCCTGACCGCACCCGAGCCGCAGACCCAGTTGATGGCAATGGTGCTGGCCATGTCATCGGCGCAGCAGGGGATTGCGCAGCATATCCTGCTCTGTGGCCCCGCCGGAGACATCGCGCTGAAAGACGCGCCGGCCTCTGCCACAGCCCCGCAACCGCCGCGCGACATGAGCCCGAAAGGACTTCTGTCCAAGATCGCCGAATTGCCGAACGCAAAGATCGAGGTCTGCGCGATCTATCTGCCCGGCAAGGGGGCGCAGGCCGATGTTCTGATGGAGGGTGTCACCGTGGCACAACCCCCGGCCATGGCGGCTGCCATGACCGCGCCGAATGCGCGGATCGCCAGCTACTGACATCCGTCATCAGACAGCCCCCGCCCCGCCAACCGGCCGGGGCGGGCCGGTTCTTGATGGGTTTGATACATATCAAATCCTGCATCTCAGAAATGTCATATGCAACGGCAGGAATGTATATCCCGAGGAGGATCCCATGACCAAGCTGACCGCAACAAGGCGCCAGTTCTTCGGGCTTGCCGCTGGTGGTGCCGCTGCGGCGGCGCTGGCTGCGCCAGGCGATGTCCGGGCGCAGGTTGCCACGAAGGCGCGGATCGTCATCATCGGTGCAGGCGCCGGGGGCACCGCGCTGGCCAACCGGCTGGTGACGCGACTGGACGGGGCCGAGATCACGCTGATCGACCCACGGGTCGAGCATCTGTACCAACCCGGCCTGTCGCTGGTTGCCGCCGGGTTGAAACCCGCCAATTACGTCGTGACCAAGACAACCGACTGGCTGCCCGACACTGTGACCCTGATCGCCGAGGCCGCCGCCGAGATCGATCCGGACGCAAAGACCGTCACCACGGCGAGCGGTCAAAGCGTGGCTTATGATTTCCTGGTCGTCGCACCGGGGCTTGTGCTGGATCACGACGCGATCGAAGGCTTCTCTCTCGACATGGTGGGACAGAACGGCATCGGCGCGCTGTATGCCGGTCCGCAATACGCCGCCGCGACGTGGAAAGCGGCGCAGGCCTATACGGAAACCGGCGGCGTGGGCCTTTTCACCCGCCCCGCGACCGAGATGAAATGCGCCGGCGCGCCGCTCAAGCACACCTTCCTGATCGAGGATATCGCCCGCACAGTGGGCACGCGCGGCAAGCTCGACGTGCATTACATGGCCAACAACAACAGCCTGTTCGGCGTGCCGATCGTTTCCGAGAAGGTCCGCATGCTGTTCGGGGACCGGGGCATCACGCCGGCCTATTCGCATGTCCTGCGCGGCATCGACGCCGGTGCAAGGACCGCCACGTTCGACACGCCTGACGGCAGCGTGACCCGCGACTATGATTACATCCACGTCATCCCGCCGCAGCGCGCCCCCGAGGTGATCCGCCAGTCCGGCCTGAGCTGGGCTGACAAATGGACCGATCAGGGTTGGGTCGAGTGTGACATGGCCAGCCTGCGGCACCTGCGCTACGACACGATCTGGGCCTTGGGCGACGTGGCGGGTGTGCCCAAGGGCAAGACCGCGGCATCGGTCAAATGGCAGGTGCCCGTGGTCGAGGATGGCATCCTTGCCGCCATTGAGGGCCGCGAGGCCACCGAAACCTATGACGGTTACACCTCGTGCCCGATGATCACCCGCGTTGGCCGGGCGATGCTGGTCGAGTTCGATTACCACAACAATCTTGTCCCGTCCTTTCCCGGCATCATCGCCCCGCTGGAAGAGCTCTGGATCAGCTGGCTGATGAAGGAAGTGGCGCTCAAGGCCACCTACAATGCCATGCTGCGCGGTCGGGCCTGAGGAGACACATCATGAAAGATCTCACATTCGGAACCATTCTGGCCGTGTTCGAGGAAATCTTCGGCATCGGGCTTTTCTGGGCCATGGTCGTCGTCGCGGCGCTTGTGACAATGGCCTATCTCTACGTGCTTATACGCGATCACAGCATCTCGTGGCGCAAGTTCCTGCTGGCGCAATTGTCGATGCCCATCGGCGCGATCGCTGCGGTCTGGTTCGTGCTGGTGATGACCAGTTCAAAGCTCACCGATCTTGGTGGTCCGGTGGATGTGATCGTGTTTCTCGGCATCGCGGCCGCGGGCGCGGTCGGCATCGCGATCCTGGTTTACACGGCGCAATCTCTGGTGATGCGCCAGCCCAAATCCGAGCCCTGACCCGCGCCCGCGATTCAGGCGATGGAGCGAGAACCCGACAGAGCGCCAGCCGTCGCTTTGGGTGATCTGATGCCCCTTGCCGCGTGAGCCAAAGGGTTCCCGAGCATATCAGCCATCGTCGGGATCCTTGTAGTTCTCCGGATCGAAGACGACGAAAAACTCGTAGATGCACCAGGCCGCCGCCGCTGCGGTCACGGCGGCCCAGAAGACATTGCCATTCGCCAGTTCGAACAGCGCCCAGCCCGACGCGATTGCGCAGACGGCCACTCTGCGCCCCTTCGGGGCAAAGAACGGCGACCGGACATTGAACATTTCTTTCAGGCCCATGGTCTGCGGTCCTTGTCGGTCTGTGCGCGGCGCATCACATCGCGCTGGGTTTCGGGCGCAGCGACCTGTGCCGCGCTTAGCCGCTTTTGCCGCGCTTTGGCGGTGAACATGGGTTCCTGCGATTGGTCACGCATCCTGTCGGTCCTTTTTTCTGGGTGTCCGCGGGTCACGATGCACCGTGCAGCTCGAGGCCCGCGCGGCCGCATATGTCGCGGATATGGTCGAAGCCGATTTTCGAGAAGCTGTTTGCCGGTCAATCCGCGTCGGGCCACGCGATGGTTGGTTCCCATCGGCGCGGACGATCAATGTCACTGCGGCCCGCGACACAGGCGCATGCCGGGCGCGCCGCCCGTCCAGGAAACTCGACCAGGGAAAGCTTGGGCGTCGTCAGATGGTTCGGCGCGGCATGTATCCTGTCCCCCCTTTCTCCCGGACGGC
>NZ_JAIPUT010000007.1 GCF_020055635.1 Marivita sp. | reverse complement strand
TCAAGAACTGCGACATCCTTGGTATGGGCATGTTCGACAGCTGCGAGATCCGCATCCACCCGACCGGGTCCGCGATTGCGCGTCTGGGCACCCTTTCCCAAGGGCAGAGCCACGCCACGACCTTTGCGCGGATCCTAGCCAGCGAGATCGGGCTTTCGGCTGACAGCATCACCATCGAAGAGGGCGACACCGACACAGCCCCCTACGGTCTGGGCACCTACGGGTCACGCTCGACCCCGGTGGCCGGTGCGGCAACGGCGATGGCCGGGCGCAAGATCCGCGCCAAGGCACAGATGATCGCGGCTTACCTGCTCGAAGTGCATGATGACGATGTCGAATGGGACATCGACCGGTTTGTCGTCAAGGGCGCGCCCGAGCGGTTCAAGACGATGAAGGAAATCGCCTATGCCGCCTACAATCAGGCCATTCCGGGGATCGAACCGGGGCTCGAGGCGGTCAGCTATTACGACCCGCCCAACATGACCTATCCGTTCGGGGCCTATGTCTGCGTCATGGATATCGACGTTGACACCGGCGTGCCGGAAATCCGCCGCTTCTACGCGCTGGACGATTGCGGCACGCGGATCAACCCGATGATCATCGAAGGGCAGATCCATGGCGGTCTGACCGAGGCGCTGGCCGTCGCCCTGGGGCAGGAAATTGCCTATGACGATCTGGGCAACGTGAAGACCGGCACGCTGATGGATTTCTTCCTGCCGACCGCGTGGGAAGTGCCGAACTACGAGACCGACTTTACCGTCACCCCCAGCCCGCATCACCCGATCGGGGCCAAGGGTGTCGGCGAAAGCCCGCATGTCGGCGGTGTGCCCTGCTTCTCGAACGCGGTGCAGGATGCGTTCCGCGCCTTCGGCAACCGGCACACCAACATGCCGCATGACCATTGGCGGATCTGGCAGACCGCCAACCGCCTTGGGCTTCACGACTGATCGGAACCGGGGTGGCCGGGTCTGGCCACCCCCTTTTGTCGCCGGGTAAAGACATGCAGTGGACAACGCTTCAGACCGCCATGGCGGAGACGGGTTATATTGCAGACGATGATCTGGCGATGGCCATTCATCTGGCGCTGTCGCTTGGGCGTCCGCTGCTGCTCGAAGGGGCGGCAGGGGTCGGCAAGACCGAAGTGGCCCGCGTGCTGGCACAGGTCAAAGAGACAGAGCTGATCCGCCTGCAATGCTACGAAGGGCTGGATGCCGCGCAGGCGATCTATGAATGGAACTACCAGCGCCAGTTGCTGTCGATCCGCGCCGCCGCCGAGGATGGCGAGACCGGGCGCAGCGTCGAGCAGAGGATCTTCTCCGAGGAGTTTCTGCTGGAACGCCCCTTGCTCAAGGCGATCCGGCAGGACACTGCGCCGGTGCTGCTGATCGACGAGATCGACCGCGCGGACGAGGAATTCGAGGCCTATCTGCTGGAAATCCTGTCGGATTTCCAGATCACCATTCCGGAACTCGGCACCATCACCGCCAAGAGCACACCGATTGTCATTCTCACCGCCAACGGCACACGCGACCTGAGCGATGCGCTGCGCCGCCGGTGCCTTTATGCCCATGTGGCTTACCCCGAACGCGCCACGGAACTGGCCATCCTCAAGGCCCGCTGCGCCGGGATCGAGGCGCAACTGGCCGGGCAGATTGTCGGGTTCGTGCAATCCTTGCGCAAGGAAGACCTCGAAAAGAAACCGGGCATCGCGGAGATGCTGGATTTCGCGGCAGCACTCATGGGGCTGGGGATCGCGGACCTGACGCAAGACCCGGTGGTGTTGCAGGCAACACTGGCGACGCTGCTGAAAACCCAGAGCGACCGTGACAACATCACGACCGAGATCGCGCAGCGTCTGGCGGGCAAAGCGGCATGACCCGCGTTACCCGGTTTGCGGCCCGTGATCCCGGCCCGGCGGCGCGCATGGCGGGGTTCATGGCGCATCTGCGCGACAATGGCCTGCGGTTGGGTGTCGGCGAGGCGGAACTGGGTCTTGCCGCGCTGACCCATGTGAATGCCGCCGACCCGACCGAGGCGCGTCCGGCGCTCAAGTCGGTGTTTTCCGGCTGTGCCGAAGATGCAGAGCGGTTTGCCGCGCTCTTTGACGCCTATTGGATGAATGGTGGGCGAGTGGTGGAAAAATCCATCCCGACAAAGGCGATGGCCTCGGAAAATGTCCACAGCTCGCGCAACGCCAATGGACCGGAGGCAAGCGGCGGGGCAGGGGCACCCACGGCCCCCGATGGCGGCGACGGCGAGGCGGATGCGGATGGCGAGGGCAAGCTGGTCGCCAGTGTGATCCAGTCCCGGATGAACACCGATCTGCGCAACCTTGTGCAGCCCGAGGACATCGCCGAGGCGCAGCGCATCGCGGAACGGCTGGGCGCGGCCTTGCGGGATCGCAGGTCGCGGCGGCGCAAGCTTGCGCGCAAGGGCGACCAGATCCATTTCCGCCGCCTGATCCGGCACAGCCTGTCGACCGGGGGCGAACCGCTGCACCTGCCGAAAAAACAGCGCCCCGACCGGCCTTTGAAGATTGTCACGCTCTGCGATGTGTCGGGGTCCATGACCACCTATGCACAGGTGTTCCTGGCCTTCATCGCCGGGCTGATGCGCGCCGATGACACGGCGGATGCGTATCTGTTCCACACAAGGCTGGTGCGGATCGCCGAAGCCTTGCGCGACCGCGATGCGCTGCGGGCGCTTGGGCGGCTTTCCGTGCTGGCGGACGGGTTCGGCGGCGGGTCGAAGATCGGCGCGTCGCTGATGCAATTCTCGCGCACCTATGCGCGGCGCTTTGTCGATGGGCGCACGGTCGTGCTGATCCTGTCGGACGGCTATGACACCGACACACCCGACCTGATCGGAGAGGCGCTTGCGGCGCTGAAGAAACGTGGCTGCAAGATCATCTGGCTCAATCCGCTGAAAGGCTGGGACGGGTATGAACCCGTCGCCCGTGGCATGGCGGCAGCGCTGCCGCATCTGGATCTCTTTTATCCTGCAAACCGGTTGGCCGATCTGGCCGCGCTCGAAACGGAGTTGACCCGGCTATGACCCCCGCCGAACTGACCGATACCGAGATCTCGGACGTGGCCCGCGACATGCGCGCCCGTGGCGAACCCTTTGCCATCGCCACGGTGATCCGCACGCTGGGCGCGACGGCGGCCAAACCCGGTGCCAAGGCGCTGCTGGATGCCGAGGGCACGATCCTGCAAGGCTGGATCGGCGGCGGCTGCGTGCGCGGTGCATTGGCCAAGGCGACCAAGCGGGCGATGGCCGAAGGCGCGCCGCAACTGATTTCGCTTCATCCGCAAGACCTGCTGGATGAGAAGGGCATCGCGCCCGGCTCCGATGTCGAGGGGGTCAGCTTTGCCCGCAATGGCTGCCCCTCCAAGGGGTCGATGGATATTTTCGTCGAGCTGATCCTGCCGCTGCCGGAACTGCTGATCTTCGGAGAGGCGCCGGTGGCCAAGTCGCTGTCGCGGCTGGCGGCGCAGTTCCAGTGGTCGCTGGCCCAAGGCGAGGCGGACAGCGCGGTTCGCCCGCTGGCCGATGGGGAGACCCGGATGATCGTCGTCGCCACGCAGGGCAAGAACGATCTGGCCTGCCTCAAACAGGCGCTCGAGGCCGAGGCGAGCTTTGTTGCCTTTGTCGGCAGCCGCCGCAAGTTCGCGACCCTGTCGGAAACGCTGATCGGGCAGGGCGTGTCGCAATCCGCCCTGTCACGGGTTCAGGCGCCCGCTGGTCTGGCCATCGGCGCGGTCACCCCCGACGAGATCGCGCTGTCGATCCTCGCCCAACTCACCGAGGTCCGTCGCCGCAGGCAGCGCACCGAAACGGGGGCAACGTGATGTTCGACCTCTTTGCCAGGGTCAGACGGTATCTGCGGCGCGCGCCCATGACCAAGGAACAGGCCGATCTGCTGGCCTCGATCAAATTCCCTTGTTGCTGATGAAAAGGACCCAAAGATGGAACTCAAGGACGAAATCACGATCAACGCCCCCAAGGACGTGGTCTATGCCGCGCTGAACGACCCTGAGGTTTTGCGCCAGTGCATCCCCGGCTGCGAGGAGTTGATCAAACATTCGGATACCGATCTCGAAGCCAAGGTCGTGCTCAAGGTCGGCCCGGTCAAGGCCCGGTTCAGCGGAACGGTCGTACTGGACACAGCGGGCGCGCCCGACGCGTTTTCGCTGACCGGTCAAGGCAATGGTGGTGCGGCTGGCCATGCCAAGGGTGGCGCTGACGTGACGCTTGAGGAAGTCGATGGCGTCACCATCCTGCGCTACGACGCCAAGGCCGAAATCGGCGGCAAGCTGGCGCAGCTGGGCTCGCGCCTGATCCAGAGCACGGCCAAGAAACTGGCGGCCAGTTTCTTTTCCAAGTTCGCAGAGGTGGTCGAGACGGTGGACGCCTGACCCGAGAGAAACCGGCACTTGCCGACGTACTGCGCGCTCACCAATTCCACAACATGGTGGTGGCAGCGGCAGTCATCCCGAAGCAGATTTGGTGCGGACACCATAAGGCGCGAGATGCATGTCTTTCGTCGAAAGGGTCTTTCCATTGCCTTGCACATCGCGCGATCATCGGGTGAACACCGAGTCATCGCCGATGCGGTCAGGGCGGGGGATTGACGGAGCCGCTCGGACCCCGCAAACGCGCAAGACCAGCGGGGCGTTGATTGCTGCATGGTGACTGCGGCCACGACCGAAAGTTGAAGGATTCAGGAGAGTTCAGGACGTGAGTAACCCACTATACGATGCCCTGATCGCCCCCCAACGGGGGCAGACGACAGTTTTCCTGCATTTGCACGACGGAACAGCCGTGACTTACGCAGAGTTTGTGGATCTTGCCGGACGCTATGCCAGCGCGTTGCACAAGCTGGGCGTCCTGGCCGGCGACCGGGTTGCGGTCCATGCGCAGAAATCGGCGGATGCCCTGGCGCTTTACGCCGCCTGTCTGCAATCGGGCGCGGTGTATCTGCCGTTGAACACCGCCTATACGCCCACAGAGCTTTCCTATTTCATCGGTGACAGCGGCGCGTCGCTCTTTGTCTGTGACCCGGCTGAAGTTGATGACGTGACTGCGATTGCCAACCAGACCGGCGCGGCACTCAGGACAATGGACGCGACTGGCGATGGATCGCTCCGCCAGGAGGCGGACGCTCTGCCGGTCCGCACGGAGGTCGCTGACCGAGACGCAGACGATCTGGCGGCGCTGCTTTACACTTCGGGCACGACGGGCCGGTCCAAGGGGGCGATGCTGACCCATCGCAACCTGCTGTCGAACGCCGAAGCGCTTGTGAAGATCTGGCGGTTCAGCGACGAGGATGTCCTGCTGCATGCCTTGCCGATCTTTCACACGCACGGGCTCTTTGTTGCGTCGAACGTGACGTTGCTCGCCGGCGGGTCGATGATCTGGCTGCCGAAATTCGACACCGATACGGTGATCGCGCAGCTGCCCCGGGCGACAGCGATGATGGGGGTTCCCACGTTCTACACGCGGCTGCTTGACGACGCGCGGTTCGACCGTGCCCTGACTGGGCACATGCGGGTCTTCATCTCGGGGTCGGCGCCACTTCTGGAAGAAACGCATGAACGCTTTGAAGCCCGCACCGGGCATCGTATCCTTGAACGCTACGGGATGACCGAAACCAGCATGAGCACGTCGAACCCCTACGAAGGGGACCGTCGGGCCGGAACGGTCGGGTTCCCGCTGCCGGGGGTCGAGGTCAAAATCTGCGATCCCAAGACAGGAGAGACCTTGCCCACTGGCGAAATCGGTGTGCTCGAGGTCCGCGGTCCGAACGTGTTCAAGGGGTACTGGAACATGCCCGAAAAGACCGCCGAGGAATTGCGGGAAGACGGGTTCTTCATCACCGGCGATCTGGCGAAGATCGACGCGGATGGCTACATTTCGATCGTCGGGCGCGGCAAGGACCTGATCATTTCGGGCGGCTTCAATATCTATCCCAAGGAAATAGAACTGTTCCTCGATGACCTGCCGGGCGTGCTGGAAAGCGCCGTGGTCGGCGCGCCACACCCGGATTTCGGCGAAAGCGTCGTGGCCGTACTGGTGCCGGAAGAGGGGGCCGAACTCGATCTTGGCGCCATCGAGGCAGAGGTGAAAGCCAGGCTGGCCGGATTCAAGCGACCGCGCCATTTCGAAATCATGGAGGCGCTTCCCCGGAACACGATGGGCAAGGTTCAGAAGAACGAACTGCGCAACCGGTTCCAGGGCATCTTCCAAACCTCAAACGTCTGATTGGCGCGTCGTCCCTGGCGATCCGCTGTGTCCCGAACCATTCCGGCGCGATCCGGATGAATGGCCTTGGGCCGCCGCAGGTTCCGGATCAGCCGGCTTCCGGTAACGGTTCCGCACAGGTTTTCGCCAGCGCGTTCAGCAAAGCGTCCCTGGGAAACGGTTTGCTGACCACGGGTGCCGACTTGAACCGCGCCGGGATGAGGTTCTCGTGCTGGTAGCCGGTCACGAAGACAAAGGGGATGCCGCGTTCGCGCAGCGTGTCCGCGACCGGGAAGCTCAGTTCTCCGTGCAGGTTCAGGTCCAGCACGGCGGCTTCGACATCGACGCCGGCGGCAATCATCGTCGCTTCGGACACGCGCGAGGCCACGGCCACGATGGTGTGGCCTGCCGCCTCGAGCTGGGACGCGGTTTCGGCCGCCAGCATCGCTTCGTCCTCGACCAGCAGGATCCGTCGGCCAACGAGCTTTTCGGGGGCCTCGGGCAGGGGGGTGCTGCCCACGTGCGGGCCATGTGGTTCCGACGCCGCGCGCAGAACAAGCGCCGTGGGCACCCGCATCCGGCACCGGAACCCGCGCTCGAGCATCTCGGTTTCCAGGGTTCCTCCAAGCTGCGACTCGATCATCATGCGCATCAGCCGCGATCCAAAGCCGGAAGTCGGCGCAGTGGTTGCCGCAGCCTTCCTGCCCTGTTCCTCCCAGAGGATCTCAAAATCCGACCCATGCGGCAGAACATGCCATGTCAGACGTAGGCGGCCATCCGGGACCGACAGCGCACCGTGTTTCGCGGCGTTGGTCGCAAGTTCATGCAGCGTCATCGCCAATGCCTGGATCGACGAGGCGCTCAGGAAAGTCGGCGGACCTTCGATCTCGATGTCGCCGCCACGTTCCGCGGTATAGGGACCAAGCTCTTCCTCGGCGATCACGCGCAGGTCGGCACCCTTCCAGCGGCTTCGCGAAAGAAGCTCATGCGCCCGCGCAAGCGCCTGGATCCTGCCGCGCAGGGTGGTCTTGAAGGTTTCTTCGCTGTCGAGTTTCGTCATCGAGACCAGCGACTGCACCACCGCGAGAAGGTTCTTGGACCGGTGATCAACCTCGAGCGAGATCGCACGCATGCGTTCTTCGGCGTCGCGGCGCTCGGAGATGTCGAAGTGGATGCCGATCACGACCTCGGGTTGGTTTGCAGCGTCCCGCTCCACGACGCGGCAGCTGTCCAGAACCCAGATCCAGTGCCCGTCCTTGTGCCGCATCCGGTGTTCTTCGTAGAACACGTCCTTCTCGCCCTTCAGAAGCCGGTCAAAGCTGTCGAGAAGATGCTCCCGCTCGTCGGGGTGCAGAAAATCCTCCCAGGCCGTCTTGTTGGTCTTGATCTCTTCGGTTCGGTAGCCGAGCATTTCTCCCCAACGTCCGAGATACTCGGTCTCGTCGGTCTTCGGCAGCCATTGCCACGCCCCGATACCGGAGGCCTGCAACACCGCTTCGAGACGGGTCGCTCCGCGCGTGAGCTGTTTCTGCTTGGAGTCGAGATGGCGCATGGTCGCGAAGGCGCCCACCAGGATCAGGGCCAGAAGCGGCAGCGTGATCGCCGCCGTCACTATCAGGGGGTGCAGCACGACGCCGAGGGGGATCCTGACGGCGGCAACAAGATCGTAAGCGGGAATGGCATTGTAGTTCGCCACCTCGAAGCGGCCGTCAAGGGAGCGTTCAAGAACCGATGTGCCTTCCTGCACCTGATCCGACACGTCCAGAGGGACACCGACGAGGTCGTTGGGAAAGGGGTCGCGCGCGATGACATTCCCGGTCTGCTTGAAAACTTCTGTGACGATGCCGTCTCCCTCGAAGGGCATGGCCTGCGAGCTCAGGATCGCATCTGACGGAATGCCGATGTTCACGACACCAAGCAGATCGCCCGTGTCGTCCCGCAAGGCGAAGGTGTGGACGAACACGAGTGTCCCCGTCACACGGCTGATGAAGCTGCCGTCGATATAGGTGTCGGCGCCGTCGAGATGGGCGCGGAACCAGTCGCGGTCGGACAGATCGACCGGTGCGGCGGGAAAGCTGTCGGAATGCAGAAGCACGGTCCCGTCGGGATCGACAAAGATCATGCCTTCGGTGATCCGCATCGCATCGGCGAGATCGGAGAAATACTCGTGAGCCTCGCGGTCCCGGGAAAGATCTTCGACCGATCCACGCCGCTCGAGATATCCCAGCGCATCCCGCGCCATGATCTCGCTTACCTCGAGGCTACGGCTCACGTATTGTTCCACCGCGGTGGCCATGCTGGCGGCATTGTGGCGTCCCGCCTCGTAGAGCGAGGCGGAAAAGGCCGCAAGGAATGCCAAGACAATCAATACGATCAGTACGAGAAACGCCGTAAAGGATCGCCGGAGCAGCCGGGATGTACTTCTGGAGTCCGAGTTCACGCTCATACCTGTCAACTCCCTCTTCCGAGTTCGGCTAGCGCGATCGGCCAAGGATTGGATATGCTCGGTCGCTACCGTGCGTTCATAGGGTACCCTTGCCATGTGTCGCGCAAGACGGTGTCTCGGTCGGGCAAGGGCAGGATGACATGTATTCTGGTAGCGTAGATGCACATGTCGGGGCAAGGACCGTTCCGCATGGGGCCGCAGCGTCAGCCTGACCGATCGGGCGTTATGGGTCCGGGTCTGCCAGGACGACGCTCAGGTCGATGGTCTCGCCTTCCCGCCAGATACGCAGGGTCACGGGCTCGTTCGGGGTCTGCGCGGCAAGCGCCGCCTCCAGTTCGGCACGGCTAGACACGCTCTGGCCTCCGAGAGCGACGATGATGTCGCGCAGCACCAGTTGACCAGCCGCATCCTCGCCAGCGGGGCGCAGATCGACGGCCGCAGCGGGGGAACCGGGTTCGACACCCAGAACGGGCACACCTTTGAGCCCTCTTGCCGAGGCGAGCGCGCTGATCCGGTCGGAGTGTCGGACGCCAAGATAGGGCGGGCTATAGCGTCCGGCCTGGATCAACCGCGGCACAACGCGGCTGACCGTGTCGACAGGCACGGCAAAGCCGATCCCGGCACTGGCGCCGGACGGGCTGAAGATGGCCGTGTTCACGCCGATCAGACGCCCGGCACTGTCGATCAGCGGACCGCCCGAATTGCCCGGGTTGATCGCCGCGTCGGTCTGGATCAGCCCTTCGACCAAGCCACCGCCGCGCGCCGGGATTTCGCGGTCGAGCGCCGAGACGATCCCCGTTGTCAGCGTCCAGTCCAAACCAAAGGGATTGCCGATCGCAAGAACCGATTGCCCGACCTGAAGCGTGCCGCTTTCACCGATGGGCAGGGGCGTGGGTCTGTCGCGCCCGGTTTCGATGCGCAGAACCGCCAGGTCGTGCTCTGGCGCGGACCCGACGAGTGTGGCCTGAAGCACGCGCCCGTCCGCCAGCCGGAGGCGTGCCCCCGAGGCGCCCGTGATGACGTGGTGATTGGTGACGACATGTCCCGCCTCGTCCCAGACGAAACCCGACCCGGTTCCGCGCGGCACGTCGATGGCGCGCCGCGCCCAGGGATCGACCACGCGTTCCTCGGTGGTGATCGACACGACCGATTCCTGCGCGCGTTCGAAAAGCGCGATGATCGTTTCCTCCTGCGGGGCAAGGGCGCCGCGTGGGGTGACTTCGCGGGGGTCCGGTATCGGGGTTGGCGTGTCGAGCACAAGCCAAGCCACAATGCCGGCGGCAGCGGCCCCCACAATGAACGCGGTCAGTTTTCCAAGGATCCTACGCACCTGTACGGCCTGTCCTTTTCGGCTTCGTTGACGGCCACGTCCTTCGCAAATTCAACGCCAACGAACAAGACAGATGCGTTGCGCGGACCGGGGCGGTGATGTCGAACCAACGCAGCCCACCCCTGCGCGGGTTCCCGGATGGACAAGCGCCCGTCTGTGCACAGCGCAGGTCTTTCGATCCCTGCGAGATATTTCATTCACATGTTCAATCGCGGGCACGTCAAGCCTGCGCCCTGCGGTCGGACTTTCAGTAATTCGCCGGAGGATCGCTCGCCGGGAAGGACTCGTCGACCTCTTCGTCAACCTCGTCCCATCGTTCCGGCGGGTTCTGCATCTCCTTCGGGCCCGCATCGCGAACCTCTTTGCCATCCTGCGCGGAGTCGGGTCCTTGGGGTGGCAGGTTCTGCGGTAGTCCGCCGGGTTGCTTGGTGGTCAGATCGCTTTCGACATTGGCGTTCACGTCAACGCGGTGTCGCCCGGCAGGATCGATTTGCTGGGCGGTCTGGTTGATGACGTTGCCTTTTTCGCGCTGCACGTCGGTTGGAATGGTGCGGGTGGTCTTTTTCTCATCTGACATGATGTGTCCTTTCGTCGGTCTATACCTGATGGCGCATTCGCGGTGCAGATGACGTTTTTGAAATAAAGCCCCGATCCGGCCTGCTGAAAGAAGAAGGGCGCTCAGCGTGGCGGGGCAGGCCCCCGCAAAAGCGGGGACCCACGATCATCAAGGTTCAACGCGATCCGCCCTTGCGGCCTGCTTCGCTTGCGCGCTCGGAGCCCTTTTCAAAGCTGCCCGAGGAGGCCTCGCCGCCTTTGCGGCCTGCCTCGCTCGCGCGATCGGAGCCTTGTTCGAAACTTCCGGATGATGCTTGACCACCCTTCTGTCCGGCTTCGCTCGCCCGTTCGGAGCCTTGCTGGAAGCTGCCCGAGGACGCTTCGCCGCCCTTGTGGCCGGCGTCGCGTGCGGCGTCGCCGCCGCTGAATTGACCGCTTTCGTTGCGGTCCGATCCGGTTGCCGGGCGTGTATCGGCGTTCTTGTTGTCAGCCATGGTCCTTCTCCTTTCAATCTGGTCGGTGACCGAAGAAAAAACAAATTTGCAACACTCCGGTTCCGCGTCGAAAGCGCGGCGCAGCGCGAAAAAAAATGATTGGGCCATAATCCGCCTTTTGCCCCCGGCCTGGTTTGCGCTTGCCTGGAAATTTCCTGGGAACAGCCCTTCGCAACGGCTGCCAGACACCGCAATCCGGGCGACCCCGTCGCGTCGTCAGAGGGATCGCAACAATGATCGGAACGATTTGCAAAATGCCCTCGTTTAATTGCCGCCACATCAGGAGAGACAAAATGATCGACACGCGAACACATGGAATTATCGACTACGTCACCGGCGTATTGCTGATTATCGCGCCATACCTGTTCGGTTTCGCGACCGGTGGGGTGGAACAATGGCTGCCACAGGTCATCGGTGTGGCGATCATCGCAATGAGCCTCATCACCCGATACGAACTGAGTGCCGCCAAGGTGATCCCGCTCAAGGTGCATCTTGGCGCCGACATAGGCAGCGGCATCCTGCTCGCCGTGTCGCCTTGGCTGTTCGGTTTCGCCGCGCTGATCTGGTGGCCCCATCTTCTTGTCGGGCTGATGGAGATCGTCGTGGCTTCGATGACGCGGCGCTCGACAGAGGCGGCCCCAAGGAGCGAGTGAGCCAGAAGTCCTGTCACGTTTGCAGGCGTGCGGGGCGTCCGGTCGACAGGCCAGCGGAGAGAGTGGAAGATATGACAAAGCGTCCCCCAAAGCTGCGCCCCCCGGGCGAAGACACATCGCTCTGGCGCGCCACCCTCGAGACCGGCGCGGAACTGATGCAGACCCACGCCCCGCTTAAGAGCTTCGACATCTATGTGGTGGGTCTGCACTGCGCGCGCCACGATCCGCAGATGCAGATGGAAGCGCACCATTTCTGCGCCCAGGTGAATGCGGATGTGCTCCAATGCGCCATCTTCGATGGCAACACCGAGGACGCGAACCTGATCGGGGTGGAATACATAATATCCGAAACCTTGTTCAATGGCCTGCCGGAGGAGGAAAAACCCTACTGGCATCCGCATAATTACGAAGTTTTCTCGGGGCAACTGGCCGCGCCTGATCTTCCTGCCGCGGCGGAAATCGAACTCATGCGGCTCCTCGTCAACAGTTACGGCAAGACCTGGCATACCTGGCACACCGGCCGGGCGGATGGGAACGGGCGCCCAGGAGATCCGCTTCCCTATGGCGATCCAACGCTGATGTGGTCCTTCAACCGGGATGGGGAGGCAGACCCGCGCCTCAAGGAGGACCTCAACACGGCCATGGGGATTGATGAGACCGCCAAGCGCAAGGAGCGCAGGCGCCTTTTGGATCACGCACATTCGCAGGTCGGTGTGGCGACCCTGCGCTCGGCGTTTCCAGAAGCCGGAAATTCTCCGGACGGCGTGAAAGATATCGAGGACGACAAATAGAACGGAAAGCCGTTTGTTTGTCCTTGCTTGTCCGTGGCTCTCGAAGCCTGCCTGAGCCGTCCTTCCAAAGCTTTTGGCGTCGATGCGGTTGCGGAACCCGTCGCCTCTTTTGGTCGTTGGAAGTTTGAGTTCAGGGCCCCGGCGGATAGCGCACGAACGTGGCTGGTCGCTTGGGAAAACCAAGGAAGGAAATCCCATGCGCATCTTGACGTCATTCGCCGTCGCTCTGCTGGCCCATAGCGGCTCCGCATGGGCGCAGGATCCCGAAACGGCCACGCTCGTCGCGGAGTCCAATGCAGAATATGGTGCTTATGTCGCCCATTCCGATGGCAGGCCGGTCTACGCGTTTCTGACCGACTACGATATCGGCGGTGACGGTCTGGACCCGCTGGAATCCTGCGACATCTGGTGCCGGGACCATTGGCCCCTGGTCAAGGTCGAGAGGGGTATCCGCGTCGGAGACGGGCTTGATCCCGATTTGGTCGAGACACGAAGCGTCGGCGGCGAGGACGTGCTTGTCTATGCGGGACGCACGCTTTTTCATTTCTACCGAGACACGGCCGCAGGCATGCCGAATGGACAAGGTGTCTACAGCTTTGGCGGATATTGGGCGCTGATCACGCCGTCCGGTTCAGTCATCAGAACCGGCCCGATGGACGAGATCGACCAGTTGCCGGACCCACCGGACTAGCCCCTTTTCGCCAACGATTGCCGACGCGATCGCGACCCCGAGCCTGGCCGCCCTTGGGCGGTGACCGGGGCACAGGACGCGTTGCCACAACGTCGATTGCCAGCATCATGGCCAACGATGCGGGTTGGAACGTTTGGGGCAGTCGGGCGTTGCTGCATCCAAGAAACAGGCGGCTGTCCTCCGGGTTTGGCGAGGCCGCCGCCTTGAAGACACCGACGCGCTGGCGATGACGCGCGTCGGTTGGACCGAACCGGCGAAATTGCATTTCCATAGGAGGAACGAATGAGAAAGCTGACGCAGCAACAAACCCTTTCCGCAGCTGTCGCGATAGCCTGTTTGGCCAGCACACCCGCAACCATCGCGCAAGAGGCCGCGATGACCCCGCCCGAGGATTTCACGACAATCGTCGCCGATCTCAGTCCGACGGTCGTCGGGATCACCGCTCGCGGCGTCGCGGCTCCGCGCCAGATGGCCCCCGAGCGCGGACCGTTCGGGATGCCCGGTCCGTTTGGCGGCATGCCGGGCCAGCAGGCACCACAGCGCGAGACTGTCGCCGGCGGCTCCGGTTTCATGATCAGCGAAGACGGCTATGTCGTCACCAACAACCACGTCGTGGAAGGTGCCACCGAAGTCGAAATCCTGCTCACCGATGGCTCGACGCGCGCGGCGGAGGTGGTCGGTACCGATCCGGCCACCGATATCGCAGTTCTCCAGATCGAGGACATGTCGGATATCGCTGTGGCCGAATGGGGTGACAGCGAAGCGATGGAGCCGGGAGCGTGGACGATCGCGATCGGCAGTCCCTTCGGGCTTGGTGGCACGGTCACGGTTGGTGTCCTGTCGGCCACATCCCGCGTCATCGGCGCAGGCCCCTATGATGCGTTCCTTCAGACCGATGCTTCGATCAACTCGGGCAATTCCGGCGGTCCGCTGTTCAACACGTCGGGCGAGGTGATCGGCGTGAACACGGCTATCTTTTCGCCCGGTGGCGGCAATGTCGGGATCGGCTTCGCGGTTCCGTCCAGCATCGCCGAGAACGTGGTGCAGCAATTGATCGACACCGGCGACGTGCAACGCGGTTTCATCGGTGTGACCCTTCAGGCGATCAACGATTCCCTGGCGCGGGCATTGAATCTTGAAGGGACGGACGGCGCCATCGTGACCTCGGTCGAGCCGGAAGCCCCGGCAGAGGCGGCGGGCATTCGAGAGGGCGACGTGATCCTGTCGATTGACGGACAGACCACCGAGGATCCTCGACAAATCTCGCGTGCCGTCGCGGATATCGCTCCGGGAACGGATGTGCCCGTCACGGTGTTCCGCGATGGCGAGCGCATCGAGGTCACGCTGACCTTGGCCGAGCGCGAGGCCGCACAAGGCGAAGAAACGCCACAGGAAATGACGCCCGAGGGCGAAATGATGGGACTTGCCGTGGCCCCCGTTCCGGAACTCGTGCGCCGCAACCTCGGGCTTGAGGAAGGCGAGGCGATCATCGTGCAAAGGGTCCAGCCGGGCAGCCCCGCCTCTGACGCGGGTATCATGCAGGGCGATGTGATCCTCGGTGCCGGTGATGAGGACGTCAGTTCCGCACAAGAGCTCTCGAACGCCTGGGCCGAGGCGCGTGATGCGGACCGTCCGCTGCTGCTGCGGATCAACCGAAACGGTAATCTGCTGTTCCTCGGCGTCGAAGCCGAACAGGAAGAAGCTGCCCAAGACGAGTAGGCTCACCGCTCAGCGCAGGAAGAACGACGGATGGCGACGATCGAATGACGTCGCCATTCGTCGTGCGTTCGGCCTCTTGTGCCGTCTCAGAGCCGTTCCGCCCCCTGGCGTTTTCTGCGCTCAAACGTTTGTGGATCAGAACCCCTGCGGAATTGCCACGGGCGCCTGTCGTGAATGGTAGAAGAATGTTGGGAATACAGGGGCGTTGGGCTTGAGGAGACAGGGGAAAGACCACCGCCACGTTGCGCGTTACAACGCCGCGAGCGCCTTTTCGACTTCGCCGCTGTGGTACGGTTTGCTGATCTGGGGACCGTCGAAACCTTGCTTGGACAGTTCCTCTGATCCGTATCCCGATGCCAGAATATAGGGAATGTCGCGCGCCTTGAGGTCTTTCATGACAGGTGCCGCAGAGCGACCGCGCAGGTTGGCATCAAGAACCACGCCGTCGATCTTTCCGGCGAATTTCTCGATGAGCGACATGGCTTGCTCGCAGGTGGCGGCGGAGCCGAGCACCGCGTGGCCAAGATCACCCAGAATGTCCTCGAGCTCCATTGCGACGATGGTTTCATCCTCAACCACAAGAAGCCGAAGCTCGGCTCTTTCAGAGCGTTCCATCGGAATAAAACTCCATCCTCCAGTAATAGCCGCTTCTGCGGTATTCAACGCGCACATCGGCCTCGAGTTCCCTTGCGATACTCCGTTCCAGCAGCCGGGTGCCAAACCCCTGCCGCTTCGGCGGCTCGACCTCCGGCCCTCCGGTCTCGACCCATTCCAAGACGACTTTTCGATCTTCCGTGATACTCCAACTGACGTCCACACGCCCTTCCGGCCCTGAAAGAGCGCCATGTTTCAAGGCGTTGGTGGCGAGTTCGTGCAGAGCCATGGCGAAAGTAATGGTCGCGTCCGGCCCAAGCGCGACCCTTGGTCCCGACACATGCGCGCGGTCGTCGCTGTCGGTGAAGGTGTCGAGAGCGGCCCGGGCGATTTCTTTGAGATCCGCGCTGCTCCATTGCCGACGGGTCAGGATGTCATGGGCCGAGGCAAGAGCCTGAACACGATGTTCGAATGCCTCGATGAAGGTGTCGACACCGGACGTCGAACGCTGGGTCTGCCGCGCTATCGACTGGAGGACCGCCAGCATGTTCTTGACGCGGTGGTTCAGCTCTCCGATCAGCAACCGCTGGGATTCTTCCCATCTGCGCAGGTCCGTGACATCGCGGACAAGACCGGTGCCCTGGACGGAATCGTCGTCCTCGACCGGCTGGAAGTCGCCTGTCCCATGCACCTTGCGTTCGACGCCATCCGGATGGATCACCCCGTATTCGAGGTCGAACGGACGCCGGTCGCGCCAGCATGCTTCGATCTCGGTCTCGACCCTTTCCCGGTCCGACGGATGTACGCGGGCCATCCAGTCCGAGACGTCGTTTTCGGTCTCGGACAGGCCGATGATCTCGCGGGCGCGATCATCCCACGCGGATTCACCTGTCGCAAAATTCCAGGTGCCCCAACCCAGTTTGGACGCCTGCGTCGCCAGCCTCAGCGCGTCTCGTGTCTTGCGCAGGCGCTCTTCGCCGCGGCGTCGTTCCGTAATGTCACCGGCAGCCCCAAACCATTCTGTGATCTTGTCCTGCGGGTCGAAGATCGGCACGGCACGCGAGACCGTCCAGCCGATGCTTCCATCCGCCTGCCGCACGCGATGCTCCATCTCGAAGGGGGTCTGGTCCCGGATGGCCTGTTCGACCCGCGCCCGGACGCGCGGCTGATCCTCCGGAAGGATATAGCGATCCGCCCAGGTGTCATCTGCGGCGCCGGTCTCGGCCAGGAAACCGTCACTTCTGAGTTCCAGCATTTCGGCCCAGTCCGGCGACATGCGGTAAAGCACATCGGAGGTGGCGCGTATCAGGGCGCGGAAACGCTCTTCGCTTTGACGCAAGGCTTTCTCGGCGGTGGCCTTTTCGATCGTCGACCAGAGACGGTCCGCGACCGATCGCATGAGGTCCATATCGGGTTCCTGCCATGTGCGCGGGGTACCGGACCCGACGAAGAGGGCAGCGGACAACTGGTCATCCCGCGCCATCGGCGCGCCGATACACGACACGATCCCCAGTTTTGCGTGGGCATCGCGTACCGGCTTGGGAACCGTGTCCGACTCTTCGGCATCCGTCATGACAAGGCATTCGCCCGATCGGAAGACACTGGTCGACCTATCGAATTCGCCCATCGGATGGCCGCGGGGCAGGGCGGGAAGACCGAGGCGGGCATGATCGCCAACAACCCGCCCGACGCCGGTCTCTTCATCCACGCACAGAAAATAGGCGCGGTCGACCTCCAGTTGCTCGGCCAGAAGACGGCAGGCTTCGGTCTGAATCTCGGCCGGATCGGTCAGTGGACGCAAGGCATCGGACAGCCGAAGCAGGAAGCTTTGGCGGTCTTCGCTCTGGCGAAGTCGTTCGCTTGTCTCGCGTTGTGCGGTCACGTCCATGAAGGTGACCACGGCACCCTCGATGCGTTCATCTATCGTCCTGTAGGGCCGCAGCCGCATGACCAGCCAGCGACCGTCCTGCGTCCGGACCTCGCGTTCGGTCGGGATCAGGTCGCGCAGAACACCTGCCACATCCCGCGAGATTCCGTCGTCATCAAGACGGTGCGTGAAATCGGTGATCGCCCGGCCCACATCCAGTTCGGTGATGTTGAAAAGCTCGGCGACGCGCGGTGTGAACATCCTGATGCGCAGTTTCTTGTCCAGAAACAGCGTCCCGATATCGGTCGCCGCGACGATGTTCTTGAGATCGCTATGCGCGGCTCCGATGCTTTCGAGCTTGCTTTTCAGCTCCGAGTTCACCGTCCGGAGCTCTTCGTTCATCGACTGGAGCTCTTCCTTGGAGGTTTCGAGCTCTTCGGACGTGGATCTGTATTCCTCGTTTATGGACAGCAGTTCCTCGTTCGCCACCCGAAGATCCTGGATCGTCGCTTCGTGTTCGGCCTGCGACGCGCTGAGCCGCGTCTCGGCGGCATCGAGGCTGTCACGCAGCCGCTGCGTTTCGTCCCGCGATCCGTCCGTCGCGCCGGTTTCGCGCTCCGCAACGGGTCCGCCATCCAGAAGGATCACGAGCGCCCGCGAGGTTGCCACGCCGTCTTCGGGTGTCACCGGCGACACCTGCAGGATCACCCGCCGCCGACCGTTGTCGAATTCGACCGGGATCGGCATCGTCAGCGTCGGCAGCCCATGATCGAGCGCGCGCCGTACCGCCGACCGCAGGTCCAGCCGCAGTTCCGGCCGGATCATGTCGACCACGTCGGTGCTGACCGGCCCGGCCGAAGGCAGCAGAAAGCGGCCCGCATGCGGCGAGAGGTGCAGGACATGATGGCTGTGGTCCACCAGGATGCTTGGGGGTGCCACCTGCTCCAGTGCCGCGATGTGCATCGCCCCGGCGGATCTGTCGACCGTGGGGCCCCGTTTCTGGTCGGGAGCGCCGATTGACGGTGGTTTGTGCTCTTGCGGCATCCGCGAAACCACCGGAAGGGTTTTCGACGCAAGTTCGCGCGCCCGGTACAGGCGGGCTTCCCGGTGAAGCGGCATGAAGAGTTCGGGCGTGGCATCGGTGGTTTCTGCGGACCCGAGAAACAGGAGCCCGTTGGACTTGAGCCCATATGCGAACAGCGCACAGACCTCGCGCTGAAGCTGACGCTCCATGTAGATCAGCAGGTTACGACAGGACACAAGGTCCAGCCGCAGGAAGGGCGGATCCTTCAGAACGCTGTGCGTCGCAAACAGCACGATGTCCCGCACCTCGTTCTTGACGCGGTAGTGCAAGCCTTCCTTTGTGAAGAACTGTTTCAGCCGCTCCTCACTGACGTCAGCCTCGATGGTGGCCGGGTAGCGGCCTTCCCGCGCGGTGGCGAGCGCGCCCTCATCCAGGTCCGATGCGAAGATCTGTATGGGTGTCCTGACCTGGCGCTTCTCGGCTTCTTCGAGAATAAGAATGGCAAGACTGTAGGCTTCCTCGCCGGTGGCGCAGCCGGCGACCCACGCGCGGATTCCGTCGCCTTCGGCATGGTCGAACAACGCGGGGATTCCCTCGCGCGCAAGAACCTCGTAGGCGTCCGGGTCGCGGAAGAAAGAGGTCACCGAGATCAGCAGATCGCCGAACAGTTCCTGGGCTTCCTCGGGATTGGCAGTCAGGTAGTCGGAATAGTTCGACAGGCTGGCGCAGCGCGTCACCTGCATCCGGCGCGCCACCCGGCGCATGACGCTTGCCCTTTTGTAGCTGGAAAAATCATGCCCGGTGCGGGCGTGCAGAAAGCCGACGATCCGTTGCAATTGCTGGTGGGCCGTGTCCTGCGACAGCGAGCGGACGGCCTCCTTGCTTTGGACGACTTCCACCATCCGCTCCACCAGGCGCGGAATCGGCGCCACGATGTCGGCCACCCCGGACGCCAGCGCGTTGCGCGGCATGATCGGGAACTCCGCGTCGGCAGGTTCCTGCACGAGCACCACGCCGCCGCCTTCCTTGATGGCACGCACCCCGAGCGCCCCGTCCGATCCGGCCCCCGAAAGAATGACGGCAAGGCCGTCCCCACGGGCCGAGGCGACCGACCGGAAGAACATGTCGATCGGTGCGCGTTTGCCGCGCGGATCGGCGAAGGGGCGCGACGCGATGTTGTTGCCTTCGATCACCAGTTCGCGATCCGGCCCGATCACGTAGACGCAGTTCGGCTTCAGCTCTGGCGAGTCCTTGACCTTGAGCACGTTCATGGACGTGACCGTCGCCAGAATGTCACTCAACGCACTGGGGTGATCCGGCGCAAGATGGATGACCACGACATAGGCCAGCCCCAGATCGTCCGGAACGTGGCGGAAGAACTCCTTGAGAGCCTGGACGCCGCCGGCAGACGCACCGATGGCGCAGACAGGTACACCCGCCGCGCTCTTGTCCTGTTCAGATTTCGTCACCTGCGCCCTCCGTTTCCTCGTTTGACGCTATCGGTCACGTTCCATGAATCCAAGCCGATTGGAGCGCAATCATCGCTCCGGGTGTCGTCGACAGCACCTTGTATCGCGGGGAGGGGGGCATGGGCATAAGCTGAGGGGCCGTTCCGCGGTTCCAGGTGTATCACCTGCCCGCCGCGCAGGCCCGGATGACCCGAGGCTGGAGAAACCTGCCTCGCAATCCACCCTGAAATTATTTGCGTCAGCTTTTCAGGACCTCGTGATCTTTCGCCAGTTCGGTACGGACCAAGGCTGCGACCAGACGGGGGAAATCCTCCTCGCCGGCTTTTTCGGCAAGCCCCTCGGCTGTTGTTGGCAGTCCCAGTTTCTTGGCCGCTTTCAACGCCTTCTTGTCGGCGAAAGGCCGAAGTTCGGGCCAGGCCAACTGGACTTCCCGAAAAAAGATGTCGATGCCGACCTCCCCGAGACCCTTGAACGCCTTCAGCCGTTTCCGCATCTCGCGGGGGTCCTGATCGGCCGCCGCGCGCAATTCCCGGAGATCCCCGCCGTAATCGTCCCGCAGCGTCTCTGCCATGTCGCCGAGGTTTCGGCTGTAGCTTTCATCGAACCGCTTGTAGCCACTCGTTGACAGCACGTCGACGCGGTCCTGCCAGCTCGCTGCCGCCATCTTGTCGGCCGTGGTCATCCCGGCATCCGTCAGCGCCGAGGCCGTCCGGGTCGCGTTGTCCGCATTGATCCGTGCGGAATAGAGGATCGACGCGACAAGCCAGCGGAACAGCAGGCTTGGCGTGTTCTTCGCTATGTCGATGCCAAGCTCGTCGCAATAGGTGCGCCCGTGCCGGTCAAGCAGCCTGTCGATTATCGTATCACTGTCAGCCATACCAACTCCGCTATGTGTCTGATCTCTCGAAACGACCTTTGGCCATCTTGCGAACCTGGCGTTTTCGAGGGCAGGTTCAGCCTTGATCCTCTTCCCTGACATCGCCAAAGGACTTGGCGACGTCCGACATGTCCGCATAGGTGCGATCGGGCAGTCTGCGAATGGTGTCCATCTCGTCGTCGGTGGCTTCGGCTTCGGCGTGGTCCTGCAAGTCTGCGCGGGAGGCGGGGAATTGCAGACCTTTGAACAGGCTCGCAAAGCGGGCCGCCGAAGGGGCCTCCAGTGCCGCCGCACCGCCGCGGACGCTGGGTTGATGTCCGGGCTTTTCTTCATGGCTGCGCAGGCTGCCGAAAGCGCGCGCGACCTCGGCGGCGTCCCGATATGACTGGTCCGGCAGGTTCTGAACGATATCCGCGATCTCGTTCTCGCCACTTGACCGTGCGTGCTCGGTCAGCGCGTCCCGCCGCGCGGGGAAATCGACCCCTGCCAGCGCGTGTTCCAGATCGGCAGCGGAGGGCGCGCGCGCCGGATGTGAGGTCTGCATGTGACGACGATATTCCGAACGGGTGTCGAATTCGGCGCCGCAAAGCTCGCAGCGATACTGTGCCATGTCACCGCACCTTTCCGACGGCCTTGGTCACGTCGGCCATCGTTTCGAATTCCTGATCTGGGATGTCCTGGAGCAGTTCCAGAACCTCGTCCGGGGCGTCGTTGTGGCGGGCCTGCTGTACGAGGCCCGACCTGCCCGACGGAAAGGAAACGCCCTTGAGCGCGGACGCGACACCAGCGGCAGAGTCGGTTCCGGCGGCTGTGGCACCACCACGTCTTCCGCCCTTGCTTCGGTCGCCTGCTGGCGCGACCGGCTCAGGCTTGTCATCGGGGCCGTCTTCGGGCGCAACGAATTCACCTTTGTGCAGGGTTGCATCCGGCCAGACATCGGCATCAAGGCCGAAGGTCGAAAACGGGTCGGACTTTCCGTCAAGATCGACATTCAGCGCCGAGAGGTCCTCGCTTGCGCCGATCATCACCAACTGGGCTTTCTCGTAGTCCAGAAGGCGGGGGTCGGAGATGTCGATCCAGCGCTCGTCTGCGAACTTGTCGGCAAGTGTGTCGGGATAATCCGGTTCGGCATCCGGGAAACCCGGGACGTCAAGCGAAGGATTGCGCACCGACAGGATGTAGCGCGCTTCCGGCCGGATGCAGAGAGCGTCCTGCGCTTCGCCGGGTGTTCCAGGAGAGGACAGTCTGTAGGCAAGCTGCGTCGCATCGTCATGAGACACGATCGCGTAGCGTCCCGAGCCGGCGGGAACGGCCTGCGGCACCTCGCGCTCGCCACGTGTCTTGGTCTCGTACCGGACTGGGTGCAGTTCACGTCCGACAGTCTCGGGGCTGTCAACGCTCGACACCATCAGCCAGTTGCGCTCGGTCGGGTCGGACTCGCCGGGAATGATGTCGGGCAGTCTCTTGCGCCCGACAATGAACAGCCGCGCCCGCGTTGTTTCATCCGGAACCAAGGCCATGAAAAGGCGCTGCACATCGCCTGACCCCGACACGTCCTCGGTGTCGATCTTGACCCTGTAGAAAAAGTGTATCTCTCCGGTTTCGATCGGGTCGGTCATGGGCTTGCAGTCTCCGTCTGGTCTTCAAGAGCGCCTCTCCGGTCCTTCTACGGTGGCAGTCTTGCGAACCGGCTGGCTTGCAACAAGAACGGCGGCAAATCTCTTCTGGTTCCGCCGTGGCCCGTGCGATCTGTGTTTTGCACTCATCGCGCGCGCATCTTCCGTGTGGTCTCCATCAAGAGACACGACCGACATCACAGGGAGGCCTCGGGTCGCGCGCGGTGGCTGTGCGAAACTGATATGTTCGGCACCCACCGACACGACCCCGTGACGTTTCAGTCCACCGTCAGATCCGCATCGGTGGTGAAAAGATAATCGTCGCCGCCCGCGCCCTGGTGGCAGGCAATGCAACCGGCATCGGCATTCTTGCCCACCAGTCCTGCAAGCGCCATTCCGGCTGGGTTCTGATCGAGCGTGCCATCGGGCAGATACTTGGCCCAGAACCAGTTGTTGGTCTCCGGGTCATATCCCTCTTCGCGCTGGAACATGATCGTGACCGAGCCAAGATGCGCGTCGGGGCTGGCGATGACCTCGTCCGCGGTCACGCCTTGCGGTCCGTAATTGTTCTTCACGACAAGCACACCGGTATGCCCGTCCACGGTGGCCTCGGAATAAAAGGTCTCCAGCATCATTCCATGAGGGTCGGTCCCCGCGTACGGGTAGGCGTGGATGCGGTTTTCTCCAGCCAGATCCGCCTCGACCATCATCTCCCAGAGTTGCGCCGCATAGGTTTGGTCGGCCTCGGTTCCCGCCATTTGCTGGGCGAGTGCGGCGCTTGCCATCACGGCAATTGCGCCGCCGATCAGTGTTCGTTTCATTTTGAATACCTCCTCTGATATGCGCGGTTAACGTCGGGGAAGAGGCATTGTTTCCGCAGTTCCGCAAGCTCACGGAAACTTGTCGGCGCGACCACCGCCTGGTCTCAAGCTCACCAGGGCGACGATCTCAATTCGCAGGCAAGCGAAGGTCGTATGTCACCATGTCAGGTGCCCAGCTTGGCGCAGGTGCAGAGGGATCCCGCCGGGCCCCCAGCCGTTCCGCCAATCTATGTGACCGCCGATTGTGTTCAGCGATCCGGATCAACATGCGGTCGAAACCCGGATCCCGGAGCGCATGGCGCAGATAGGCTGTTGCTGCTTCATAGGCGTATCCTTGCCCTTCACAGGTCCCGTCCCATAACGCCCATGTCAGGTCAGGTGGCTCTTCCAGGGTCAGCCTGAGCGCCCCCACATGCCCGATCGGGTTGCCGGAGGCCCTGTGGATCAGAACCAGCCGTCCGTTGCCCCGCAGAGTCCAATGCCCCGCCATGATCGCGAATTTCTCGAAGGCGCCCACGGCGTCAAAGGGCCCACCCACGAACACGCTCCGATCACTGGCGCAATAGGCAGTATAGGCTGGAAGATGGTTTGCCTGGGGCCGCACCAGCACCAGACGCTCGGTTTCGATCATGGTGCTTTCCATGCTCAGGTTCGCGGGCCCAAGGCCAAGTCAGCGGTAAATCAACGTGCTGAGGGGCAGGTCACTTCCGACCGACCCACGGTACATGCCTTCGCAGTTGAACGGCATCGCGATCCGGCCTGCCGCGTCGATCGCGATCACCCCGCCCGATCCGTCATTCGGGGCAAGATCGTTCATGACGACAAATTCCGCCGCTTGCTCCACGGTTTCGCCAAGATGCCGCATCCGGGCGCTGATTTCGGCGGCCGCGGTCCACCGGGTGAAGATCTCGCCATGGCCGGTGCCGGAGACGGCGCAACTTGCATCATCTGCGAACGATCCGGCACCGATGCAGGGGGTGTCCCCGACGCGACCGGGCGCCTTGGCGGTCATACCCCCGGTCGAGGTTGCTGCCGCCACGTGGCCATGCGTGTCGCGGGCGACGGCACCGACCGTGCCATGACGGCGGGCGGGGTCGTCATTTTCCTCGCCTCTTGCGCGCATCTCCAGTGTCTCTTGCAGCGCATCCCAGCGAGCCTGCGTGAAGAAATAGGGCGCCTCTTCGAAGGGAAGGCCCGCATCGCGCGCGATCCTCAAGGCGTTGTCGCCGATGAGCATGACATGCTCGGTCCGCTCCATGATCGCGCGAGCGAGGCGGATGGGGTTGCGCGGCCCGAACAGACCGGCGACCGCGCCGGCCCGCCGGTTGGCCCCGTCCATGATGGCGGCATCCATCTCCTGCTTGCCCTCTGCGGTGAACACGGCTCCACGTCCTGCGTTGAACAGGGGCTCATCCTCGAGCGCGCACACCGCCTCGGTGACTGCATCCAGAGCGGCCCCGCCCTGCTTCAGCACAGCCTGTCCGGCTTCGAGCGCACGGGCAAGCCCGGCATGGTAGGCGGTTTCCAGTTCGGGTGTCATCCGGGATTTCAGGATGGTTCCGGCACCGCCATGAACGGCGAGAGCATAGGTCATGAGTGTCCTTTCAGTCCTGCAGTGCGAGCACAGTGGCGCGCGATGTCGGCATGTGTGGCGACCCAGCAGTCGCCTTTGGCAGCGATGCGGTCGAGAAGGGTTTCGAGGATGAACATTCGGCTTCGATAGCCGATGACATGCGGATGCATGGTCAACAGGAACAGGCCGCCCTCGTCATAGGCGCCTTCGAATTCGCGGGTGAAGATGTCGAGAACGGCCTCGGGGGGCGTGTAGGGCCGCTGCGCCCCAAAGCGGTTCATCATGAAATAGACCGCGTCGTCGCGAATCCATTCGACGGGCAATTCGACGATGCCGGTGGGTTCACCATCCGCAACGATTTCGTAGGGGTCGTCATCGGCAAAAAGCGAACTGTCATAAAGCAGTCCCATCTCGCGGGCGATGGACAGCGTGTTGGGGCTGTAATCCCAGGAGGGCGTGCGCATGCCCACCGGACGGGTGCCGGTGATGGTTTCCAGCGTGTCGGCGGCGCGCAGCATCAGGTCACGCTCGGTGGTGGCGTCCAGACGCGAATTGACCTCGTGGATCCAGCCATGCAGCCCGATCTCGTGTCCGTCCTGCGCCAACTCCTGCTGCTCTTGGGGATGCAGGAGGGCCGACACGGCCGGGACAAAGAAGCTGGCCTTGAAGCCATGCCGATCAAGAGCAGCGCGGATGCGCGGGATGCCACGTCTCGTGCCAAACTCGCCCCAGGACAGACGCGCGGGTGACAGACCGCCATCGCGCAGCTCGTTGGTCTCGTGATCGCTGTCGAAGGACAGAGCGACGGCGCAACGCGCGCCGCCGGGCCATGTCGCGGGTTTCAGATTGCGCCCGGCGCGGACCTGTCCGACCGTGGCCCGCCATGTGGCGTCATCCCATTCATGCGGCTCGCTCATGCATGGCCCCCGTCGACCGACAGGATCTGCCCGGTGATCCACCCGGCCCGGTCCGATGCCAGAAAGGCGACGGCATCGGCAATATCCTCGGCCCGGCCAAGCCGGCGCATGTGGATGCCCTCGACGATCTGTTTTTGCCGGTCCCGACCGAACGCATCCCATTGGCGTTCGGTGGACGGGTTGGACAGGACGAAGCCCGGCGCCACGGAGTTCACAGTCACCCCGTGCGGGCCAAGCTCCAGCGCAAGCTGTCGCGTCAGCCCGACCAGAGCGTGTTTGGCCGACGCATAGGCCTGGATCCCGGTCAGGCTTGGCCGCAAGCCCGCCCCCGACGAGATCGTCACGATACGCCCCCAGCCGCGCGCTTTCATTCCCGGTGCCGCCGCCTGGGCGCACCACATCGCAGCATCGACATTGGCGGCGAAAATCGCACGCCAGTCGTCTTCCGAGATTTCCTCTATCGGGCGGCCAGCTTGGCCCCGGACACCGCCTGCCGCGGTTACAAGCCCGTCGATGCGCCCATATCGCGCTTCTATATCCGCGATGACCGCATGCACGCCGTCGCGGCTGCCAAGGTCGGCGGCGTGGGTGGAGGCGTGATCGGCAACAAGGGACAGGCCGTCTGCGTCGATGTCGATGGCGGCAACCGTCGCCCCGGCGTCGGCCAGCGTGGTGACGATGGCGCGCCCGATCCCCTGGGCCGCCCCAGTGACGGCAAAGACGCGGTTCTCGAAACTCAGTTGCATAGCGGCACCATGAGATCGACCAGGTCAGCAGATTGTGCGCGGCGGCCGTCCTCGATGTCATGGATCAATTCGACAAGGCGGGACAGTGTCGGTGTCTTCACGCCGTGCTTTTCGCCAAGCTCGACCAGGAGACCGACCTGTGCATCGACCTCGGTACGGCGCTTGCGGACGGCCAGATCGCGCCAGATCCCGGAATGCGTCTTGGCGGTGTGCCGGTTGTGTTCGACCATCGCGGCCAGCGAGGCATCCATCCCGGCCTGGTCGCCTTTCAGAAACGCATCGGGATCAAACCCGTTGAATCCCAGAGGGCGGATGTTCTGGGCATCCGCAAGGCGCATCACCTCGTGTCCAAGCGCCTGGTAGACGGCCCGGTGATCCGGGTTTGCCATCGCGTCCGACATCGAAAGCGGCGTCAGGGCTGTTGCAAAAAGCAACGCACCATAGCCCAGCTTGCCCCAGAGATAGCCCCAGATATTGTCGGTCAGAACCGCCTCCGGCTCGACAATGCTGAAAAGCGCATGGATCTCGCGGACGCGGTCGGTGATCTGTCCGTCAAGTTCGCCAATCGCCACAGCGGCGCGGTTGCCATAGAGAATGCGACCCGGCTCCAGCCAGTCGGCCCCGTAATTGACGAAACAGCCGACGGTGTTTTCGGCACCGATGCGGTCTGCGATGACGATCTCGTTCAGACCGTTCTGGGCTGACACAACGTAGCCCCCGGGCGCCAGATGTGGCACCAGCATGTCGAGCGCGGCTTCGGTGTGATGCGCCTTCACCGCAAGAATGATGCGCGAAAACTGTCCCTGCAATTCGGTTGGCGTGCTGGCCGGCAATACCTGCGTGAAGGTTTCGACGGGGCCTTCGACATGCAGGCCATCGCTGCGCATGGCTTCGACATGGGCTTCGACGATATCGACCATGTGAACCGCATGTCCCGCACGGGCGAGATAGGCCCCGAGGATGCCCCCGATGGCTCCGGCGCCCCAGATCAGGATCGGTTCGCTCATGTCCAGTCGCCTTCGAGCAGGCTGCGCGTCTCTTCCACGGCAACGGACCAGAGCTTGTCGGTGTCGGCCTCGGGTTTCTGGTATACGCCGCCGTAATTGCCGTCTCCGATCAGTTCGCGCACTCCGGCTGCGTTGCGATCCCGCAGGCGGTCGAAGGGCACAAATGGCTTCTGCGTGTCCGGCAGGTCACGGCCCGGAAGCCGGGTCCAGGGAAAGTTCTCCATCCAGGACGCGTGCGAGGCGACGGGGTCGATGTCCTGCACGCAGGCCCATGTCTGCGGCGCGCGCCACCAGTCGTGGAACCGGCATCGCGCGCCCTCGTTCGCTTCCATCCATTCCATCGTGACGGGCTGCACCGGGCTGTTGCCGCCGTGGCCGTTGACGATGAGGATGCGGCGAAAACCCGTTGCGTAAAGACTATCGAGGATGTCGCGCAGCAGCGCAGCATATGTCGCAAGCTTGAGCGACACACTGCCGGGGAAGGCCATGAAATACGGGGTAAGGCCGTAGGCGACCGCAGGAAAGACCGGCACGCCAAGCGGCTCTGCGGCATCAGCCGCGACTTTCTCGGAGAGGATGGAATCCACCGATAGGGACAGGTAGGCATGCTGCTCTGTCGATCCCAGGGGCAGGACGCAGCGGTCGTCCGTTTCGAGATAGCGTTCAACCTCGAACCAGTTGCTTTCGGAAATTTTCAAGAATTTTGCCCCTTATGGTCTGGTGTCCGGCTGCGGCAGGCGTCGATCGCCGGCAGCAGGTCTGTTTCAATGGCATGGCTGTCCGGCGTGTGCCGGTATTCGATGGCGGTCTGATCGGGCTGCATCTCGCGGCGCAAATCCTCGGCTCCGGTCGAGTGGATGATCACATCCGCGCGTGAGATCACCTCGGACAGTGTATCGTCTTCCCAGACCGCCGATGTGATGCGGGTGACATGGGGCGCGAAACGCAGGATGCCCGTCCGCATGACGGGCAGGAATTCGGGAAAATACGAGACGATCGCGACCTGCGCCTGCGGCGAGATCGCGGCAAGGGCGATCCGGGTCGCTTCTTTCGGGATGAGGGTAATGCCGACAACCGGCAGGCCCGGGAAATATGACTGAGCCTCGACGCGCAGGGTTCGCGGCGCGACGACGAGCCCGATGCCTTCAGGGCGGTTCCGCGCCAGCTGTTCGGTCGTGCGCGCGATGATTTCGTCGCCGGGGCGCAGATAGGGGCGAATGTCCTCGGCATAGGCTTCGGTCGCGTCCTGGAATGTCCCCAACATGAGAAGCCTGACATGGCCCGGACGCTCGGGGGCGGTGGATACGCGGTAGGCAAGTTCTGCCCGCGAGAGACCTACCTCGACGCCAAGGCGGACAAGTTCGCCGATCCGCCGCTCGATCTCGCGAAGGGATTTCGCCTGGTGGTGGCACACGCCGCCATCGGCCACGAAGGTTCCGGTGCCGACACGGCTCTGCACATGGCCTGCCTCTTGCAAGGCTGCGTAGACATTGCTTACCGTGACGGGTGACAGACCAAGGTGGCTCGCCAGCCGCCGCACCGATGGCAGGCGGGTGCCCGGCGGGATGTCGCCCGACGCGATCCCGTATTCCAGAGCGCCACGCAGCTGAACCGAGACAGAGACCGACGACGTCTTGTCGAGCGCAAGCGCCAGCCTCTCGAACGTATTGCCGATATGTGTCAGGTCTTGGTCCATACTGTATCATTGACGGATAACAGTTAGTCGCTCAAGCAAATTTATTCCGCTTGTGCTTAAAAACTTCACTTTTTATGCCCGTGCTTCCAAATTGTGGTTGACGGATCAGGTCAAATGCTTCCGTAGTGTATCACACAGCTATAACAATCCAACGGAGAGGAAACATGCTCAGACATACACTCAAGACGGGCGTCGCCACGGCGGTATTGCTGTCTTTGGCGCCCGCAGCTTTCTCGCAGGAGCTTGTCATCGGATTGCGCGCAGGTCCCGATTCCATCGACCCGCACTGGTCGACGCTCGGCAGCCAGGCCGAAGCGTTGCGCCACATCTACGATACGCTTGTCGATGTTGACGACACGCTTCAGCTCAAGCCCGGTCTTGCCGAAAGCTGGGAACCTGTCGACGACACAACGTGGGATTTCAAGCTGCGCGAAGGTGTCACGTTCCACGACGGCACGCCTTTTACCGCCGAGGACGCCAAGTACTCGATCGAGCGTATCCCGGAAGTGACCGGCCCGATGTCGATGACACTTTATACCAAATACGTGGAGTCGGTCGAAGTGATCGACGACTACACGCTGCGTGTGAAGACCAAGGGCATTGCCCCGGCGCTGCCGAACGATTTCACACGCCTGTTCGTCGTGCCGTCCGAAACCGGCGAAGGTGTCGGCAACGAGGAGTTCAATTCGGGGGAGGCTGCTGTCGGCACCGGTCCTTACCGCTTCGTATCCTGGGAACCCAAGGGTGATCTGGTGCTGGAGCGTTTCGAAGATCACTGGCGCGGTGAAACCCCGTGGGAACGTGTCGTGCGCAAGGAAATCCCGGATGACGCGGCCCGCGTCGCCGCTCTGCGCTCGGGTCAGGTGGATCTGATCAACTACGTGCCTGCGACCGACTACCTTTCGATGCAGAACAATTCCGATATCGAGACCTTCATCTCGGATTCGGTCTACATCCTGAACGTCCAGCCGTCGGTGAAGGACGAAGAGCCGCAGCCGATCCGCGTGAACGGCGAAGAGGTCGAAGGCAACCCGCTTCAGGATCTACGTGTCCGCAAGGCGCTTGATCTGGCCATCAATCGTGACGTGCTTGTCAATGTCGTGCTCGAAGGGCTGGGGACTCCGGCGAACCAGCTGATGCCCGAAGGCTTTTTCGGCTACACCGACGAGCTTGGTGCAAAAGAGTACGACATCGAGCAGGCGCGCGAACTGCTTGCCGAGGCCGGGTATCCGGACGGGTTCGAGGTCGATTTCACCTGCACCAACAACCGCGTTCCCGGCGATGCCGTCGTCTGCGAGGCTCTGGCGCAGATGTGGTCGCGTCTGGGTCTGACGGTAAATGCGCAGGCACTGAACGGCACCGTGTTCTTCCCGGCTGCGGCCAACGAGGAATACACGATGGCGATGTCGGCCTGGGGCACGCTGACGGGTGAAGCCGCCTACACCTATGGCGCGATGATCCACAGCAAGGACCCGGAAAAAGGCTTCGGCAACTTCAACCGCACCGGCTATTCGAACCCCGAGTTCGACGAGGTTTTCGTTCGCGGAACCCAGACGCTGGACGCCGAAGAGCGCCGGAAACTCTACGAGGAAGCCTCGATGATCGCGATGGAAGACCGGGCGCTGATCCCCACGGTCATCCTGCAATCCGTCTGGGCAGCTGATGCGGACACGCTGACCTTCACGCCGCGTGTCGATCAGGAAACCCGGGCCTACGAAATCTCGCCCGTCGGCGAACAGTAAATCAAACCGGGCGTCCCTGACCGGGGCGCCCATTTCCACATTCAGCGAGGCCTCATGCTCGGATTTGTCATCAGTCGGCTCTTACAGGCGATTGTCGTTGTCTTTGCGATGTCGATCATCGTCTTCGTGGGCGTCTACGCGATCGGCAACCCGATTGACGTGATGATCGACCCGGGCGCCACGGCAGAGATCCGTGAAAACCTGATCCGGCAATACGGTCTCGACCAGCCGCTCTGGCGGCAATACGTCACGTTTCTTGCCAATGTCGCGCAAGGTGATCTTGGTCGGTCGATGGTCTACAACACGTCGGTGACCGGGCTGGTCTTCTCCAGGCTTCCCGCGACGCTTGAGCTGGTGCTGGTCGCGATCACGATCGCTACGGTGATCGGCATCCCTGCCGGTATCTATGCAGGCTACCGTCCGAACAGTGTCGCGGCGAAGGCGATCATGGCACTGTCGATCCTCGGCTTTTCGGTTCCGACCTTCTGGATCGGCATGCTGCTCATCATGGCTTTCGCGGTCGAACTCGGCTGGTTGCCCTCGGGTGGTCGGGGTGATGAGGGAACAATCCTCGGGATCTCGACCTCGCTTGCCACCGCGAATGGCTGGAGCCACGTCATCCTGCCCGCGATCAACCTGTCGCTCTTCAAGATGGGTCTGATGATCCGACTTGCGCGTGCAGGAATGGTCGAGGCGATGCAGACCGATTACGTCAAGTTCGCCCGTGCGCAGGGCCTGCCCGACAGGCAGATCGTCTTCAGCCATGTCCTGCGCAACATCTCGATCCCGATTGTCACGGTGTTCGGACTCGAGCTTGGCTCGACGCTGGCTTTCGCTGTCGTCACCGAAAGCGTCTTCAACTGGCCGGGGGTCGGCAAGCTGATCATCGACTCGATCCTGCAGCTCGACCGTCCGGTGATGGTCACCTACCTGATCCTCGTCGTGATCCTGTTCGTGATCATCAATTTCACCGTCGATATCGTCTACGCCCGGCTTGACCCGCGCGTGCGGCTGGGAGGATCGAAATGAGCGACGTTGCCACGACCACGGGCGAAACGCTCGCCGAACCTGCCGCCGCGCCGATCGAAACCCGCGCGATGCGGATCAAGAACTTCTGGTCCGATTTCAGGGCGTCAAAGGTGGCCGTGGCCGCGCTTGTCGTGATCGTCACGCTGCTTGTTCTGGCCTTCGGCGCGCCGCTGGTTGCACCGCAAGACCCTTATGACATGGCAATGCTGGACTGGCTTGACGCGTTTCTGCGTCCCGGCGAGGTGGGAACGGGCGGTTATGTGCATGTTCTGGGAACCGACAATGCGGGTCGCGACATGCTGTCGGCCATCTTCTACGGGCTGCGGACCAGTTTCACCATCGGCCTGTCGGCGGGCGCGCTGGCGCTGGTCATCGGAATATCCGTGGGTCTGACGGCGGCCTATTTCGGCGGGCGTGTCGAATCCCTGCTGATGCGGATCATCGACCTGCAACTGTCCATGCCCGCGATCCTGCTGGCGCTGGTTCTGGTCGCGGTCCTGGGACAGGGCGTCATCCAGATCATCCTTGCCCTTGTCGTCGCGCAATATGCCTATTTCGCCCGCACCACCCATGGTGCCGCCACGGTCGAACGCGGCAAGGATTACATCGAAGCTGCGCGGGCGACACCGCTTCCGACCTGGCGTGTGCTCTTCAAGCATCTCCTGCCCAACGTTCTGCCGCCGCTGATCGTCGTGGCGACGGTACAGGTGGCATCGGCCATCGCGCTGGAAGCGACACTGTCCTTTCTCGGGGTCGGCCTGCCCCTGACCGAGCCGTCGCTTGGATCGCTCATCTCGAACGGCTTCAAGTACATCCATTCCGACCGCTACTGGCTGTCCATCTATCCGGGGATCTTCCTGATGATCACTGTCGTCGCCATCAATCTGGTCGGTGACCAGGTCCGCACCGTGCTTGATCCGAGGCATGCGCGATGAGTGCGGCGCTTGATATCCAGGGGCTGACAACGCGCTTCGACACGCGTGGAGGCACCGTGACCGCCGTCGATGACGTGAGCTTTTCCGTCGACCGGGGCCGCATCATGGGCCTTGTCGGGGAAAGCGGATCCGGCAAGTCCGTCACCGGCTTCTCCATTCTCGGCCTGATCGACGAGCCGGGCCGCGTCACGGATGGCCGGGTGATAGTCGAGGAGACGGACCTGCGCAGCCTGTCGCCGGATCATCTGCGCTCCATGCGGGGACGCAAGGTGTCGATGGTGTTCCAGGACCCGATGATGACCCTGAACCCCGTCTTGCGGATCGGCGACCAGATGGCGATGGCCGTACGCGTGCATGAGCCGATGTCCAAGGCCAAGGCGCTGGAACGGGCACGCGATGCGCTTGGCACGGTGGGTATCCCGTCGCCCGAGGAGCGGCTTGCCGCCTATCCGCACCAATTGTCCGGCGGGATGCGTCAGCGCGTCGCCATCGCAACGGCCCTTTTGCACCGGCCCGCGGTCATCATCGCGGATGAGCCGACAACAGCGCTCGACGTATCGATCCAGGGCCAGATCCTCGCCGAGGTGCGCCGTCTGGCGGACGAGACACATACCGCGATTGTCTGGATCACGCATGACCTTGCGGTGGTGTCCTCGCTCGCTGACGACATCTGCGTGATGTATGCGGGCAAGATCGTCGAACGCGGCACCGCCGAAGAGGTGATCGGCCAGCCACGCCATCCCTATACGCGCGGCCTGCTTGATTCCGTGCCGGGTCAACACGCGCCCGGGACGCATCTGCCGCAAATTCCCGGCTCCACACCGCAATTGTCACATCTGCCGTCGGGCTGCCCTTTCCGCAATCGCTGTCCCCGCGCGACCCAGCTGTGTGCCTCTGCGCCGCCGCTTGCGCGGTTCGGAGACCACACCGCCCTGTGCCACCACCCTCTGGAGACCACATGACCGCGCCGCTTCTTGAAATCGACACCGTCTCCAAGCGGTTCCCGCTTAAGGCCACGCTGGCCGACAAGGTGGCCGCACGCCTTGCGGGGCGTTCCGCTGGCGGGGCGGTCCATGCCGTGACCGACGTATCTCTGACCGTCGAGCGCGGTGAAGTGGTTGGGGTCGTCGGTGAGTCCGGATGTGGAAAGTCCACCTTGGGCCGTATCGTTTCGGGCATCTACGCGCCGACCGAGGGCACGGTCCTGCTTGATGGCAAGCCGGTCGCCACGGGGCGGGAAGACCACGTCAACAAGCTGACCACTCGCGTGCAGATGATCCACCAAGATCCCTTCGCAAGCCTCAATCCCCGGATGAAAGTGGGAGAAACCATCTCGGAAGGTCCGCGCACCCACGGGATTGTTTCAGCAGCGGAGGTTGGCGACAAGACGCGCGCGCTGCTTGAGCAGGTGGGACTCAGAGGTGACTATGCCGACCGTCTGCCGCACCAGTTTTCCGGTGGCCAGAGGCAGCGGATCGCGATCGCGCGGGCGCTGGCCATGCAGCCCGATCTGCTGGTTCTCGACGAGGCGGTGGCCTCGCTCGACGTGTCGATCCAGGCGCAGGTGCTCAACCTGTTCCTCGATCTGCGTCGCGACCTTGGCCTGACGGCGCTTTTCATCAGCCATGACCTGTCCGTGGTGCGTCATGTCTGCGACCGGGTCGCGATCATGTATCTTGGTCGCGTGGTCGAACTGGCCAGCGCGGAGCGGCTTTATGCCGAACCGAAGCATCCCTACACGCAAGCGCTTTTTGCCTCGGTTCCGACGCTGGGCACCGGCCGCCAGGATTTCCGCCCGATCAAGGGCGAGATCCCGTCGCCCATCGACCCGCCGCCGGGCTGTGCGTTCCATCCGCGCTGTCCGTTTGCCGGGCCGCGATGCCGGGTGGAAATTCCCCGTCTGACCGATGCCGGGGCTGGGCGGACCGTGGCGTGTCACCTTAACGATGGTGGCGTGGGGCAGGAGGCTGCAGCATGAACGATCTGAACATACTGGTGGCCCGCCTGAACGATGTGCTCTGTGCCGTGAACACGCTGGTCTGGGATTCGCGCACCATGATGCCGAAAGGCGGGGCCGAAACGCGGGGTCACCAGATCGCAACGCTCAAGGGCATCGCGCGGACCATGATCCTGGCCCCCGAAATGCGGGACTCTGTCGCGGCAGCGATGGAGCAGACATCCGGGCGCGATCCGTTCGATCCCGAGCGTCGCGCCGCCGAGGCGGTGCACGCAGCAATCCTCCACCATGAACGCATTCCAGCCGATCTCTTGCGCGCCCAGGCAGAACAGAGCACGATGGCCGGTGCGGCATGGGCCGAAGCCCGCGCGGCGGCGGATTTCACGCTTTTCCGGCCTTATCTGGAGCGGACGGTTGCGCTTGCCCGCGAACAGGCCGAGGCGCTTGGATACCAGGACCATCCCTACGACCCGATGGTCGCAATCTTCGAACCGGGGGAAACCGCCGCGTCGCTCGGCGCTTTCTTCAAGGATTTGCGCACCGGCATCCTGCCCATCCTCGACGCTGCAAGGGGTCGTTCCAAGCCGCGCACCGACTTCCTGTATCGCGACTATCCCGAGGCCGATCAGAAAGCATTTGCGGACGAAACGGCACGCCTTCTGGGGCTGGATGACAGCCGCAGCCGCCTTGACACCACGGTCCACCCGTTCGAGATCAGCTTCACCCGCAATGACGTCAGGATCACCTCGCGCTGGGTCCGCAACTACCTGCCGATGTCGATCTTCGGCTCGATCCACGAAACCGGTCACGCGCTTTATGAACTGGGGGCTGACCCGTCGATCACCAGAACCGTGCATGCGACCGACATGATCGGGCTCTATGCCGTGGCCGGAACGAGTTTCGGCATGCATGAAAGCCAGTCGCGGCTATTGGAGAACCACGTTGGCCGCAGCCCGGCCTTCTGGGCGCAGAATTTTGCCCGGCTGCGCGACACCTTCCCCAACCAGCTTGCCGATGTGAGCGAAGGTGACTTCATCGCTGCGGTGAACCGCGTCGAGCCCGGTCTCATCCGTGTGGAAGCGGATGAACTCAGCTATGACATCCACATCATGCTGCGTGTCGAGATCGAAATGGCGCTGATGGACGGATCGTTGAAGGTGACCGACATTCCCGAGGTCTGGAACGCCGCGATCCAGCGGGATCTTGGCCTGACCGTGCCCGGCGACGATCTGGGCTGTCTTCAGGATGTGCATTGGTCGTCGGGCTATATCGGGTCGTTCCCCACCTATACGATCGGCAATGTCACGGCGGCCCAGATCATGGCGCATCTCGATGCCACGCGCCCGGATATCCGGCAGGAGCTGGACACGGGCGAAACCGCCTCCCTGCGCGCCGCACTCGGGGATCTTGTCTGGCGTCACGGCAGATCACGCAGCAGGCGAGAAATCCTCGACACGATCGGGGCGGCACCGAACGATCCAACTGCTTATCTCGACTACCTCGCAGGGAAATTCGCTCCGGCGTTGGCGTCTTCGAGCGCCTGAGCTGTCCATGGAGTCCTCGAAATCCCACGCGGGTGTCGTGACCGCAGACAATCTGCGGGGCGCGATCCTGTTGGCCCTTGCCGCCGTCCTGTTCACGCTCGAGGCGACACTGGTGCGGGCCACGGCGCCTGTGGCGAACGAGGCGCAGATCGTGTTTTTCCGCTCCGCCTCGCAGCTTGCGCTGTCGCTTGTCATCATCTGGCGGATCGGAGATTGGGGCCGCCTCGCGACATCACGGCCCGGGCTGCACATCATCCGGGGCCTGACCAGCCTGACGATGTGGTGGCTGTACTATACCAGTTTCCGGATGCTCGATCTGGCGCTTGCGACGACCTTGACCTTCACGACCTCGCTGTTCGTCGTCGCCCTGGCTGCGCCGCTTCTTGGCGAGCATGTGGGCCGGGTCCGCTGGGCCGCGACGATCATCGGGTTCGTCGGCATTGCCATTGCGGTCGGACCTGCCGCGGATGTCTCGGTCACCGGGGTCAGCATCGGTCTGGTTGCCGCCGCCGGCGGCGCGGCCATCGTCATCCTGAACCGCCTGCTGGGCCGGACCGAGAACACAATTACGATCATGACATGGATCGGTGTCGTCACCACCATCGGGTCCGCGCCGGCTGCATGGCTTCTCTGGGAGCCGCTGGCGCTTCGAGATGCGGCGCTGGTCTGTCTGACGGGTCTGCTGGGCGCGTTCGGCATGTTGCTGACAATCGAGGCCTATCGTGTTGGCGAGGCCAGTGCTCTGGCCCCTGTGCCCTATATCCGTTTCGTCGTTGCTGCGGTGGTGGGCATGGTCTTTTTCGGCGAAACGCCCGGTGTCGCACTCTTGCTTGGCGCGGCCCTCGTGGTCGGTGCGTCGATACTCGCAGTGCGTCACGAGATGCGCCAAGGGCTGACTGCGCCGCATCGGTGATGGGGTCTGCTTCCGGCGCGACGATCATCCGCTATCAGGGCGAGGTGGCGCGCAGCCCTCGACCGTCGTTTGATGTGTCCGAACAGCTTCCGGGCGCCGGTTCATTCAGGCGCATGCAGTTTGCATTTGTCACACGCCTCTCGGGAAATTTTGCATTTATTTGCATCGATTCTGCTTACAATTTCAGGTAGGCTTGGAATCTGATCCGTATTTACAGCGAAACCGGCCTTGAACTTCCATTATATAGCTGCATAGCTGTCGCGGCGATGGAAATTCATGCAGTCGGGGGGAAATTTTGCAAAGCATCGGGGATGCCTTAAGCCTTGCAGTCGCCCTTGTCCTGTCGGGGGACGCGGATTTGCTTGAGATTGTCTTGCTCTCACTCCGGGTGAGTCTGACGGCGACGGCGATTGCCTGCCTGATCGGGCTACCGGTCGGGGCGCTTGTTGCCATAGGGCGCTTTCGCGGGCGCAATGCCGTTCTGATCGTGATGAATGCGCTGATGGGGTTGCCGCCGGTCGTGGTGGGGCTGCTTGTCTACCTGCACCTGTCGCGTTCGGGGCCGCTGGGGTTTCTGGGGCTGCTCTACACGCCGACGGCGATGATCATTGCGCAGACGATCCTGATCGCTCCCATCGTTGCCGCCCTGTCGAGGCAAGTTCTCGAAGACCTGCATACAGAATACGCCGAGCAGTTCCGCTCGCTTTGCCTCACCCGGCTTCAGACCATACAGGCGCTCTTGTGGGACGCGCGATATTCGCTCCTGACCGTCGGGCTCGCGGGGTTCGGCCGCGCGGTGGCGGAGGTTGGCGCGGTGATCATCGTGGGCGGCAATATCGACCACCTGACGCGCGTGATGACCACGGCGATTGCGCTCGAGACGTCGAAAGGCGATCTGGCGCTGGCGCTGGCTCTGGGCCTCATCCTGCTGGTGATCGCGCTTGGCGTGAACGCGGCGGTCCAGTCGGTGCGGATGACAGCGGCGCGGCAAGCCTATGTCTGACGCGATGGCCATGACTGCCGCAACCGATGCGGTGGTGGCGCAGAGACCGCCGATCCTGCCGCTTGCGGTTCGGGATCTCGTGCTGCGTTTCGGCGAAATAACCGTGCTGGACGGAGTGTCTCTCGATCTCGGCGCGTCGGGCTGCACGATGATCATGGGGCCGAACGGGTCGGGCAAGAGCCTGCTCCTGAAGCTGCTTCACGGCCTCAAGCAGCCAACAGAG
Organism: Marivita sp.; assembly: GCF_020055635.1. Classification (GTDB taxonomy): domain Bacteria; phylum Pseudomonadota; class Alphaproteobacteria; order Rhodobacterales; family Rhodobacteraceae; genus Marivita. The sequence goes on along the minus strand of NZ_JAIPUT010000007.1, from coordinate 87,587 downwards.
GGTCAGATTCTCTGGGGCGGCCATGCCGCGATGGAGGTTACCGCACGACAGGCCTTGGTATTCCAGAAACCGGTCCTTCTGCGCCGGTCCGTGGCGGCCAATATCGACTTTGTCCTCAAGGCGCGCGGCAAGGATCGCGCCCGGCGCGACGCGCTGCTCGACCATGTCGGACTCGCGCACAAGGCGGGCCAGCCCGCGCGGCTGCTGTCCGGCGGCGAGGCGCAGCGATTGGCGTTGGCACGGGCGCTTGCCACCGATCCCGAGGTCATGTTCCTTGACGAGCCGACCGCCAGCCTCGACCCGGCCTCGGTCCTCGCCATCGAGCGGATCGTGAGCGACGCGCGGGACAGGGGCGTGCGCATCATCTTCGTGACCCACGACATGGGGCAGGCGCGGCGCATGGCCGACGATGTCGTGTTCCTGCATCGCGGGCGCGTGGCCGAGCATAGCCCGGCGACCGAATTTTTCCCCGAGCCCCGCTGTGCCGCGGCCCGGGATTACCTGAACGGCAGGATCGTCGTCTGAGACATCAAGAAAGGGAGAAACCAACATGCATGCAAGACACCTTATGGCAACAACGGCCGCACTGATCATCGGAGGTGCCGCCTGGGCGCAGGATCAGTCGATCATCGTCCAATCGACCACCTCGACGGCCAACTCGGGCCTTTACGATTACCTCCTGCCGATTTTCCAGGAGGAAACCGGTATCCAGGTCAATGTCGTGGCGGTGGGCACAGGTCAGGCGATCAAGAACGCCGAGAACTGCGACGGCGACGTGCTGCTCGTGCATGCCAAGCCGTCGGAAGAGAATTTCGTTGCTGCGGGCTTTGGCACCGAACGCACGGACCTGATGTACAACGACTTCGTCATCGTCGGCCCCTCCGCCGATCCGGCGGGTGTGGGCGGTATGAACGATGTGCAGGGCGCTCTGGCGCAAATCGCCGAGGAAGGCGCGCTCTTCGCGTCACGTGGCGATGACAGCGGCACGCACAAGAAGGAAGTGGCGCTCTGGGGCGAAAGCGGCGTCGATCCCACCGAAGCCAGCGGCGACTGGTATCGCGAGACCGGTTCGGGCATGGGCGCGACGCTCAATGCGGGGATCGGCATGGGCGCCTATGTCATGACCGACCGGGCGACATGGATCAGTTTCGGCAACAAGCAGGATTACGAGATCGCCGTGCAGGGTGACGAGGACATGTTCAACCAATATGGCGTGATCCCGGTGAACCCGGCGAAATGCCCGTCCGTGAACGTGGATGCCGCGCAGACCTTCGCGGACTGGCTGGTGTCGGACGAAGGTCAAGACGCGATCGCGAATTACAAGGTGGCCGATCAGCAGTTGTTCTTCCCCAACGCGCCGGAAAACTGATGCAAGCCTCAGGGCGGAAGGGTGTCCTTCTGCCCTGACACATCACGCGTGAGCCATGGCAGAGCGTACTCTGTCCGGTTTTCTTTTTGTCGGAACTCCACCCTCATTCCGACCGGGTCCGGGCCGTCCGATTGCCGTCAAGGATGGCTTGCGGAAATCGACTCACGAAACTGCCGTGGCATGCCTTGGCTTTTCGACCGTGGGCATGGCGGCTGAAAGACAGGAACAGTGCGCGCGTGGACGCGGGGTTTCAAGCCGTGCAGATGCTCGGGCAGGTGTTGGAAGTGGGCAAAGCGACGGGCGTGCGGCCCATAGGCCGTCACGGCATGGGACGCGTGCAGGTCCGGGAAGAGATCGAAGATTTCCTCACGCAGCTCGCTCTCCATCGCGCCCAGGGCGAAGGGGCCCGGAAAGAAGCTTTCGGACGGGGCTCCATTGGCGAAGACGATCTGATGGTCGTCGAACAGGATGTGGACATAGATTACCTCGCGCCGACCGTGCATGACACGCGCTCCGCCGCCTCTCAGCTTTGCGAGATGAGCCGCCCGCACCAGCGTTTCCTCGCCATCGAGATCAAGCATCACACCATGCTGGGGGGACACGATCAGAGGCCCGTCGCTTCCGGTCAGGTCGGGTGACAGCAGGATCGGCCGCAGCTTGTATTGCGCGGTGAGGTCTGCCGGACCGATATGCCGCTGTCCGATCCAGCGCAGCACCTGGACGCCGTTGTCGCGGGTCACGATCCGGTCCCCGGCACGCAGGCTCTCGATCGGGCGGTCGCCCTGTTCGGTCAGGATGCGCGTCCCCGCCGTGAAACAGACCACACCCGTGTTTTCAAAGGTGAACGAGGACTTGTTCCCGGTCGCCCCCGCGAAGACGAGACCGCCGCTCCCGAAGCTCGTGTTGTCGGAATAATCGACTCCGCCCACGCCATCGTTCGACTGGTTCAGGATGCCGTCATCATTGAAGTCGGCGGTCAGTTCCCAGATGTCGTCATAAAAGGCGCCAAGGTCGATCCGGTCGTTATTCGTGGTGTCGCCATCGAGGAGCGTGCCGCTATTGCCGAAGTTGAAATCGCTGATCGTGTCGAGGCCGTCGCCGGAGGCATAGGCAAACGTATCGTCCCCGTCGCTGCCGATCAGCAGGTCATTGCCCAGCCCGCCGGTGAGCGTGTCATCGCCCGTCCAGCCGTCCAGCGTGTCGTCATCGCTCCCGCCTTCGAGCAGATCGTTGTCGCCGCCGCCAAAGAGCGTGTCACTGCCGTCTCCGCCCAGAAGCGTGTCGTTGCCGTCGCCTGCGCTCAGCTCGTCATTGCCCGCGCCGCCGTCAAGAGAGTCGGCAAACGCATCGTTGCCACCCAGCAGCGTGTCATTGCCCAGCCCGCCGAAAAGCGTGTCCGCGCCCTCTGCGCCGTCAAGGTAATCATTGCCGCCCTCACCGAACAGCTGGTCATTGCCCGTGCCGCCCTCGACACTGTCATCGTCCGCCCCGGCAAAGATCTGGTCGTCATCGGCCCCGCCAAGAAGCGTGTCATTGCCACCGTCCCCGATGATGGTGTCATTGCCCGCGTTGCCGGAGATCGAATCCGCACCAGCCAAGGCATCGTCGCCATCAAGGGCATCGGCCCCGGCTCCGCCTTCCAGCGTGTCATCGCCATCCTGTCCAAAGAGCGTGTCATTGCCGTCGCCGCCAAGCAGGCTGTCATTGCCGGTCGAGCCATAGACCAGATCGTCCCCCAGACCCGCGACAACCGTGTCATTGCCCGCCCCGGCATCTATGATGTCATCATTGGTGCCCGAAGCACTGTCCAGAGCATCGACCCGGTCGCCTTCTGGATCGCCGGTGTAACCGGTGTCGATCAGGTCCGCACTGGCCGTGCCCTCGACGATGAAATCGGGTTCCGGAATCCCGATGGCGGCAAGCTGGGCAGGGGTGGACAGCTGGGCTGGAGAGACGCCGAGCAGAGTGAGGCTTTCACCGCCCGGAAAGGTCAGGATCGCATCGCCGCTGCCGTCGCCATTGGTGTCGGTCACGACAACATCGCCGGTGTTGACAATGGCACCGCCCGCATCCGTCACGCCCGACACGTCAAGCTGGTCGATGGTCGTGCCATCGCCGCTGTCGGTCATGTTGAAACCCGACACCGTATTGCTTCCAGCGCCGTCGGCGAGCACGATGGTATCGGCTCCGCCGCCAAGGATCAGGTTCTCGATCTCAGAGAAGGTCAGAACGTCGGAACCGTCCGTCACGGTCCCGCTCTCGGGGTCCGGATTGCTCAGATCGACGATCAGGCTGTTGGTTGCGGCGCTCATGTCGAGCGTATCGCCGTTCACTTCCGCTGCTTCGCCACCGGTCACGGTGGTGGTCCCGGGGTTGTTGAGCAGCCTGATCAGATCATCGCCAGCGTCACCGGTAACCACGGCATTCGAGCCGAAGACATCGATCGTGTCGTTGCCGTCGCCCCCCGAAATGTCGATGCCGCCAATGAGGTAGTCATCACCAAGACCACCGACGATCGTGTCCGCATCGCTGCCTCCGGCAATCGTGTCGTTGCCGTCGCCGCCATCAAGGAAGTCGTCGCCGACATTGCCCCGGATCGAGTCGTTTCCGCCGCCCCCGAAGATCGTGTCGTTGCCTTCCTGACCCGAGAGGCTGTCATCGCCCTCTCCACCCAGGACCGAGTCGTCGCCCAGACCGGCGAAGACGGTGTCGTTTCCGTCGCCCGCCTCGATGACATCGTCGTCCGACCCATCCGCCGCATCCCCACCGTCAACGATGTCGCCTTCGGGGTCATCGGTATAGCCCGTGTTGATCAGGTCTGCGCCCGCGGTGCCTTCGACGATGAAATCGGGTTCCGGAATCCCGATGGCGGCAAGCTGGGCAGGAGTGGACAGCTGGGCTGGAGAGACACCGAGCAGAGTGAGGCTTTCGCCGCCCGGAAAGGTCAGGATCGCATCGCCGCTGCCGTCGCCATTGGTGTCGGTCACGACAACATCGCCGGTGTTGACGATTGCGCCGCCGGCATCCGTCACGCTGGTCACGTCAAGCTGGTCGGTCGTCGTCCCATCGCCGCTGTCGGTCATGTTGAAGCCGCTGACCGTATCGCTGCCGGAGCCATCCGCCAGCAAGATCGTATCGCGGCCGCCGCTCAGGATGATCGTCTCGATCTCCGAGAAGGTCGCTGTGGAGATGCCGTCGCTGACCGTGCCGGCCTCGGGGTCGGCATATGTCAGGTCGAGGGTGGTGCCGAGCGAGACACCACTCAGATCCAGCGTATCGCCGGTCGTCTCACCGGTTTCACCACCGATGATCGTGTCATTTCCGAAGCTGCCCCAGGTGTCGTCCAGATCGAACGTATCGTCGCCGCTGTCGCCGAACAGCTGGTCATTGCCTGAGTCGGCATAGATGTAGTCGTCGCCGTCGCCACCGATTGCGGTTCCGTCACCGCCTCCGTTGAACAGGCTGTCATCGCCTTCACCGCCATCGACAAGCTGATTGGTCCCGCCGCCCGCTTCCAACCGGTCGTTGCCGGCTTCGCCATAAAGGCTGTCGTTCCCATCGCGAGCAAACAGGCTGTCATTCCCATCGCCACCAAAAAGGGTATCGTCGCCGTGGCCGCCGAAGACCGTGTCAGCCCCGTCGCCGCCAAGAGCAAGGCCCGAGCCCGCAGTATTCAAGACCAGCGTATCGTCGCCGCCGAAACCCTTGAGTTCGGTCACGCCTGCATCACCGATCAGGACATCGTCAAACAGGTTCGATCCGTCGATCTGCTCGATCCCGATCAGCACGTCGCCCTGCGCGTCGCCGCCCAATTCGGCCAGCCCGTCGGTCAGATCGACGGTGACCCCGGTAGAGGAGGTGTAGTAGCTCGCGATATCCCACGTGCCCGCGCTGCCATCGAGAGTATCGGCGCCCGAACCGCCTTCCATGTTGGTGAAGCCGTCGCTGCTGTTGCCGACGAGGCTGTCATTGCCCGCATCGCCGTGCAGGTCGTTCGTTCCGTCGCCGCCGGTCAGCGTGTCGTTACCGTCGCCACCGCGCAGGGTGTCATCGCCCGCGCCGCCGTCGATGCTGTCATTGCCGGCACTGCCGATGACGCTGTCATTGCCGCCCGCCGCGTCGAAGGTGACGCCGTTGGGATCGGCCGTCGCATCCACGACGTCGGCCTCGTCGGTCAGGATGATCTGCTCGATCTCCGAGAAGGTGAGCGTGCTGGTGCCGTCGGTGATCGTCCCGGCCTCGTCGCCGGTATAGGTGACGGTGACGCCTTCGCCCATTGCGGACAGGTCGATCACGTCGGTATCGGTACCGCCCACATCCTCGCCACCGGTGACGGTGTCGTTGCCGATACCGTTCAGCACGACATAGGTGTCGCTGCCGGTGCCACCCGTGAACGTCTGGTTGGTGCCGCCGCGATCCTCGAAACGGTCGTCGCCCGCGTCGCCGTAATACTCGGCAGAGGCGGTCGCGCCACCGGTCCCGGACTGGATCGTATCATTACCGTCACCGCCGTAGAGCGTGGCGGCTTCGGGCCCGCCCGTGCCGTCGATCAGAAGGTCGTCGCCTTCCTCGCCATAGGCCAGGTCCAGCCCGAGGCCGACGTCGATGGTGTCGTTGCCCGTGCCTCCATAGATCGTGTCACTGGCATTGCCGGTGAGGATGCTGTCATTGCCGGCCCCACCATAGATCAGGTCGGCGCCGTTCCCGCCGTCGATGGTGTCGTCGCCGAACTGGCCATAGATAATGTCGTTGGCGTCGCCGCCGTCGATGCTGTCATTCAGCCCTTCGGCGCCGTAGTTGACCGTCTGGTTCGGCGCACCCTCGATCAGTTCGAGGTCAAAGCCGTTCTCGTCCCGCAGGACCCAGTTATGGTCTTCGAACGTGGCTTGGGAATAGGTTTCGCCGGGCTGGATCGTGCGATAGAACTGCAAGCCACCTGCGCCATTGATCCACCACAGCTCGATCGGGCCGTCGGCGCTGTTGGTGACCGTCAGGGTCGTCGCCGTGCCGCCGCCCGAGGCATGGTCGCCTATCGTGTAGACCTGACCATCGCCAAGGATGAAGTCATTGTTCGCGCCACCCGAGATGCTGTCGCCGCCCTGGCCACCGAAAATCTGGTCGACGTTGTCACCGCCGTCGATGGTGTCGTCGCCCGCACCGCCGTCGAGGGTGTCATTTCCTTGGCCGCCAAGGATGCTGTCCGCGCCCTCGCCGCTCCAGACGATGTCGTCATCGGCCCCGGCGTCGATCGTGTCGTCGCCCGTGCCGCCATAGATCGTGTCGGCGCCGCTATCACCGGCGACGCTGTCATCGCCGGAGCCTGCCACGACCTCGTCATTGCCGGTGCCCGCGATGATCGTGTCGTTGCCCGCGCCGCCCATCAGGTCGTCGGCGCCATCAAAGCCGAGGATCAGGTCGGCGTCACCGCCCGCCGCCTCTGCCGCCTCGTACATCTGCACGTTGTCGAGCGCGACGCCGATCGCATCATTTCCTCCGAGCCCGGCAAAGCTCAGCGTGTTCGACCCGTCGCCAGACCCACCTATCAGGTGAAATTCGTAGCTGGTCCAGCTGCCGTCGCTGGCGTCAATCGTGCCCACGGCATCGCCGTTCCAGATCACCTGGAGTTGCGCATCGGCAGTGGTGCCATCGCTGCCATTCGCGCTGTCGGCGGCGTCGAAGGTCAGGACGTAGACCTGCCCGTCGCTGACCCCGGCGACGGTCTGACTGATGACGTTGTGCTGACCGGTGGACGCTTCCATGTCCATCCAGTTCGCGCCATCTGTGGCGTTCAGACCGCCGCGCCCGTCATCGTGGTAGTCGATGCGAGTGCCGTTCTGGTCCGTCCAGCTTGGCGTGTTGCCGTCCCAATCGGCATAGCCGTAGCTGACCGAGGACATGCCCGTCGTATCCTCGAAGGATCCGTTGACGATCAGATTCGGCCCTGTGGCGACGAAATCATCCCCCGAGATGGTGTCGTTCTGCCAATTGCCATCGATGGTGTCGGCGCCCGCGCCGCCGAAGCCGACGTTGTTGCCGGTGCCAAGATAGATTTCGTCGTCGCCACCCTCGCCATGGACGGTGTCGTCACCGTCGCCGGACCAGATCGCATCGTTGCCATCGCCGGCGCGCACGCTGTCGGCGTCGCTTTCGCCGATGGCATCGCCATTGTCGATCCATTCGCCATCGGCATCGACATAGAACTGGCCGATCTCGTCGGCACTCGCAGTCCCGTCCACCACGCCATCCGGAGTCAACTCGACGACCTGCTCGATCTCGGTAAAGGATAGCGTGTCGCCCGAGTTGAACGTGACCGTCCCGCTTTCGGCGGTCGTGTAGGTGATGAAATCGACATTGGAAACATAGAGCGTATCGTTGTCGTCCCCGCCTTCGCCGCCGACGATCGTGTCTCCGGCATTGCCCCAGATCTGGTCGGCATCGTTGCCGCCGTCGATGCTGTCGGCGCCTTCGCCACCGGTCAGGATGTCATAGCCGGTGTTGCCCGTGATCGTGTCGCTGCCGAGGTCGCCTACAATACGATCCTGATCCGCGCCGCCCTGCAGGTCGTCGCCACCGTTGCCGCCATCGATCCAGTCGTCGCCGGTACCGCCCAATAGCGAGTCGCCGCCGCCGTAGCCGAAGATCAGGTCATTGCCCGCATGTCCCTCGATCGTGTCGGCAGCGGCGTCTTCCCAGCCGCCTTCCAGATTGTCATCGCCGTCGCCGCCATAGATCAGGTCAGCCCCGGCGCCGCCATAGAGGGAATCCGCGCCAGCCCCGCCATCGAGAGTGTCGTCGCCGGTTTCGCCGTACAACCGGTCGTCGCCATCATCGCCATGGAGGTTGTCATTGTCCGCGCCGCCATAGGCCAGGTCGTCACCCGCCTGACCGATCAGCCAGTCCTCGCCGCTATTGCCGTAAAACGTGTCGGCGCCATCACCGCCCCAGAAAAGGTCATCTCCGGCATTGCCGTCCAGCACGTCGTCGGCCGATGTGCCGTCGGCGGTATCATCGCCCTGCGTTCCAGAAATGGTGGTGAAATAGTCCAGTTGCGTTGTGCCGCCGAAATTGGCGTCGGTGCCGGTGACACCGGCCTCGCCCACGGTAAAGGTGGTCGCGCCGTCCGACATCGTGATGATCCCGGTGAACGCGTTGCTGTCGAGGGTGAAGCCAGCGCCGAGACCCGAAAAATCGAGCGTATGCCCTGACGCGGACTCGAAGATCCCGCTCCAGAATGCCGTCGAATTCCAGTTCGACGTGGTGACTGTGTATGTGGCCATCGTTACGCTTCCTCAACCGGGCTGCCAGTGAAACCTGGGAGTGGAGCGCGCGCGGACTTCAATCTGTCCGAAAACAATGTGGCAGCCGTCAAAACACACACTCTGGAATTACCTTACAATCCTGCGGCGATATCCTTGGTGCATGGGCAGGACAGCACAGGACAGACACCCCCAAGCGCGGGTTTAGCTGCGAATTGGGGCCAGATTTCTATGCGACTGCGGCGACCATATGGCGGTTTTGCGATGGCCGGGGTGCCGAAGGCCTGGATTCGGAGCCGGGCGCGCACGTCTTGATGCCGCGCTTGCCGCAGCCATTCAAACGCGGCATAAACTGCGCCATGCCGTCAGAGACAGAACGCCACTCAGAGCCGCGCTTGCGCATCCGGATCGTCTTTGGCGAGGATGAAATGCTGGGGCCGGGAAAGGCAGAACTGCTGGAGCATGTCGATCGTTGCGGGTCGATCGCTGCTGCAGGCCGCGAGATGGGTATGAGCTACAAGCGCGCATGGGAACTGATCGGCGCGCTCAATGCCATGTTCCAGGCGCCGCTCGTGGACAGTACGCGCGGCGGTCCGGGCGGCGGCGGGGCTGTCCTGACCAAGCTTGGTCGCGAAGTGCTGGCACAGTACCGCGCCTTCGAAACCGAAGCCACGCAAGGCGGTGGGTCACGTCTTGAGGCGTTGCGCGGGTTGCTGAGGGATATTTCCGACCGGGAATAACGCTTGACAGGCTTTGGCCGGCATTGCGATATGTTCTGCGGAACATATCAAAGTCGGAAGGGCCCGCCATGTTCAAGCACCTGTCGATCCGTGCTGCCGCGGCAATGCTTTCTGGCGCCGTGCCTGCGTTCGCGCAGGCGGATCAGGTCACCGTCTTTGCCGCGGCCAGCATGGCAAATGCCATGGCCGAGATCGAAGACAGGTTCGAGACCGCGACAGGTCATGACCTTGTCGTCTCGCTTGCGGGGTCGTCGGCGCTTGCCCGACAAATACAGCAGGGCGCACCAGCCGATATCTTCATTTCTGCAAACCCGGACTGGATGGATGTGCTCGAGGCTGACGGCCTTGTCGAAGCGGGCACGCGGTTTGACCTTCTGAGCAATTCCATCGTCTTGATTGCAGCGGATGTGGACGCAGCGCCGGTCGCGTTGACGCGTGGGACGGACCTTGCCGGTCTGCTGGGCGATGGCAAGCTGGCCATGGCGCTGGTCGATGCGGTTCCTGCCGGCATCTATGGCAAGGCGGCGCTGGAAAGCCTCGGGATCTGGAACGACGTGGCGCCGCATGTTGCGCAAGCCGACAATGTACGGTCTGCGCTGGCCTTCGTGGCGACGGGTGAGGCACCTTACGGTATCGTGTACGCGACAGATGCTGTGGCCGAGGACGGCGTGACGGTCGTTGGAGCCTTTCCGCACGACGCGCACCCGCCCATCGTCTATCCCGCTGCCGATCTGGCGAACCGCGATACCGAGGCCGAAGCCGCCTTCCTCGACTATCTCCGCGGCCCTGAGGCGCAGGAGGCGTTCGAGCGTCAGGGCTTTGACGTCCTGCCGTAACAGGCCGGGCCGTCACCTCTCACAGGCCAACGATCATCACGCCAGGTCAACGCGTGGACATCTCTTGTCAGGCTGGACTTTGCAGGACGGCTGCCTCGCTCTCGTGAAGGGCTGCCTTGGTAATGTGCCAGCATGTGCGCAGGTCTTGTCCCAGGTTCGTCAGGGTTGCCTCGGACGCGTTGGCGGCAGCTTCTTGCAGGTGGCGAAGCTTTATGTTGAGGGCGCGGGCGCCAAACACGGCTGCCGATCCAGCCATGCGATGCGCCTCATGCGCAAGCGCATCGCGGTCAGCGCCATCCAAAAGGTCGGCCATGGTTTCGCTGAAGCGGTCCATCTCGGTCAGGAAATCATGGTAGACATTGCGCAGCGTGGCTTTCGGCACGGTTTCGGTCGACGAAACGCTGGACATCGGACCGATGCTGTTCGCCGGGTGGTACAGGGGCTGGTAGGGTCTGGCGGGTCTGCTCCCTGCGGCTTTCAGATTGACGCTGCCAAGGCGCGATGTGTCGCAAACCCGCCAATCGGTTGGACAGCTTGACGGCATAAGAGATTTGCTTGACGCAGGTTGCAACTTTTTCGTGCCACCCGCGTTCTGGTCAGTCGACAGGGCGGTAGGCTATGCGAGAACGACAAGGGCTCGATCCGACGGATATTCGCATTCTCAGTGCCGTGCAAAGACATGGCCAGCTGAGCAAGACAAAGCTTGCCGAAATCGTGAATCTGTCGGCCACGCCCTGCTGGGCCCGTCTGACCCGGTTGCGTGCGGCGGGATATATTCGCGGATACCATGCCGATATCGTCCTCGAGCGCGTGATCGACGCGACGCGTGTGGTTGTGACCGTGTCGTTGACCCATCACCGCAAAACGGATTTCGACCGGTTCGAGACTTATATCAAATCGGTGGACGAGATCATCAACTGCGTCGCGACGGGCGGCGGGATCGATTACGTGATGACGGTGGTGACACCCAGCCTTTCGTCCTTTCAGGACGTGATGGAGGATCTGTTGGCGGCGGATCTGGCGGTTGACCGGTACATGACCTATTTTGCCACGCGATTGATCAAGGCCGAACAGCCGAATCTTGCAAAACTGGTCTCGCAAAGCCGCCGATAGGCACACAGGTCCAAACGGTCCGAGACACGCCCGATCCAAGTCCAACCAGTCTGCGAAACGGCCGATCTTTAGGCCGGACGCGTGATCCGGATGCGTTATCTCCGGCTCAGGAGTTAATGGTGCCGAAGGCTACGCCCGAGGCCCGGTTGAGGGAGGACGACGACATGATGCAATCACATGACTTTGGCTTTGGGACGCAAATCCGCAAATCGCCTTTTTTCGATGCCACGGTGCGTTGGGGAGCCCAGGGATTTTCGGTTTACAACCACATGTATATCCCGCGCGATTTCGGTGATCCGGAACAGAATTTCTGGAACCTGGTCACCGATGCGATCCTGTGCGACGTGGCGGTGGAACGCCAGGTCGAGATCACCGGCCCGGATGCGGCCATCTTCACCCAGATGCTGACCTGCCGCGACCTTTCGACCATGGCCGTGGGCCAGTGCAAATACGTTCTGATCACCAATGCCGAGGGTGGCATCCTGAACGATCCGATCCTGCTCAAGCTTGGGCAAAACCACTTCTGGCTGTCGCTGGCCGATAGCGACATCCTGCTCTGGGCGCAGGGTGTGGCGGTTCATTCGGGGCTTGATGTGTCGATCCGCGAACCGGATGTCTCGCCGCTGCAACTGCAAGGCCCCAAATCGGGCGACATCATGCAGGCGCTGTTCGGCGACGAGATCATGGATCTGCGCTATTACTGGTTCATCGAAACCGAACTTGACGGCATCCCCTTGATCGTGTCCCGCACCGGTTGGTCCAGCGAACTGGGCTACGAGATCTACCTGCGCGATTCGAGCTTTGGCGATTCCCTGTGGGAGCGGATCATGGCCGTCGGCATGCCGATGGGTCTCAAGCCGGGCCACACATCAAGCATTCGCCGGATCGAAGGCGGGATGCTGTCGTATCATGCAGATGCCGATATCCACACCAACCCGTTCGAGTTGGGCCTTGACCGCCTCGTCAATCTTGACATGGAGGCCGAGTTCATCGGCAAGTTCGCGCTGCAACGCATCCGCGACAACGGCGTCGCGCGCAAGCAGGTGGGCCTGATCATCGACGGTGATCCGATGACCGGGCCGAACACTGCCTTCTGGACCGTCAATCACGAGGGCGAAGCCGTTGGCAAGGTGACGTCAGCCGTCTATTCGCCGCGCCTCAGGAAGAATATTGCCCTTGCAATGGTGGCAGTCGAAGCCGCCGAGCTTGGCACGGACCTGATCGTCGTGACCCATTCGGGTGAGACCACGGCGACGGTCGTCGAACGGCCGTTCTTCGATCCGCGCAAGCAACTGGCAGCTTCGTCCGCGGCCGTGCCGCTTCAGGTCAACGGATAAGGCACCTGAGTATGTCTGAGTTGGCCATCGAACTGCATTGGCAGCGCGCTGAAGTTGCCTTGCAGACCGGAAAGTATTCGAACGCGCATAAAGTCCAGTACAACGCGTCAAACGAACTCGAAGTGGACGCCGCCCCCGATTGGGGCGGCCATCCGGATCATACCAACCCCGAACAGGCTCTGGCCGCCGCCCTGTCCAGTTGCCACATGATGACGTTTCTTGCGCTTTGCGCCAAGGCGGGCTGGCCAGTGGCCAGCTATCAAGACTACGCCGAAGCACATCTGGGCAAGAACGCCAGAGGGCAGATGTCGGTCACCCGGATCGACCTGAACCCGGTGGTGCGCTTTGATAGCGGCTTTTCCGTCGAACCGGACAAGCTGAACGAGATGCAGCATCGCGCACACCGCTATTGCTTTGTCGCCAATACGCTGGCCGACAGCGTGGAGATCAGGGTGAACTGACGCGCTCCGGCGATCCTTTCACCACAGAACCTCCCCAAGCCCTCAACCGGACCTTTTGACATGACACACGAGACCCGAATCCTGCTGCGCGATCTGTCGGCTGACGGCATCTTGCGGCTTACCTTGAACGATGCGAGGCGGCGCAATGCTTTGTCCGAGGCGATGATGTCGGAACTGGGCGCGGCCTTTGCCGAGGCGGGGGATGACAGGGACGTGCGCGTGATCGTCCTCGCGGCCAATGGCCCGGCCTTTTGCGCGGGCCATGATCTCAAGGAAATGACCGCCGGGCGGGACGCGCCGGACCGGGGACGTGCCTATTTCACGAAAGTCATGGCGCAGTGTTCCGGTGTCATGCAGGGGATCGTGAATTGCCCCAAGCCGGTGATCGCCGAGGTGACCGGCATCGCAACCGCCGCCGGATGCCAGCTGGTCGCAAGCTGCGATCTGGCGATCGCGGCGCAAAGTGCCCGGTTCAGCACGCCGGGCGTGCATATCGGTCTGTTCTGCTCTACGCCAATGGTGGCACTGTCTCGCAACACTTCGAACAAGCACGCCATGGAGATGCTCTTGACCGGTGACATGACCCCAGCGTCCCGCGCCGCCGAAATTGGACTGGTCAATTACGCCGTCCCGAATGACGCATTACAGGACGCGGTCCTTGAGATGGCCCGCAAGATCGCCTCGAAATCCAGCATGACGCTGGCCACGGGCAAACGCGCCTACTATGCTCAACGCGAAATGCCGCTGGCAGACGCCTATGACCACGCCAGCCGGGTGATGGTCGACAACATGCTCGCGCATGACGCCGAGGAAGGTATCGGCGCCTTTATCGAGAAACGCGCGCCCCAATGGCAGGACCGATGACAGACATGTCCGACAATCCATACAACACCGGACTTGACCGGACCCCGGCAAATTACCAGCCCCTGACGCCGCTGAATTTCCTGGAACGCGCGGCCAGTGTCTTTCCCGACCACACCGCCATCGTGCATGGGACCTTGCGGCGCAGCTATGCCGCGTTCTATGCCCGGTCACGGCAATTGGCCTCGGTTCTCGCGGCGCGCGGTCTGGCGCGCGGAGACACGGTGTCGGCGATGCTTGCCAATACGCCTGCCATGCTGGAATGCCATTACGGCGTGCCGATGTGCGGGGCGGTCCTGCATTCGATCAACACCAGGCTGGATGCCGCGATCATCGCGTTTCAGCTGGATCACGCGATGGCGAAACTGGTCATCGTGGACCGCGAATTCGCTCCGTTGATGGCCGAGGCCCTGTCGCTGGCCAAGGTGACACCGGAGGTGATCCAATACGACGATCCGGAATATGCCGGCCCCGGCGACATGGAAGGGGCCAAGGATTACGAGACCGTTCTGGCCACGGGAAATCCGGAATTCGACTGGGTCATACCCGAAGACGAATGGGACGCGATCTCGATCAATTATACTTCAGGCACAACCGGGGACCCAAAGGGCGTCGTTTCGCACCATCGGGGGGCCTATCTTCTGGCCCAGGGCAATGCGCTGACCACCTCGATGGCCAAGCATAGCGTCTACCTGTGGACGCTGCCGATGTTCCACTGCAATGGCTGGTGTTTCCCATGGACCCTGTCCGCCATCATCGGCACCCATGTTTGCCTGCGGCAGGTGCGCTCTGCTCCGATCTGGAAGGCCCTGGCCGAGGAAGGCGTGACGCATCTCTGCGGCGCACCCATCGTCATGTCGCTGATCCAAAGCGCACCCGAGGAGGAAAAGCGCGCCCTGGATAGGCGGGTGCAGTTCTTCACCGCCGCCGCCCCGCCGCCCGAAAGCCTCCTGGCCAGCATGGATGCTGCCGGGTTCGACGTGACGCATCTTTACGGCCTGACCGAGACCTACGGTCCCGCGGTCGTCAATGAATGGCACGCAGACTGGTCCGACCTTCCCGCCGCCGAGCAGGCCCGACTGAAGGCCCGACAAGGCGTGCGGTATCTGCCGCTCGAGCAACTCGAGGTCCGGGACCCCGAATCGATGCAGCCTGTCCCGCATGATGGCAAGACGATGGGCGAGGTGATGTTCCGCGGCAATGTTGTGATGAAAGGCTATTTCCGCAACCCGGAGTCGACGCAAAAGGCGCTGGCCGGGGGCTGGTTCCATTCCGGCGATCTTGGGGTCGTGCATCCCGATGGCTATATCCAGCTCAAGGACCGATCCAAGGACATCATCATTTCGGGTGGCGAAAACATCTCGTCGATCGAGGTTGAAGAGGCTCTTTACCGTCACCCGGCGGTCGCGGTCGCCGCCGTGGTTGCCATGCCGCACGAAAAATGGGGCGAGACACCCTGCGCCTTCATCGAGCTGACCGCAGGGCACGAGGTGGACGACGCGACCCTGCGCGGTTGGTGCCGCGACCACCTTGCCCCTTACAAGGTGCCGGGCCGGATCGTCTTCGATGCGATTCCCAGGACCTCGACCGGCAAGATCCAGAAATTCGTCCTGCGCGAGCGCGCCTCTGGATTTGTCGATTGAACCGCGGCCCGTGGCGGTTCAGCGGCCCTCGATCCGGATCGAGAAGCTGCGCCGCGCGCCGTGTGGCGGCTTGGGAAAGGGGCCAGCGCCCCTGACCAGTCGCACCGCCGCCTGATCGAGCGCGGAGGATCCCGAACTGCGCGCCAGAGACACGGCGGCGATCCCGCCATTTTCGCTGATTGTGAAGGCGACCACCGCAGCCCCGCGTGCCGTCACACGAGGCTTGCCGGCACGCGACAGTGTGCGCATGACCAGACCGGGATAATTGCTGGCCGCCGCGTTCCCTGCTGCCTCTTGGCCCCCTGTGCCTTCTTGCCGCGCCACGGCCGCCAGGGTGCCCGAGGCCTCGCCCGCCCGGGCATTCTGCGCCGCGTTGCCTTGGGCCTGCTGCCTGGTGCGCTGCGGCTGTTCAGCGGCGGGTTTCGGGGCGGATTTCTCCACAGGTCGGGGTTTGCGGGTCTCGACAAATTCCGCGCTGCGGGGTTTCGGCCGGGCAGAGCGTGACACGGCCGCGCTTTGGGGTTCGGAAGCGTCGAGGCGCTCTGAAGCGGGGTCGGGCCGGTGTGGCTTCGGCACGGTTGGCCGGAGGGGGACGGCCTTTGCGGCCCGCAATGATGCGACGGGTGTAGACAACAAAACCTCGTCAGCGGTGATGTCAGCGGTCAGCTCCGGCCTTTGCAGCGGGGCCGCAACCTTCGGACGCAGGGCTGCCAGCTCTTCCCGAGGGGGGAGGGGCGCGCTTTGGACCGGACGGTCCGGCGCAGCGGGCTCGACTGCCTTGGAACCGTCGGCCACGATCCTGTCAGGCTGCTCCTGCGGCGTCGCCTCTGTCGCGGTTTCCGCGGCGGTCGTGTGCGCTTGCTCGGCGGTCAACGTCCCGGCGGCCATGTCCGCAAAGGCATTTCCGAGACGCACCTCCGAGGCGCCGGCAGAGCCGTTAATCATCGGTGTGTCACGGGCCACCAAAGCCGCGACAAGCCCCGCATGCACAATGACAGCCAGCGAAAGGGCGACCGACTTCGCAATGGACGACGAGCCGGTCATTGCATCCCTCTTTCGGTCACGATGAAGACGCTTTCAGCCCCGGATCGGCGTAATTCGCGACCGATGGCGACCAGAATGTGCGCGGGAAGGTCCCGATCCGGAACGATCCTTACCCGGCCGCGCGCTTCCTCCGGCAAGCGGGAAAGGAACGCTGCGGCCGATCCGATGTCGCGACCTTGGTGGCTCATGCGACCGTCCCGATGGACCACCAGGGCATCCGCCGGTGGTGTGCCTTCGACCTTGGCGGTGTTCACCAGAGACAAGTCCCTGTCCAGCGGAGGGGCGATCGTCCCGGCGACGAGGAAGAAGATCAGCATCAGGAACACGATGTTGATCAGCGCGATGGTCGGTTCACGGTTCGATTTTGCGGCTTTGCGTCTCATGTCGTTTCCAGAACTGTCACGTTCAGGTTCGGCAGGCTGCGCAGCGCTGCCAGAAGATCGGTCAGTCTCTGTGCAGTCACGTTGCCTTGCAGGGATACGAGGATCGCCAGCGGAGCCTCACCGGATCGGTGCCGGGCCAGAGCGTCTGACAGGTCTTTCAGCGAGGCGTCCGTTGCGTTCAACCGCAAGCTATCGGCGCCAAGCGACAGGAAGACGGGCCGGTCCGGAGACGCCCCTGACGCGGACCCTGCGGCCGAAAGCTCGACTTCAGCAAAGCGGGTGAAGGTCGAGGACAGCATGAAGAACAGCAGCAACAGGAAGATGACGTCGATCAGGGACGTCATCGACATCCTGCGCCGCTTTTGGTGCCTACGCATGGACCGGTGTCGCGCGGGCATCCGTTGCGGGGCGGCGGCCCTCGGGCGACAGGATCGTGCGGATCGCCTTTTGCGCCAGCACGCGATCGGCATCCATGCGCGCCTCGAACCAGCTCAGAACCACCGATGTCGGCATGGCAACCGCCAACCCGACCGCCGTTGTCAGAAGCGCGACCCAGATCCCGCCCGCAAGGATCGACGGATCGACCTGTGCGCCGGCCTCCTGCAAAGCCTGAAACGCCGAGATCATGCCCAGCACCGTGCCGAACAAACCCAGAAGAGGGGCAAGTTGGGCCACCGACTCCAGAAATCGAAAGCCGCTTTCCAGCCGGGCAAACCGCGCTTCGGCCTCGGCTTCGAGGCGGGCAGCATCGTTCTGGCCATCAAGCGCCATGGCGACGACAGGAACAAGATAGCTGCGCGACCGGCCCAGGCAGTTCCGTGCTGCGGCACGATCTCCGGCATCCCAGGCTGCGATGGCCTCTTGCAAGGCGGTGTGGCGACCGACACCCGAGGCGGCATATTGCCAAAGCTTGTACAGCACGACAGCCAGAACAAGGACTGAAAGCGCGCCCAGCAGCAGGACAACCGGCCCGCCAAGTTCGGCGATGCGCAGGATTGCGGCTTGAAGCGTCGCGATCATCCCAGCACCTCGACATCCGTGCGGCTGCGCATGTCGAGATTGTCGGAACAGGCACCGTCCGGGACATCGACACCCGAGCAGGTCTCGACCCCGTTGATGAGAAGGCGACCAAGCGAGGCACAGGCAAGGCCCGGGACCAAGAATTGCCGCACTCGGGGGCGGGCAGAGGGCAGGGCGCCGAAGTCGAAGAGGGTAAGACGCTCTACACGTCCTTGCTTGTCGAACAGCACGGCCTCGTAAACGGCCTGCTCGATATCGATGTCATGCCCGTTCTGGATCAGGAAACTGATCCGGCAGGCATCGTCGACCGGTTCAAGCGCGTTGAGTTCAATGGACACATGAGTGCCCTGAACGTCCTGCGCATGCACTGAGCCAGAAATCATGGATGCCGCCAAAAGGGCGACTACGACTTTTCCTTGGAATAGGTGCACGTGCCCAGCCTCCGATTTCCCGAATGGTCATCTGGCTGGGTATGTCCCCTTGCTGGATGGGATTTTGCTACCATCCGGCAAGAGGGAATTCAATACCTGATAAAATCAGTATGTCTTTTTGCGTGGATCATCGGGCAACGCGCCCGTATCCCGTTTCAGGCAAGGTGCGCGCGCAGCATCCAGGCGAATTTCTCGTGCGTCTGACCGCGTGCGATGCACAGGTCTTCGGTGAGCGTGTCCCCGTGCTGGGCGGCCAGTTCCCCTGCGCCTGCGATGGTTTCGGCCAAGGTTTCCTGCGCCTCTTTCATGACGCGGATCATCTCTTCGGCGGCCGGTACGCCGTCGACTTCGGACACTTTCGACCGCTTCAGCATTCCGCCAAGCGTGCCTTCGGCATGGGCATCCAACGCCTTGATCCGCTCGGCCAGATCATCTTGCGCGACAAAGTGGTCTTCGTAGATCTTCTGAAAGAGGTCATGCAGCGGGCCAAAGGCCATGCCGGTCACGTTCCAATGAAAATTCTGCGCCAACATCGTGGTCACGGCGGTTTCGGCGACGCATTGGTTGAGCGCACTTGCGATTTGCGCGGTTGCATCGGTGGAAAGGGTCTGGGCGGTTTGGGTCATGGGTGCCTCCTGCATCAAAAAGGGGAGCTGGCTGGCGTCTGGCTGGCTTGCGAATAAAAGATAGTCTCAAGACCGGACATCGGCAAGACAGTTTAGAATAATTCTAAGTCTGAGGAAAATTGTCGACCACATTCCGAAGCAGGAAGACGAGATTGCGACGAAACTGCTTTGGCACCCGCGAATGCAGGAGAAACGTCGCGCTCGTGGTGTCTTCATCCTTGAGGCTGCGCCCCAGGGCAAGAAGCCAGTTCTCGTCGAACGACGTTTCGCTTTCGCCCTCGCGGTAAAGCACGGGCCGGCGTCCCAGGGCCTGGGCCAGACATCGCATCAGCACCTCGGCCGCCGCTTGCGAGGCGACGTGACGGTTGCCCGAGAGCGCGGCACAAGCCCCGAAAAGATCGACATAGCTCTTGCACCGGCTGGTCCGGGCAATGCGGCGCAAATGTTCGAGCAGGGGCTGGGCGCTGGCATCTTCTTCGGGGCTGAAATCTTGTCTGTCTGAAACCTGACGCAGGGCTGCGGTCATCTTTCCATTGTCCTTCGTTTTCGGGGATGTCTGTTGTCGAGGGCAGCTTTGACACGTGTCGTGGTCACGCCGCCTTGTGCCCGTCAAGAACCGTCAGGCTGACCTTTTTCTTGCGGCACCGTTTCTCGTAGGCCTGCTCCCAGTGCTTGTAGCGGCCCATGACAGCCTGTTGCGCGACCACCAGTTCGACAAAGGCTTCGCGATGCGCGTTTTTCTTCAGTTTCTTGAAGGCGGATTTCTGCGCCTTGGTCATGGAACACCCGATGCAATGACCTTCACGTTTGAACTTGCAGACGCTGATGCAGGGGCTGGGAACTTTCGACATGGTGTCCTCGCTGGATTTGGACCTGTTGTCCGGTCTGGCTTGGGATGATCGGTCAATGCAGGATGCGGTGCTCTGTCTGGCTCTGGGTCGAGGCCGATGCGGGCGCGTCACGTGCCAGGCGTTGCATCGCCTGACCCACTTTTGCCGCCATCAGGGCGATCGGTTCGGCGTGACGGGCAGGCACCAGCAGGCTCGCGATCATGGTGGCCTCGAGCAAATCGCCCCGGGTCGCTTCGCGCACAAGGGTCCAAAGGATTGCTTCATCCGATCCGATGCAATCGCAGCCAAGCCCATGTCGGATCAGCGGCCGCCGCGCCGTGCTGCAAATGCTGGTCAGCAGGGTTTCGAACCGCCGCAATTCAAGGCGTCCGTCGGAGGCCCCGAAACATCTTGCAAAGCCATTCCAGATCTTGGCCTGGCCTTCGGGGCTGTCCATCCAGAGCCGGATCGACAGGATCAACTCTGCTTCCCACGGCGCGATATCGGTCAGTCGGCCGACAACGCTTGCACCGGGAGTATGCTCAATGTCCTTCATTTGGTCAGGATCAACTTGCCGGCGCGGGTGATGCGCAACGTGTAGGTCTGGCCGTCCAGCACGATTTCCGCCTTTGTGCCGTTCAGGATCAAGTCGCGCGCGTCATAGGTGGCGGTCTCATTGCTGTGGTCCATGGAGCGGGGGTCCGGCAGGTTCTGCATCAGGCTCATCGACCCTCTCCGAACTGGCGGGTGCGATCACGCTGCATGTCGATCAGATGCTCGAGGGCAAAGCCTTCGATCTGAAGGGTGTCCGCACCGGATTGCACGATGTCGCGCCACGTGGTGCCGTTCAGGGTGGGGGCCTTTGAAGGGGTCTTTTGCTCGGGTGTCGTCATGAATTGCTCCTTTCCATTGACATCCGGGCTGCCTGTGGTGGTGGCTGGGACGGGCATCGAACTGACGCGCTGATAAAGTCCGACTAATCGAGTCGGGTATTTCCTTATCGATATATTATTCCGATAGTTTCAGTCAAGAAATGAAGTTGGCCCTTTCACGGAGGACAAAGAGTGTCATCCACCCTTGTCAGGCGTCCTCGGCCTGATCCAGAAACCGCAGGCGATTTCCGAAAGGATCCCAGACCATCATTTCAAGGCCCCAGGGCTGTGCCTCCAATCCGGGCCGCATGTTCGGATAAGGGGGCAGGGACGTCTGCCAATCGCGCAGACCGGTCACATAGACCAAGGCAGTCGATCCCGGCGTGGCATCGCCATGGTGTTCGGTCAGATGCAGATGGAAATCGCCCAGTCGCAAAAAGGCATAGAGCGGTGCCCCGGGGTGAAGCCGGTGCTCGCCCTCCCAAGTGAAACCCAGCCAGCCGACATAGAAGCTGCGGGCCCTTGCCTCGTCAAAGCTTCGGAAAACAGGCGCGGCGCGTATGACGCCCGGACTCATGCCGGTTGCAGGGCGTCAATGCTCTGGATCGACTGGAAGCCTTCGAAACGCGGTGCACCCTCGTGCAGCTTGCGGGTCTGGCCGGCGCGGGCATGCGAAGCGCGGAACGCCTCGCTCGTGGTCCAGGCGCGGAAATGCGACTCGCTCTGCCACACGGTGTGAGAGGCATAAAGGATGTGGCCGTCTTCCTCGGGGCCCTTGAGCATATGGAACGACACGAAGCCGTCCATGTCCTGCAGGTGGCTTTCGCGATTGAGCCACAGCTCCTCGAATTCGGCGGCATTCTCGAGCGTGACGGTAAAGCGGTTCATGGCCAGATACATAAGCGGTTCCTCGGTTCGGTATCATGTGTATGCCCCCCGCCCGAGCGGAAAACATGGGTGTGGCGACAGGTTTGCCCCTGATATCACAGCAGCCCGGTTACATGGACGCACCTTTCAGACGGCTGCTGCATGCGGCAGGACATAAGGTACACCTTGCGGCGGCGGGGCCGAAACACGCAAGGCGCAGCCATAGGCGCGCGACAGGATGTCATCGGTCAGCACCTCGGTGGGTGATCCGAAGGCAAGGCGCTTTCCTTCGGCCAGGATCGCGACGCGGTCGGCATAAAGCGCCGTCAGGTTGAGATCGTGCATCACGGCGATGACGCCGCCTCCGGCGCGCGCGAAGTCGCGGGCGATCTCCATCACCTGCAACTGATGCGCGATATCAAGGCTTGAGACAGGTTCGTCCAGCAGAAGCCACCGTGGTTGTCCGCCTTCGACCGGAGCCCAGACCTGGGCCAGCACCCTCGCCAGCATGACGCGCTGCGCCTCGCCGCCCGACAGCTCCTGAAAGGTGCGGTTGGCGTAATGGGCCAACCCCACCCGGGCCAAGGCCTGCATCGGCACTTCTGGCTTGTCTCCTGCGGTGCCCGATTGCAGCCCCAGTCGAACGACTTCCAGTGCGGTAAAGGGAAAGGCCAGCCGCGACGCCTGGGGCAGCACGGCGCGTTGCGCGGCCAGTTCCCATGACTTAAGCGCACCGATGTCCCGCCCGTTCAAGCCAACGCGCCCCTGAAAGGGCAGGGAGGCGGTGATGGCACTCAGCAACGTGGACTTGCCCGACCCGTTGGGGCCGACGATGGCGGTGACGTCGCCGGGCAGGGCAGTCAGGTCGATGCCGCGCAGCGCTTCGCGCTTGCCATAGGTCACGCGGATGTCTTCGGCAATCAAACTCATAGGTCGACCAATCCGCGGCGTTTGAGCAGAATCCACAGGAAAACCGGTGCCCCCAGAACCGCCGTGACGATGCCGATCGGCAATTCCGCCGGAGCAATGACCACGCGTGCGATCACATCGGCGAGGATCAAAAGGATAGCGCCCAGAAGCGCGGAATTGAGCAGGAGCGTCCGGTGGTCCGGCCCTGACGCCAATCGCAAGAGATGTGGCACGACGATACCGATAAACCCGATGCCGCCCGAAACGGCGACTGCCGCGCCGGTTGCTCCGGCGACTGCGAGGATCGCGATGGATTTCATGCGCTGCACGTCGATGCCGATATGGGCGGCTGTTGCCTCACCGAGGGCCAGCCCGTTCAGGCCCCGGCCCAGCATCAGCGCGGCTCCGATGGACAGCACGATCAGCGGACCCGCCGACAGCACCTTGGCCCAGCTTGCCCCGGCCAGCGAACCCAGCCCCCAGAACGTCAGATCGCGCAACTGTCGATCATCCGCGATATAGACAAGGATGCCCGACAAGGCCCCGGCCAGCGCTCCGAGGGCAATTCCCGCAAGCAGCATGGTGGCGACGGACGTCCGTCCATGGCGGGTTGAGACCTTGTAGAGCAGGATCGTCGATCCCCAACCACCAAGGAAGGCGGCAAAGGGGGTGAGCTGGTTACCCACCCCGTCAATCACCCACACCGGCAGCAGCGGGCCAAGAACGATGGCGAGGATCGCGCCGAGCCCAGCCCCGGCCCCCACTCCGACGATCCCCGGATCGGCCAGCGGGTTGCGGAAAAGCCCCTGCATCGCCGCGCCGGAAACCGCCAGCGCGGCGCCGACCAGCAGTCCCATGGCGAGCCGGGGCAGGCGGATGTCGAACAGTACCACGCGCTCGATCTGGCTGAGGGCCTCGCCCTGCACCAGCTTGGCCAGCATCGTGGACAGCGTCACATCGGTGGCCCCGACCTGAAGGCTGGCGATACAGGCCAAGACCAGCCCGCCTGCCAGGCCACAATGCAGGACACGGGCGCGGGTCAACCGGTCGCGCGGGGCGGCGGCTTCGATCTCGGTCAGGGCTGCCAAGGGTCAGGCTCCCTGTCCGTAAAGCGCATCGTTCAACATGCGGATGGCGTGCGCCGTGCGCGGCCCGAAGCCCAGCATCAGCAACCCGTCCATGCGCAGGACGGAGCGCGTCTGCGCAGCCGGTGTCAGCCTGACCGCGGGCATGTCGAACAGTTCGTCATCCGCCACCCCGTGATCGCCGCCCCGGTCCATCATCAGGATCACGTCCGGTGCGGCCAGACCCACGGCTTCGTCGGTGATCTGCTTGTATCCCTCGTAATCGCTGACCGCGTTCACCCCACCCGCCATCCGGATCAGCGCGTCTGCCGCAGTGCCGGTGCCGGAGGCGTTGATCTTGCCGCCCTGCGTCGAGAGCACGAACAGCACGCGCTTCCTGTCTGTCTCCGGGCGTTCTGCATCTGCCAAGGCCGCCGACAGCGCGGTTTCGACCTCGGCAGCCAGAGCCGTTGCGCGGTCGGGGACGTCAAGGGCCGCGCCGATGATCTCGATCTTGCGCAGGATGCCGTCCGCGGTCAGGGCATCCGGCACCTCGACGAAGTCCACATCAGCCGCACGGATCACGTCGAGCGCCTCGGGCGGGCCAGCGCCTTCTTCGGACAGGATCAGCGACGGGGCGACCGACAGCACGCCTTCGGGCGACAGGGATCGCATGTAGCCCACATCAGGCAGATTGGTGACATCCGGCGGATAGCTCGACGTCGTGTCCCGCGCCTTCAGCCGGTGCTGTTGACCCAGCGCCGCGACGATCTCGGTCACCGAACCGCCGATCGACAGGACATCGGCCGAGGGCGTCTGGGTGTCCGTGGCCTGCTGAGCACTGACCGTCAGGGCCGCGAAAGTGCCGAACATGATCGTCCAGATCACAAGGAAGGCGGCAAATCCGTCATGCTTGGTCCTCATGCCGGCACCTCTTGCAACGACGGCAGACCGTCGACGATCCGACCCCAGTCGTGGCGCGAGTCCCGCCCCTCCTTGCCGACGCCGAAGACCTGAAAGATCAACCCGCCTTCCGCATCGAATGCCTCGACCGACACCGCCGGTCCACGTTGCGTGGGCTTTTCCACCGCCCAGATCTCAGCCACCTTGTCGCGCCGCAGATGAAGGTTGAAGCCGGGGTCCATGACGTTCTGCCACGGGCCCATTGGGCGCAGGTCGTGGATCGGTCCTGTGTGAATCTGGATGCAGCCCCGGTTGCCGACAAAGATCATGACCTCGATCCCGGCCTCCTGAACGGTCTGCAACATGACATCGGCGGCATCCGGATCAAGACGGCGCACCCAGGGCGCCCCGGCGATCCGATAGGCCCCAAGCCGGTTCATCTTGAGCCTGGAACACAGGCGCAGGAACTGGTGGGTGTCGGTCAGCTTTGCCCATTCCGTGCGCAGGACATCCACCTTGTCGGCGCGTGATTTCGGACCCTCGACCGGTTTGCGGTCTTCCACCTGCTGCACATCGGACTGATCGGCTACCGCAAGATCCGCAACGATATCGGCCCATGCATCATGGTTCGATCCCTCCCGAAGGTGGATCTTGTGCACCGCGTCGCCCGCCGCATCGAAAATCTGCAACGAGCGACGCGCGCCCTGCTCGGAGGCCGTTTCGACCGCGAAGGCATGCACCCAATGCGAAGGAAAGATACGCAGGTCGATATTCTCGGTCAGGGTCATCGCGGCGTGGTCGCCGGGGTGGTAATTGCCGTACTCTCCGATCTTTTCATGCACGCAGGCGTTGACGCGGGTCAGGGCCATCACCTGTCCCAGCCTCTCGGCGGCGGGAATGATCCTGTCGGGATGCGCGGCTATTCGGGTGATGCCATGGCCCACCTGGGCGGCGACCAACTGTGCCTCGGAGATACCAAGGGCGTCGGCCGCATCGCGGGCACGCAGTTTCGGATTTTCCGTCAGATATGCACGGATATCGGAGGGGGTGACAGCGGGTCGCTGCATCATGGGCATCCTCGGAGGTTGTCAGGTGGTCCGATGGCTGCGCCCGGAGGGAAGCGGTGCGTGGCTGTCTCAAATTACTTGACTGTTTTAGTGCGATAAAGGTAACGGTGCAACCCATTGCGATAAGGTTCATCGCATATTCATCAAAAACAGCCGCGCCAGCCTTCGCAAGCTACGGCAAAAACCACATGAAGGATGGCGCATATGCTTACCCCCCTGCTGCGCGGCACGACCGCGCTTGTCTGTCTGTCGCTGGCCGTGCCAGCCGCGGCGCAGGACAGTGATCCCGGCTTTCTGGGCACTCTGATTCTCACTGGTGGCAAACGCGACCTCAGCTTTGGCACCGCTTTGTCGCGCACGGTTGTCGGCGAGGCCGAGATCCGGGACCGTCAGGCCAGCACCGTCGCGCAGCTGATCGACTCGGTGCCCGGCGTCACGCTGGTCAATGGAACGACGCCGCAAGGGTCCGGCATCAACATTCGCGGTTTCGGTGCAAACACGACCTTCGGATCGGATCAGAAGATCGCCGTTCAGATCGACGGGGCCTCTGTGGGTTCGGAAGAGCTGTACCGCATCGGCACGCAGCTTTTCACCGACCCGCTGCTTTACCGCGAGGTCGAGGTCCTGCGCGGCACCATCGGCAGTTTCGCCTACGGATCGGGGATCGTCGGCGGTGTGGTCAAGCTGGAAACCAAGGATGCGTCGGACTTTACCGGTGGCGTCCCCGGCTTTGGCGGGTCGCAGAGTTTCGAATTCAGCTCGAACGGCAACGGCAAGGTGAGTTCGACGAACCTTGCCTGGATGCCGACCGAGCGGGCCGAGTTCCTGCTCAACTACACATGGCGCGATCAGGATGATCTCGATGCCGGGGACGGCACGACGATTGGCAATTCGGCCTTCCGGACGCCGTCCTACCTTGCGAAGGGCACGTTCACGTTCGGGCAGGATGACGCGCAGTCCCTGACCTTCAGCCATTCGCGCACCGTGGCCGATGACAAGGACGTGCCCTATGACCAGTTCGAAACGGATGGCGGCAGTTTCGGCAATGTCGACCGGTTGACGGACACCGCGCAGACGGTGTTGGCATATCGCTACAACCCGGCCAACGACCTGATCGACCTGCGTGCCAACCTGTCCTACGCCGACCAGAGCATCGAATATGAGTACATTCCCGGCTCGTCGCCGCTTGAAGGCACGCCCAGCTTTCCGTTTCTCGTTGGCACGGTGAATGCCGATCAACGCTATGAGACAACCAAGCTGACCGTGTCCAACCGCGCGCTGTTCGACACGGGCGCGGTGTCCCACGACATGCTTGCGGGCATCGAGGCGCAACGGCGCATCCGCGCGGACAATACCGATGCGGGCGCTCCGGGTGGGACGAACAACCGTTTCGCGGTGTTCGTCGTTGATGAAATGACAATCGGGCAATTCACTGCCACCCCCGCTTTGCGCTACGAACGGTCAACGATCAAAAGTGAAGACGACCTTGCCGGTGTGCCCGACACCTATGAGAAGGATGCGCTGATGGGTGGCCTGGCGCTGGCCTATGATTTCGGCAATGGCCTGTCGGCCTTTGGCAGCGCCGCCTATACCGAGGGTCTGCCGATCATCGACGATCTGGGAACCAGCGCTTCGGCACAGCGGCGCATCGGCCTGTCCGAGAAATCGCACACGTTCGAACTGGGGGCCGAATACAGCGGCACGGACGTCGTTGCCGCCGGAGACATTGTCACCCTGCGCGGCAATTTCTACCAGACCGACCTGTGGGACATCACCAGCTACACGGTGGCCGGATCAATGGCGACCGAGCTTGACCGGGTCGAGTCTCGGGGGTTTGAGCTCGAAGCGTCCTACGGGCTGGCGAACGGGGTCTATGTCGATTTCGCGGGCCATCTTGGCGAAGGCACCGAAGTCAATCCCGATGACACCGAAGCCACCTGGCGCAACAGCCCGGCGGACCGGGCGCAGCTGACCCTGGGCCGGACATGGGACGAAAACCTGGACCTGAGCTGGGAAGTCGTTCATGCCACCGACCGCCGCGATGCGCTGGGTGCCGATTTGTCCGACAGCACGGTGCACAATCTCCGCGCCACATGGAGTCCGCAGGGTCGCGGCTGGCTGGATCAGACCGAGGTCCGCATTGGTGTCGAGAACGTCCTTGATGCCGACTACGTCGGGCACCTGTCCTCGCCCAGCCGCAAGGCGCCGGGCCGGACCTTCAAGCTGTCGTTGACGAAATCCTTCTGAACAAAGCGGCCGGGGCCTCGTGTGCCGGTCGCTGGCGCCGGGTTACGGGCTACAGCTTGTCGGGCGGTTTAATGGCTCCGATGCGGATCATCGTGTTGATGCTGGAGATGAAGCGGCGCGCAAGTTTTTCGGGGGTCGCGTCTTCGCCAAGATATTGCAGCGTGCCCCCGCGGGTCGAGAGGCAACCGCGGCTGCGTTCTTCGATCAGGCCACGGTCGAGCAGGCTGGCAACGGTGCGGCGAACCGTTTCGAAGGGGATGCCCAGAACATCCGCGATCCGGCGGCGTGAAATCGATCCGGCGAGGTCGGGGGGCAGGGGGGCACGGCTCAGGTTCTCGGTGTTTACATCGCTGATATTCGCGAAACGCTGCACCGTCGCCAGCACGATCAGGAGATAGACCTGGTACTCTTCTGCACGCAAACCGAAGCGCTGTTGCAGTTGCAGGTTCAGCATCAGGAGCAGATTGCCCATCTCGTAGGCAACCAGTCTTTCCACCTTGAGGAAGCCCGGCGCATCGAGTTCCAGCCGCAGTCTCGAACTCTCTTGCGGTTCTGACACGCCGCGTTCTCCTTCGCCCATGGTCAAAACGGCGCGATTTTCCGGCCCGAACGTCGATCTGCCACCCCTTGCAGCATCAAAAAGGGTTCGTCCGGCCCTGTGTGGTCAGCTTGTGACCTTGGCCTGCGTTACGCAAGGGGCATTTGGGTCCGCCGCCACGCGAGCGGTGCTGACCATGCGACCCGCGAGCCGGGATCCAAGATGTCCCGGCTCGCAAGCCGTCGCCGCCGAAACTGGTAAAAAAACACGAGGGAAGAAACCAGCGGCGCCGAGCGGGACAGCACTCAGTCCGCTGTCGTCCAGATCAGAAGCGCCTCGTCATCTCCACCGGCAAGCGCGTCGCGCAGATCGGACCCAAGAGCGCACATTTCGTCGGGAGCCGCAGCGCCGGAGGCGATGTTGCCACCAAGCAACATGGAATAGGCCGACATCGCGATAGTGAAAGGCAGATTGATCGCCGCTCCGCCATCCTCGGGAGGCTTGATCATGTCGATGATCGGTCGCAACAACCCGTCCATGGCCGTATTGTACCGCTCCATGTCCACCTCGAAGCCGTCGCAGGTATGCGCAATGGCTCTTTGTTTGGCAATGACACCCAGCTTGACGAGCATCTGCGGTTCGAAAAGATCACCATAGCCGCCAAGGTATTCGGCGGCATAGGTGCCCACCTCCATGCCCATCCGGTCAAGGGCGGCAAGGTCGGCACGGTCAACCTGGTCACCGGACTGAGCGGCGGCGACCTGGGCCAGCGGGAAGAGGCAAAGGGCGCATATCAGCGATTTCAAGGCGGTCATTGGGTCATCTCCGTCTGAAAAAAGGGGCCAGTGTCAGATTCGCGGCATCAGCCGAACATACGCTGTGTCCAGCGCCACGAGATTGCACCGTTCTGGTAACATTGCTTTGGCCGAGGCAGGCACACGATGCCAGGGCTTGGTGAAAACGGCTCCCCGTGGCGATCCTCGTCCCAATTGGAGGTGCTGTTGTTGTGCTTGCCGTGCTTTGCCGCCGCCACGCTTGCTCCGAGAAGCAACAGCGCGGCAAGCGCCGTTTTCTCGGCGTCGGTCAGCGCTTTGGCGGGCACCGGCGCAAGCGTTGCCGCGCACAAGGTTGCAACGAAGAACAGGCTCGTCAGTCGTTTCATTCCGACCTCCTTGGTCTGGGGATGAAGGCACATCAAATCCGTCGGGTGTCGTGAAGCCCGGTGTTGTAATAGAAGGTGCACAGACGGCGTTCGGTGTTGAGAGACACCGCGCTGCGGCGGGTGAGCACCACGATTTCGGCCCGATTCAGGAGTTCGCGCTCGGATTCCACCCGAACGATCCGCGCTCCTCGGGATTCGATGTCGTTGAAGCAGACGTCGCGGGCAAGGGACAGCCCCGCCTGGTTGCTCCCGCCAAAGCCACCCGAGCCACCGGTTCCGCCAAAGCCACCGCCGCCGCTCGATCCGCCGCTGCCGCCGAACCCTTCGCTTTCCAAGCAGCCCGCCAGCAGAAGTGCTGAAACCGCGGCAAGTATACGTGTTCTGCCAGACATGGTCCCTCCGAGCCGGACGCCCGCAGGCGTCCCCAAGACTTGTTCGCTTGCCCATGAGTATGGCGATTCTCTTGATCCAGGCGCCGAGGATGACCCGAAACGGGTCACTGCGCTCCACCGGGCCCGCCACAGACCCGCTACGTGGGGACATCAAGTATATATAAGACGAATCACACCTTTCGAAGCGACGATACCGGCGCGGACCCGTCTTGAAGACGATCCCGAGGGCCCATCGGCACAAAAAAGGCGACAGGACATGCTCTTTTCCTTGATGACCTTGCGCAGGCGGCATGTCTTGTCATGTGCGCCGGTTCTGCTGGCAGCCGTGGCAGGGATCGGCACTGCAATGGCCGACACGCTGACCGGCACCGCCGTCATCCGGGAACGGATCGCGCTTCCACCCGACGCGGTTTTCGAGGCCGTGATCGAGGATTCCTCGCGGGCCGATGCGCCCGCGCGGCCACTTGCGCGCATTGTCATCGACGGGGCCGGACAATCGCCGATCGCCTTCGCCATCGACTATGACCCGGCGGATCTCGACCCGCGGGCGGTCTATGCCCTGCGGGCGACACTCAGGCATGACGGGCAGCTTCTGTTCACCACGGATACGGCGACTCCGGTTCTGCAGGACGGCGAGGCGCAGACAGTAGAGGTGGTGATGAAGCGGGTTCAGGGGGACAGGTCCGGTGCTGCGGCGCCCAAGATCGGTGCGCATGGCCTGCGCCTGCCGGCCACGTTCCGCGGCACGCTGCCCTGCGCCGATTGCGAGGGCATCCGCCATCATCTCGACCTGTGGCCGGGACAATATTACCATATGCGCCGCGAATGGCTCAAAGCAGATGAAACAACACGTCGCGACGAGATCGGGCGCTGGTACGCCGACCCTGTGCGCGGCGCAATCGTCTTGCATGGCGCGTCAGAAATGCCACTTTTCTGGCAGGTCGAGGCTCCGGATCGCCTCCGCCAGATGGACATGGCGGGCAATCCGATCACATCCGAACTCGACTATGCGCTGATCAGCGACGGTACGTTGGATCCTGCCGAGCTTGCCGGGTTCTTCCTGCTGGGTCGGATGACCCAAAGGGACGATGCCGCACGTTTCGAGGAATGTTTTTCGGGCGTCCGCTATCCCATCGCGCAGGGCGGTGACTACGACGCGCTTGAACGCGCATATCTCGAGGCGGCACCTACATCCGGCGCGCCGGTCGTCGTGCATGTGGAAGGCGGTCTTGCCCCGCGTCCGACACCAGAGGGCGCGCCCCGAACCAGCCTGATCGTCGATCGGTTCATTGCCACAAGGCCCGGGGATACCTGCGCCAAGGCCGAACCGCAGGCATCGCTCACCGATACCTATTGGCGCTTTGACAGGTTGATGGGCCAAGAGGTCAGGGCGATGCAGAACCGGCGTGAGCCGCATATCGTCCTCTACAGCGATCCCGAACGGCGCTTCCGGGCGACCGTCGGGTGCAATCGGATCCTCGGCCGGCATGATCAAGACGGAGAGACCCTGACTTTAGCCGTGGGGGCGAGCACGCGAATGGCCTGCCCGCCGCCGCTCGATACGATTGAACAGGCGCTGCTCGACATGCTGGCTGCGACCCGCAGCTTCCGTCTTCAAGGGCAATCGCTCGAGCTTCAAGATGCGGAGGGCGGCATCCTCGCCGAACTTTCCGCCGTTTATCTGCGCTGACCGCAGATGTTTCACTCTGCAAGGACACGGACACATCATGGCCAGCCTGCTTAGGGTATTTTCACTTTTCGCCCTGCTGCTTGGCCTCGTCCTCTCGACGCCGGCCAAGGCGCAGGACGCGCCGCCCGCGCAATGGGGGGGCACATGGGATACGCTGTGGCGCGACGGCGGGGCGAGGCTGAACCTTGACCAATCCGGAGCCCTGATTACCGGCACCTATCCGCTTTATGAAGGCCGGGTCGAGGCCGTTGCGGTGGGGCGCGAATTGCGCGGTCGCTGGATCGAAGAGGACCGCTCTGGTGCTTTTGTCTTTGTCCAGTCGCGCGACGGGCTATCCTTCACCGGTCGCTTCGGATCCGGTGAATGGTGGACAGGTGCTCGGGCCGCGACGGAAGGCCCGCGTGTCGCGATCGTGAACCAGTCCAGCCCGATGAACACGATGCGCGATTTTCTGACGGCGGCCAACGAGGCTGTCGACGGCGATCTCGAAGCCCTGGGCATGGCCGCGGCACTTGTCCGCCCGCAGGATGGCACGGAAGGTGATGCGGACAGGTTCGACTATGCCCGAGCGCTCCATGCGGTGATCAACCAAACGACCTTTCGCCTGTGGGACCTGCCTCAGCAGGTGGATGGCAACGCGGTCACGGTCGATCTGGAACAGGCGGGCACAGGGCTGAAAGTCGGGATCGAGTTTCAGCTGCATGAGGGCCAGTGGTATCTCGCGCCGCGCTCGATCGATGAGCTTGCCACTTTGCGCGACAGGCTTCGCACTGCGTCCGGAACCGCAACGGAAGAGCATCAGGCGGGCCTTGGTCCGAGAGACCCGCGCGACGCGATGCGCGCGTTCCTGTTGAGCTTTCGCTTCAACCCCGACGGATCTGCACCGGCTGCGCTTGCTGCGCTGGATCTGCGGGGACGACCGGAAGTCACCCGCATTCACGACGGCCAGGTGCTGGCGGGATATCTCAAGCGGGTGATCGACCGGGCCGGCTACGTCATCTGGCAGGAGATTCCCGACGCCCCGAACGGCGATATTCCCTATGTGCATTTTCGGCACTCAGAAGGCAGCGTCGTCATCGCTCCTGTCGAAACCGAAGAAGGTGTCATCTGGCAATTCACCCCCGAGACCCTGCGGACCATCCGGGCCGTCTACACGTCGATGGAGGACATGCCGCTGGCTCCCGGATTGACCGAGGTTCAGGATCGCGACATTCACTTCATCATCCGCAGCGCGCTTCGCGGTGTCCTGCCCTCGACGCTCACGCCCCTGGGACCGCTCGAAATATGGCAGTGGTGGGCCCTGTTCGTGACGCTGATCCTGGCATGGGGTGCTGCATTTCTTGCGCTGCGTATCCTGCGCAGTCTTTTCACGACGGAAAACGCGTCGGCAGCCGAAGAGCATCCGATCAGCAACGAGCTTGCCAGTTGGGCGCTGTGCGGATTGGCCGTCGGGATTGTCTTTCTGGGCGCGGACCTTGTTCTGGGTCTTCCGGAACGGTTCACCGGAGTTCTGGCCGCCGTCGCCGTCATCCTGATCGTTTTCGGCCTGTTCCTGTTGGGATGGCAGGCAGTTGGCGCCATGGCAGACAGGTATCGCAATGCTGAACGGGTCATCGGGCACAACCTCATCCTTCTGTCGCTGGTCTCCGGGGTCCTGCGGGGCGGTCTGCTGCTTGCTGCGGTTCTTGCCATCGCGCATATGCTGTCGCTGCCGCTTACCAGTGTTCTGGCCGGCTTCGGGATCGGCGGCATCGCCTTCGCTCTTGCCGTTCAGCCGACGTTGCAGAACCTGCTTTCGGGCTTCACGATCTTCGCCGACCGCCCGATTTCCGTCGGCGATTTCTGCCGCTTCGGCGACAAGTCGGGCACGGTGGAACATATCGGGCTGCGGTCGACCCGGCTGCGCACCCTCGACCGCACGGTCATCAGCGTGCCGAACTCGCAGTTCCTCGACATGGAACTCGAGAATTTCTCGCGTCGGGATCGCTTCCTCTTCACCACGGTCCTGCAACTGCGCTACGAAACGCGCCCCGACCAGCTGCGCTATGTTCTGGTGGCGCTGCGCAAGCTGCTCATCGGCCATCCTGCGGTGCTGTCGGATCCGCTCAGGGTGCGCTTCATGGCGTTTGGCGCGCATTCGCTCGATATCGAGATCTTTTCTTACATCCAGGCCTCGGACATCGACACCTTCGCGGCTGTCCGCGAGGATGTCCTGCTGCGCATGATGGCCGTGGTGGAAGAGGCCGGTGCGCAATTCGCCTTCCCGTCCGTGACGCATTACGCCGCCCCCGACGAAGGCCCCGACACCGAGCGTGTCAATCGGGCAGAAGCCGCTGTCGAAGCGTGGCGTCAATCGGAAAACCTGCCGTTTCCCGATTTCGACTGGACGCTGAAGGCGAAGCTGAGCGGAAGCCTGGAATATCCACCCGAAGGGTCGGCGCTGAACAAGCAGACACCCGACCCGACATAGCCCGGAGCCCCATTGAACCCCTCCGGGCAGCGCCAGGATCAGGTTTGGTCACGTCTGCTGCCAGGCAGGAGCGAAAGGCGTATCTGTTTTTCTGTCTCTATCAGGGCCAGGAAGGCGATCCCGATCCCGACAAGCAGGATGCCTTCGCCGAAGGGCACCGCCGCGGTTCCGAAAATCCTTTGCAGCGGCGGCAGATAGGTGATCGCGCCCTGCGCAGCCGTAACGAAGATCACGCAGGCCCAGACGACCTTTGTGCCCTTGGCGGCTGCCCAGGTCAGGGACGGTCCGTGCAGGTTCCGGATATAGAAGAGGTACATGATTTCCAGCACCACCAGCATGTTCATCGCCAGTGTCTGCGCCAATGGCAAAGCATGTCCGGCGTCAATCGCATGGGCGTAGACTCCGAAAACGGCGGCAAGAAACAGCATCGAGACGAAGACGATCTGCCAGACAAGTCTGCGGGTCAGCAGCGGCTCGCCCCGCGGGCGGGGAGGGCGGCGCATGGTGCCCGGCTCTGGCGGTTCGAACGCCAACGCAAGGCCCAGCGTTACGGCGGTGATCAGATTGATCCACAGGATTTGCAGGGCGGTGATCGGCAAGGACATGCCGGCGAACAGCGCGACAACGATGGTCATCGCTTCGCCGGCGCTGGTGGGCAGCGTCCAGCTTATGACCTTCTTGATGTTGTCATAGACGGTACGTCCCTCGCGCACCGCTGCGACGATCGATGCGAAATTGTCGTCGGCGAGCACCAGTTCCGCCGCCTCCTTCGCCGCCGCGCTGCCCTTGAGACCCATCGCGATGCCGGCATCCGCGCGCTTGAGGGCAGGGGCGTCGTTGACCCCGTCACCGGTCATGGCCACGGTGAGCCCGCGCGACTGCAGCGCCGTGACCAGCCGCAGCTTGTCGGCCGGAGAGGTTCGGGCAAAGATGTCGGTCTGAGCAGCGGCGTCGGCAAGGGCGGCATCTCCCATCGCCTCGAGCTCTGCACCGGTCAGAACGCGGTCCTGGATTTTCAATCCGATCTGCCTTGCGATGGCGCGCGCCGTTGCGGCGTGATCACCGGTGATCATCTTCACGTGGATACCGGCCGCATGACACTCGGCCACCGCCGTTATCGCTTCGGGGCGGGGCGGGTCGATGAGGCCGATCAGCCCCACAAAAGTCAGCTTTCCGGCAAGTTCGCCAGGGGCGAGACTTTTGCACTCGGGGTTCCGCTCGAGCGTGGCCACCGCGATCACGCGCTGGCCTCCGGCCGCAAGGGTCTCGACTGCGCCAAGCCAGTGATCTGCGTCAAGCGGTACCGTTCCGCCGTCCTCCGAACGCGCGTTGCCGCATAGCGAAAGCACCGCCTCTGGTGCGCCCTTGACGTGGATGCAGGCGCGTCCTGAACCGTCGCAGTCAAGCGTCGCCATGTAGCGGTGCGCGGCGTCAAAGGGGATCGCATCCCGCCTGGTCCAACCGGCGAATGGCGTTGCCCCGTCACCGGTGATCTTGCCTGAAAGCGCCAGAAGCGCGCCTTCCATCGGGTCGCCTTCCACGCGCCAGCCGTTCTCGGGCCCGCGCAGTACTGCATCGTTGCACAGCGCGGCCACGCGCGCGATCTCCTGCAGGGTTGCCGCCTCGCCGTCACCTGCACCGGGCGCGCTAAGCTCGCCTTCGGGCGCGTAGCCATCGCCGGTCACCTCGTGGATATGACCGGCGGTGGCCAGCGATGCCGCCATCATCTCGTTGCGAGTAAGCGTTCCGGTCTTGTCCGTGCAGATGACCGAGACAGACCCCAGCGTCTCGATTGCAGGCAGGCGGCGCACGATGGCGTTGCGCCGGGCCATCGCCTGGACACCCACCGCCAAGGTGATGGTAAGCACGGCGGGCAGGCCTTCGGGAATGGCCGCGACCGACAGGCCGACCACTGCCATGAACAGGTCTGAAAAGCCCATGTGCCGGACAAAATAGCCATAGCTCAGCAAGCCGCCCGCAAGGATGACGATGAACACGGTCAGCCACCGTGCGAAACGGTCCATCTGTGCCACAAGCGGCGTGGTCAGCACCTCGACCCGGCTCAGCATGCCGCTGATCTGGCCGATTTGCGTCTCGGCGCCCGTGGCCGCGACCACGCCGCGTCCTGTGCCCGAGGCGACCAGCGTTCCGGAAAACAGCATCGATGCCTGGTCCCCGAGCGCAGCATCACGGTGCACCGGTGCCGTGGCCTTCTCCACGGGCATCGACTCTCCGGTGAGGATCGCTTCCTCGGCGGTCAGCCCATGCGCGAGGATCACCCGCAGATCGGCTGGCACACGGTCGCCTGCCTCGAGAATGACGATGTCACCGGGTACAAGATCGGCGGCATCGACGTTGACACGGCTCCCGCCACGCAGCACGGCAGACCGCGGCGCAAGCATCTCGCGCAGGGCTGCCATCGCCTTTTCTGCGCGGCCCTCCTGCACGAAGCCGATGATTGCATTGACCACCACCACCGCAAGAATGACGCCCGTATCGACCCAATGCTCCAGGGCGGCGGTGACGATTGCCGCGCCGATCAGAACGTAGATCAGGACGTTGTGGAACTGCGCAAGGAACCGCAGAACCGGGTTGCGCCCCGGCGGGTCGGGCAGGCGATTTGGGCCGTGCTTCGTGCGCCGGCGCGCGGCCTCGTCAGCGCTCAAACCGGCTGTCGTCGTGCCAAG
Organism: Marivita sp.; assembly: GCF_020055635.1. Classification (GTDB taxonomy): domain Bacteria; phylum Pseudomonadota; class Alphaproteobacteria; order Rhodobacterales; family Rhodobacteraceae; genus Marivita. The sequence continues at coordinate 50,769 of NZ_JAIPUT010000007.1, read as the reverse complement.
CGATGCAAGCGCGCTTTCGGGTGTCTTGTCGTGCATGGCGCCTCTTGGACTCTGGTCGATCATGGGTCAGCCTGGCTGACGGCACTCTACCCGGCTTGGACAACCGGGTATTTGATGCAAATCAGGGCCAGTGCCCGAGCCGAACCTGCTTCTTCATCGCTGGGCTCAGCCCGCCTACCATTTGCCCGATCTGGCGCTACTTTCCGTGACAGACAATGATGGAGTATCCAGTGACAGCACCGATCATCACGCAGAAGTCGCCGTTTCCGGTCGAGGTTCAAGACGGCAAGACCTATTTCTGGTGCGCCTGCGGCAAAAGCACCAAGCAGCCCTTTTGCGACGGCAGTCACAAGGACACCGGCATCACGCCGGTCAAATACACCCCAGATGCCAGCAAGCGTGTCTTCTTTTGCGGCTGCAAGCACAGCAGCAATCAGCCGCTCTGCGATGGTGCGCACAGCAAGCTGTAGTCGCGCGAAACCTTCCTGTCGTCCCGGCCCAAAAGCCTGCGACAAGCCATGCGCTCAGAAGCCCACAGCTTGCCCGTCCTTGCGGGGGTCTGACCCGGCGGCATATCCGCCGGTTGCAAGACGCTCGATCAGTTGCGCGCCGCCGAAGCCAAAGGCGCTGTCCGGCGACTCCACGGAAATGTCATGCCCCAGATCCGTCAACCGCGCGCGGGTCTTTTCGGGCAGGGCTGTCTCGCAGGCGACGGTGCTGCCCGAAACGAAACGCCAGCGCGGCGCATCCACCGCGGTCTGGACATCCTGTCCCCAAAGCTGCGTGCGCAGAACCATCTGGACATGGCCCTGTGCCTGCATCGGTCCGCCCATGACTCCAAAACTCATTTTCGGCGCGCCGTTCTGCATCAGGAAGCCGGGGATGATGGTGTGGAAGGGCCGTTTGCCCGGTCCCACCTCGTTGGGATGTCCCGGCTCGAGCGTGAAGCCCGCGCCGCGATTCTGAAGGCTGATGCCTGTGCCCGGCACCACAACGCCCGAGCCAAATCCCGCATAGTTGGACTGGATGAACGAGACCATCATGCCCGATGCATCGGCGGCGGTCAGGTAGACCGTCCCCCCGTTTCGGGGTGCGCCGGGGCCATGGTTCTGCGCGCGATCCCGCGACACCAGCCGCGCCCGGGTCGCGAGGTAGCCCGGGTCGATCAGGTGTTCGGGCGTGACATCTGTCATGAAACGGCGATCGGCGACAAAGGCGTGAAGGTCGGCAAAGGCCAGCTTGATTGCCTCGATCTGCAAATGCAGGGCAAGTGGATCATCGGCATCGAATTCCCCAAGGCCGAGATGCTCGAGCATGCCAAGCGCCATCAGTGCCGCGATCCCTTGGCCGTTGGGAGGGATCTCGTGCAGTTCGTTCTTGCCATACGCCGTTGAGAGGGTGCCACACCATTCCGGTTCGAACGCCGCCAGATCCGCCTCGGTCAACGCGGCGCCATGCTCGCGTGCAAACGATGCGATCCGCGCTGCCAGGTCGCCTTCGTAAAAGGCGCGGCCGTCGGTTTCCGCAATGAGCTGAAGGCTATGGGCCTGGTCAGGGTTGCGGAAACGCTCACCGGCTTTCGGGGAGTGCCCGCCCGGCATGAAGGCCTGGGCAAAGCCCGGCTGATCCGACAGCGTGTCTGCCCCGCGCTGCCACAATTCACCGATCACGGGTGTGACGGTGAAGCCGGTTTCTGCATAGCCGATTGCCGGGGCCAGGAGCGTGGGCAGGTCCAATGTCCCGAACCGCTTTGCCAGGGCGGACCATGCACCGATGGCGCCGGGGATTGTGACGCTCTCCCAACCTCTGAAGGGCATCGCATCCTGGCCGCTGAACCGCTCCGGCGTCCAGCCTTGCGGCGCCCCGCCCGAGGCATTCAGCCCGTGCAGTTCGGACCCGTCCCACAGGATGCAGAACGCGTCCGAGCCCAGACCATTGCCCGTGGGTTCGACCACCGTGAGGGTCGCGGCGGCTGCAATTGCCGCGTCTACGGCATTGCCGCCTTTGGCCAGCATGGAAAGCCCCGCCTGCGCGGCAAGCGGATGGGACGTGGAGACCACGTTTTCCGCCAGAACCGGTGAGCGGCGGGAAGCATAGGGTGCATCGTGGCGGAATGGCATCAGGAAGAGTCCTTGAGTTTGGTAGCGTGTTTTCTGGATTTGAGGACGGTCCAAATCGCCCAGCCCACTGACAGCACCGCAGCGACAAGCAGCAGGAGGCTGATGGGGCGCGTCAGGAACAGCGTCCAGTCATTGTCCGTCATCAGCGCGCGGCGCAGATTGGTTTCGGCGATGGGTCCGAGGATCACCCCCAGTACGAGCGGGGCAAGCGGGTAATCTAGCGCCTTGAGCGCGTAGCCCAGCAGGCCAACAGCGGCCAGCAGGTAGAGATCCGTCACCCGGTTGTTGAGCGCGAATGATCCGACCACGCAGCACACGAGGACAATCGGCACGACGGCCCATTTCGGCACTTCCGCGACACGCAGGAACAGTCGCATCGACACAAGGCAGACCGCGAGCATCATCAGGCTCGAGACCGCCATGGCAAGGAACATCCCGTAGACGAGATCCGCATTGTCGAGGATCAGGCGCGGGCCCACCGAGATGCCATGCACCATCAGCGACGCCATCAGGATCGCGTCGACGGCGGATCCCGGAATGCCAAGCGCAATCAGCGGGATAAGGCCGCCGCCGGCGGTAGCCGAGTTGCCGGCTTCGGAAGCGACAACGCCGTCCGGGGTTCCGGTTCCGAATTTCTCGGGCGTCTTGGAACTGCGTCGCGCCTGGTCGTAGGCAACAAGATTGGCGATGGACCCACCCGCTCCGGGCAGGGCGCCAATGCCGACCCCGATCAGGGACGACCGGATCAGATTGACCGGGCGCATCAGCACTTCACGCATCACGCTCCAGGTCCGAAACTCGATATCGCTGGTGACCAACCGCTCTCCGGTCTTGATGGCGTTGACGTCCTCGACCTCCGAGGCAAGTTGTGAGATCGCGAAGATGCCGATCAGGACAACGAGGAAGGGCAGACCCGCCGCCAGCAATTCGAACCCCATGTCGAAACGCGGGCGACCCATCATCGGGTCGGTTCCGATCGTCGCGATGACCAACCCGATGAGCGCGGCGATCAGCCCGCGCTGAAGCGAATGTCCGACGAGGCTGGCCACGATGGTCAACGCGAAGACGATCAGCGAGAAATACTCCCAAGGCCCCAGTCTGACGGCAAAGATCGCCAAGGGTGGGGCCGCGACGATGAGAACGGCGGTCGAGATGATCGTGCCGAAGAAAGAGGCCCAGACCCCGAGCGACAGGGCGCGGCCCGGCTCGCCGTTGCGCGACATGGGGAAGGCGTCGAAGGTGGTGGCTACGGAAGAGGGCGTTCCGGGAATACCCAGCAAGGCCGCCGAGATCAGGCCGCCGGTGTAGCCGCCGACATAGACCGAGAGCATCACGGCGATCCCCTGAAGCGGGTCCATTGTAAAGGTCAGCGGCAGCGTCAGAACGATCGCCATGGTCACCGTGAAGCCGGGTATGGCTGCCGCGATGATCCCGGCAATCGCACCGAGCAGCATCATCGCCAGCGTCGACAGCGACAGAACCTGAGAAGCCCCGAGCAGAAAGGCGTCCATGAGCCTAGTTTCCCCTTGGCAGGAAGACGTTGAAGACTTCGGCAAAGAGCCAGTTCAGGCCGAACGAGAAGACCAGCGCCAGAACCAGAGCGACGACAAGGGCCGTGCGGGTCTTGGGCGCCAGGGTGACCAGCAAGGTGATGAGGAACAGAAACGTCGAAGACGTGTAGCCGATCACAGGCATGACCGCCACGTAAAGGCCAAGCCCGGCGAAGACCACGAAGACAAGGCGTTTTGCCTTGCCCCACGCGACCACGTCAGCGGCAAAGCGCCCGTAGGCATCCGCCGGAATCTTGCGCAGCGACCCGATGATGGATCCGGTCAGCAACAGGATCAGCGCGCCATGCACCAGCATGGGAAACGCCCCTGCACCCAGAACTTCGAACCGCGATGTCGGCATGGTGCTGGCCTCGAGGAAAAGACCAGCCGATGCCGCAAGCAGTGCGACATAGGACAAGAGCCGGGCGATGTCGCCCGACCCTCCGGTCCCGATCTGTTCGTCTGTCGTGCTCAAGGCGCGATGACCGCTGCCAGACGCTCGACCGTTCCGGCGAGGTTCGACAGGTAAGCCGTGTAAGCCTCGCGCCCACGGAACGCGACATCGGCGCCGGCATTGTTGATCTGTTCGATGAAGGCGCCATCCTCGGAAAGCTCGGACAGGGCCGCCTCGAGCGTGGCCTGTGCGTCTTCGGGCGCGCCCTTGGGCATCACGATCCCGCGCGTGATCGACAGGTCCAGATCGGCGCCAAGCTCCATGAAGGTGGGAACATCCGGTGTCTGTTCCAGCCGCTCTGTCGATCCCGTGGCCAGGAAGACCAGATCGCCGTTCTCGACAAATTGCAAGGACGACGAAATATCGCCGATGGCGAGGTCGAGATTGCCACCGACCAGCGCACGCACACGCTCGCCCGTGCCTTCGTAGCCGACATAGCGCCAATCAAGCTCAAAAGCCTCGGCGATCATCGCGGCGTGCAGATGCGGAACGCCGCCAAGCGTCACGCCGATGGTCAATTCGCCCGGATTTGCCTGTGCATAGTCTACAAGCCCCTCCATCGTGTCAAAAGGCTGATCGCCCGCAGCCACGAGATATTGCGGAGAGGCGGTCAAGAGTGCGATCGGGTCGAAATCGCTCCAGGACAGCTCGGTCAGGCCGGTGGCCGTGGCCGCAAGCAGCCCTTCGTGAACCTGGCTGATCGTATATCCGTCCGCCGCTCGGCGCGATGCTTCGGTCAAGCCGACGGTACCACCGACACCGGGAATGTTGATCACGGGCATTTCCGCTCCGAGAAACGGCGTGACGTTGTTGGCGACGATGCGCATCAGCGTGTCACTGCCACCGCCCGGCCCCCACGGCACGATGAATTCAACGGGTTTGCTGGGATAGTCCTGAGCAGTGGCTGGCTGGATCAGGGCGACAACTGCCAGGCCAATGCCGGCGAGGGTCCGCAAGAATAAGGTCATGAAGAATTCCTTTCTGTAGGTGCCCACGCATCAGGGCCTTCAACTGGTTAGAACGGGACAAACGCTTTCGAAAGCGAATATTCTTTGTCTTTTGATGAAAGGATGCTTAAAGAAAGATGCATGGATATGCGCCAACTCCAAACGATCGTGGCCGTGGCCGACGCAGGAAGTCTTGCCGGGGCAGCGGCCATCGTGAATCTCACGCCGTCCGCTGTAAGCCAGCAAATTCAGGCGCTTGAGACCCATATCGGAGTCGAGCTCATCGACCGCAAGAAACGCCCCCGGCAGCTCAATGCACGGGGCCAGGAACTGGTGCGGGCCGCGCGGGACGTGGTGCAGACGATGGCCGAGGTCCAGATGGTGGTTTCGGGCAGAAAAACTGCCGGCGTGCTCAAATTCGGTGCAATTCGCACAGTTTCCATGCAGCTTGTACCGCAGGCTTTCGCGAAAATGCGACCGCAGTTCCCTGATCTGGCCTTCGAACTCACCGTCGGGATGTCGCAGGCCCTGATGTCGGATGTCGCCGCAGGACGTCTTGATGCTGCGATGGTGGCGGAACATGTCGGCGTCCCGGCCGGACTCACCTGGAGCACGGTTCTGACAGAGCCGCTTGTCCTTCTGGCACCGTCAACAGAGCGGTCGCGCAGCGATCTGTCGCTTTTACGCGACCTGCCTTTCATCCGCTATGCAACCGATGTGCCGTTGGCCCGCCAGATCGAAACGGAGCTTTCGCGTCTGAGCATCACCCCACGGCAAATCGTCGTGACAAACACCATGCCATCGGTCGTCGGCATGGTCGAGGCCGGGCTTGGCGTGGCCATTGTGCCAAAGATCGTCACTCTCGACATGCGGACCGACAGGCTCCACACCAGACCCTTCTGCGAAGGCGCAATCTTTCGCCGTGTCGGTCTCGTGCAACGCCAGGTGTCGTCGCGATCGACTGTTCTGGTTGGCCTGCGCGACGCTTTGATCGAACACGCCGCCGCCATCGGGCTCCAGCCCGACGATGGCTCCGAAGCCGGTATGTCCGTTCGAGCCTAGAAACCACGCGGTTCCTCCCGCAGCTCGGGGAAAAAGTCGTCCACGCGTGTGGCTCCGAAATGCGTATATTACATAAACATAATTACACGATTCAAAAGGTGTACGCGGGCACATTCCAATCTGATCGGCCGTGAGACGGACGCCGTAAAGGTGCTGGCGCGGTTGTGACCAAGCACGTCGCACCTTGGACAGTTGTCGGGGGCGTCCCGGCGCGCAAACGCCGCTTTTCAGAATGACAGGCCGAAGCCCTGAGGGAGATTGCGTTGTGGGACGGGTCCCGCGATACGTACGAGCGTGAACTGCCGGACATTCGGAGACTCGACATCGATGCTTTCATTGAAAAATACCGAGGCTGATCCACCACCCCTGCGCAAGCCTCGCAAGGTGGTGGATGGCAGTCTTCTGGTTCTGCTGGGCTTCACCCTTGCCGGTGGATTGGCCGTCCTTTGGACGTCGGGGCTTGACCGCACGATCGAGATCGTGGCCGAAACCTTTCGCTTCATCGCACTGCTGACGCCGAAGATCGCGGCGGGGATATTCATCGCCGCGACACTGCCGATGCTTCTTCCCCGCGACCGGGTGGGACGCTTGATCGGGCGCGAAAGTGGACTGCGAGGTCTTGTTGTGGCCGCCGCGTGCGGCGCGGCCTTGCCCGGCGGGCCGATGATGACCTTTCCCCTGGCGGCGGGATTGACGCTCGCCGGGGCGGATCTCGGGGCGATGATCGCGTTCATTTCGGGCTGGAGCCTTTTGGGGCTGAACCGGACCCTGATCTGGGAGTTCTCTTTCCTGCCCTCGGATCTTGTCTGGACACGTTATCTGCTCAGCCTTCCTGCGCCGGTTCTGCTGGGATTGGCCGCGCGCGCCGTGATGCAAAGGCGCGTGGCATGAACATCCTGATCGGAACGGTCCTGATCGGGGCAGCGGCCCTTTGGCTGTGGTCTTACCTGCCCAATTCGCAATGGCGGCACGCGTCTTATCGGGCCTCGCTCGATACCTTCCTGTTCACCGCGCCGCGTGTCCTCGTTGCGTTGCTCGGCGCAGGGTTCTTTGCCGAGTTGTTGCCCGAGGATCAGGTGCGTCGCCTTCTGGGAGCCGAAGCGGGAATCACCGCGGTGTTCCTTGCGATCGCGTTGGGGCCGCTGACGCCGGGTGGGGCGTTTGTGAGTTTTGCCATCGGTGCAGCGGCGCTCAAGGCAGGCGCAGCCCCGGTCGCCGCGATTGCCTATGTCACGTCCTGGTCGCTTTTTTCGACGACGAAGATTTTCGCGTATGAATTGTCCTTCATGGGCCGCCAGGCAACGCTGGTGCGCATTCTTGTCAGCCTGCCGGTCCCCTTTGCCGTCGCGGGACTTGCGTACTTACTCTGAGCGATTTCTTTAAGGCATGGTCGGCAAAGCTGAAGATGTTGGTCTGGTGTGTCGCGATCCGGGCGGAACCGGCGATCTTGACCCGTCTCTTTCTGTGACGCCTTTCGCCGGTTCTGGTCACGACACGATCCGGCAGAACGAGGCGGGCATTGGCAAGATGCAGCACCTCTGACATGGAACCGTCATCGGCCTCTGCCAAATGGGTCGAAAGGAAAGGTGAGTTCATGTCATATACGCGTTTTGCGATCTATTATCTGCCGCCGGAGGGCAGTTTGGCCGATTTCGGGGCGGCCTGGCTGGGTTGGGATTGCGTCGCGGGGCGCGACTTGGTTCAGCCCGACGTGCCCGGACTTGATGATGTGACAATGACACCACGCAAATACGGGTTTCACGGCACGCTGAAGCCGCCGTTCCGGCTGGCCGAGGGCACGGATCTCGAGGGTTTGTGCGTGGCGATGACTCGGATGACGCAGGCTTGCGGTCCGGCGCAAAGCGACGGTTTGGCCCTGACCAGTCTGGGTCGGTTCCTCGCGTTGACTCCGTCTGGCGATACCTCGGGGATTGCCCGCGTGGCCGCGACCTGTGTCGAGGTGCTGGATGCCTTCCGCGCTCCGCCGTCACCGGCCGAGCTTGAGCGTCGGCGCAAGGCGCGGCTGTCAGAGCGCCAGGAGGCGTTGCTGCAACGGTGGGGCTATCCCTACGTCATGGAGCAGTTTCGCTTTCACCTGACCCTGACGGGCCGTCTTCCGATCACTGAGATCGACCACTGGATCGACACCGCTAGCGCATATCTGCCCCCCCTGCCCGCGCCTTTCGTGATGGACGAGGTTGCGCTGGTGGGCGAGCGGGAGGATGGGCGTTTCGAGTTGATCCAACGCTACACCCTCGCCGGTTGAAGCGCATCGAGCGCCCGCGCGACAGCGTCTTCACTCGCGCCGTCATTCGCGGTGGTGACACTGTCCGGGCCGGATTACCTCTCGAATAGAAAGGGCTGTTTTCCGACTGCCGCGTCCCGCTTGTCGGCGGAGGCTTCCGATACCTGAGAGGCACGCTGCTGGCCACGGGAGATGCGCCGCGGAATGATCTTTTGCGGGGCGGCCTTCATCAACGCAATCTCGTAGGAGGTGACGACGCATTGCTGGTCTCGTCCAAGGATCTGATGGCGCATGTCCGTCTCGCATTCGGCCGTGGTTCGATGGGCGGCATTGCCCCTCGCGATGGTCCCGGCCTGGAAGAGGGCATTGATGCGCAGGTGGTCATCCGGGTCCGAAAGACGGACATGTTCGACACAAAGCGCTATCTCGGCGCGACAGGCGGCGACGGTTTGGAATGCCGTTGTCGCCAGGCTGGCCTTGAATACGCTATGGATGCCCTTGGCGGATATGAACCCGACATCGAAGAGCGCGACCAAGAAGACGCCGTGGCCGGTATAGCTGATCCGTGGATTCCACGCCGCCGTGACATGGTAAATCGAATTGGCCAGTTCGTTCACGAAGGCCCGGAACTCGGTGGCTGTTAACGCGTCCCAGAGACGTTCGACGTCCGAGACGGCGACCGAAAACATGTGCATGGACCGGCGGAGTTGATCTGTCTCCATGAATTCGCACACGAGATCTGCCTGGCTCACAAGCCCCGGTTTCGATTCAAGGCTGAAAGCGTCCGGCAGTTGCAGGGCCGATGCGCGCTCTGCCCGAGCTTTGACCGGGTTGGGGCGCGCATGCCGGTGTGCCGCCTTGGTTGCGTTCATGAGCGATTCCGCTGCACGCAACCGTGTGACCAGTTCCAGCCCGTCGAAAGGCTTGCTCACGTAATCCGTCGCACCAGACGCGATGGCACTTGTCAGGGTGTCCTTGTGCTGCACCGCAGTGATCATGATGATCGGAACATGTGCATAGAGCGGCATCTGGCGCACATGGCGGCACAGGGCGACGCCGTCCATTTCCGGCATGACGATATCGAGCAGCAGGCAATCGTAAGGGGTTTCAGCCTCTGCGATAAACGCCAGAGCTTCGCCAGGAGACTGCGCCAGATCAAAGTTATCGTAGCCTGCGGCGCTCAGGGCCAGTTCCAGGATTTCGAGAGCAGTGAAGTCGTCATCGACAGCGAGGATTTTCATGATGCCCCTTCAAGAGTATGCGTCTTCATCCGAACCGCCACGCGACGGCAGGACTCGCGGACGAGTCGGTCATGTCAAAGCAGTCGACCAAAGCTGAGGCATGAACTTGTCCGAATTTTGGCAACCGGGCGTCAAGATAACGAGATTGTCCCACCTGCGCGGGATTGATCTGGTCGCCCGGATAGGTGACGTCCTGAAGGTTCGGACCGGGACGTGACCCGACAAATGTGTCCCTGCCGACATGCCGCCAGATGCACCCCTGTGCTTCGAGTTCGGCCAAAGCCTTGCGGACCTCGATGCGCGTCGTGCCCAGTGCCTTGCAAAGTTCGCGCTCTGGCGAAACGCAGTCATTGTGGCGAGATCCAGCGGTGTCGATCTGGTCGCGCAGCCGTTGCGCAAGGTCGGTTGTTGAGGACATGCCGCCGCCCAATCCGGTGATTGGTTGATTGATCGAAACCTTGAGACTACGAAACATGCCTGGGAAGAGAAGAGTGTCCGCGAATCGCAAGGCAAGGCCTTGCCGGACGCGCGCGACACAAGAACGAGGGAGGATCGCCGAGTGCGATTGGCTACGATATCCGTGGGCGGCAATGCAATCTGTGTTGCATACCTGTCTGACGGCAGCATGTTGGACATCTCTCAAGCCGCGGGGACGATGCAATCCCTGATCGAGGGCGGGACACCGGCGCTCGACGCGGTCCGCAAACTGTGGGCAGAGGCCGAAGACGGCCAGCATGCAGACAAGACGATCCGCAACGCTGTCACGCTTCTGGCGCCGATCCCGAAACCGCTGAAAAACGTTTTCTGCGTCGGCCGCAATTACGCCGAGCATATTGCCGAGGGAGACCGCGCGCAGAACCAGAAGGTCGGCGCGACGGAACATCCGGTCTTCTTTACCAAGCCACCAACGTCCGTCGTGCCTCCGGATGGAGATGTCCTGATTTTCCCGGACGTTTCGACATCGATCGACTACGAGGTGGAGTTGGCAGTGGTGATCGGCAAGGCCGGGCGCAACATCGCAAAGGCCGACGCGATGGACCATGTCTTCGGCTACACGATCCTGAACGACGTCACCGCACGCGACGTCCAACGCCGCCACGGCGGACAGTATTTCAAGGGCAAGGGTCTCGATGGATCCTGTCCCATCGGCCCGGCCATCGTGACCGCCGATGAAATCAGCGATCCCCAGGCGCTTTCCATCGGCCTCAAGGTCAATGGCGACCAGCGCCAGGACGGCAACACGAAAGACATGATCTTCGACATTCCTACGCTGATCGCGTCGCTGTCCGAGGGTCTGACGCTGGAACCCGGCGATCTGATCGCCACGGGCACGCCGTCGGGTGTCGGTTACGCGATGGATCCACCGCAATTCCTCAAGGATGGCGACACAGTGGTTTGCGAAATTGAAGGGATCGGGACGCTCAGCAATACCGTGCGCTCCGTATAGAGGCCCCCCCGCGGGGAAGTCCGGAAAAATGGCAGATGCCAGTGACCTTTTTGCCCGGCAGATGTACAAGGCTCAACTCAAGCCCGGTAAAATAGGCCAGCGTGCCTTCGGACCCGGCATAGGGCCTGGGCTTTGGATCGTCGCCATTGAAACGGGCCCGAATGCCGTCCGGCAAGATGGCCGAAATCGCGCGAATATTGTCGCGCATGATCAACAGATCGACCCGGATCAGGCTCACACTGGCTGACACAAGGGCAGATGACGGCTTCGACGGGCCGCGTATTTTCATCGCGCAATTTGATCTGGTGCAAAGATGAGGGTTTCGTACCCGTTTACACAGAGCGCATGGAACACATAGACACACTCAAGGCGCTTGGCCTTTTCGATGCGCGCGTGCCGCGCTACACGTCCTATCCGACCGCGGCTGTCTTCTCGCCCCAGACCGGGGGCGCGTTTCAAAAAGCCGCTCTGGAAGGGCTCGATCCGGCGGACCCGGTCTCGGTCTACATCCACATTCCGTTTTGTGAACGCTTGTGCTGGTTCTGCGCCTGCCACACCCAGGGCACGCGGACGCTTGGCCCGGTGGAAAGCTATATCGGGACGCTGGAGGCGGAACTCGAGCTGCTGCGGCAAACCATTCCGGGCGGCCTGCGCATGGGCCGGCTGCATTGGGGAGGCGGGACACCGACGATCCTTCCGCCGCCGCTCATCCACCGCCTCGCCAAGGCGATCAGGGCCGTGTTTCCCCCCGCCGAAGAGTTCGAGTTCTCAGTCGAGATCGATCCCATCATGGTCGACCGGTCCAAGATTGAAGCACTTGCCACCGAAGGTCTGACGCGCGCCTCCATCGGGATCCAGGATTTCGACCCCGAAGTGCAGCAGGCCATCGGGAGAGAGCAGCCCTTTGACGTGACACGGACATGTGTCGACGATCTGCGCGCGGCGGGTGTCACGTCGCTCAACACCGACCTGGTCTACGGTCTGCCACACCAGAGCCTCGCGCGTATCGAAGACACCATCGACAAGGTCCTGACCTTCGCGCCTGACCGCGTGGCGCTTTTCGGCTATGCGCATGTTCCCTGGGTGTCGAAGCGGCAGAAGCTGATCGACGAGGCCGCCCTGCCGGATGATCTGGCGCGCTATGCCCTTGCCACCCGCGCGGCCGAGCGGTTTGTCGAGGCCGGCCTGACCGCCATCGGCATCGACCATTTCGCCCGCCCCGAGGATGACCTCGCGCAGGCCCTGACCACCGGACATCTGCGCCGGAATTTCCAGGGCTACACCGCCGACACATGCCAGACCCTGATCGGTCTCGGGGCCTCCTCGATTTCGCGCTTCCCGGACGGCTACGTGCAGAACGCTCCTGCGACCGCCGCCTACATCCAGCGGATCAACACCGGCGCGTTTCCCGGCGCCCGCGGCTATCACATGACGGCCGAAGACCAGTTGCGCGCGCGGGCGATCGAACGGTTGATGTGTGCATTCACGCTTGATCTGGATGACCTGGGATCAGAGTTCGGCCCGGTCGCCTATGGTCTTGCCCCGTCACTGGGCACCATGGCGGCGCGCTTTGCGCCTTACGTCACGCTGGACGGCACGCGCCTGCACATCGCGCCGGAGGGTCGCCCGCTGACCCGCATCATCGCGTCTGTCCTGGATCAACACGTGCCCGAAGGCGTACGGTATTCGCGCGCGTCTTGAACTGTCGCGAATAGACACAGATGCGGGGACCGCTTCTTCCTTGATGGGCGCAACGATGAACAATGGCAGGTTCGCCCCTTCCGGACGTGCTCAGCAGGTCATCGGAAATGCCTCATTGGGTTGACTTGAAATTCGCCCTGAAAATGTTGGAAGAGCCCGGCTCGATGCCGGGCCCTCCATGGATACGCGTGACGTTCGCGGCACACTCAGAGTTTACTGGGAAATGCCAGCATTGTTGCCGATGCCGCTCTGGGTAAAGTTGGCGACATTGCTCATGCCGACCTGCGTCACGACGGCCTGGTGCATGTTGCCCGAGACCGAACCGTCGATGCTGTTGCCGTTACCGTCTTGCAGCGTGGCAAAGCTGTTCAGGTCCCCTGCAACCGCAAGCAACAGAGAGTTGCCATCGCCGTTCTGGAACAGGTCGCCTTTGCCAAGACCGGTGCCGTTGGCGGTCAGCGCGGCACCCGAGAATGTTGGTGACGACGGCGGGTTGATCGGGACGGTCCCGACGAACGGCAAGGTGAGCGTTGGCGAGGTGTAGTTGTTCCGGTCCCCCGTCACCGACACGTCCATGTTGTTGTTGCCAGCACCGCCCTGCTCCAATTGCAGGCGGTTCAAGTTGCCGGTCATCGACGCCATCAGGACGTTGTTCCCAGCACCACCGACGTCGGCAGTTGCAACGTTTCGGAAACCATCCTGCAACAGCGTCGTATCGTTGTCGCCGCCGCCACTGATGGTGATCCTGCCGTCATTGGCCTCGCCAAGCTGATCGAGCAGGGTGGTGTTCCCGCCGGCGCTGCCGATATCGGCCAGACCGAAGTTTCCGAAGCCGTCCTGCAGGACGTCGGTGACGTTGTCGCCACCGCCGCCGACAAGTGCCGTACCGATATTAAGATTGCCCATCTGATCGACCGTGGTGGTGTTGTCTCCACCGCCGGAAATATCCGCCGTGCCGATGTTCGCGTTGCCATTCTGCAGGACGTCCGTGGTGTTGTTTCCGCCACCCCCAACCCCTGCCGTACCGATATTCGCATTACCGGTCTGATCGACATTGGTGGTGTTGACGCCGCCGCCGGAAATATCTGCGGTGCCGATGTTCGCGGTGCCATCCTGAAGGACATTGGTGGTGTTGCCACCCCCACTGATGACGGTTGCCGTGCCGATGTTCAGATTGCCGGTCTGGTCGATCAAGGTGGTGTTGTCTCCACCGCCGCCAATTGTCGCCGTGGCCGTGTTGAAGTCACCCGTTTGCCGCGACAGCGTATCGTTGTCGTCTCCGGACACATCGGTCGAGGCGAAGTTGTCATCGCCTGTCTGGTTGATCCCGGTGCTGTTGCGAGTCCCGGCCACGGTGGCAAGGTCGATTTCGTTCCGGTCGCCGAACTGGCCAACACCGACCGAATTATCATTGCCTGTCACGACGATGCCAAGGGCAAGGTTCTCGTTCCCTGCCTGCTCCACGCCATAGGAATTGCCCGTTCCCCCAATCGAGAGCGCCGTCACGTTGAGGTCGCCGGTCTGGTTCACTTCCGAAGCGCTGGCATTGCTGGCCCCCGAGAAGCCATCGGTCAGTTCGTAGGGTGCCACGCCGTTGCTTTCGCCGGTCATCAGAACATTCGCGCTGTTGTCATCGCCGATCTGTCTCAGGCGGCGCAGGCGCAGCCGGGTGCCGTCCTGTTCGACCGAGGCGATGTTGCGCTGGCCATTCTGGGCCACGCCGCCATCGGTGGTCGAGGTCAGGATGTTGTTCTGCCCGCTCCCGGTGTTATTCTGGACGATGGACGCGGTGTTCCCGTCTTCGCCGCTGCCGCCGTTGCTTTGGCGCAGGTTGGCATTGTTGGGGCGATCCGATGTTGTCTGGGTGATGTTAGCCTCGTGATTGTCACCGACCTGAATGGTCGTTCCGACACGGTTTCCGGAAGAGCCGGTCGCGGCTGGATCGCGGGCCTGCACGATCGAAAGAGTATTGCCATCGCCCAGCTGATCGGCACGACCATCGTTGAAGGGACCGGGTGCAACCCTGTTGGCACTGCCGATTTGCGTGATGTTCATGACGTTGTCATCACCCACCTGCTTTGCGATGCCATCCACAATCCCGCCCGGGCCGGACGGTGTCGGCTTGACATGCCCCACGCTTGAATTGTCTGCGCCGGTCTGGTCGATCAGAGCCGAGTTGGATTCGCCTTCCTGTTCCAGAAGGACGAAATTATCATCGGCAAGCGCTGCAGACAGCGACAGGACAAGGGCGCTGCTCGATGTAAGAAGAAGTCTGGTTATGGTCATTTTCAAATCCTTTTGAGGTCAATTTTGTTGAAGCGCCCGATGCGAGACCGGACACTTTCGTCGATAGGCGCATTTCGCGCGGATGGTTCTACGGCCTATTGGATGATCCCGGCGTTGTTGCCATTGCCGACCTGGCTGAAGGTGGCACTGTTGTCATCGCCGATCTGGGCAACGACGGCCTGGTTCATGGTTCCATCCGTGATCGACCCGACAGTCGCGTTGCGATTGCCGTTCTGGTAGGTGGCGAAGCTGTTGTTGTCGGCATTCGTGCCGGTGATGAACACGCTGTTTCTCGAATTGCCCGATCCTCCATATCCGATCTGGATCAGGTCGCCACGCCGGAAATCCGCGCTTTTCAATCCGCCGCTGGCGCGCACGAAATCACGTGCAATCAACGCCGATCCGTTGAAGGGGTCAGAGGCAAGCAGATTGTTGTTGCCGCTCCCGTCGAGGGTCACGAACATGTCGTTGCGGCGCTGTTTCTGAAATCCGTTGAGATAGTTGTCGTCTCCGGTGACTTTCAGTTCGGCCTCGTTGAAATTGCCGTCGACGTCGAGGCGCGTTTCATTGCGGTCACCAACCTGGCTGACAAGTGCCTCGTTCTGGTTTCCGTTCACTGTGGCCAAAGCGAAATTCTCATTTCCGACCTGTTCGAACCCAATGCTGTTCAGGTCGCCGGCCACGGTCGCAAGAGAGATCTCGTTGAGGTCTCCGAATTGACCTACTCCGACAGAGTTGTTGTTCCCCGTCACCATGATGCCCAATGCATCGTTTTCGTTGCCCTGCTGCTTCACGCCGTAGGCATTGGCCATCCCTGAAATGTTCACGTCGGTCTGGTTCAGATCGCCAAGTTGCAAGACCTCGCGGCTAAACGCACCGACAGAGCCCGACGGCCCACCGACAGTCAAATCCGGCTGTCCATTGTCAACGCCGGTGAGAACAACATTCGCATCGTTATCATCACCAACTTGCTCCAACAGTCTCAGGCGGAGGCCCTGACCCTGCTGCTCAACCGCCGCCGTGTTGCGCTTGCCGTTCTGGACAACCCCGCCAACGTGACCTGGGCCAGAGGACACTTCGTTGCGGTTGGCATTCTGGTTGTCCGGAGCGGTGTTGACCTGAGTCACACTGGCCGTATTGCCATCTGCACTATTGCCGGCATTGTTCTGCCGAACGTTTGCATAGTTGCGATTCTGGTCGCTCGTTTGCGAAATCGTCACATCATTGCCAGCACCCTCTTGGCGCATCACGGTCACCACGTTGCCCGTGCTTGTGGAGGGTGATGTCGGCGGGATCGTGCGGCTTTGCTCGATGCTGCCATTGTTTTCAGTGCCATCCTGAAGGAGAATTGCCGCCGCCGCGTTACTTGCAATCCTGTTGGCATCACCGGCTTGGCTGATGACGAGAACGTTGTCATCGCCGTTCTGTGTTGCCGCGGGAATGGACCCCAGCACACCCACGTCGGAATTGGTCGCAAGGGACTGATCGATCAGCGTCGAGTTGTCATTTCCGGATTGTGCCAATTCGGTTTCATTGCCATCTGCAAGTACCGCAGTCATCGATAGGCCAAGCGCAGTGGATGTGGTGAAGATAAGCCTGGACAGTTTCATGGTAATTCTCCCTTGTAGAATTCAGGTTGGTAGATGCCGGGAGCGTGGGCCGCTCCCGGGGACGTTAAACATGCGGTTCTTGCGAGATCCCCGACAAGTTTGAGGAGGCGCGGTGCGTCGTGCTGGAAAAGTTGCCAGTTCCGACCGACACAACGACGACTTGCTTCCAGTCGCCGGCCTGTAAGCTTGTTGCCGGAGTCATCCAGCAAGGTGGTGAACGTGTTTCAATTTCCGTTGACGAGCGATGATGCTCTGTATTCGTCGCCAAGTCGGCAACGTCACGGCCCGCGATGATGCCTGTGCCACCAGACTTACCGACCAGCACTGAGGTGCCGGAGCCGTTACGATCAAGAAGCTCGTCATCGGCAAGACCGGCGCTCATCAAAAGGCTGAGGGCTGTCGTGAAGAGAAGCTTTGGGAATTTCATTAATCAGGTCTCTAAAATTGGGCTGTTTTCTTAAATGTCTTGCTTTGGCATTTTCACGGACATTTTTTCCGCACGTCTCCATTTGGTTGCCGAAAGGGCTCCATTACCGAGTTGGTACAACGGGATTTAAAATGAATTGGTTCTAGGCAATCCTAGGTGACCAGTGCTGTATCAAGATGCCATTGATCGGCGCAAAAATCGGTCAAGCTACGGTGTTCTTCCTCCCCTTGCTCACAACCTGAATGTTAACTTTTCAGAGTTTGCTACAAAATTCCACAGCTTTTGCCCAATTTTGCCCAATTTCTGCCTTTTCCTGCTTTAATGCAATTTACGGAAGTTTTCTTTGGATATCGATATCCTCTTAAGTTGTGTTGCGCAGATGGCGAGTTTCCACTTTGGACACGAAATTGCTTTGATAGGTGGATTGTCGATTTCGACAATTGGCCTTCGAGCTTGCTGAACGATTTGATGCTTCGCAGCCCCTGCTCATGACGGGCCCGCCCGGGCCGCGGTGTCAGCCGTTTTTCTTTGTCGGCGTATCGCCGTTGATTTTGAGTATAGAGATGAGGGTGTTTGTCATTCGAGGAGTTCGTCTTCCTGGGTTGGGAGGCGGATGATTTCCTGTCTTGCGAGGTCGTTTGCGATGTCGATGAGGGCGGATTGTGCTTCGCGAGTGTCGCGGGCTCGGACGGGACCCATGTCCTGCATTTCGGCGCGCAGCATGTCCTGCATCCGCAGGGTGAGGGTTTCCATGATGCCGTCGCGGATGGGTTTTTTTGCGCCGCGCAGCGCGAGCGCGAGGAGTTTTCCGTCGGCCATGCGGATGATGCGCTGAAGCGCGTTTGCGTCGAGGCGGATGAGATCGTCGAAGGTGAACATCTTCTGCTTGATCGCGATGAAGTCGGTGGGCGCGCGCTGTTCGAGGGCCTCGGACAGCCGGTCGAAGACGGCGCCGTCCATCTTGTTGAACATGTCTGCCATGCGTTGCTTTGAATCGTGGCTTGTCTTGCGCGAGGCGGCGGTGAGGAGTTCGTTGCGGACGACGTTCTCGAGGGTTTCGGTCACGTGGCGGGGCAGCATGTCGATGCGGATCATCCGGGTCGTGATGTCGGCCATCCGCTCGGGTCCGAAGAGCGGCACGACGCGCGCGGCGACGTCGGGTTTGACCTTCGTCATGATCGCGGCGATGGTCTGGTCGTGCTCGCCCTTGAGCCAGCTCGCGATGGTCTGCTCGTTGAGGGTGGAGAGGGCCTCCCAGACGTTGCGGCCGCTTGCCGGGCCCTTCAGCTCGCCCATGATCTCGGCCACCTGGTCCTCGTTCATGAAGTTCAGCAGAAGCCGCTCGGCCATCTCGATCGAGCCCTGGACGCCGGCGGAGCCCGAGACGTTCTCGGAGAACTCCTTGAGCACGGTCTCGACCGTTGCGGCGGGGATCGTGCCGAGCGTCGACATCGCCGATACGAGGGCCTGGATCTCGGGGGTCGACAGCTGGCGCATCAGTTCGGAGCCGCGCGACTCGCCCAGGCAGATGAACAGGATCGCGGCCTTCTCGATGCCGCGCAGGCGAATGTCGTCGGGGGGGATTTTCATGGGAGGGCCTGCGTGTTCGGGCTTAGTATGCCGCGTAGGACTGGATGAGCGAACCGGCCAGCATGTACCAGCCGTCGATGAGCACGAAGAAGATGACCTTGAAGGGCAACGAGATCATCACCGGCGACAGCATCATCATGCCGGCGCCCATGAGGATCGACGCCACGATGAGGTCGATCGCGACGAAAGGCAGGTAGATCAGGAAGCCGATGGTGAAGGCCCGCCGCAGTTCGGAGATCATGAAGGCGGGCACGAGGACCGACCACGAGACCCCGGCGCGGTCGTCCGGTCCGTCCGGTGGCTCGGCCGCCATGGCCGCGCCCGGAGGCGCCAGGGCCTCCTGGCTGCCGGCGCCCCCGGCGGCGTAGCGTTCGAAGAGCGCGATGTCGATCTCGCGGGTGTTGGCCGCCATGAAGCGGTGGAACGGCATGGCGATCCGCGGCACCGCCTGCTCCTCCGTGATCGCGCCCTCGAGCAATGGCGCGAGGCCCTCGTCCCAGCTGGCCTGGAAGACCGGCTGCATCACGAAGAAGGTCAGGAACAGCGCCAGCGAGGTGATGACGAGGTTCGGCGGCGACTGGTTGAGCCCGAGCGCCATGCGGAGCATCGACAACACGATCACGAAGCGCGTGAAGCACGTCATGACGATCATCAGCCCCGGCGCGATCGACAGGACCGTCAGCAGGCCGATGAGCTGGACAAGCCGTCCCGACAACGCCTCGCCGCCGTCGTCGCCAAGGCTCTCGGACAGGTCCCGGAGCAGCGGGCCAAGCGACTCCATCGGCGTGGCCTGCGCCAGGGCAGGCCCTGCGCAGAGACCGACGAGACAGGCCAGGGGAAGGGCCCCGCGCATCTGTCAGCCAATCACCGAGACGTAGTCCTTGACGATCTCGGTGAGCGTGATGCCGATCCCGTCCTCGCCCACCTTGACGAGGTCGCCGCGGGCCACGAGCCGGTCATTGATCATCACGTCGAGCGGTTCTCCGATCTTGCGGTCGATCTCGATGACCGAGCCGCGGGCCAGCGAGAGGAGCTGCGAGATCGACATGCGCGCCTGGCCGAGCACCACCTGGACGTTCAGCGACACGTTGAGCATCGAATTGATGTTGTGGCCGTCGATCTCCTCCTGCGCGGGGCTGTCCTTGGCCATGTCGTCAAGGAGGTTGGGCTGTGGCGGGTTAAGCATCTTCTGGACCTGTTCCTGCTTCGGGAGGGGGGGCGGACGCCGCGTCGGCGACGAGCGCGAGGATGGACCGGCAGAGCGCCGGGAAGGAATGGCGCGAGCGGCCGTTGCACCAGCTCGCCCGGACCTCGGACGGCTCGAGCGCGGCATCGGGGACCACGCGGATGGCGGGGCCCTGGTGGTCGCCGCCGGCCGCAAGAATGTCTGCAAACGTGTCCGGGAACGTGTCCGCCACGAGGGGGGACAGGTGTATCTCCAGCGTCGGGCTGCCGACGGCGCGCCTGACGATGCGGGCGATTTCCGCATCGAGCCGCCGGCGCCCGAGGGCGTGGACGATCTCCGGCAGGACCCGCTCGGAGACGTCCCGCACATAGGCCACCATCTCGGCCTCGAGGCCTTGCCGGTACGCCGCCCGATCTGCAACCAGCGCGGCGATCTCGGGGAGGAGCTGTTCGAGCGCGTCTGCGCGCCGCGCCTCGAGCGCCGCGCGCATCTCCGCGCGGCCCTCCTCGAGGCCCTGGGCGCGGCCTTGCGCAAGGCCTTCCTGCCGGGCCGCTTCGACCGCCGCGGCAAGTTCGTCCGGGCCATGGACCGGCGCAACGCAGGCGGCGAGACGCCGTTCCTCGTCGATCTCCGCGTCGAAGTCGCGCGCGAACAGCAGATGCGCCATCGTCATTTCCGTCAGCCCTTCTGGTTGATCCAGGCGCGGATCGTGCGCATGGAAGCTTCGGGTTCGGTTTCCACAAGGCGGCTGAAGTCGTCGACATACTGCCGCATGACGTTGCCCGAGAAGGACGAGAAGGAGACGAAGTCGCCCTCGGCCTCTCCTTCACCCGGCGCCCCGTCGGAAAGCCCCGGGCTGTCCGCAAAGGCGCTGCCCATCGCCATCGGTCCCGCAAGCGCCATGGCCATCGGGGCCTCCCCGGGGGCGCCGAGCGCCGGCAGCCCGCCGCCGACCTCCGCCTCGCGCGGGCCGGCGAGATGCCGGAGGGCGGGGCGGACCGCAAGCAGGAGAACCAGCGCCACCGCGGCCAGGCCGATGAGCGCGCGCAGGACGGTTCCCAGATGCAGCGCGAGGAGCTCCGACAGGCCGCCGGTCTCGTTGTCGAGAAGCGCCATGTCCCCGGCGAAACGGAAGCTTTCGACCGTGACGAGGTCACCGCGGGCCTGGTCGATGCCGGCCGCGGTCCGCACGAGGGAGGCCAGCCGCTCGAGCTCCTGCGGGCTCCGCTCGGTATAGGTCTCTCCGTCCCAGCTGCCGTTGACCACCGCCGCAACGGTCAGCCGCTTGATGCCGCCGGCCTCGGTGACCTGCTCGGAGCGGACCGAGCCGATCGAGAACTGCCGTTCCTCGGATTGCCGGGAGCGGCTCTCCGAGCTGCTGCCCCCGCCGCCCGCCGGCTCGACGGCGACGAGGTTGTTGGCCACGTCGACCGCGCCGGGATCGGCATCCCTGGATTGCGACTCCTCGCTTGACGAGGTGATCGTGCGCGGCACCGCCTGCTCGGGATCGAAGCTCTCCTGCACCACGACCCGGCGCGTCGAGTCAAGCTCGGCGGTGACGCGGACGCGGACGTTCTCGGGCCCCACATGGGCGCCGAGGATGCTCTCGATGTTGCGCCGCAGGCGCTCCTCGATCTGAAGCTGCGCATCGCCGATCCCGGTCTCGGTGCCGTCCTCGGCCAGGATCGTCTGGCCGGTGGCCGAAAGCACCGTCACCCGCCCCGGCGCGAGATCGGGCACCGCAGCCGCGACGAGGCTCCGGATCGCGAGCGCCTGGCGGCGCTCCATCACCTGCCCGCGGCGGGTGCGGACGATGACCGACGCCGAAGCCTCCGGCCGCTCCTGCGAGAAGGTCTCGCGCTCGGGCAGGACGAGGTGGACGCGGGCGTCCTCCACCACGTCCATGCTCTTGATCGAGCGGGTGAGTTCGCCCTCGAGCGCGCGCAGCCGGTTGATCCTCTGCAGGAAGCTGTTCATCCCGATGGCCGAGACATTGTCGAAAAGCGCCCATCCCGCCGTGTCGGCCGGCGGCAGGCCGGCCTCGGCCAGCGCCATGCGGGCCTGCGCGATGTCGGCCTCGGGGACGCTGATCATCGTGCCGTCGGGCGAAACCCGGGGCCGCAGCCCTGCGCGTTCGAGTTCGGAGGAGATCTGCGCGCCCGCCGCTGCGGTTGCATCCGTCACCAGCGGGCGGTAGGTCGGCGCCATCGCCACGCCGAGCCCCAGGCCGACGGCAAGAAGCACGCCGAGCCCGGTCAGTCCCAGCAGGACGAGACGGCGGCGACCGAGTGCTGCCAGATTGTCGATGACGTTGTTCACGGGCCCCCCGGCGCCTGACCTGCCCGCCCGTGGACTCCCCGCGGATTCCCTGGAAGTGGCTTGCGAAAAACGGGATATACCGAGTTTTGAACAATCTCAAGACCGGCGAAGACCGTGCCGGAAGTTGAAGCCTTCCTGCAACGCCCTGTGCCTGTTGGCCCGGATCTGCGGGCTTTGCCCCGGGCGGCCCGGGAAATTCGGATCGCGGGGCTTCCCAAGCGGGCGCCGACAGGGTAACGGTTTGCGAAAAGCTTTCTGATCCCGGAGTTCGCGCATCATGTCCAGCGTCACGGCGCTTCCCGAAGCTCCCGCCTCGCGGGGCAGGATCGTCCTGATCCTTGGGGTTGCCCTCGTCTTCCTGGTCGGCGTCGGCGCCGGCATCTCCTTCGGGATGGTGTTCGGCGACGACACCGCCTCCGAAGACCCGCCGCACGCCGCCACCGAAGAGAGGGACGCGCCCGCGCGCGACCGCCAGGAGGTCGAGGTCGGCCGGATCACCGTCGTCATCCCCGCCGATCGGGCCGGCGGCGGAAGGCTCCATCTGCTCATCGCACCTCTCGTGGTCGCCTATCCCGACGCCGTGGCCGACGACCACGACACGGGCGAAACCACCCCGGCGCCCACCGCCGAGCTGAGGGATGCGTTCATCGAGTACCTGTCGCAACTCAGGGAAAGCGACGTGCGCGGCAGCGCCGGCTTTGCCCTGCTGCGCGAGGAGCTGTTGCGCCGCGCCCGCGCCGTGGCGCCCGAACTGAACGCGAAAGCGGTCCTGATCCAGGACCTCGTTATCCAATGAGGGAGAACCCCGTATGGAAGACACCGACCCGCACGCGCCCGCACCCGGGCTGACCGCGCCCCAGACCCGGCTCGTCGAGGAAGAGATCATCGCCAAGGCCTCGGCCGGCTTCCAGCCGCTGCCGATGCTGGACGTCATCTTCTCGCGCATGGCGCCCGCGACCGCAGCCTCGTTCCGCGCCCGGGCGAGCCTGCTCACCGATATCCGGTTCGACCGCACGACCTATGCCTGCTGGGGGGAGGTGGTCACGGGGATGGACCCGCATGCGATCTGCGCCACGGCCCAGGCGCCGGAATGGAACGGCGCGATCGCGCTGTCGATGGACAGCGAGTTCGTCTTCGCCGCGATGGAAAAGCTGACCGGCGGCATACCGGTTCCCGGGGCCGCGCCCGCCCGGGCGCCGACCGGGATCGAGCGCGAGACCATGCGCCATCTCTTCCGCCTGATCCTCGAGGATCTCGCCACCAACATGTCGCGGATCGCCGAGGCCCGGTTCAGCCTCGAGGCGGTCGAATCCCCCAAGGAGATCGGCGCGATCCACGGCGTCAACACGCCCTGCGCCATCGCCCGGATGGAGGTCCGGCTCGACGATTGCGAGGGCAGCTTCAGCATCATCATCCCGTTGCGCACGCTCGATCCGGTGCAGGAGCGGCTATCGACGATGTTTCTCGGCGACAAGCTGGGGGGCGACACCTCCTGGCGCGACCACATCGCGGGCCGCATCACCGGCTCGAGCGTCGTCGTCACGGCCCGGATCCACGAAAAGCGGATCCCGCTCGCCCAGATCCTCGGCTGGAAGCGGGGCACGCAGATCGACTTCGGCATCCTGCCCGACCAGGAGGTGACGGTGATGTGCTCGGGCATCCCGATCCTCTTCGGACATGCCGGCCGTCTCAAGAGCGGCAACATCGCGCTGCGGGTCGAGCGGGAGGCGGGCGAACCGGCCGAACCCACCGATCCTGAAGAGCTGGAGGCGCTGTGATGGCCGATATGGACCTCATCGAGGGCGCCATCCTGGTGCTCCTGCTCGGCGGGATCGGCTATGGCGTCGTCCTGTCGCGGCGGCTCGACAGGCTGAGCCGCGCGCTTGTCGAGTTCGGACCGGCCCTTGCCGCCTTCTCGGCCGCCGTCGACCGGTCGGAGCAGTCCGTGCACGACCTGCGCGCACAAAGCGCCCGCATCGAGACGGTCGCGGCCAACGCCAACCGGTCCGTCGACGCGACCGACAGCCCGGCCCGCCCGGCGCCGGCAGACGACCGCGAAATCCTCATCAACTCCCTGATGGAAATCGTCCGCGGAAGGCGGCGCGGATGCTGAAGCTGGTCAAGATCGGCGCCGTCGCCTTCGCAGGGCTCGCCGGGGCCAAGGCGGTCTCCCTGCTGTCCGGCGCCGAGGGGCTCGATGCGGCCCTGGCCCTGGCAAGGCCCGCCGGCGCCGCCGTCGCGGAGCCGACCCTGCCCCCTGGCTCGGACGCCGCCTGGGACGGGACCGGAACGCCGCGCCGGACGCTGCCCGATGCGCCGGCCACATCCCAGGCCACATCCCAGGCCAGATCGCAGGCCGGATCACAAACCGGGCCCGCAGACGCGCTGCCGGAGCTGCTTGCCGCCATCGCGGCCGAACATGACGCGCTCGCCGCCCGCGCCGCCGAACTCGACCTGCGCGCCGCCGAGATCGACCTGGCCCGCGCCGCCGTGATGTCGCAGAACCAGCAGCTCGCCGCCCTGCGCGACGAGCTCAGCCGCCTTCTCGAGCAGGCCCGGGGCGACCACAACGCCGACATCACCCGGCTCGTCAAAATCTACGAGGCCATGAAACCCGCAGAAGCCGCCGCCATCATGCAGGAAGCCGATCTCGAACTGGCCGTCCTCGTCATCTCCGCGATGCCCGAACGCAGCTCCGGCCCGATCATGGCAACCATGGACCCGATGCGCGCCAACGCCATCTCCCGCGTGATCCTCGAACGCTCCCGCCTGCCAGGAGACCGCGCCCCCGTCATCGTCCGCCTCGACTGACACCGAAGACCCCAGCATCCTCATCCCCAGGACCCCGCAACCGCGACCCAAACGGAAGCTCGCGACGAACCCGACCTCGCAAATCCAATACAAAACTCACCAGACCGGCAACCGCCTGCCAATGCGCCTCGGGTATGACCTGATCAATTTCCGTCGTCGCGTGCAGCGCGCGCGCCAGCGCAGCACTTTCGATCACCGGGACATCACTGTCATACGCAATCCGACGAATCCGCGCCGCCACCAGATCCGTTCCCTTCGCAACGCAAACCGGTGCAACATCAACGCCTCGTACATATCGCAACGCGACGGCATAGTGTGTCGGATTGGTGACAACGAGCGTCGCCGCGGGAACCGACTGAGAGATCCGCTGGCGAACACGCTCGCGGCGGATCTGCATGCGCCGGGCCGCGATGTGCGGGTCCCCTTCGGTCTCCTTGTGCTCGTCGCGCACCTCCTTGATGGTCATGCGCTGCTTCTTGTTGTGGCTGTATCGCTTCCACAAAAGGTCGAAGATCACGATCGGCATCATGAATGCGCAGATGAGTCCGAGCATCTTCAGGGTGCCGGACGCCAACATGCCCGGAATCCATTCCGGTCCCGCGACGGTGCCGGGCAGAAGCGCCCGCATCACCGACCAGACGACGTAAAACCCCACGGCCCCGATCATCATCAGCTTGAGAAGGCTCTTCAGAAAGTCGACAAGATGCTCGGCCGAGGTGAGTTTCTTCAATCCCTTCATCGGTGAAATCTTGTCGGGCTTCGGCCGGATCCGTTCGGCCGAGGCGGCAAACGGTCCCTGAAGAAGGCCCGTCAGAAGCCCACCTGCGCCCAGCAGGCTCAGCGCTCCGGCTGTCATCAGGGCGGCCGGCCGCAAGGGGCCGAAGATGAGGTCGCCCAAATCGCCGATGCCGGCCTCACCGACGCTGATCTCGGCCGCGGTTGCCTGTGTCATGAGTTGTGCCAGCGAATGCGTCGCCTCGAGACCGGGGCCCGTGGCCATCAGGACAACGATGCCCAGAAGCCCCCCGAAACCCAGGAGGTGCCCGACATCACGGCTGATCGGCACATCGCCCTTGTCGCGCGCTTTGCGGAGCTTTCGCTCGGAGGGCTCTTCGGTCTTCGAGCTGTCGTCTTCATTCTCGGACATGGCTTACCGGGACAGTCCGAGGAGCCAGTCGGACAGCACCATCATCATGTGATCCAGAACAGCGGGCAGCGTGATGACGAAGACGGTAAGCCCGGCGAGAATGAGGCCAGGCGCGGCCACGAAGAAAACCTGCATGGTCGGCATGATGCGGTTCGCGAGGCCAAGTGCGAGGTTGAGAAGTACGGCGATGACCAGGAAGGGCGTCGCCATGCTGGTCGCAATCTGGAACGCCCCGGCCCCGAGCCGGGCGATCTGGTCGGTCATGTCGCCCACCGGCAGCCGCCCGGGCGGCAGGATCATGTACGAGTTCAGGATCGCGGAGATCATCATGTGATGCAGGTCGGTCGCGAAGATGAGCGCAATCGCTGCCACGGTCAGGAGCGCGGCAAGCGCGGTGGCGCCTTCGGTATTGGCCTGGCTTGGGGCAAAGGCATTGCTGAGGCCCGAGACCATGCCCACGAGCGCGCCGAGCAGGTGCAGCGAGGCAACCAGAATGCGCGCGCCGGTTCCGATGAAGATGCCGATCGCCGCCTCGGCGCCGAGCAGCAGCGCAAGTGCGGTGACCTGCGTCGGCGGCGCCGGGAGCGGCAGGATCGGCAGAAGCGAGAGCGTCAGCACAAGGCCGAGCGCGATGCGGATCCGTGGCGGGATTTGCGTTTCGCCAAAGCCGGGAAGAAGAAGGACGGCGGTTCCGACCCGCGCGAAGGCAAGAGCGGCCAGGTGAATCCAGCCGCTCACGATGTCGGGGGCGAGGGTCGGATCCACCTGTCACGTTCCGATCGTTGCGACGGTTTTCAGACGGGCCTTTCGATGCACTTCTGAATGCGAGAGGACCTGCGTCTGCCCGCTCACCCTTTCCAGCATGGAGCGCACGATGGGCCGGATATCGGCATTGACGAGAAGTCCGGGCCATTCGTCACGCGCTGCGAATTTCTGAATTTCAACGCGTGCCGCAAGGATGAAGTCCTGTACCTTGGCAGGCGACATCGTGCAGATCGTCTCGTCGCCCTGGGTCCGGATATTGGCTGCGAACTCCGCATCCCACTTGGGACCCAGAACGATCACCGGCACGAAGCCTTCTGCGTCCTCGAGGCCATGGCAGATCTGCACGGCCAGACGCCGGCGGACATGTTCGCCGATGAGGGTGACGTTCTTCGTGACCGCTGCGACCTCGACCACCGCTTCCACGATCATCGGCAAGTTCCGGATCGACAGGCGCTCGGTCAGGAGGTTCTGAAGGACGTGCTGAAGAAGGATCACCGGCGCGGGGTTCGGTATGTCGCTGACGAGCTTCTGGTAGTCACGGTCGAGCCGCTTGATGAGATCCTGCGTGGCCCCGAATGTCAGAAGATCGGACAGATGTTCCTTGATGACCTCGGTCATGTGGGTGATCGCCACGCTTTCGGGATCGACCACGGTGAATCCTGCCGCCTCAGCCTCGGGCGCGCTCGATGTGTCGATCCAGCGCGCGTTCAGGCCGAAGGTCGGCTCTCGGACCTGTTCGCCCGGAATGGCTGTGGCCTCGTCTCCGGGGTCGATCAGCAGACGGCCGCCCGGGCGCAGTTCGCCCGTGGCGACGTCAAGACCCTGTATGCTGATACGGTAGTCATGCGGCTTGAGATGCGCGTCGTCCTTGATCCGTACCGGTGGCAGGATGAAACCGTACTCGGCCATGAAGAGGTTGCGCAGGCTTCGGACCTTGCCCGGAAGCGAGGCTTCGAGATCGTTGACGAGCACCATGAGCGCTGTTCCGAGGTCAAGGCAGATGGCGTCGATCCTGAGCGGGTCTGTCTGATCTTCGGCGTTTTCGGCCTGCGGCCGGCGCGCCTGCTCCTCCTCTTCGGCGCGTTGCCGGTCGAGGCCGCGCTGGACTGAAAATCCGATCAGCGCCAGGCCACCCGCCAGCGCGAGGAACATCATGTGCGGGAAGCCCGGAAGCAGCCCGAGCCCCCCGACCAACGCCGCAGCGAGGTGCAACGCCTTGGGACTCGCGCCCAGCTGCGCAGTCACCGCCTCGCTTGCCATTCCTTCGTTGGAGCCCTTCGTGACGATCATACCTGCGGCGATCGAGACAATGAGCGCCGGGATCTGCGTGACCAGCCCGTCGCCTATGGTAAGAACGGTGAAGTTGTGCATCGCTTCGCCGACCGGCATGCCGTGACGCAGGATGCCGATCAGCACCCCGCCAAGTATGTTGATCAGCGTGATGATGATGCCGGCGACGGCATCGCCGCGCACGAACTTTGCCGCGCCGTCCATGGCGCCGAAAAAGTTGCTCTCGCCCTCGACTTCCTTGCGCCGTCGGCGCGCTTCTTCCTCGTCGATGACGCCCGCGCCGAGATCCGCATCGATCGCCATCTGCTTGCCCGGCATCGCATCGAGCGAGAACCGTGCGGAGACCTCGGCGATCCGGCTGGAGCCTTTCGTGATCACCATGAAGTTGATGACGATCAGGATACAGAACACCACCGCGCCGATCACGAAGTCGCCGCCCACGACAAAGCTTGCGATACCCTCGATGACATGGCCTGCCGCGTCGGTGCCGGTCTGACCCTCGGACAGGATCAACCGGGACGAGGCGACATTGAGCGCAAGCCGAAGCATGGTGACGACGAGAAGAAGCGTCGGAAAGCTGCTGAACTCGAGCGGCTTGTTGACCCAGAGTGCGACCATCAGCACCAGGATCGACAGCGCGATGGACAATGCGAGCCCGAGGTCGAGCAGGACCGACGGCAACGGTACGAAGAGCACCGCGAGGATGACCGCGATGCCGACCGCAAAGGAGACGTCGCGGTTGCGCAAAAGCGGAGCGACAAGGTCGAGGACCGTGTCGAGAGGCGTGGACGACTTCTGTCGGACTGTGCGGGACATGGATCAGTGCGCCGGTGGGGAGGGTAAGAAAAGGGGCTGCGCGGCGCCGCCGTAAAGGGACGCGGCGCCTTCGTCGGCGTCCGACAGGGCCGCGGACCATCCGGCACCTGTCTGCTCGACCACAGGCGAGGGCGATGCGTGCTGGTTCGTGACCGAGGCGGGCAACGGCTCCAGCACGCGCAGGAAAGTGGAACCCCTCGGCGGAATTCGCCGGATGGACGTCTTCAAGGGCCTCATCCGCTGCGGCACGGCCGCAGCCACGCGAATGCCGGGTGCTCGGGTGACGGGCATCGGGGCGACCACGTCCGCCTGGGCGGGAGGAACTTTCTCGGCCAGCGCATCGATCGCAACCGCGCCAGACTCGAGCGTGGCGAGCTGTCGGTCGACGCCCTTGAGATACAGCGCCTTGTGTTCCGGCGTGGCGGAATGATAGCGCCCCGCCGCTTGCCGCCAGTCTCCAGTCTGGGCGCGAAGGTCGCGCAGGAAACGCGCGGCGTAATCGGCATTCAGGGCCGGGTCGAACCCGTCACGCGGCGTCGGGAAGGCGTCGGGATGCCAGCGCAGGTTGATCTGCAGGCAACCGACGTCGATGGAGCGGATGCCCCGCTCCAGTTGCCCCTGCACGAAAGCTTCGGCCTCAAGACGGGTGTCGAAGCGGTGTCCCCGCCCCTCCACGTTCACCGACCAGGGCCAGATCGTCCGCGCCCCCTGGAAGGTCATTCCCGCTTCCTGCAAACCAAGCGCCATCAGCAGGTTGTGCGGGATGCCATTGGCCCGCTCAGCCTGGCGGATCGCCCGGATGCACACCGCCTGGTCAAGCCCGGCTGCCGCTGACGTCTGGCTCTGATCGGGTCCAACCGCAACGTCCACAGCCGACGCGGGGGGAAAAAAGAAAAGGCCGTCGAAGATGCCGGCATCCGATGCCGCTGGCAGCAAAGAGCTCAGCGTCACGGCGAGACACAGGCGCCGCATCAGATCGCGCCTGACTGGATCAGGTCGAAGACCCGTTCGCTGAGGCCGAAGAGTGTCGCGTAGATCAGCGGCAGGGTCAGCGCGACACACACGAAGATTGCCGCGAGCTTGGGAACAAAGGTCAGGGTCATTTCCTGCACCGAGGTCAGAGCCTGCAGGAGGGCGATCCCCAGGCCCACCGCCATTGCCACGGTCAGCGCGGGTCCGGCGGCGATCAGGATCACCCAGATCGTTTCCGCCACGATCTCGCTGACATCGGCCGGCGCCATGTCAGACCGCCATCCGCAGAATTTCCTGGTACGCCTCGACCATGCGATCCCGCACGGCAACCGTGACCTTTACCGCCGATTCCATCGCCATTGTCGCCTCTACCACCTGTTGGGTGGGCAGTGCGCCCGCAAGCCCCGCCACCGCGGCCCGGTCGCCCTGCCGTACGGTTTCGAGCGTTTCGGCCGCAGTGCGCTCCAGGACTTCGCCAAAGCTCGGCCGGCTGGCGTTTTCCGTCGGCGCAGGGGCGGCCGCCGGCAGGGCTTGGCCGGACTTGTAAGCGCGAGAAACCGCGCCAGTCACAAAGCTGCTCGTACTCTCGATCATTGCGGTTATCCCAGCATGTCGATGATCTGGCCGCGCATCTTCCGGCCGGTTTCCATCATGTTCAGGTTGGCCTCGTAGGACCGGGCCGCTTCGCGCATGTTCGCAAGCTCGAGAAGCGGATCGACGTTGGGCGTTTTAACATAGCCCTCTGCATCGGCAGCCGGATGGAACGGATCGTGGCGCAAACGGAATGGCGACGTGTCCTCGATCACGGAACTTACCGAGACCAATGTCGCGCCCGAGGCTTCGTCGGTCATGTCCCCAAAGGTAACCACCCGCCGCCGGTACGGGTCCGCACCCTCGGCCGATCCCGTTGAATCGGCGTTCGCCATGTTCTCGGCGATGATCTGCAGCCGCTGTGACTGTGCCGTCAGGCCCGAGGAGGCCGTGCGGCCGAGTGCGCTGAGAATATCCATGATGTCTATCTCCGTCCGGATGCGAGCGCGATGAGCTGATGGCTCTTGCTGTAGAGGCGAGAGGCGAGGCGGAACTCGCCGCTGATCTGGTTTGCGAGAATCGTTTGCTCTTCAAGAACGACAGTGTTGCCATCCTTGCTGCCACCCCATCGGCTCGCCGACTCCTCGGTTATGGTGCGCTCCGCGCCAAAGCGGTCGTCCTTCAGAAAATCCTCGAATTTCTGCACATCGCGACCAACGTAGCCTGGCGTGTTGGCATTCGCGATATTTTCGGCGACGACCTTTTGGCGGGCTGTCAGCCACTCGAGCCGGTGGCTCGCCATCTGGAATATGGAGGTCTTGTTCACGTCCATGTCTCACCCTTGCGAAAAACGTTGCTTAGTGCTTTAAACACAGAAATCAGATTAGGGGAAGAGTCCATGAGCGAGCGCACGATGTTCTCCGAGCTCAGGGTCCGGACACGCCAAATCGCAGAGAGCGAGGTCTTTGGAAAGGTGCTGTCGATCGGCGGCCTCGAACTGGAGGTCGCGGGGCTCGGCGCCGCAGCGCGGATGGGCGGGCATGTCAAGGTGGCGGACAGGATCCGCGGCGAGATCGTCGCGGTTGACCGCGATGTGGCGACTGTCCTGCCTTTCGGCACCTGGGAGGGCGTCGCGCTTGCTGACGACGTGCGGCTGATCGATGCCGGCGGCGACATCTATCCGGACGAAAGCTGGCTTGGTCGGGTCCTTGATGCCTTTGGGCAACCGCTTGATGACGCCTTGCTCTGCGAGGGCCCGCATTGCTATCCGCCACGCGCGGTCCCGCCAGAGGCCTTTCAGCGCCGTTCTACAGGAAAAAAGCTCGAGACCCGCATCAAGGCGATAGACGCCTTCACACCCATCTGCAGGGGCCAGCGGCTTGGCGTCTTCGCGGGCTCGGGCGTTGGGAAATCCACCTTGATGGCGATGCTTGCGCGGCAGATCGACGCCGATGTCATCGTGATCGGGCTTGTTGGTGAACGCGGCCGCGAGGTGCAGGATTTCATCTCGCGCGACCTTGGTCCGGAAGGCATGGCGCGGTCGGTGCTGGTGGTCGCAACCTCGGACCAGCCGCCGCTGACACGCCGTCAGGCGGCCTGGACCGCAACTGCCATCGCCGAGTTCCTGCGCGATCAGGGGCAGCATGTCTTGCTGATGATCGACAGCGTGACACGCTTCGCGATGGCTCAGCGCGAAATCGGCCTTGCCGCCGGTGAACCGCCGACAAGCCGCGGCTACACGCCGACAGTCTTTGCCGAACTGCCACGGCTGCTCGAACGGTCGGGACCGGGGCGCAACGTTCCCGGGCAAGGCGACATCACAGCCATCTACACCGTGCTCGTGGATGGTGACGATCACAACGAACCTATCGCCGACACCGTCCGCGGCATTCTCGACGGTCACATCATCCTTGATCGCAAGATCGCCGAGGGCGGGCGTTATCCGGCCATCGACATTGCGAAATCTGTTTCTCGAGCGCTTCCACATTGTCACGCGCCGGCGGAACGCGCGATCATGACCTCCGCCAGGCGCGCGCTGGCATTGAACGCCGAGATGGAGGATCTCGTCCGGATCGGTGCTTATCGGGCTGGCGGAGATGCGCGGACAGATGCCGCCATTCAATTCGCGTCCCTCGCCGATGGGTTCCTTTGCCAAGCCAGCTCGGACAGCCTGAGCGCCGACGAGACTTTTGCGACGCTCTACGGGCTCCTTGATGAAGCCGGCCTTCCGCTCAGCCCCGAGGAGCTTGCCGCCGGATGATCGAGCCGGCGCGGGCGTGATCCATGACGCCGCGCTCATCCGCCTCTGCCTGTTCGGAACGTCGCCGGTCCTGCAAAAGGCGGGCCAATAGCGCATCGCGCAGATGTTGGTTGCAGCGTTGATCGCGCCATGTGTCGAGCACTTCGTCCCGCTTGGCTTCCACCGCGCTCTCGACTCCTTCTTTCTCGACCGCGATACGGTCCCGCTCGCGTCGGAGCGTAAGCAGAAACTGTGCTGTGTAGGGCATCGCTTCGGTCAGCACGACCGATGTCTCTTCATAGCGCCGCCGCTCGAGTTCCGCGCGTTCGGCGTCCAGCACAGATGCCTGGTTTTGCAGACTCGCAAGGTCGGCCGCGCGCAACTTGAGCTCGCGATCGTGAAGGCGACCGAGCATTGCCAATGTTTCAAGGCGCCGTGTCATGCCGCAATCGCCCGCTGTGCCGTCTCGGTGTCCTGAAAACTCGGACGATGATGGGGCGGGATCGTGCCGCGTCCGATCTCGACGCAGATGTTGGCGGGATGGTTATGCAGCATTGCGATGACCACATCCCGGATCACGTAGGAAAAAGCGAGATCCTGCTCCTCGATGTCCTGCAGGCGTGTCACGACGGGAGCGACGATGCAGTAGGCGAGAAAGACGCCGAGGAAGGTGCCCACAAGCGCGCCGCCTAGCATCTTGCCCAGGATCGCAGGTGGCTGATCGACCGCTGACATCGTCTTGATGACACCGAGCACTGCCGCGACGATTCCGATCGCCGGAAGCCCGTCGGCAACGACGCTCAGACCGTGAACCGGAATCATGTTCTCGTGGTGAATCGCCTCGATCTTTTTCGTCAGGACGTCCTCCATCTGATGGGGATCGTCGAAGTTCATGCTGAGCAGGCGGAACGCGTCCGCGATCAGGTTTGTCGATTCCTGGTCCTTCAGAATGCGCGGGTAACGATTGAAAATATCCGAATCGCCCGGGTGTTCGATGTGACCCTCTAGCGCCACAGCACCCTTGCTGCGGTGAAGCCGGGCGAGTTCGAACATCAGGCTGAGGAGATCCGTATAGTCCTTGGAGTTCCAGCGCGGCCCCGTGACTACCCGCTTCAGGCTGGCCAGCGTCATCTTCAGCCGGGCCCCGGAACTAGCCATGACAAAAGCGCCGCCCGAGGCGCCGACAATCATCATGCCCTCGAAAGGCAAGGCGTGTAGCAGTACGTCGAACTTGCCGCCCGACAGGGCGAAGCCGCCGAACACCAATCCGAAGACAAGGACCAGTCCGATCAGGATCATCATGTCGGAATGCCTTTCATAGTCAAAGTTTGCGAAAACCGTTATTATTCCTAGCACATAAAAAGAGGGATTGAAGGCGGAAAGGAGATAAATTATGTTTTTCGCAAATTTGACACTGCATGGAGTTCCGGGCTCATGGAAACTGCGACCGCCACGCATGTGCGCATCCTACTCGCAGACGAGTTTGCGCGGCCACCAGGCTGGCCAGAGGACGTTGGCGTTGCAGTGGTTCGGACACGCGATCCGGAAGCTGAAATCTTTCCGATCCACAGGCTGGAAAGCAGCGCATCGCTGCTGCGCCGCATCGGGGATCTTTCGGGAATCGCATTCGATAAGGCTGCGGTCTATCCGCCCGTCGAGGGGCATCCCGAGTGCGACCTGCCGTTCAGCACGGTCCGCAGCCTTGTATCCGGTGTCGAGGAATTTCTGGCCGCCAACCCCGAAGCAGTGGAGGAGGCTGACGACTTTGCTGTGAACTTCACATTCGCGACCGAAGAGGGGATCGATGTCTCCAGCGCTGTTGCGGAATCCACCCACGCCCCGCACGCCGCTTCAGCCGTGTTGCCCGGCTACGCGCCGATTGCCCCGGGCGCCGCGCGAAAGCGCCCGTTCGCCAAGGCGGTTCTTCGGATCGACGCAGATGGCAGCGCGCTCGTCATCCTCGACCCTTCAGCACCAACGGGCGAAATTGCGACCCCAGAGGTGCTCGTGCGCAATGACGGCATCGGATTCGCGGTACATTGCGAAGCGGTGAAGGGAGGCTCTCATCACCCTTATGCCCTGCGGCTTCCACACGGGAGCCTACCCGAAGCTCTCGAAGGGTTTGAATGCGAAATACCCCTTGTTTCGTCTGAACGTGACGACCATCTGCTTTTCACTCCACTTCCGGGTCTGGCGCAGCGCCGCGTCGAGCCGTCGCTCAGTTTCGGGCCAACGCATGCAGAACCGGCGCCCTCAGGGGTCCTTCGCGCACTTGAGGCCAGATTGACCAAGCCTCGACTCCGCGGTTTCGGGGTCGCCACGGGCGTTGCAATGTTTTTGACAGTAGTCTTCATTTCAACAGCTTCTACCCGCGCGCTGCCGCCTGACACGCCCGTCGACGCGCTGCGCGCCAGTCTGTTCCAGGTGGAACCCTGACCCGTTCGAACAATCTGGAAGAATAACAAGTTTTTGCACAACTTCTGCGAATCCAGTTCACAAAACCCCTCTTTAAGCGTGTCTGACTATCGAAAGTACGCAGGGGGCTGCATAAGTGCTTACAAACAACTATCGAAAGATACCAAACACAGGTTCGACAGCAAAAGGCCACACTGGGACGGATGATCCGCTGGATCACATCGTTCCACTTTGGCTGGACCTGCCCAAAGACGGCGATGCGCGGCCCACAACCCGGATCGGTAGCGAGGTATTGACTGCCGAAACGGCTGGTTGGTGCTCAGGCAAGTGGAAGCTGCATCTCTTTTCCTTTGTGTCCGAAGCGCGTCAGGCGCGGCAGACGCTGGCTGCCGTGGGCCTTGCCGATATGTGCGAGGCGGGCGCACGGGCCACCGGCGAGGGGTTGCTTCTTGTGCAGGTCGACGCAGACGGGCCGTTCGATTGCAGCATCGTCGACCGACGCCGCGTCAGGAACGCACACTCCCCTGTCGGTTCCTGGCAGGCGGCCGCCCAGATCGGACGCCGCGCGGCCCTGCATATCCCATGCTGCGCCGCCGAACGTGCAGAGGCGGTGCTTCATCAGGTCGAGGCAGAATTCGACGACCCCGAGGACCGCGCCCGGGTATTCGATCACCTGGGTGTCGGACTGTCGCAGCGAACGCTCGCCAGCATTCGCCTCGACGATATCGTGGAGGCGGCCAACCGTCTCTTGGAGCCTGTTGGAGCCGAAGTATCCTGTTCGGATCGCCGGATCGCCAAGTTCTTCGACGCCTTCGCCAAGACGCTGCGACCCGACCTCGACGGTCTTGTCGAACGCCTTGCGCACGATCTGGTCGTGGAACTCGCCGACTGCGGCGGTATCGGCTGATCGGATTTGCGCGAGACGCCTCTCAACACCGCAGTCCGCTGCGCCAAGATTGCAGCTAGCCTGAGCAATTGATCCATTCCTGTTGAGCTGTGGCCCTTGCAAGCCAAGGGCTTCCCTCTGTTGCGAACAGGGGTCGGATGCGCGATGCAGACGTCAATCTTCA
Organism: Marivita sp.; assembly: GCF_020055635.1. Classification (GTDB taxonomy): domain Bacteria; phylum Pseudomonadota; class Alphaproteobacteria; order Rhodobacterales; family Rhodobacteraceae; genus Marivita. The sequence goes on along the minus strand of NZ_JAIPUT010000007.1, from coordinate 14,528 downwards.
GACCCCCGTTAGCTGAACACAGCCTCATGCTGGCCGCGTGTTTCCCTTTCATGGCCCAAGCCAAGAGGCTACAAGCGCGGTGGACTTGATCCAAGATATTCTGCTGCCAGAGGCAACTGGCAGCGGCGCGGGTTCAGAACAGGGTGATATCCGGCTTGAGTACGGCAGGCACTGGTTTGCGCGGCTCGTCGAAATCGCCGGGAACAATCATCTGGCGCGCTGTGCCGGTGGCGGGGTGAAACAAAACCTTGCGCGCGTTGACGCCGCCAAAGCTTTCCGCAACGCATGCGATGCTCTCGGCCAGGAGGAAGTCTCGAGTGAATGTCGCGTTGGCATCTCCGATCGGGCTCAGCCGCTCGGTCATGTTGGCGGCACCGAAAGCCTTGGCGACAAGTGACTTGCGCCGGGCGCCCATGCGGAGGAGCGCGTTGATAAGCTGCTCCATGGCGTTGACGCCATAGCGTTCGGAGCGTCCGCCCGGCGTGTCCTGGCCCTGCGGCAATAGGAAGTGGTTCATGCCACCAACGCCCACTCCAGGATCATACAGGCAGACCGCAACACAGGATCCGAGGATTGTGGACAACACCACGTCGGGTTCCCGTTCGGCACGGAATTCGCCTTGAGTGACAGTGATCGTGCGCCGGACGAGAGGGATCATCGAAGGACACCGGCTTGGGTGGCGCGCAGCACAGCGCCCGCGATGTTGGAAAGCGAATGGCGGTTTTCGACGGCACCCATGTCCCAGGCGGCCTTCGGCATGCCATAAACGAGCGACGTGGCTTCGTCCTGGCCGATGGTGACGGCGCCACCGCGGCGGAGTTCCAACAGGCCCGAGGCACCATCGCGGCCCATGCCGGTGAGGATCACGGCGACAGCACGGTCCGCCCAGGGCACAGCAGACATGAAGAGTGCGTCGACCGAAGGCATGTGTCCGGAAACGGGAGGCCCGCCGCGAAGGTGGCAGCGCAGGACCGAGCCCGCGTTGATCCGGAGATGCGCCTCGCCGCCGGCCGCAACGGCAATCATGCCGCGGCGCAGTTCCATACCGTCCCGGGGCGCCATGACTTTGGCGCGGCAGCGTTGCGCCAGTAGCTGGATAAGGCTGCCGCTATAGCCGCGTCCAGTGTGCTGAACGATTGCCGTCGGCGGGCAGTCCTCCGGGAAGTCGCCGAGAATCTGAAGCAGCGCGTCGACACCCCCTGTCGAGGCGCCGATAAGGATGAAGCGGTTCGCTGGCTCGGTCGTTTGCGCATCCGGTGTTCGGCGGAATGCCGGCGCCGTTTCACTGGAAGTGGCGCGATCAACGGGGGCCGCCATGACTTCGGCAAGGGCTTTTTCGGTCTGGGTCTGCGTCATGCCATGTGTAAGCACAGGCAGATGCCGGCCGTCCCGAGCGAGGCCGTCAGAATCGGCCGCAGTGTTGAGGCCCGCGATCTCGATCCAGCGGCATGGCATGGCGATGAGGAGGTCGCGGAGGTCCTTGAATTCGCGTGATGCCGCCAAACTCGGCCCGAGGACTGCGATGTGGGGGCGCGATGTCTCAATCACGCGCTTCGCGTCTGCAAGGCTCACCGCTTCGCCCACAAGCTCGATCCCCGGCAGCGCAACCAGCCGTCGGCCGATGAGAGATCGAGAAATTGGACTTTTCGCAACGATGACGATCCGTGTGGGGTTCATGGGCTTTTCCTGCAAAAGCGGTGCCCGGGATCGGGCACCGCGCCGGCGGCCCTGGAGCCGCCGCCTTTGTTTCAAGATACAGGTGTCACGTCAGGGAGGCGAAACCACCTCCCTGCGCGACGGGCGCACCGCGCTCAGAAGTCCTGCCAGACGCCGTGCGGAGTCTCGATCGCTGCACGGAGCTTGGCGACGACCGGTGTGGTTTCCGTTGCTGCTGGCTCGCCCTTCGAACCCCCGGCTGCTCCGGTTGCCAAGAGCGGCTGAGGGGATTTCGGGACATCGTCGCGTCGAACCTTGAAGTGGCTCACAAGCCCGGCAAGGTTGGTCGCGTCCTGAGCGAGACCCTGGCTCGCTGCGGTCGATTCCTCGACCATCGCAGCATTCTGCTGGGTCACCTGGTCGAGTTGTGTGACGCCGATGTTGATCTCGCCGAGGCCGGACGATTGCTCGGCGGCGCCAGCGGCGATGCCGGTCATGAGGTCCGAGATATGCGCCACACGGCCAACAATGTTCTCGATGACCTCACCCGCCCGATTTACCTGATCGACTCCGGTGCGGACGTGCTGGCTGCTCGAAGTGATAAGGGTCTTGATCTCTTTTGCCGCGTCGGAAGACCGCTGGGCGAGAGCGCGCACTTCGGAGGCGACAACGGCAAAGCCCTTGCCCGCGTCCCCCGCCCGCGCCGCCTCGACGCCTGCGTTGAGCGCCAGAAGGTTGGTCTGGAAGGCGATGTCCTCGATTGTTCCACTGATGTTCGAAATCTTCTCGGACGAGCGTTGAATTTCGGTCATCTTCGAAACTGCGGCCTTGACGACCTTGCCGCTTTCCTCTGCTTCCGAGCGCGTTGTCTTGACGGTGGCTTCGACCTCGACGGCACCGCTCGCGTTGTCCTTCACACTGGTGGTCAGGGCATCAAGCGCGGCGGCAGTCTCTTCCAGAGCAGCGGCCTGGTTCTCGGTCCGGCGCGACAGGTCGACGGAAGCGTTGCTGATCTCGCTCGAACGGGCGCGGATACTTTCGGCAACCTCGACGACCTGGGAGATGGTGGAGTTCAGCTGCTCCAGGGTCTGGTTGTAATTGACGCGCAGCACCTCGTATTCTTCTCCGAAGGCGGTGTCGATGGGTGCGGAAAGGTTGCCGGAGGCGAGGCGCTTCATGCCGTCCCGCATGCCTTCGACCACACGTTGCAGGTCTTCCTGCTGACGGGCACGCTCGGCTTCCAGGGCGCGCTGCTCTTCGAGCAGGCTGCGCTGGCGTTCGACCGCCTTGGCGATGTCGCCAAGTTCATCGCTCCGGTCAGTGTCGGCGACTTCGGCATCAAGCTTGCCTTCGCCGATCCTGTGGATCGCGCCGGTGACGCGGCTGAGTGGCTGCGAGATCGACCGCCCGATGAAGAAGCCCAACAGAAGCGTGATGCCGACTGCAGCCAGAGTGACCAGTATCTGCTTGGTCAAAACGGCATTCACATCGGCGAAGATCTCGGTGTTGCCTTTCTCGACAACAAGCCCCCACTGCTCGTCGAAGAGATTTATCGGGACCGCAACCGCATAGGCGCTCGGATCAGCATCGGGCGCGTCATTGACAGGCCGTACATCGGGAAGGACCGTCGCCTCCTTCGACTCAAGCGCTGCCGCTGCCTGCGCGCTTCGCGGCATGTTGTCCAGCAGGCCGAAAGCCTCGCCGCGGGTCGGCAAGGAAGCTGCCTTGAAGTCCGAGCCGATGACGTAACCTTGGGTGGCCGATCCGAGAGTATAGCCGTCCGTCATGTATTCGTGGAGTTCGTCGTGATGCAGGTGGACTGCCAGCACTCCGATTGTCGAACCCTCACCGCTGACGATCGGCGCCCCTACGAAGCTCGAGATTTTTTCGTAGAAAGGGCCGTATCCCTCGAAATCGGCGAACTGGGCCTGACCTTCCGATGCCCCCATCGCTTCACCGAACACTTCGGCAAGCGCGCTATTGGCCAGCGGGCCGTCAAGCAGCCGCGTTCCGACAGGCACCACGCCGTCGACAGACTGCACCACGACACCGCGTGCGTCGATCACGAAGATGTCGTCGGACTCGGCGTTTTCGGCAAACTTGCCCAGAAAACGGATCAGGTCGCTCTTGTCGTCCGGTGCGCCAGCCCCCCTCGGTCCTGCCGAAGCCCCTGTGAATGTCGCGTTACGCTGCACGCTGCGTACGATCAGCGGCGAGGCCGCCAGCTGCAGCGCAGTGAGCCGTGCCTGATCGACCCAGTCGACGACGTTCTGCTTTAACGCCTCGCCTTGAAGAAGGAATCGCGCTTCCTGGTTCTCGATCGCTTCACGACGCATCTCTGTATAACTCAGGGTTTGCAGAGCGGCCGCCACCATGATGCTGACGCCGACGATGGCGAATGGAATCTTTGTCTTGAGCTTCATTCGGGTGGTGTCCATGACGGGCCTTCCTTGGGTTCGAACTGCTCCCGGTTGGGTTGCAGGGGATTGCGATTGTGTGCGCCGGAACAAGCTTTTGAGCGCGGATTTCGGATCAGAAGAGTTCGACATGATGGCCTCCGGTCTCATGCGGGGTTTCGTGCAACCGCGCCCGCACGGCGCCAAGCCGCAGGGGCGACGTCAGCCGGTGAGCATCGGCAATGACGAGCCCGTCAAGCTCGGACGCGCGCGATAGAGTGTCGAGAAGAACCGAAATGTCGCCCAGCATCTGGTCGAGCAGGTCAATGCTCTGGAAGTCGGCGTGCCATTCGGAGACCGGGTGATGCGCGACCGCGTTCTCGACTTTCTCGACAAGTGCACGGCACCGCTCGATCTCGAGCGCGGTACGCTGCAGGAGGTCGGCCGCAGGCAGGGGAACAGAGACCGGCATCACAGTCGTTTTCCGATGACTTGCTCGATCGCCGTCCGAAGCTTGGGCGTATCGAACGGTTTGGCGACGAGGTTGTTCAGGCGCAGCGCCTGGCCTTTCTGAATGATGTCAGGCGAGGGCGTGCCCGTGATGACGATGAAGCCGATATTGGCCGTCGCAGGCTGGCGGCGCAGGGCCTCGAGAAGCTGTAGCCCGTTCATGCCGGGCATGTTCATGTCGCACAGGACAAGATGCACGGGGCTCGCAGAAAGCTTGGCCAGCGCGGCCTTCGGATCGGCCTCGGCCGAGTAGTGAATCACGCCCATCTCGTCGAGAGCATTCGTGACGAGCGCGCGGCTGACACCCATGTCATCGATGACCATGACCCGGAGATTTTCTCGAACGCTCATTTTGTCGCTCCTTTGGTGTCGGGCCTCTGCCCGGTGCCATCGCGTTGCTGCAAGACGCGGTAGGCGGTGATGCCGACGTTCTCGAGCCGCGCCTCGGCGGGGCCGACAATCCGTTCGGAATGGCCGATGAAAAGATGTGCGCCGGGCTGCATGAAGCTGGTGAACCGCTGCCAGAGCCGGTGCTGTGCGGCGTCGCCGAAATAGATCGCGACATTGCGGCACATGATCACGTCGAAGGGCCCGCGCACAGGCCATTCGCCGATCAGGTTGAGAGTTGCGAAGGTCACAAGCGCGCGCGCGGACGCAGCAATGCGAAAGCTGTCGCCCTCGGGTTCGGACTCGGTGAACCGCGAAAGCAGCGGCTCGCCGATGGCGGCGCGTTCGGCAGCTGGATATACGGCCTCCTGGGCACGGGCGACGATCTTGGGGTCGATGTCCGTGGCAAGGATTCGAATGTCGTACCGCGCCGCGTCGGGGCAAAGCGCCAGCACCGTCAGGGCAAGTGAATAAGCCTCTTGCCCCGACGAACAGCCCGCCGACCAGAGCCTGACCCGGCCGCCGCGCCGCGCCGCGTCAAGAAGCGGCGGCAAGACCGAACTGGAAAGGAGATCGAAATGGTGCTTCTCACGAAAGAAGTGTGTGACGTTCGTGGTGAGCGCGGAAAGCATCTCGGTGCGCTCCGGCACGCCGGCCACGCTTTCCACATGATCGCAATAGGTCCCGAAATCCACGAAGCCATGAAAGCGGACCCGTCGCAGCAGCCGTGAATAGACAAGATCCTTCTTTGCCTGGGGCAGATGGATTCCGTAATCTTCCTGAACACGGCCGGCGATCCGCTGAAAATCCGCCTGGCTCATCGAAATCGCGCCAGGGCCGTCGAAAGATGACTCTTGCGCTGGAGTGGTTCGCGTTTCGATCATGCCGGCACCGGCATACGCCGCTGGATCAGCGACGGCAGATCGATCACGCGGCTCATGCCCTCTTGGAGAGGCACGAGGCCGGAGATGTGGCTCTGCGCCGACCCACCCAGCATATCCGGAGCGTCCTGAATATTGGCTCGGGGGAACGAGACGATCTCGGACACGGATTGGACCAGAAGCCCGATGGTCTGCGTGCCGTTCATCGCGATGACAATGACGTTGCGTTCGGCGTCAACCGTGGCACCCAGGGCAAAGCATCTCGCAAGATCGAAAACCGGAATCACGGCGCCGCGCAGGTTCGTGACGCCAAGCACTTCTTCGGGCGCATGCGGTAGAGGTGTTACCGCGCTTTGCCCACGGATCTCGCGGACATGGCGGATGTCGAGGGAGAAGCTCTGTCCTCCCGAAGTGAAGATGACGAACTCGACCTCGCCGTTCTGGTCTGCTGCGTCCTGCATCTTGGGCGTCTCCATCAAGAGGGGATCACGGCACGCAGGCCGGCCCCGTGGTTCTGTGCGACGATAGCGTCGGGATCGAGGATGAGGGCGATCTGGCCGTCTCCGAGGACGGTCGCAGCCGAGACGCCGGGAACGTGGCCATAGTTGCTTTCAAGCCCCTTGATGACCACTTGCCGCTGATCGTGGACGCGGTCCACGAGGAGCGCACATGTGCCACGTGCCTCGGTCTCGACAAGCAGGAGAAGCATCGGCGCGTCGGCCTCGACGGCGCGCGGAACGCCAAGATTCGCGGCAAGATCAATGACCGGAACAAAGCGACCGCGGATCGAGAGAAGGCACTCGTCTGGGCCGACGGCCTGCACCTCGCCCGCCAGCGGGCGGATGGTCTCGAGCACGGCAGAGATCGGCACGAGCATGCTGATGTTGCCAACCGAGATCAACATTCCGTCCAGCACGGCGAGTGTCAGGGGCAGTGCTATGGTGAACTCGGTTCCCTTGCCGGGGCGCGAGACGATGTTGACCCGGCCGCCAAGCGACTGGACCGCCGTGCGCACCACGTCGAGGCCGACACCACGTCCGGACAGAAGCGAGGTTGCCGAGGCGGTCGAGAAACCCGGCAAAAAGATGAGATTGTCGATCTCGCTCTCGGACAGGTCCGCGCCAGCTGGCACCAGGCCCTTCTTGACCGCAACGCCAAGCACTTTCTCCCGGTCGAGACCGCCGCCGTCATCCCGGATGGTAATGACCACGCTGCCCGAGCGATGTGCCGCCGAGAGCCAGATCGTACCCACCGGGTCCTTGCCGTTGGCGCAACGCTGCTCGGGGCCTTCGAGGCCATGGTCGACCGAGTTGCGGATCATATGGGTCAGGGGATCTGCCAGACGTTCGATAACGGTCTTGTCGACTTCTGTGCCTTCGCCGACCATCACGAGCTGCGCCTGCTTGCCGGTGCCGTCGGCCGCCTCGCGCACGATGCGAGACATGCGCTGGAACAGTGGCTTCACCGGCTGCGCCCGGATCGCCATGACCGCCTCCTGGATGTCTCGGGCGAGAAGCCGGTAGCTTTCCACATGGACGGCCATGTCGGCATCGTGGTGAAGCTGCAGGTCGTCGACCCGCTGGGCGATCATTGACTGGTTGATGATGAGCTCGCCCACCGCGTTGAAGAGCCGCTCGATCCTGTCGAGATCGACCCGCAGCGTCGGGCGTGGCGTGTCCGCTGCCGCGACCGACTTGGCGGCTGATGCGGGTTCGGCCGTTTCCGCTTCGATACACGTCGCGGTTGGTGCCGCATCCGGCTCCGCGAGTTTGGTCGTCGCCGTCTCGATCGGCGCCCCGTTCTGCACGACTGTCTCTGGCATGTCATTGCCTTCGGCTTGAATGGTCAGGTCGCAGAGGCCGTCAACGAAATCAAAGACCTCTTCGATCGCGTCCTGCGTGGCGTCCGTCGCAAGGCGGAGCTTCCACGAGAGCGCCTGCTCGACGATCTCGGGCGCGCTCCAGTGCGGCAGCGCCGAAAGATCGATCTCTGTCTCGAGGTGCCCAAGCTCGGCAAGTTGCGCGAGAAGAAGCGCGGGTTCGTGGCCGTTCTCGTAGAGCGAGGGATGGGGACGGAAGCAAATGTCGAAACTCTGCGGGCCGGTCTGAGCAAGACTGTCGAGATCGAGGGAGAGCGGCACGAAACCGAACTGGGGTTCTTCTTGCGCGGGACCCGCCTCCGGCGTTTCGGAGGCAGTCGGCATTGGGTCCGCGCCTGTCGCGGAAGCGGCGCAGAGGCAAGCATCGAGGGCCGCAAGAGCGGTTTCCGTGACCGCCCTGTCGGTTTCCTGTTCGGTACGGGCCGCCTCGACCAGGACGGCCAGGTGATCTGCTGACCGCTGCACGACCCGGAATAGGTCGGGTGTCAGCTCGAGCCTGTCGCTGCGCACCCCATCAAGCACGGTCTCGTAGCGATGAGCAAAATCCACCAGCTCTTCCAACGAGAAGGCGCCGGCGCTACCCTTGATCGAATGTACGGCCCGGAAGATCGAGTGGACAATCTCGTTGTCGAACTCCCCCGCGCTCAGTCGGACGAGGTCATCCGACAGCGTGGCAAGCAGGTCTTCGGCTTCTTCAAAGAACAGGTCGCGAAAAGCGTCATTGGCTGCCATCTCATGCGGCTCCCGTGACACGACGAATGACCTGCACAAGCGACTGGTCGTCGAACGGCTTGCCGATCCAGCCCGTGGCGCCGGCATCGCGTGCCCGAGTCTTGAACTCCTTGGCGGTTTCCGTGGTCATGACGAGAATCGGGACTCTGCGGTTTGCGACGTCCTTGCGGATCGCCTCGATCACGCCGAAACCGTCCATGTGGGGCATGTTGATGTCGGTGATAACAACATCGGGACGGAGCTCTTCGAACCGCCGCACACCCTCGACGCCATCTTCCGCCAGTTCGCAGGAAAAGCCGGCCGCGGCGAGCGCTTGGTGCACCATGCTGCGGATCGTTCGCGAGTCGTCGATCGCCAGAACCATGATGCTCATTGCGAGACCCTCAGGCCGATCATCTCGGGCCGAAGACCCAGAAGCGGCAAAGCCGCAACGACAGCCTCGGGAATGTCCACAACCGTGAAGGAGACCTTCCGCGCCGCCCAGTCCCGCTTGGCCGCCAACAGGAGTTGGAGAAGGAGGGTGTCTGCGCGCCTTAGCTGTGCCGCCGAGATGACCACCGCCGCAGCACTGTTGTTGGAAAGGAAAGCCTGCAAGTGCAGCAGGTCTTCGTGGTCAGGCTTTTCGGGTAGATCATAGTGCACGCATCTGCCGGAGCGGAACTCTGGCGGCTGCATGGCGGCGGCCCCGGGAGTCTCCGGCGCGCTGGACATCTGGGCGGGTGTGGTCATCGGCGGCCCCTTGCTTTCGAGAATTGCGAAAATAACAGCTAATACGTTTTTCACAACATGTACTTGCTTGTAAGGAAAGTCATCTTTTCCGAGTGGGGGAAAAATTTGGCGGCCGACAGGCAAAGCCCATGCCTGTATGAGAAAATCAGCTCCGACTGTCGGCGCGAGATGTGCTTTTTTCGCAACATCTATGTAAAGCCACGCTATCGACAGATGCCAAAAGGAACGTTAGGGTGAAATTTGCGAAAAACAGAAAGTGTCGGACAAGGAGACTCCACGATGCTCGACAATGCTCAAGCCCAAGAAGTGGAGGTGCCCTTCGGGATCGATGAGATCTTCTTCTCACGCACTGACGGGCGCGGTGTGATAGAGGCCGGCAATTCCGTTTTCCAGCGCGTCTCCGGCTATCCTTGGGAGCGGCTGATCAACGCTCCGCACAAGCTTATCCGCCATCCGGAGATGCCCAAGGGGGTCTTCCACTTGTTTTGGGAACGGATCAAGGAGGGACAGCCAACAGGCGCCTATGTCTGCAACAGTTCGTCGGATGGCCGCTTCTATTGGGTCTTCGCGGTGGTTGTTCCCTTGGGGCAAGGGTATCTTTCCGTGCGGATCAAACCGACCTCCGAGATGCTGCACAAGGTCAAGGGCGTCTACGCCCAGCTGCGCAAGGAAGAAGCCGAGGGCCGCACGCCGAGTGAGAGCGCCGAGAGTCTCATACAAGGCCTCGCCGAGATGGGATTTCCGAGCTACGATTCCTTTCAGGCGCGCGCCCTTGCGACCGAACTGCAGCACAGGGAACTGCAGCTTGGTGGCGGAGGGGTGAACCGTTCCGAGGCGCTGGCCGCGGCGGAAGCTGCCGACCAGATCGAAATTGCGCTCAACGGAATGCAGTCGATGTTTGCAGAGGCGCTGCGAATTGCTCTGAACCTTCGTATCGCGGCGTCACAGCTCGGCGAGCTTGGCCGACCGGTCAGCGCGATTTCAGACAATTACGCTCTTCTCGCAAACGATATGGTCGACTGGCTGAACACCCGTGCCTTGGACGAAACCGTCGGCTTTGGCGGCATTGCGCGTTCGGTCTCCGAAAGCTTGTTCCTTCTCAACGCGGCGGATCTTCTGTCGGAAATGGCAGAGGCCTTTGCGAAAGATGATTCGAAGGCCGAGGGGGACGCCGCCGCCGAACGGGCGCGGCTCAGCGGCGTGGCGACGGATTACGAAGGGAAAGCGCAAACATGCCAGGATCGAACCATGCGGCAAGCCGCCACCGTGGACAGCCACCTTGCAGAGATGCGCAAACACGTCACAGCCCTCAATTCCATCCGCATGCTCTGCCGGATCGAAGGCGCCACACTTCGCCACACCGGTGTATCGCTTGATGAGATCGGCAGCCAACTCGACGGATTTCAGGACGAAATCGGCCGACGGCTTCTGAAGATCACGTCATTGGGGCAACAGGTCCAATGGGCCACTTCGCGCACGTAAGCGTGCCCGAAAATCGGAGTCAAATCTACCCTGAAAAGGAATAGCCCACACCATGGACGGTGCGGATGTAGTGCGCACGCCCGGGCGGCGCCGGAAGCTTCTTTCGCAATCGACTGACAAGCCCGTCGACCGCCCGGTCGTAGGCATCCCAGTCACGACCCTTGACCGCGTTCATCAATTGGTCACGGCTCACCACGCGCCCCCGCCGTTCGATGAGCGCGCATAGCAATTCGAATTCCGCCGTCGTCAGCGGTATCTCCGTGCCCTCGGCGTTCCATACGAGGCGGGCGGAGGTGCTGACGGCATAGTCGCCGAATCGATAGTCTATTCCCGCAGGGGATGCCGTTTCGGCACTTGCCTCAACTTCGACGTCTGGCGACTGCCTTCGGTACCGGCGCATGACCGCATTTACGCGGGCGGCCAACTCACGCGGTCGGAAAGGCTTTGTCACATAATCGTCGGCACCAAGTTCGAGGCCCACGACATTGTCTGTCTCTTCGCCCCGACCCGACAGGATAATGATACCACTTTCACCTCGCTCCCGCAAAGACCGAACAAGGCCGAACCCGCTGCCGTCAGGAAGCGTCAGGTCAATAATATAGACATCAACCAAGATCCTCGCCGCCATTTTCTCAAACTCGGCGATACTGCCGGCGCAGCGGATATCCAGACCCTCCCGTTCCAAAGCGTCCCGCAACAGGTCACGGATGGCGGGTTCGTCATCCACGGCAAGTACGACGGGACGGGACAAGAAGTTTCTCCTCTGCAATCAACCCCCTGTTGCAGAACAAGGCTCGCCCATGAGAAGTTTCCGCATTCTTGCGAAACCAGATTAGACGATGGTCGGATTTGACACCGGTGATCGCATCTTGCCGGCACAGAATCAAGCTGCCGGATGGAGGCGTAGCTTTTGCCTGCCGCCGTTCAAGCGGCTGAAGAACCATTTCCTTGGGCCGGTCTGTAACGAAATTTCCTTTCAGACCAGCGGAGCTTGGAACTGGAAGTAGCTTGTCGTTCGCTCCTCCCTCCGGACCTTCAAGGTTTGATCAAGCGGAGGATACACGAGTTGCCGACCGCGGCGGAGTCACATGCCGGAACCGCAGCGACTCATGTGGCCAATTCGTTGTTGCGATAAGCGCGATAGCTCTCCCAGGCCTGCAGAAGGAGCGACAGCACCTGACGGCGCGAGCCGCGTTGCTCTCCCTCGAGGTTGCGTGTGCGCCGGATCCGTTCTCGAAGATTGAGCACCGGGTTTTCCTTGGTCAGGTTCTCGCCTGTGAAGAGATCCCTGAAAAATTCCTCGGCTGCCTCCGGATCGACTTGCCGGAGATGGTAGAGCACGAAGGTCATGACGCCGGAAGAGCCAAACTCCGCCACTTGCCGCTTGCGGGACTCGGGGAACCAGTCGGCAAGACCTGGATGGCGCTCCAGCGTTTCCTTTATTTCGGAAGCGGATGGGACTGCCCGATCGTGTGGATGCAACCCTTCGTCCACGCGCCACTGAAAACGCGCTGCACCCGCGAGAACACGCAGGTCCGACTGCGGCCCGCCGGACGAGAAGACCGCTCTGCGCGCATGCGTATCGTAGGTGGCAAACGCGCTTTCGGCGATACCGCTCGCGACCGGAACCTCAATCGACATATCGGCCTCGATCACACCGTAAAGGCGGTGCTGCCCATTCAGAAGTCGCGTCTCGCCGCGGCGCGCTTTGGGGGCGAAAGGATCGGAGGTAAAGCAGATCGGTTGGGCGTTGACCATCCATCGGCCCGCCTTGATGTCACGTGCAATTGCATCAACCTGCGTCGGCTGCGTTCGCCGGTTGCCATCGTTGAATTCCCGCAGCCAGTGCCGGGCAAGTTCGGGCGTGACTTCGACCATCCGGACGCGCACATCGTCCGGTCCCATTGCCGCGGTCTGACGTAATTCCGCAACGAGGCGGCTGTCAGTCTCGTTGCTGCGGGACGGATCGGCGATGAGACCCTCGCGCAAACCGGGATAGTCCTTCATCACTGGAAGACCGAGGTTTGGAAGAAACCGCTGCTTGCCCTTGGCGATTCCGCGCGCCTCCGCATCGTCGGTTCCCTCGGAAGCCTCCGCGAGGTCATCGCTCAGCGGTCGGCGATCGGGTGCCCACGTGTAGACCTTCCGGCGACGCCCCTCCTCGATCCAGTCGTTGAAGGCAAGGATGCCAAGCGCGATCATCTGGTCGGTATCGACCTCACCCACCGCGCGCATCGCCTCGATGGTGGAAAGAAGGTTCGTCGCACCGTCAAAACCTGCCGCCCCTTCATCGTCGTCGGTATCGAGCGCCACGAGGAAGTTGCGAAAGGCCGGGCCGTGGCCCGCGCGCAGAGCCATGAAGGCGAGCACCGCCACCGGTTGGGAGTGCAGCTTGAGCCCGCGATACCGGTCCGCGAGGTCAACCGCTTCGATGAGTTCCGGGTTGGCGTCAAGAACTCGGTCATAGCGCGACCAGCTGATCGGCATTGCCGCAAGCCCGAGCATGCCGTTTTCGATGCGAATCAATTTGCCCATGAGCCGTACCAGCGAAGCAGGCCGACGGTACGTTCCGCGGGCTTCGAGAACGGCGACATAAGAGCGGGCGCGATGCTGATCGATGGTGTGAAGCGTGTCGCCCCGCACGTTGCGCGCCACGACGGTGGAAAAAGGCACCCCGGCTTCAATACAGGCCGAGAGGCGTTGCATGCCATCGATCAGGTGGCCTTCACTGTCGAAGATCACGGGCTGGCCATTCACCACCCAGGCTTTGGCCTTCATCGTGCGGGCATAGTTGCCGACCGCTCGCGCGTCGGGGCGACGTGCCGCCTGCGCAGTGGCCAGGTACTCTTTCGCCTGTTTCGGCGTAATGGTTTCCAGCGCAAATGACAGGCCGCCAGCCTCGTCGCCAGTGCCAAGCTGCTTACGCTTTGCACTTTCGCTTTTCGCATAGTTTAACACTGACATTACCTGTTTTCACTTTCTGACTGCAGGCATGCTTGGCACGCGAGACCGCTGAACAGCCCCAGACCAAGCAACACCCGTTTTCCGGCAACCCACACTTGATAAGATGTTAGTGCTATAGTGTCGTATAATCCACAGCCTTGCGAAAAAAAGCAACATTTTTTTCGCAAGTTTTCCCATTTCTCCGAATTGCAGTAGAATACGGTCGCTTCGGCATGTAGAGCCATCAGTCTCTGCACTGTCAAAGGACACGCATGAAGGACCGCAGGGCGTCCTTCCGGCACGGCGAAAAATTCTACCATTTTGTAGCCACAGGTGCTGGCTCATCGCGAACCATCCGTTTAAGTTGTATCCCATGCAGAGCCGCAACTCCCTCTCCGACGCGCCGCTGTCCCGAAACCTCCTCATCTGCAGCGGCTTCAATCGAGGTGACGCAGCATACATTATCGGTGTTCTCCAGGACCTCGGGATTTTTCTCGACGAGGAGCGCGGCAGGGGAACGGTAAGCCGGGACGCGAGCGGCGACTTGCGCCTTGAATCCCGCGGGGCCGCAGTCAGGGGCTATCTTCTGGCCGATGACGGCGAAGAGGCCGAGCTGCACGATATCAAGAGACTGGTGCTTGCCTGTGCCCAACCTCGGAGCGAAGTCCGTTTTTCGGGCAATTGCCAACTCTGTCCGGAGAGGCTTCTGGTGATCTCCAGCAAGGCGGAGCACGACGGACGGGTGGTCCAATGGAATTCGATCCGGACAGTGGTCGGACCGTTCGGCGAGGTCAAGACGATGCGCGACCGCGACTTTTAAAGGGATCGGGCGGTTGCCGGTCTGGTGAGTTTTGTATTGGATTTGCGAGGTCGGGTTCGTCGCGGGTTGCCTTCGGGGGCGCGGTTGCGGGGTCCTGGGGATGAGGATGCTGG